>JAWKQS010000001.1:0-583627 GCA_041389985.1 bacterium
TCACCCTGGCGCGGCTGGTCGAGCTCGGCGATCGGGACGGCTACACCCCCGGCGAGCTGCCGGGGAGCGGGACCTCCCAGCGCCTGGAGCAGGCCATGGTCGCGGCCCGGCGGGCCACGAGCGACGCCCTCGCGGTGGACGTCGAGTCGCTCTTCGGCGAGCCGGGTGCCTGATCGCTACTCGACGATCCAGTCACAGGGCTTCTTGATGACGTTGCCGTCCTTGTCCTTCTCGGGGGCCGGCAGCTGGTCCGGCGGGACGACCTCCATGAGGCGGATCACCTCGTCCTTGCACTCGCTCTTCTTCACCTTGTCGTAGCACTTCAGCTTCACGACCTCGGCGCGGCCCTTCACCTGGATGCCGTAGGTGGCCGTGACCTCGTAGGCGCCGAGGGGGAGCGACCAGAAGGTGAAGATGTCCTGCCAGCTCAGGTCGGGGACCTCGCGGGCCATGTGGATGTAGGTCTCCTTCCCGGTCTCCACGTTCTTGGCGATGATCGTGCCGATGGCTTCGGGCGTGTTCTTGAAGAGGGGGCAGATGCGCACCTCGAGGCGACCCTCGCCGGGCTTCGTCTCGCGCTTCGCCGCCTCCTTCGCCTTGCGCTCCTCCTCCTCCGCCTTCGCCTTGGCGGCGAGGGCGGCCTTGTCGCGCTCGCCCTTCACACAGGTCCCGTTGCCGTCCTTCATCTCGCAGATGAAGCCCTCGGCGCAGGCGTCATCGGACTTGCAGCTGGCCTTCATGAACTTGTCGGCGGGATCTTCCTTGGAGCCGCTGCCGCAGGCGGCGAGGCAGAGGGCGAAGACGGCAAGGGGCAGCGTGCGTGCCATGGCGGGTTTCCTCGTGGGCCGGTCGGTCGAGCCGCCACCGTAACCCGGTGAGCGTCCAGGGTGAAGGCGACTGCTGCGCCCCGCGCTGGAAAGGAAAGTGATGATTTGCATCCAAACGCAACCGCCGTGACAATGCACGGCGTTGGCGGGTGCGGGCCCGCCGGAACGGGGGAGAGGATTACCGTGAGCTTCAAGCAAACTCTGTTGGGTGGCGTGCTCGTCGCGCTGCCGGGCATGGCGTTGGCGGCCCCGGAGGGCACCCGGCAGCTGGGCCTGACCCAGGGCCTGGAGGGCAACAGCATCCTCCAGGTCTTCGCCAACCAGGGCGAGACCATCCGGGTCTGCTCCAGCGACAACGGCACCCAGGAGGCCAACGTCACCGTCAACGGCAACGCCGTGCGGATCGACATCGCCGCTGGCATGCCGAACCCGGTCCCGGCCAACCGGCGCGGATCCGAGATCCTGATCTCTCCGCCCCAGGACACGGTCTGTGGCCGCGACGCCGACTGCCAGGGCGGCCTGACCTGCCGCAGCGTGCAGGACGGCTCGGCCTACAACGGCGGCCAGCCCATCGGCATCTGCGCCCGCGCCGTCGCGGTGACCAACAACTCGGGCTACTGCAACGCCGCCCAGCCCGAGGCGAACCGCAACTGGATCACCCAGGCGGCCACCGTCACGGGCAACTGGAAGATCAACTTCGTCGGTGAGCCCGAGACCCTGACCCAGTCGGGCCGGTCGACGCGCTTCTTCGAGGTGGACGTCCGCCTCGACAACGGCCAGCCTGCGCCGGCCGGCCGCCTCAACACCCAGTTCTGGCGCATCAACGCCCACAGCTTCCAGTACGGCACCGACACCACCTTCTTCGCGGTGGCCAACGTCGGCGACGGCGCTCGCGTTTTCGTGATTGATTTCGAGCAGTTGCGCGGCTTCCGGTTCGGTCTCCTGGCCAACACCCAGGGCATCACGAACCACGCCCGCCAGAGCTGGTGCCTCTTCGGCAACCCCGGCGCCGGCCGCCGCTGCGCGACCGAGGGCGACGCCCAGAACCCGGTGAACACGCGCCGGCTGCGGTACAACATCTACCTGGCGTACCCCGACCCGGCCCCGGCCCCGGCCCCGGCCCCCCGGATCTCGCAGATCCAGTTCAACGACGAGGCCGGCACCCGCTCCATCAGCCCCAACGGCGATGCCATCCAGGACAGCGGCGTCTTCAGCTTCGAGAGCAACACCAACGCCACCTACGAGATCATCATCGACACGGACCGCAACGGCCGCTTCGACGCCCTGCGGGACAAGGCCCTGCGCGGCGACGCGGTCCAGGGCATCAACGAGGCCCGCTGGGACGGCACCGATCGCGACGGCCAGGTCGTCCCGGCCGGCGAGTACCCCTTCCAGATCCAGCTCGCCACGGCCGAGACCCACTTCCCGATGGACGACATCGAGGACAACGCGGCCGGCTTCGTGATGTACGAGCAGGCCGCCGCCAACGCCCCTCGGGTGCCCGTGCGCATGTTCTGGGACGACACCGCCATCCGCACCGATGACGAGCTGATCCCCGTCGCGGGCCAGGACGTCCTCGACACCCTGAGCACCCTCGGCGTCGGCTCCATCATCGAGCCCATCCAGCAGCGCCGCCGCTGGACGCAGCCCCAGGTCAACGACGCCGACATGCCGCTGATCATGGACACCTGGGTCCTCGGGGCCCAGGCCGTGGCCGACCGCGCCACCTGCGAGACCTGCGACGACATGCAGTTCAACACGATCATCGTCGACCCCGAGGACGAGATGTTCGACCGGGACGGCGACGGCCTGCCCGACAGCGTCGAGGACGCCAACGGCAACGGCCAGGTCGATCCGGGCGAGACCGACCCCGACGATCCCGACTCCGACGACGACGGCATCCTCGATGGCGTCGAGGACGCCAACCACAACGGCGCCTTCGACAACGGCGAGACCGACCCCCTCGACCCCGACACCGACGGCGACGGCCTCAACGACGGCGCCGAGGACGCCAACCACAACGGCGTGGTCGACCCGGGCGAGACGGATCCCCGCAACCCCGACACCGACAACGACGGCCTGAACGACCGCGTCGAGGTGGAGGGTCCCACGGATCCGACCAACCCCGACTCCGACGGCGACGGCCTGCTCGATGGCCGCGAGGATCGCAACGGCAACGGCCGCCTCGACGCCGACGAGACGGATCCCACCGATCCCGACACCGACGACGACGGCCTGAGCGACGGCACCGAGGTCAACGGGGCCAACCCGACCAACCCCCGCAACCCCGACAGCGACCGTGACGGCCTGACGGATGGCCAGGAGGACGCCAACGGCGACGGGGCGTTCCAGCAGGGCGTCGAGACCAACCCCAACGACGCGGACACCGACGACGGCGGCGAGAACGACGGCAGCGAGGTCCGCGGCGGCCGCAACCCCGTCGACAACCCCGGCGACGACGTGGTCGATCCCACCGACACCGACAACGACGGCCTCCCGGACGCCGAGGAGGACCTCAACGGCAACGGCATGGTCGACCCCGGCGAGACCGATCCCAACGACCCCGACACCGACGATGACGGCGTCAACGACGGCCCCGAGGTCCGCGGCGACAACCCGACCGATCCCACCAACCCCGACACCGACGGCGACGGCCTGCTGGACGGCCAGGAGGATCGCAACGGCAACGGCGCCGTCGATCCCGGCGAGACCGATCCCAACGTGGCCGACACCGACGGCGACGGCCTCAGCGACGGCGCCGAGGACGCCAACCAGAACGGGATGCAGGACGAGGGCGAGACCGACCCCCTCAACCCCGACACCGACGCCGACGGCCTGACCGACGGCATCGAGGTCAACGGCGAAAACCCCACTGATCCCACGGACTTCGACAGCGACAACGACGGCCTGCCCGACGGCACCGAAGATGCCAACCGCGACGGCGCCTTCGACGAGGGCGTCGAGACCGACCCGAACAACCCCGACACCGATGGCGGTGGTGAGAGCGACGGCAGCGAGGTCGAGGGCGGCCGCAACCCCGTCGACGATCCCAGCGACGACATCCGCCAGGACCGCGACGGCGACGGCATCGATGACCTGACCGAGGTCCGCACGGGCACCGATCCGGACAACCCCGACACCGACGGCGACGGCCTCAGCGATGGCGAGGAGGACCGCAACTTCAACGGCATGGTCGACCCCGGCGAGACCGATCCCCGGGACCCCGACTTCGACGATGACGGCATCCTGGACGGCGCCGAGGACGCCAACCACAACGGCGTCATCGACGTGAACGAGTCCGACCCCCGCAACCCCGACACCGACGGCGACGGCCTGGGTGACGGCGTCGAGGACCGCAACCGCGACGGCGTCCGTGACCCCGACGAGACCAACCCGGCGCTGGCCGACACCGACGGCGACGGCATCCCCGACGGCGTCGAGGACGCCAACCGCGACGGCAGCTGGCTCGACCCGGGCAGCCTCGACAACCCCCACGACGGCGAGACCGATCCCCGCAACCCCGACACCGACGGCGACGGGCTGCAGGACGGCGTCGAGGACGCCAACCACAACGGCCAGTGGGAGCCGGACCTGGGCGAGACGGATCCCCGCGTGGCCGACACCGACGGTGACGGCCTCAACGACGACGTGGATCCCGATCCCCTCGACGGCCTCGGCGACCCCGAGCCCGACGCCACCGTGATCTCGGGCGCCTCGCTCGGCGACTGCACCGCGGCCCCCGGCACCGTGCCCGGCAGCGCCGCCTGGCTCGGCCTCGTGCTCGTCGGTCTGGCCCTGCGCCGCCGCCGCCGCTGATCCGGCCCTTGCCCCCGGGCGCCGCCCGCGTCATCCTGACGCGTCATGCGGCGCCTCCTCACCCTCCTCCTCCTCGTCCCGCCCTGCTTCACGGCCTGTGAGCGCTCCGCCGCGCCCGCTGCCAGCGAAGAGGACGGCCCGTTCAAGCCCGACAGCCCCCAGGCCCTGCGCGACGCCCTCCAGGCGGACGTCCAGCGCCTCGTCGAGACACGGGATCCAGCCATCGCGGTCGAGGCGCTCTCGCGCTACGCCCTCACCGAGCCCGAGCTCGTCGAGCTCTTCGGCCCCGAGCTCGCGGCCCAGGCCTGGCCCGGCTACCGCGACCAGGTGCTGGGCGGTCTGAAGGCCGAGGCGGGCGCCGTGTTGCTGCGCGAGGCCGTCGAGAACGGGCGGACGGAGGTCTGGGTGGAGGCCATCGGCCCCGCCTGGCCGGGCCGGACGACCCGGGGCGACCAGCGCTATCTGGACGCCATGAAGGTGAAGCGGCCCCTCTACACCATCCGGCTGCAGAAGCCCGGCGAGACGCTGGGCGTGCGGCTCAACGGCTTCGTGTACCTGAACGGCCAGTGGAAGGCCCTGCTGAAGGCCTACGACCACCTGCCGGCCCTCGGCGACGAAGACGGAGCCGGCGCGGCCCCCGAGCCCGACAGCGCCGCCCCCGACAGCGCCGCCCCCGACAGCGCCGCCCCCGACAGCGCCGCCCCCGACAGCGCCGCCCCCGACAGCGCTGCCCCCGACAGCGCCGCCCCCGACAGCGCCGCCCCCGACAGCGCCGCCCCCTGACGAGGAACCGCGCTCTTATCACTGAAAAATCAAGTGGTTGCGCCAGGCGATGTTCGCCAGCAGCGCCGCGGGCTCTTCTGCAGCGCTGCTCTCTGCAGGGATGCCAGCCACAGCGCCCGATCCCACCCGCACCCGACAGCGCCGCTCCCTGACGAGGCGCCATGCTCTTCTCATCGGAGAATCAAGCAGTTACGCCAGACCACCCTCTCGCAGCGAGCGCGGGCGGGGAACGCATGCGGCGCAAGGGGGTGGCCGGGCCGCCTGCGCCTGCCTGGATCAGCGCTCGTCTGCAGCGCCCACCAGCAGCGCTCCTGGCAGGCTGTTGAAGTGAGCGGACCGAGCGCTCGGCGAGTGCGAGTGGGCCAGAGGGAAGGAGGAAGACCGCAGGCAATCCGGCGCGGAGAGCCGGCCACTGCCGACCATTGCCTGCGACTGCCGGCGACGCCGGATTGTCGGGGCCTTCTGACGACGCAGCAGATGGCCCGCGCGTGCCGTCGATGGGACGGGAGCTGGGTGGCAGGCTCGCGCCAGCCGCTCCACAGGGATCGCTGACCCACCCCATCCGCCCAGGGTGCGCGGCCGGGATGGAGCGCCCCGCGCCTCAGCCCTGGACGTGGCGGGCGGTCACGACCGTGCGGATGCCGCCCCGGACCATGAAGTCCCCCTCCACCTCCAGGCGGCGGGGGGCCAGCAGCGCCACCAGATCGTCGAGGATGCGGTTCGTCACAGCCTCGTGGAAGTGACCCTCGTCCCGGAAGCTCCACAGGTACAGCTTCAGCGACTTCAGCTCGACGCAGCGCTCGTCGGGCACGTACCGGATGCGAAACGTGGCGAAGTCGGGCTGCCCGGTCATCGGACACAGGCACGTGAACTCGGGACACTCGAAGAAGATCTCGTACTCCCGCCCCGGCCGGGGGTTGGGGAAGGAGCCAAGCTCCTTGGTGGGGGTCGTCGCCATGGGGTGCTCCTCGGGCACGGTTGACCCGGCCATGATGCCCGAGCGCCGGATTCGGTGGCGATCCATTCGATTCATGGCGGAATGCGGAACAGTGAATGCGAAGGTCATCCCATTCACGACGCCAGCAGAACGACTATGCTCCTCTCCACCAACCCGGGAGCACCCCACTCCCCCCCGTCCCTTGGAGATCACTGGCCATGAAGTCCCTGCTGAGCCTGCTCGCCGCCGCCGCCCTCACCCTCGGCGGCTCCGCCTTCGCCGCCAACTGGAAGATCGACGAGGCTCACGCGGCCGCCGTCTTCTACGTCTCGCATCTCGGGGTGAGCAACACCCATGGCCGGTTCAACAAGATCACCGGCACCATCGTGGACGACGCCGATCTCTCGGTCTCGGTCGAGATCGAGACCGGCAGCGTCGACACCAACAACGCCAAGCGCGACCAGCACCTGCGCAGCCCCGACTTCTTCGACGCGGCCCAGTTCCCCAAGCTGACCTTCAAGAGCACCGCCGCCACGAAGACCGGCGAGGGCACCTGGGACGTGACGGGCGATCTGACCCTGCACGGCGTGACCAAGAGCATGACCATCAAGGTGGTCAAGGTCGGCCAGGGCAAGGATCCCTGGGGCGGCACCCGCATCGGCTTCGACGCCAGCTTCGTCATCAAGCGCGCCGACTTCGGCATGAACTTCATGCCCGGCGGCATCGGCGACGATGTGCACATCACCGTCGCCCTCGAGGGTGTGCAGCAGAACTGATCGGCGGGTCAGCCGACACGCCCGTCAAGGGCCGCCCTCCGCGGCCCCCGACCTTGGCTGGCCCCTCGGGCGCCGGAGCCAGCCGCCCTGGGTCAGCCCGCCCGGCGTCGGCCCCCACCGCGGACCGGCCGACCCGCTGTCTCGATCCGCGCCCCGGAGAACGCCATGGATGCCGCGACCCGCGTCCAGATCGCTGGACTCGTCTTCACCGTGATCCTGCCCGTCACCGCCGTCGCCGGCGTGGCCCTCGTGGGCCGGCGTCTGTGGCCCCGCGCGGCGTCCTCGGGCGCCCTGCTCGGCGTCGCGCTGCTGGTCGGGCTGGTGGCGGTCTGGCTGGGCATCGCTGGCGCCCCCGACCTCTCCGACGCCAAGCACCAGGCCGTCCTCGCGGGGGTGCTGGCGGCCCTCCTCGGCCTGGCCCTCGATGCCGTGCCAGGTCTGCGCGGCAAGGTGCCCCTGGTCGCCCTCGCCGCCGGCCTCCCCCTGGCGCTGGGCCTCTGGCGCACGGCCGCCCGCTTCCCCGGCCTCTGGGAGGAGGGCACCGCCGTCGCGCTCGCCAGCAAGGCCTGGCTGCTGGACGCCGGCGTCGTCGGCCTGGTGGCGTGGCTGCTCACCGACCACGCCGCTCGCCGCGCACCCACGCCGGCCGCCCTTGGCCCCCTGGCCCTGGCATGCGCCGGCGCGGCCGGCGTGGCCGTCTTCAGCCACTCGGCCCTCGTCGGCCAGCTCTTCGGCGGCCTGGGCCTGGCCACCGGCGCCGCGGCCCTGCTGGGCTGGTGGAAGGCCGACCTGCGCCCCGGCCACGCAGCCGTCGCGGGCGTGATGGCGACGTTCTCGACCCTGCTGGTCTACGCCCACCTCTCCACCGACGCTCCCCGGGCCGCGTCGACCCTGCTCCTGCTGGCGCCCGCTGGCGGCCTGGCTGCGCTGCTGGTCCGCCGAACGCTGCCGGGCATCCTGCTGGCGGCCGGCCTGACGGCCATCCCCGTCGCCGCGGCCGCGCTGCTCACCCAGGCCCGCTTCGCCGAGGATCAGCCCGCCGATGGCGGGGGCTCGGCGGAGCCCGACTACGGCAGCCTGGGCAACTACTGACGCCCGCAACCCACTGTTTTCGTTCAGCTTCCCGCCCGCACCTCCATCAAAAGAGCACCTCCAGGGCCTGCTCGACCCGGCTGACCGGCACCAGCGTCACCGACTCGGGCGCCTCGAGGCCCTCGCGGTTGCCCGCGGGCAGGATGACCCGCGTGAAGCCGAGCTGCCGCGCCTCGGCGACCCGGGCCGCCGGGCTGGTCACGGCCCGCACCTCGCCCCCCAGGCCGACCTCTCCGAAGACCACCGTCTGGGGATCCAGCGCGCGATCGAGGTGGCTGGACGCCAGCGCCGCCACGATGGCCAGGTCGGCCGCGGGCTCGTCCAGCCGCATGCCGCCCGCCGCGTTGACGAAGACGTCCGATGCGCCGATGTCGAGCCCGGTCTTCTTCTCCAGGACCGCCAGCAGCAGCGCGACCCGCCCCGAGTCCACCCCGATGGCCGTGCGGCGGGGGTTGCCGTGGCTGGTGGCGCAGACGAGGGCCTGCACCTCGACGAGCAGCGGCCGCGAGCCCTCGAAGCTGGCCGCCACCACCGACCCCGAGGCCCCGGCGGCGCGCTCGGCCAGGAAGAGCGCGGACGGGTTCGTCACCTCGGCCAGCCCCTCGCCCTTCATCTCGAAGGCGCCGATCTCGTCGGTGCTGCCAAACCGGTTCTTGACGGCCCGCAGCAGCCGGAACGGGTGGCCGCGCTGGCCCTCGAAGTACAGCACCGCGTCCACCATGTGCTCCAGCACCCGAGGCCCCGCGATGGCGCCGTCCTTCGTGACGTGTCCCACCAGAAACGTCGCGATCTCGCGGCCCTTCGCCAGCGCCATGAGTCGCGCCGTCACCGCGCGGAGCTGGCCCACGCTGCCCGGCCCCGTGCTGAGCTCGGTGGTGTGCAGCGTCTGCACCGAGTCGATGACCAGCAGCTGCGGCTTCAGGGCGTCGACCTGCTGCTCGACCCGCTCAAGGGCCGTCTCGGCCAGCAGCCACATGGAGCGCGCCTGGGCCCCGATGCGGTCGGCTCGCATTCGCGTCTGGCGCGGGGACTCCTCGCCGGTGACGTAGAGCACCGTCGCTCCCAGGCCGGCGATGCGGTCGGCCGCCTGGAGCAGCAGCGTCGACTTGCCGATGCCGGGATCGCCCCCGACCAGCACCAGGACCCCGGGCACCACCCCACCCCCGAGGACGCGGTCGAACTCGCCGAATCCCGTCGGCCGCCGCTCGACGTCGGCGCCCTCGACCTCGACCAGCCGCTGGGGTCGGCCCGCCGGCAGGGCCCCGAAGGCGGCCGCCCCGGCCGGGGCGGGGACGTCCACCTCCTCGACCATCGATCCCCAGGTGTTGCAGGCGGTGCAGCGACCCGTCCACTTGGGCCCCGTCTGCCCGCACTGCTGGCACACGAAGCGCGTCTTCGCCTTCGCCATCTCGACCCCCACGCCCCGGCGGCACGCGCCAGGGGCTTGATTCTCTTGATGATTCTACCAGCTCACGCTGGGCCCGGCCCCGACGATGCCCAGGACGCCCGTCCGCCCGGCGGCGCCATGCACCCGCAGGCTGGCCTCGAGCCGCAGCGCCACGGGGCCCGCCAACGCCACGTCCATACCGGCCCCCGCAGCCACCGAGAGGCCGGCGGCGGCGCCGTTGTCGGCGTTGAAGTAGCCGCTCGCGCCGAGGTCGCGCCGGGTACCCCGCAGGTCGAGGCCGAAGCCGAGCGCGAGCCGCCACCAGGGGCGAACAGCCCCGTCCGCCAGCAGGCGCTCCAGCCCGACGAAGTCCACCACGGCGAAGCGAGGTGCCGTCTCGCCCGGCCCCGTCAGGAGCTGGGCGCGCCACGACAGCCGCACGGCGTCCAGCGCATGGCTGTACCCCAGGCCCAGGACCAGGGGGGCGCCCGCGTCGAGGGGGGCCCGCTCGGTGATCCACCGGGCATAGCCACCCACATCGACCCAGAGGGCGGAGGTTCCGTCCGCCTCATCGGCGTAGCGCAGGCGCGTCTCGGCACGGGCAGCTCCCATCCTCGGCGCGAACCATCCCGCGCCGACCGCCAGCATGAGCAGGGCTCGTGCCAACAGGCGCCAGGCGGTCTGGCGACGGCGAGCGTCCATGATCTGGACGCCCAGGCGTCCACTGCGACCAGCTTCTGAACGGTGCATCGAGGCCTCGGGGGCTACTGCATCAGGTGCCAGGCGAGGGCGGCGACCCCCGCGCCGATGATGGCGCCCAGCAGGATCTGGAGGATGAGAGAGACGTGCCGGCGCGCGGGGCGCGCGGCGAGGGGCGCGGGGGCGGGGGCCTCCACCACACCGCCATCGAGGGCGGCGACCACGGCGTCGCGGAAGGCGAGGACGTCCGAGAAGCGGTCCGCCGGCGCCTTGGCCAGCGCCCGCAACAGCGCCGCCTCGACGCCCGCCGGGATCTCGGGTCGGATGGTGCGGGGCGGGGGCGGGGCCGACGAGACCTGCTTGACCAGGACGCGGGCCGCGCTCGGGTGGCGGAAGGGCACCCGGCCCGTGAGCATCTCGTAGAGGAGGATGGCCACCGCATACTGGTCGCTGGCGACGTTGTCGCGGTCGGTGCCGCTGGCCTGCTCCGGCGCCAGGTACTCGGCCGTCCCCACCACCATGCCCTCCATGGTGAGCTTCTGGCTGCCGACCGCCCGGGCGATGCCGAAGTCGGTGATGCGCACCCGATCGTCGGCCTGGATCAGCACGTTGGAGGGCTTGAGGTCCCGGTGCATGACCGCGTGGCGGTGCATGTGGTCGAGGCCCTCGCACATCTGGGAGAAGAGGTGGACGGCCCGATCGATGGGGAGCTGGCCGTGCCGCTGGATCACCCGGTCGAGGGTCGAGCCGGCGACGAACGGCATCACGATGAAGGCGGCCCGCGGCGTGTCGATGAACCCCAGCAGCTGCACGAGATTGGGATGCTCGAGCCGCGCCAGGACCTTGGCTTCATTGACGAAACGGGCCTTGAGGCGGGCATCGCCGAGGAGCTGGGGGAGCAGCATCTTCAGCGCGACCTGCTGGCCGGTGACGGCGTGCTCGGCGGCATAGACCCGGCCCATGCCGCCCCGACCGATCTCGCGCTCGATGCGGTAGCCCTCGACCTCGTCGCCCGGCTCCAGCAGCGCGCGGGTCGGGCGGACGGCCGGGAGCACCACCGCCGTCGCCGCGAGGGCCTCCTCGGCGCTGGCGCGCGCCTCCTCGGCGCTGGCGCGGGCGTCGCCGGTCGGAATCGCGTCGACCGGCGCGTCGCGCAGCGTGGATCCCACCGAGCCGAGCGTCTCCGTCGGGTGGCCCGCCACGATGCGTCCGCCCTCGAAGCGCAGCTCGTCCTCGAGCAGGGTCGGCTGGTCGTCGAGCTGGGGCGGCCCAAGGAGGGTGCGCTCGCCGAGCAACGTGGCGTCGTCGTGCACCGGCCCGCCCCGCAGGGTGGCGACCCGGGCGAGGTCTCCGCACCGCCCGCAGCGCTGGCCGACACCTGCCAGCCGCGCACCGCACTGTCGACACTGCTCCATCCGCCCCCCACGCGGCTCGCAACCTCGGACTATACATGAGCAGCGCGGCAGGCGAACCTTCGCGCGGGCCTGCGACGACGCAGCACGACCGCAACTTTCCATCGACGGTGGGGTCCATCCCCCATCCACGGGCCTGGAAGGAGAGGGCATGGGCCGACGAGCACAGGGGACGCTGGTGCTGTGCGCCCTGGCGTTGCTGGGCGCCGCGCCACGTGATCCGGTGCTGGAGGAAGCCGAGCGGCTGGCGCGCCAGGCGGAGGCCCGGGGGGCGGTGGCCGGCGGCGCGGTGGATCTGCTCCGCCTCGACGAGCTCTCCGACTACCTGCCGACGGGCTACCTGGCGCGGGCCCTGACCCGCGCGGCCGATGACCGCAAGCGCGCCCCCCTCGTGCGGGCCACCGCGGCGTACCTGCTGCAGGTGGACGCCCTCAACCGCCTGGATGCGGCCACCGCCCAGGCCGCGCAGGGGCGGCTCGGGCTCCTCGACGGCTTCGTGGTCCGTCCAGGGGCCGCCCCCCACCCGACGGCCCCGCTTTCGCCCGCGGGCTGGCTGTCCTATCCCCCCGGCATGGGCGCCGGCGTCCTCCAGCTCGACGCCGTCCTGCGGCCGGCCCGCGACGCGGTGGGCACCCTGGCCACGCGGCTGGTCGCACCCGGCGGGCCCGCAGTCCTGCGGATCGGCTACGACGACGAGGCGACCGTCTGGCTCAACGGCGACGAGGTCTATGTGGCCCCCGCCGCCCACGGACACTGGCTCGATCAGGCGGCCATCCCCGTGGTGCTCCGGCCGGGTGACAACCGCCTCGTGGTGGCCGTGCGCCAGCAGGCCGACGCCTGGCGGTTCTCGCTGCGGGTCACCGACGCCGCCGGGATCGTCCTGCCCGTCGAGGCCCACCCCGACCCGTGGGGCCCGGTGCCGGAGCCGGCCGAGGGGGAGCCCCCCGCCGAGGTGGACAGCCTGTGGGCGACCCTCGAGGGGGCCGTCGAGGTCGAGCCCCCCGTGGCCCAGGATCGCCGTGATCTCGCGGACTTCTCGCGACGGACCGGGATGCCGGACCAGGATCGATCGGTCCCCCGGGTGGCCATCGAGGGGGCCTGGGAGACCGATCCGGGCCCCCGGAGCCTGCTGGCCTGGCTGCTCGTCCTGCCCACGGAGGAGCAGGCCGCGGTCCGGGCTGCCCACGCGCCCCGGCGGCCCGTGGAGCAGGCCGACGTGTACGCCGATCGCCGGCTGCTGCTGGAGGACGCCTACCGGCACTTCTACGCGGGGCGCCTGGGAGAGACCCGGGCCGTGGTCGGGCGTCTGCTCGCGGACGCGCCGGATGATCTGCCGGGGATCCGGCTGGATGCGCTGGCCTGGGAGGAGCTCGGCCTGCCCTCCACCGGCGTCCGCCGCCTCGCCGAGGCCCGGGGTCGCTTCCCCGATCGCCCCGGCCTCCAGCGGGCACTTGTGGCCGCGCTGCGCGCCGCCGACCGTGTCGAGGAGGCCATCGCCGAGCTGGACCGGCTGGCGGCGAGCGCCGACGGACGGGCCGAAGATGCCTTTCAGCTCGCGAACCTGCGCGCCCAGCGCGGCGAGACCGACGCCGCTCTGGCCCTGCTCGACCGCGTGCTGGCGGTCCGGCCCGAGCTCACCGGCTTCGCGCTCGAGGCCGCCGACGTGGAGCGGGGCGCTGGGCGCGAGGCCGCCGCGATGGCACGCCTTGAGGCGCTGCTGGCCCGGATGCCCGGCGACGCCGACGCCAGCCTGCGCCTGGCCCGCCTGCTGGCCGACGCCGGCCGCACCGAGGAGGCCGTCGCCCGGCTGGCGGTGGCCCGGGCGGCCGATCCTGCTGATACCGAGCTCGAGGCGGCGGCCGACCGGTTCCGGGGTACGAAGCCCGAGCCCCGCCTCGGCCCCCCCGTCGCCGAGCTCCAGGCCATCGCCTCGCCCCCCGACGTGCCGGCCCACGTGCTCTACCACCACGCCCGCACCGAGGTGGGGCCGACCCGCCTCGCGACGCGGCGGCTGCGGCGCGTCGTCCGCGTGGTCAACGAGGAAGGCGCGCGCCGCTTCGCAGAGTGGGAGCTGCCCTATGTGCCGGGCACGCAGCGGCTACAGCTCGAGGAGGCTCGCCTGATCCGCGCCGGCCAGCCCCCGCGGTCGCCTGCCCGCTCCGACCGCGACCTGTCCGAGCCCGCCTACCGGCTCTACTACGACCTGCGCGCCGAAGTGCTTGATTTTCCTACCCTTCTCCCCGGCGACGTCGTCGAGGTGGCGTGGCGCATCGTCGACACGGACCCCGATCCGGCCTTCCCGGGCTACTACGGCGAGGTGGCCTGGCTGCAGGAGGTGGCCCCGCGGGCGTGGAGCATCGTGGAGGTCGCGGGCGAGGGGCGGGCCGGGCTGCAGATCGCGGTCGCCGGCCGCGGCGTGCCGTTCACCCAGGAGGAGGGCCGCATCGTCGGGCGAGACGTCCCCGGGCTGCCCCTGGAGGCCGACGCCCCGGGTCCGTCGTCCGTCCGCGCCCATGTCCACATCAGCTCGCTGAGCGGCTGGACCGACCTCGACGAGCGCTATCAGGCCCTGCTGGCCGAGCGCGCGAAGCCCGACGGCCGGCTGGCCGAGCTGGCTCGCACCTGGGGCGGCGAGGGCACCGAGCGCGAGGTGCTGGGCCGGCTGTACGCGGCGGTCGCCCACCACACCCGCTACGTCGGGCTCGAGTTCGGGGTGCGCAGCTTCCGACCGGAGCTGCCGAGCGTGACGCTCGCCCGCGGCTACGGCGACTGCAAGGACAAGGCGACGCTGCTCATCGCGCTCGCCCGCGCCCGGGGCATCGACGCGCGCCTCACCCTTGTGCGGACGCGGGCCGCGGGGGCCATCGATCCGGCGCCCGCCAGCTTCGCCATCTTCGACCACGCCATCGTCTACGCCCCGGGCCTCGACCTCTTCCTGGATCCCACCGTGGATCGCAATGATCCGTGGACGCTGCCTCCCTCCGACCAGGGCGCGCTCGCCTTCGTGGTCGGCAGCTCGCCGGCGGCCCTGCGGCGCATCCCCCCCGAGCCGGCCGCTGCGAGCCCGAGTCGGTGGGTGATCGACGGGCGCATCGACGCGGCCGGGGTGGTGACGGGGGAGCTGCGCTGGACCACCCGGGGGCAGGCGGCCACCGAGGCCCGCCGGAGCCTGGAGGCCGAGGGGGCCCGTCGCGCGACCATCGAGCAGCTGCTGGGCGCGTGGTTTCCCGGCGCGTCGGTCGAGCCGGGCACCTTCAACGGGCTGACGCCGGCCTTCGATCCGGTGGAGGTCACCGGCCAGGTCCGACTGCCCCTCGGCGGCCAGGTCGCCGGTGGCCTGGATCTCCCCCGCGGCGGGGCGCGCTGGCAGCTCGTGGCGCAGCAGGCCCAGGCGGGTCGCCGACAGCTCCCGCTCAGCCGTGACATTCAGCAGCAGACCAGCCTCGAGCTGCGCCTGGCGCTCCCACCCGGCCTCCAGGCCCGGGCCCTTCCACCCGTCGAGATCACGAGCCCGTTCGGCCGCTTCACGGCGTCGACGGAGGTCGCGGGGGACACGCTCCGCCTGACCGCCTCGCTGAGCGTCGAGGTGCTCGAGGTCAGCCCGGACCGCTACCCGGCCTGGCGGGCGTGGCTCGCCGAGGTGGACGCCGCCCTCGCGCAGGTGGTGGAGGTGCGCCGATGAGCCTGAAACTCCTGGTCTTTTTCGTGGTCTCCGCCAGCCTCGCGGCCTGCGGTCCGCCCCCGTGCCGTCCCTGGAGGCTCAGCGCGCCGTGGTCGAGGCCGCGCGCCCCGTGGACGCCGCCCGGGTCGGGTGGTGGCGCTACCTGGCGGGGGACGCGCCGGGGGCCGCCGCTGCCTTCGCCGAGGCGCCCGCCGACGCCCTCGCCGCCCTGGGTCGGGCTCGGCTGGCCGCGGATCGCCTCGACCCGGGCGCGGCGCTGGCCGAGGCCGCGCGGGCGGCAGCGGGGGATGGGCTGGTGGCGACGGTGGGCCGCGCCTGGGCCGAGGGCTGGCCCTCGAGCTGCGGGAGGGGCAGGCGGTCCTCGGCGCCGCGCTGGGCCCCGCCGCGGCGCGCCGCCAGACCGTCGAGGCGGACGCCCACACCGTGCGCATCTCGTTCCTGCCCTGGCTGCAGCTCCCGACGCTGCTCCAGCGTCCGCCCACCTTCTCCGCGGCGGATCGGGTCGACGCCCTGGGGCGGTCCTGGGCCCTCCAGGCCGAGCCCCCCCGCCCCGATCCCGACGGCCTCGTGCTCTCGCGCTATCCCCTCGCGGCCGGGCCACGGTCGGTGGAGCTCTCGGTGGCGGGTCCCGCGGCGGTCTGGCGGGCGGGCCGGCTGGTGGCGGCCACGACCCTCGACCACCACGCGCTGCAGGTGCTGCGGTTCGAAGCGACCGGCGATGGCCCGCTGGTGGTGGCCTGGGCGGCCGAGCGGCTGCCTCGCCTCTGGCTGCACGACGCCCCGCCGCCCGGGACGGATGACCGCCCGGGGCCACCGTGGCTGATCACGGCCGCAGCACCGACTGGGTCGGGCGCTACCTGGCCATCGAGCTGGCGCTCCTCGACGGGGACGCGGCTTCGGCGGAGCTGCTGCTCGCCGACACTCCCGACCAGCCCGCCTTCGCCGTCCAGCGCGCTCGCCTGGCCGAGCTGGCCGTCGGGATCCCCGCCTCGACGGCCCGCGACGAGGCCCGCGCCGACTGGGAGCGCGCCCTGGCGCTGGCCCCCGCGCTCGCCCACCTGGCCCTCGGCCGCATCGACTGGCGTCGAGGCGCCGCCGAGGACGCCCTGGCGCACCTCGACGCGACCCTCCGCCTCGCCCCGGACGCCTTCCTGGCCCACCACACGCGCCTGCGGATTCACCTGACGGACGGGGATCTGGCGGCGGCCCGCCGCGATCTGGAGGCGGCCCGCGCCTCGTCCGCCGATCCCTGCCGCCTGGCCGACGACGAGGCGGCCCTGGCCGACACGCAGGCGAGCGAGGCCCTCGTCGCGCTCTGGCTGCGCTGTGATCGGCCGCTGGACGCGGGGCGTCGCCTGCTTGAGCAGGCGCGGCCGGCCGAGGCCCTGGCCCTGCTGGACGGCCTGTCGGCGGAGAAGCGATCGAGCGCTGGCGCCCGCAAGCTGAGGGCCCGGGCGCTGCTCGGCCTGGGGCGCCTGGCCGAGGCGGCCGTCGAGCATGACGGCGTCCGGGACGTGGAGAGTGGGCTGGCGGCCCTCGATCTCCGCCGCGCCCTGGGCGAGCCCGCGGGCGACGACGCGGCCCTGGCGGCGCTCGTCCAGCGGTTCCCCACCGAGCACGAGGCCCTGGAGCTCATCGCCACCGAGCCCGCCTGGTCGGGCCTGGCCGACCGCTTCATCGACACCGAGGACGCCATCAGCGCCTTCGAGGCCCAGCCGCCCCAGTCAGGCCCGGCCGTCCGGGTCGTGGATCACTCGATCCTGCTTTTCTTCAAGGATGGCAAGAGCTTGCGCTATGTGCACGAGGTGCTCGCGATCCGCTCCCGGGACGCCGCCGAGCGCTTCGGCGAGATCGGCCTGCCCGATCGGGCCCGCCTGATCACCCTCGGGACGCGCAAGGACGACGGCCGCTGGCTGCCCGGGGAGGAAGTGGCCGAGAAGGAGACCATCACGCTGCCCGACCTGGCGTCCGGCGACTACGTGGTGGCCCGCTACCTGGAGCCTGCCGACAACGGCTACCTGTACGACTCGGGCTACCTCAGCCCCCGGGTGTTCTTTCGAGGGGTGGATCTGCCCATCTTCCACCAGCGCTTCGAGGTCTACAGCCCCGATGATGTGCCGCCCCTGGCCCATGGCCTGGCGGGGGCCCCGGCGCCAACGCCGGTCAAGCTGGGCGAGCGGGCGGGGCTGCGGTTCGACGTGCAGCGGGTGGCGCTGCTGCCCCCAGAGGACGACACCCCGCCGGCCGCTCTCTGGCTGCCCTCGACCCGGGCGGGTCGGGACGTGGTGCTGGCGGACGACCTGGCCTACCTGCGCGATCGCGCCCTGGCCCGCCGGCGGCGCACCGCCCGGTTCGATGAGTGGGCCCGGGAGGCCGCCGGCCAGGGCAGCGTCCGAGAGCGCGTCGGCCGCCTGGCGCGGGCGGTCCGCGAAGGCATCGAAGACGACGGCGGCCTCATCGAGCGCGACGTGACCGAGGCGCTGGTGGCGGGGCATGGCAACCGGGGCCTGGTGCTGAGCGCCGCCCTGGAGGCCCTCGGGCTGTCCCACCGCCTGGTGCTGGCGCGCACCCGCGTGCACGTCCCCGCCGGCCCCTTCCTGACCATCGCCGACTTCCCCTACCCCCTCATCGAGCTGGGCGACGGCCTCTGGATCGATCCGGGGCCCGAGCGCGCCGAGCTCGGGTTCGTCCCGGCCACCATCGCCGGGGGCGACACGCTCCAGGTCTGGCCGCCAGACGGTCGCGACGTCCCGGTGCCCCTGCCCGCCGAGCGGCAGGTCGAGGACCGCCGCCACATCCGGGTGCAGCTGAAGTGGCACGCGGACGGACGCCTGACGGGCGAGGTGGAGGACCGGCTGGAGGGGCAGGAGGCCATCGTCATCGGGCACCACCTGGCTCGCCTGGACGCCGAGCAGCGCCCGCGGCTGGTGGAGCGGCTGCTGGTGGGGGCGGTGGGCGCGGCGCGGGTCGAGCGGCTGGAGGATCCCACCGGGCAGCATCCCGACGGGCCCCTGGTCCTGCGGTACACCTTCGTGGCCCAGGCGAAGGATGCCCTGCCGCTGGGGCTCTTTCCGGTCCAGCCCGCCAGCAGCCACGCGGGGGCCCCGGAGCGAAAGACCCCCCTCGCCATCACGCTGCCCACGGATCAGACCGTCGATCTCACGCTGGAGAGCGAGCGGCCGTTCGGCGGGCAGGTGGTGGCCGGCGAAGAGATCGCCGGGGCCCACCGCTTCCAGCTGACCGTCACCCAGACGGACGACACGCTGCGCGTCCACGCCCGGACGGTCATCCCCGGCGGCCTCATCGAGCCCGCCGACTACCCCGCCTTCGCGGCCTGGGCCCGCGCGGTGGAGGAGGCCGAGCGGCTCCGCCTCGTCATCCGCACCGAGTAGGCGATCAGCCGCCGTCCACGGACAGGGCCATGTCGACGGACATGTCCACGTCCAGCGCCGCGTCGACCGTCAGGCCGCCATCCCCCACGCAGATCATGCGCAGGTCGTCGAGGGCCAGGCTGCAGTCGACCTGATCGCGCCGCTTGAGCAGCGTCTCGCACCGCATCACGGACTCAGCGTCCTGACACGCCGCGCAGATGGTCTCGAGCTCGTTGCAGGTGCTCTCGTCCTCGGCGCAGGCGGCGAGGGCGAGGGTGGTGGTGATGACAAGCAGCGTCAGGCGCATTGGATCCTCCCGGTCGCAACATCATAGCCTCTCGACCGTAAGCGTCCGAGTTCGTCACGGAGGCGGCGGAGCGGGGAGGAGCGGATGAGGCGGCGACTGGGATGGATGGCGGCGGCGGTGGCGCTGCTGGCGGCGTGCGACGACGGCGCAGGGACCTCGGAGGGTGCAGACGGCGGAGGCGGCCAGGCCCCGCCCGCCGGGGACACCTACGTCGCGGGCCTGGCGCGCATGGGCGCCGCGGGTACGCTGGAGGCCCGGCTGATGGAGGCCACGCCCGCCCCGCCCGAGCTCGGCGACAACACGTGGATCGTCGAGATCGTGGACGCCGGAGGCGCCGCCCAGGCCGGCTGCGCGGTCGCCCCCAACCCGAGGATGCCGGCCCACGGGCACGGCACCAACACCCCCGCGGTCGTCACCGACCTCGGAGAGGGCCGCTACGAGGTGGCCCCCCTCGATCTCTTCATGCCGGGGCTGTGGGAGGTGCCGCTGCACCTGACGTGCGGCGGCCTGGAGGACGAGGTGCAGTTCGCCTTCTGGATCGAAGGCTGACGCCCTACTTCTTCAAGAAGTCCTTGAGCAGATCGCCGAACGTCCCGAGGCTCTTGGGGGCCTCGGCCTTCTGGCGCTGCTTGTACTCGCGCATGGCCGCCGCGTCGTCGTCGCCGTTGAGGGCCTTGCGCGACAGGCGGATGCGACCGGAGGCGCGGTCGATCTCGATGACCTTGACCTCCAGCTCGGTGCCGATCGGGAACATGCGGGCGTGATCAGCCCCGCGCTCGGTGTCCATCTCGGCGTTGGGGATGAGCCCGACGACCTTGGGACCGACCTCCAGGAAGACGCCGTACTTCTCGACGCGGGTGACCTGCCCCTTGACCGTGTCGCCCTCGGCGACCGTGATCTCGGGGCCCTTGCGGGACTCGGCCGCCTCGGGCGTCATCAGGCTCACGCGCTTGCGCTCGTGATCGACCTTCTCGACCAGGACGGCGACCTCCTGGCCCACCTCGAGCTTCTGGCCCGGGTGCTCGATGCGCTCGGCCGAGATGGCCGAGACGTGCAGCAGCCCGTCGACGCCGGGGGCGAGCTGCACGAAGGCGCCGAAGGGCTGGATGCGCTCCACGACGCCGCTGAGCGCCTGGCCCGCGGTCAGGCCGGCCACGAACGACGACCAGGGATCGTCCTCCAGCGCCCGGATCGAGAGGCTCACGCGCCCCCGATCCGCCTCGACCTTGAGCACCTTCACGTCCACGGCGTCGCCCACGTTGAGGCGCTCGCGTGGATGCCCGATGCGGCCGTGGCTGATCTCGGAGAGGTGCACGAGGCCCTCGATGCCGTCGCCGAGATCCACGAACGCCCCGAACTCCTTGAGCTGGGTCACGCGGCCCTGGCGGACCTCGCCGGCGCTCACGAGCAGCCCGATCTGGCCGGACTTCTCGGCCTTCTCGCGCTCCAGGACGGCCCGGCGCGAGATGACCAGGCCCTTCCCCTCGCTGAACTCGGTGATCAGGAAGGTGTAGGTGTTGCCCACCTCGCTGGCCGGCTCGCGGGCGAACCGATCGGCGAACTGCGAGCTCGGGCAGAAGGCGCGCACGCCGTTGACCCGGACCTCGAAGCCCCCCTTGTTGACGGCGACCACCTTGCCCTCGACGGGCTCCTCGGCCTTCCAGGCGGCCTGGAGATCCTTGAGGACCCGGGCGGCCTCCGCCTTCTTGGTGGAGAGGCGCACGGCGCCGCGGGTCTCGACGACCTCGGCCTCGACCTCGTCGCCTTCGGCGATGGTCAACGCGCCATCCGGCCCACGGAACTCGCCCAGCTCGATGTAGCCCTCGCTGCGCGCGCCGTAGTCCATGAAGGCCACGTTGCCGGTGATCTTGACGATGCGGCCGACGACGATGTCGCCTACCCGAACGGTACGACCGGAGAAGCTGGTCTCCAGATCGGCAGGCGCCGGGCGCCTCGGTCGCTGAATCTCGTCGCCCATGGGTCCCCCCGCGAGCCCCTGCTGTGACCGGGATCGACCGACCCGATGTCGGCGTCAGCCCGCAAGTTCTTGATCTCGCGGGCGGTTCCGCGAGCGCCGCACCATACGGCCAGCGGCGCGCATCTGCAAGCGGTTCGGGCCGACGCGTCGTGCTGGCCTGGGGTGGACCCCAGGGGGTACATTGTCGGTGTTCGCAACCCGCTGAGGAGCCGACATGGGGACGCTGGTCGAGCAGATCGCCGAGCTTCAGGATTACGCCGAGTTTGCCGACCTTCACTGGTCGGGCAGCTTCGAGGAGTACCTCGCCGTCGTGCGGGATCGGCCGGCCGTGACCCGCACGGCCTACCAGCGCCTGTATGACATGGTGCTGTCCTGGGGCACCGAGACCCTGGTCGACAACAAGAAGAAGCTCATCCACTACAACTTCTTCGACGACCCGATGGGCAACGGCAAGGACGCCGTCTTCGGCCTCGACATCCCGCTCATGCGGCTGGTCAACGTGATCAAGAGCGCCGCCATGGGCTACGGCGCCGAGAAGCGGGTCATCCTGCTGCACGGCCCCGTGGGCAGCTCGAAGAGCACCATCGCGCGGCTGCTCAAGCGCGGCATCGAGCAGTACAGCCGCCGCGCGGACGGCGCCGTGTACACCTACGAGTGGACGCTGCCCGAAGAGCTCATGCACATCACCGGCGGCGAGGCGGTCTTCCCCTGCCCCATGAACGAGGAGCCCCTGCGGCTCATCCCCGAGGAGTGGCGACCCCAGGCCTTCCAGAAGCTCGGCCTCCGCGGCCCCGGCGAGACCCCGCTGCGCATCAAGGGCGTCCTCAACCCCGCGTGCCGCCTCATCTTCCGGGAGTTGATGGCCCACTACCGCGGCGACTGGTCGCGGGTCATCGAGCACGTCCGCGTCAAGCGCCTGGTCCTCTCCGAGACCGACCGCGTCGGCATCGGCACCTTCCAGCCGAAGGACGAGAAGAACCAGGACTCCACCGAGCTGACGGGCGACATCAACTACAAGAAGATCGCGCTCTTCGGCAGCGACTCGGATCCGCGGGCCTTCAACTTCGATGGCGAGTTCAACATCGCCAACCGCGGCATCATCGAGTTCATCGAGATCCTGAAGCTGGACGTGGCCTTCCTCTACGACCTCCTGGGCGCCACCCAGGAGCACAAGATCAAGCCCAAGAAGTTCCCGCAGACGGACATCGACGAGGTGATCATCGGCCACACCAACGAGGCCGAGTACAAGAAGCTCCTGAACAACGAGTTCATGGAGGCCCTCCGCGACCGCACGATCAAGGTGGACATCCCGTACATCACGCGCCTCAAGGAAGAGGTGAAGATCTACATGAAGGACTTCACCAACCAGAAGGTGCAGGGCAAGCACATCGCCCCCCACACCATCGAGATGGCGGCGATGTGGGCCATCCTGACGCGGCTCGAGGATCCCAAGAAGCACGACCTGACGCTGCTGCAGAAGCTGAAGCTCTACGACGGCAAGACCCTGCCCGGGTTTACCCAGGACAACGTCAAGGAGCTGCGCAAGGAGACCAGCCGCGAGGGCATGGACGGCATCAGCCCCCGGTACGTCCAGGACAAGATCTCCAACGCCCTCGTCAGCGAGCGCAGCGAGACCAGCGTCAACCCGTTCCTGGTGCTCAACGAGCTGGCCTCGGGCCTGCGCCAGCACTCGCTCATCACCAACGAGGAGCAGCGCAAGCGCTACACCGAGCTGCTGGCGATGGTGCGCCAGGAGTACGAGGAGATCGTCAAGAACGAGGTGCAGCGCGCCATCTCGGCGGACGAGGAGGCCATCAAGCGCCTCTGCGCCAACTACATCGATCATGTGAAGGCCTACACCCAGAAGGAGAAGGTCAAGAACCCCTACACCGGGCAGGACGAGCCGCCCGATGAGCGGCTCATGCGCTCCATCGAGGGCAAGATCGACATCGCCGACAGCCGCAAGGACGACTTCCGGCGTGAGATCATGAACTACATCGGGGCGTTGGCGGTGGAGGGCAAGAAGTTCTCCTACGACACCAACGAGCGCCTCCACCGGGCCCTGGAGCAGAAGCTCTTCGAGGACCAGAAGGACACCATCAAGCTGACCAGCCTGGTGTCGAACGTCATCGACAAGGAGACCCAGGAGAAGATCGACGTCGTGAAGTCCCGCCTGATCCGCGACTTTGGCTACAACGACGAGTCGGCCAGCGACGTGCTCAACTTCGTGGCGAGCATCTTCGCCCGGGGCGACGCCCGCGACCGCAAGTAGGACGGTCAGGACGCCCATGTCGCGCATCGAGCAGGATCACAGCCGTTTTCGGAAGATCGTCCGGGGGAAGATCCGCCAGAACCTCCGGCACTACATCTCCAAGGGCGAGCTCATCGGCAAGCAGGGCAAGGACCGCGTGTCCATCCCCCTGCCCCAGATCGACCTGCCGCGCTTCCGCTTCAGCGACAAGAACGCGGGGGGCGTCGGCCAGGGCGATGGCGAGCCGGGCGACAGCCTCGGCTCGGGCGACCAGCAGCCGGGGCAGGGCAAGGAGAAGGCCGGCGAGGGGGAGGGCGACAAGGCCCTCGAGGTGGACGTCACCCTCGACGAGCTGGCGGAGATCCTGGGCGAAGAGCTGGAGCTGCCGCGCATTGAGCCGCGCGGGCAGAAGCAGGTGGTGACCGAGCGGGATCGCTACACGGGCATCCGCCCCGTGGGCCCCGACAGCCTCCGGCACTTCAAGCGCACCTACAAGCAGGCCCTCAAGCGCAGCATCGCCATGGGGATCTACAACCCCCAGAACCCGGTCATCCTCCCCATCCGGGAGGACATGCGCTACCGCAGCTGGTCGACGGTCAAGAGCCCCCAGTCCAATGCCGTGGTCATCTACATGATGGACGTCTCGGGCTCCATGGGGGACGAGCAGAAGGAGATCGTCCGCATCGAGTCCTTCTGGATCAACGCCTGGCTCAAGAGCCAGTACGAGGGCATCGAGACGCGCTACATCATCCACGACGCCTCGGCCAAGGAGGTGGACGAGCACACCTTCTTCCACACCCGGGAGTCGGGCGGCACGATGATCTCCAGTGCGTATCGGCTCGCCGCGCGGATCCTGGAGGAGGACTACCCCGTCGCCGACTGGAACATCTACCCGTTCCACTTCTCCGATGGCGACAACTGGTCGGTGGACGACACCGGCCACTGCATCCGGCTGCTGCGAGACGTCATCGTCCCGAAGGCCAACCAGTTCAGCTACGGCCAGGTGGAGAGCCCCTACGGCTCCGGGCAGTTCATCAAGGATCTGCGGGAGCACTTCTCCATCGGGCAGACCGACTGCAACGTCGTCGTGTCCGAGATCAAGGACAAGAACGGCATCGTCGACTCGATCAAGGACTTCCTGAGTCCCGGGCGGTAGGTCCCGGGCGGCAGGTCCCGGGCGGCAGGTCCCGGGCGGCAGGTCCCGGGCGGCAGGTCCCGGGCCGCTCCCGATTCAGACCGGAGAGGGGGTCGTCGAGATGGGGGGGTGGGCCTTCTCGTCCATCTCCCGCGCCACCCGTCCCTTCCACAGGTTGCCGTCGTGCTTCAGGGCGTGCTGGAGCACCTCATCGGCGTGGCTCACCGTGATGAGCGTCATGGCCTTGCGCACTGCCTGGGGGATGTCCTTGATATCCCGACGGTTTTCCTCGGGGAGGAGCACCGTGCGGATGCCGCCGCGGCGGGCCGCCAGCACCTTCTCCTTCAGGCCCCCGATGGGAAGGACGCGGCCGCGCAGGGTGATCTCGCCGGTCATGGCCACGTCGCGGCGGACCTCCAGCTTGCACAGGGCGCTCACCAGCGCGGTGGCGATGGTGATGCCCGCCGAGGGCCCGTCCTTGCGGATGGTCTCGGGGAAGTGCACGTGGATGTCGAGGTTCTGGTAGAAGTCGGGATCGAGACCCAGATCCGCTGCCCGGCCGCGCACATAGCTCATCGCAGCCCGGGCGCTCTCCTGCATCACGTCGCCGAGCTGACCGGTGATGGTCAGCTTGCCCTTGCCGGGCACGACGGTGCACTCGGCCTGGAGCAGATCCCCGCCCCAGGGCGTCACCCCGAGGCCGTTGACCAGCCCGACCTCGTCGTTGGCGTCCACCTGGCCGAACTTGAACGGGGGCGTCCCCAGGTAGCGCTGGACCTGCCGCGCGCTGATCTTGAGGGCGAACTCTTCCACCGTGGTGCCCGACTTGCGGGCCTTGATGATGTCCTTGGCCACCTTGCGGCAGACCGACGCGAGCTGACGCTCCAGGCTGCGCACCCCGCTCTCGCGCGTGTACCGCGTGATCAGCAGCTCCAGCGCGGCGGTGGTCCACTCGATCTGCGCCGTGTGGATGCCATGCCGCTCCATCTGCTTGGGCACGAGGTGCCGCTCGGCGATCTGGAGCTTCTCGAACTCGGTGTAGCCCGAGAGCTCGATGATCTCCAGGCGGTCCTGGAGCGGCAGGGGGATCTGGCTGCGGGTGTTCGCGGTGGTCAGGAACATGACCTCGGAGAGGTCATAGTCGAGATCCAGGTAGTGGTCGTTGAAGGTGCTGTTCTGCTCGGGATCGAGCACCTCCAGCAGCGCCGACGAGGGATCGCCCCGGAAGTCGGTGCTCATCTTGTCGATCTCGTCGAGCAGCATCACCGGGTTGTTCGTGCCGGCCTTGCGCAGGCTCTGGATGAGCTTGCCCGGCATGGCGCCGATGTACGTACGCCGGTGGCCACGGATCTCGGCCTCGTCGCGCACGCCGCCCAGCGACACCCGCACGAACTTGCGGCCCATGCACTCGGCGATGGAGCGCGCGAGCGACGTCTTGCCGACGCCCGGCGGGCCCACCAGGCAGAGGATCGGGCCCTTCATCTGGCCCACGAGCCCGTGCACCGCCAGGTACTCCAGGATGCGCTGCTTGGGCTTCTCGAGCCCGTAGTGATCCGCCTCCAGGATGGCCTCGGCCTCGTCGAGATCCGACTTGTCCGGGGTGACGTCCAGCCACGGGAGGCTCAAGACCCAGTCGATGTAGCCCCGCACCACGGTCGCCTCGGCGCTCATGGGGCTCATCATCTTGAGCTTCTTGAACTCCTTGCGGATCTTGAGGTTCGCCTCCTTGCTCATCTGCTTGCCGCGGATGCGCTCCTCCAGCTCCTGCAGCTCGTTCTTGAACTCGTCGCGCTCGCCCAGCTCCTTCTGGATCGCCTGCATCTGCTCGTTGAGGTAGTACTCCTTCTGGTTCTTCTCCATCTGCTTCTTCACGCGCGAGCGGATCTTCTTCTCCACCTGGAGGATCTCGATCTCGGCCTGCATGAGCTCGAAGAGCCGCTCGAGGCGGCGGATGGGGTCGAACATCTCAAGGATGGACTGCTTGTCGGTGAGCTTGAGGTTCAGGTGAGCCACGATGCTGTCGGCGAGCTTGGCGGGATCGTCCATGGCCGCCACCGCCGTGTGCATCTCGGGGGGGATGCGCTTGTTCAGCTTCACGTAGGTCTCGAACGTGGTGTGGATCTGCCGGATCAGGGCGTCCACCTCGATGGAGTCCTCGACCTGCTCCTCGATCACCTCGACGTCGACGCGAAACAGGTCGCGGGTGTCGACGAAGCGCCGGATGCGGGCGCGGCGCTTGCCCTCGATGAGCACCTTCACGGTGCCATCGGGCAGGCGCAGGAGCTGGATGATCGTGCCCACCGTCCCCACCGGGAAGATGTCCTCGGCGCGGGGATCGTTGGTCTTGGCCACCTTCTGCGCGGCGAGCAGGACGTCCTTGCTGCCGGCCATGGCCTCCTCGAGGCCACGGATCGACTTCTCCCGCCCGACGAACAGCGGCACCACCATGTGCGGGAAGACGATGATGTCCCGCAGCGGGAGGAGCGGCAGGGTGCGGAGGCTGCCTGAGCGGTCGTCATCGCCTTTGGAGAACATGGAACTCCCGAATATCGTTCACGTTTCCGTGGTTGGGGCGTGGCCCTGGCGAGCCCGCGCGACCCGGCATCGAACGGATCGACGTTAGCACGGGGCTCAAGGTCGCGGGGACGTTAATCTGGGGCTCGGGCGCGGGGGGCGCGCGCTAGCGCCGCTCGCCCTGGCGGACCAGCGCGGGCACCGGCTTGACCAGGATGGGCACCATGAGGCCGACCATGGGCTTGCGGCCCGCGACGATCTCGAAGTCGCGGCCGGCCGGGAGCTCGAGGGCACGCCCTGGCGGCGTACGGGGGCCCAGGGTCGGCGCGCCGGCCGGCTCGCCGGCCATCAGCGTCGCCCCCGGCGGGATGATGAGCGTGGTCCCCGGACCCACGGGGTGGATGCGCTGCAGGCTCCCCTCGTGGATCACCACCTCGCCCTCGCCCTCCAGCAGGTGGATGTAGAGGCGGCGGTCGCCGTCCCCCTCCGTGGCCTGGGAGGCGCTGCGCTGATCGCCTTCGAGCTGCCAGCGCTGGAGCCGCAGCTCCACCTTGCCCGCGGCGGGCTGGCTGGGCACCTCGTACATCAGCTCCAGCATGGCCTGCTCCAGGATGGAGCGCAGGCCGCGGGCCCCCGCCTTCTGCAGCAAGGCCCGGCCGGCGATGGCGTCGAGGGCCTCGTCGTCGAACGCCAGGCTCACCCCGTCCAGCTCGAAGAGCTTCTTGTACTGGTTCACCAGCGCGTTCTTCGGGCGCGTCAGGATGCTGACCAGCGTCGCCTTGTCCAGCTGGTGCAGGATGGCGATGACCGGCAGGCGGCCGATGAACTCGGGGATGAGGCCGTACTGGACCAGATCCTCGGGCTGCAGCTCGGCATAGGGCGAGAGCTTGTCGTCGCGTCGGCGCAGGCCCGGCGACGCGGGGGCCTCCGCCTCCTCGGGCGCGGCTGGCGCCACCTGCTCCGGCACCGCGCCGGGCTCCTCACGCTTCTTGAAGCCGGCCCGGCGGGCACCCATCCGGTTGCTGATCACCTGCTCCAGCCCCGAGAAGGCGCCGCCGCAGATGAACAGGATGTTGGTGGTGTCCACCTGCAGGAACTCCTGCTGGGGGTGCTTGCGGCCGCCCTTGGGCGGGACGCTGGCCACCGTGCCCTCGATGATCTTCAAGAGCGCCTGCTGGACGCCCTCGCCGCTCACGTCACGGGTGATGGAGGCGTTGTCGCCCTTGCGGCTGATCTTGTCGATCTCGTCGATGTAGATGATGCCGCGCTGGGCCCGCTCCACGTCGTGCTCGGCCGCCTGGAGCAGGTTGACGATGATGTTCTCGACATCCTCGCCCACGTAGCCCGCCTCGGTGAGGTTGGTGGCGTCCGCGATGCAGAACGGCACGTTCAGGATACGGGCGAGAGTCTGGGCCAGCAGCGTCTTGCCTGAGCCGGTGGGCCCGATGAGCAGGATGTTGCTCTTCTTCAGCTCCACGTCGTCGCGGCCGACGCGGGTCTCGATGCGCTTGTAGTGGTTGTGCACCGCGACCGCGAGCACCTTCTTGGCGTGCTCCTGGCCGATGACGTAGCGATCGAGCTCCGCCTTGATCTCGCTGGGCTTGGGGACCTTCAGGCGCCCGGCCTGGCCGTCCCCCTTCTCCAGCTCCTCGGCGATGATGTCGTTGCAGAGGGCGATGCACTCGTCGCAGATGTACACGCTGGGGCCCGCGATGAGCTTCTTGACCTCCTTCTGGGACTTGCCACAGAAGGAGCAGCTCAGCGTGCCCTTCTCCTCACCGCGCTTGCCGGTGGCCATTCACCCTCCGTCGTCCACCACGTCCGCGAGCGCCCCCGCCGGGAGCAGCTAGCGGGACTCGGGCCGCATGACCTCGTCGATGAGACCATACTCCTTGGCCTCGTCCGCGGTCATGAACCGATCGCGATCGGTGTCCTTCTCGATCTGCTCGACGGGCTGCCCGGTGTTGCCGGCCAGGATGTCGTTGAGCCGCTCCTTCAGGCGCAGGATCTCGCGGGCCTGGATCTGGATGTCCGTGGCCTGGCCCTGGGCGCCGCCGAGGGGCTGGTGCACCATGATGCGCGAGTTGGGCAGGCTGAACCGCCGCCCCCGCTGGCCGCTCGAGAGCAGGAACGCCCCCATGCTCGCCGCCTGGCCGATGCAGATGGTGCTCACCGGGCACTTCACGTGGTTCATCGTGTCGTAGATGGCGAAACCACTGGTGATCACGCCGCCCGGGGAGTTGATGTACAGGGCGATCTCCTTGTCGGGATCTTCGCTCTCCAGGTACAGCAGCTGGGCGATGATCACGTTGGAGACGTGATCGTTGATGGCCGTGCCCAGGAAGATGATCCGGTCCTTGAGGAGACGGCTGAAGATGTCCCAGCCGCGCTCGCCCCGGTGGGTCTGCTCGACGACGTTGGGGATGAGCCCCGTGGGGGCGAACTCCATCCAGTCCGGAAAGCTCATTCGGCAGCTCCTTCGGCGGGCACCTGGGCCTCGCCGTCCGCGGCTTCGTGATCGTGGTCGTGCACGTGGGGGGGGACGTCGCGGTCGATCCGCGTCGTGTTCGCCGCCTCGAGCAGCATGTCCAGCACCCGATCTTCCCGCATCTGACGCCGCAACCCCGCCCGGCGATTCGGGTCACGGTACATCTGGCGGACCTGCCCGCCAAACTGCCCCAGGCTGCGCGCCATCTGCTCGACGTAGGTGTTGACCTCCGCCGGCTCGACGTCGATGGACTCCTTCTCGGCGATGGCCTCGAGGATGAGGCGCAGCCGCACGGCGTCCTCGGCCTTGGCCCGCGCCACGTCTTCCGTCGGCTTGAAGGCGGCCAGGGCCACCTCGGCCGTGACCTTGTCTTCCTGCATCATCTTGCTGGCGAACTCGACGCGCCGCTGGTGCAGGTCGGTCTCGACCAGGGTGGGGGGCAGGGCGAAGTCGTAGGCGGCCAGCAGGGCAGCCTTGAGGGCCTCCTTGGCCTCCCGGTCGCTCTGCTGGGTGTGGTGGGCCTCGATCTGCTCGCGCATCTTGCTGCGCAGGGTGTCGAGGTCCGGCTCGCCCACGGCCTCGGCCAGGGCCGGGCCGATGTCGGGGATGCTGCGCGTGCGGATCTCGTGGATCGTGCAGTCGAAGCGCGCCGCCTTGCCGGCCAGTTCCTTGGCGCCGTAGTCGGCGGGGAAGGTCACCTCGACGGCGAACGCCTCACCCACCTTGCGGCCGATGGTCTGGTCCTCGAAGCCCGGGATGAAGCGGCCGCTGCCGATCTCGAGCTCGGCGCCCGTGTCGGTGCCGCCCGGGAAGGCGACGCCGTCGATGCTGCCGGCGTAGTCGAAGAGGATCTGGTCGCCCTTCTCGACGGTGTCGCGGCCCTCGACGGCCGTGAAGGAGGCGACGCGCTCGGCCAGGTGGCCCAGCTCGTGCTCGACCACGTCGTCGCTGGCGTTCCAGCGGGCACGCTCGAAGCTCAGGGCGTCGTAGGGCTGGATGTCGAAGACCGGGGCGATCTCCACCGTGAAGGCGAAGCTGTAGCCCTCCCCCTCGCGGGGCGAGCCGGCGTCGAACTCGGGCTCGGCGATGGGCACGAGGCCCAGGTCGTCGATGGCCTTGCGCCAGCCCTCGTTCACCAGGTCGCGCGTCACGTCCATCGTCGCCTGCTTGCGGTAGCGCTTGACGATGACGCTGCGGGGCACGTGGCCCTTGCGGAAGCCCGGCACGCTGGCGGTGCGGGCGATCTGGGCGTAGGCGGCGGTGAACCCGGCGTCGACGCGCGCCTGCGGCACGGTGGCGCGCACGCGCTTCAGCACGGGGCTCAGGTCTTCGGTCTCCAGGTGCATGCTGGTGGTCATTCCGGCGGTCGGCACCCGGGGGGCCTGCGCCCCGACGGGTGGTGGTTGTCGGATGCGTCGCTCTGACCGAGGTCATCCGCTCCGCGAGATGGGGGCCCAGGATCGACAACGCCGACCAAGGGCCACTCTTCCGTCGTGATTCCGCGATGTTGCACGACAAGACCGCTCCGTTCGGGGCGGCCTGTCGGTGCGAGGAGGGGGACTCGAACCCCCACGGCCGAGGCCAATGGAACCTAAATCCACCGCGTCTACCAGATTCCGCCATCCTCGCGAGGGGCACACCGCGGAGGGTGCGACACGACAGAAGAGAAAGGGGTGGGCCATGAAGGAATCGAACCTTCAACCTGCGGATTAAGAGTCCGTTGCTCTGCCAATTGAGCTAATGGCCCATGGATGCGAGGGGCGGTCGGTCGGGTGCGGGGCGCCTCGGATGCGTGCAGCAAGTCCGGGTGGTGGGCCATGAAGGAATCGAACCTTCAACCTGCGGATTAAGAGTCCGTTGCTCTGCCAATTGAGCTAATGGCCCGCGTGGTGGACGCGGAGTTGCGTGCGAGAGACGAGGAGCGCGCCCGGCAGGATTCGAACCTGCGGCCTGCGGATTCGAAGTCCGACGCTCTATCCAGCTGAGCTACGGGCGCACGAGATACGGCACCGATCGGAGGCCAGAGACGACCACGGGCGGAGCGCTCACGCCCCGAGGGGGCGCCTGAGCGTCCAGCGGGCGGGCACGCCTGGGTGGACTCGAACCACCGACCGACGGCTTAGAAGGCCGCTGCTCTATCCAACTGAGCTACAGGCGCTCAAAGGAGTCGTCTGCTCCGACGGCCTCGACCGACGATTTCAAAGAACGCTCGGACCGCCCCGGGTCACGGGTCGGGGTGAGAGGATTCGAACCTCCGACCACCAGTACCCAAAACTGGCGCGCTACCAGACTGCGCTACACCCCGATAGCGGCACCCGGTCCGAGGGCACAAAAGGTATCGGCGAGCGCAAGCGGCGTCAAACAAAAAAGCGGCGCCCGCCTTCAGGCGCCCTGGGCCGTCGGCGCCGCCTCGATCAGGCCCCGGCCGACGAGGGCCCGCAGCAGGGGCAGGATCGCCCGCGCCGCCACGCCCCGGTGGCTGATGGCGTGCTTCTCGGCGGCGGGCAGCTCGGCCACCACCGCGCCGCCCGGCAGCTCGAAGATGGGGTCGTAGCCGAAGCCCCCGGTGCCGCGCGGGGCGTGGGCCAGGCGGCCCTCCACCTCGCCGCGCACCAGCACGCAGTCGGCGTCCCGCCACGCCCCGGGCGGCAGGGGCACGTCGTCGGGCACGCCCGCCACCGCGATCACGCAGACGAACCGGGCCGTCCGATCGTCGGGCTCGGCCGCCATGGCCGCCAGCAGGGCCTGGACGCGATCGGCGTCGCGGCCGGGGGCGTAGCGTGCGCTGTACACGCCGGGGGCACCATCGAGGGCGTCGACGCACAGCCCGCTGTCGTCCGCGAGGGCCACCTGCCCCGACCGGCCCCGGGCGTCCCGCGCCTTGATGAGCGCGTTGCCCTCGAAGTCGGGGGCGTCCTCGACGACCTCGGGGGCCGGGGGCAGATCGGCCAGGCTCATGAGGGCGATACCAGGGAAAAGATCCTGATATTCTTCGACTTTATGAGCGTTGGCCGTAGCCAGCATCAGCGCGCTCACAGGGGGATCCCCACGCCGGCGAGGGTCTGGCGCTGCAGCGCGAAGAGCTGCTCGCAGGCGCGGCCGCCGAAGTCGATCATGCGGAGCAGGTGGTCGCGGCTGAACGGCCGGCCCTCGGCCGTGCCCTGGATCTCGACGATGCCGGTCGGAGTGGCGACGTAGTTCAGGTCGACGTCGCAGGAGGCGTCCTCGGCGTAGCAGAGGTCGGCGATGACGTGGCCGCCGCGGACCCCGACGCTGACGGCGGCCACCGGCGCCTTGAGGCGCAGCCCCAGCCCATGCAGCGCGATGGCGGTGGCGATGGTGGCCCCGGTGATGGAGGCGCAGCGCGTGCCGCCGTCAGCGGACAGGACGTCACAGTCGATCCAGAGCGTGCGCGCCCCCAGCGTGGAGAGGTCCACGGCGGCGCGCAGGCTGCGGCCGATGAGGCGCTGGATCTCGGAGGTCCGCCCGCCCACGCCGCTGCGCTCGCGCTTGACCCGGCGGTCGCCCGCCCCGGGGAGCATGCTGTACTCGGCCGTCAGCCAGCCGCCGCCGCTCTCCAGGCGATGGGCCGGGACGCGATCCTCGATGCTGGCCGCGCAGAGGACGTGGGTGTGGCCGAAGCGCACGAGCACGCTGCCGGCGACATTGGCCTGGATGCCGAGCTCGACGCTGACGGGGCGCAGGGCGTCGACGGCGCGGCCGTCGGGGCGGAGGGTGTGCATCATCGAGGCGACTCCAGGACGTAGGGGGCGAAGGCGGGCTGGGCCCCGCGGTGGCGAGCCTGCACCACCGTGGCGCCGAACTCCAGCACCCCGGCCGCGATGCCCTCGGCGAGGGCCTGCCGGGTGGCCGGATCGAGGAGCGCCTTGCCCTCCTGGAAGTGGTTGAGGAAGCCGCCCTCCCAGACCACCGCGGGCATCGAGGCCCCCATCAGGACGTGGAAGGGGGCCTGCTTGACGCCCAGATCGGGGAAGCGGCTGCGCGGGGCGACGTGGCGCTGGATGGCGGCGGCGAGCTGCTGGGCGTCGGCCTGGGCCCGCCCCCGGGTGAGGTCGAGGAGGATGGCGTCGACCACCGGATCCCCGGTCGCCTTCCCCACCCTGGCCAGCGTGCCCCCCTCCTGGTTCTCGTACTCGGCGAGCCGCAAAGCCGCGTCATCACTGGCTTTCAGGCTCAGGAAGAATGTCTCGTGGCCCTTGGGGCCAGGCCGCTCGGTGGAGTTGAGGTGCACGCTGACGAAGACGTCGGCGTCCTCCCGGTTGGCCAGGTTGATGCGGTCGCGGATGGGCAGGGCGCGGTCGTCCTCGCGGGTGAGGATGACGCGGACCCCGGCCCCACGCAGGGAGGCGGCGACGCGCTGGGCGATGTCGAGGGTGAGGTGCTTCTCGAAGGTGCCGGGCGGCCCATGCCGCGCCGGGGCCCCCTCGTTGTCGCCCCCGTGGCCAGGGTCGAGCACCACCAGCCTCAGCCCCGACACCGGCGCGACGGCCAGGACGATCAGGGCGGCGACGAGCTGGACCATGGAGTCAGGGTACGGGAGGAAAGCGGGAGCCGACAGTCGGACTTGAACCGACGACCTGCTCATTACGAGTGAGCTGCTCTACCAACTGAGCTATGCCGGCGTAGACGCCCCGCAAGGCGGCGTAAGCTAGCAGCGACCGCCGCCCGGGTCAACCAGAAACGATCCTTCGCGCGCGCGACCGTGAAGCTGGTGACTTCGGCCCCGGCGAGGGGCTAGATTCCGGTCATGAACACTCGAACTCTCTCCGCTTCTCTTCTCGCGCTCCTGCTGGGGTGGATCGTGCCGGCCTGTTCGGACGTCGATCCGCAGCCCGGGCAGGAGGGGGGTGCCTGTCGGGTGTCCCTCGAGCCCTGTGATCCTGGTCTCGCCTGCTTCGGCGGCGGCTGCCACAAGCCGCCGGGGGGCGACGAGACCACCGTCGGGGTGCGGTGGCGCTTCCCGCTGATGAACAAGGACGCGGTGCAGGCGGACGGGGTCGACTCCCTGGTGGTGCAGGCCGAGCTCTTCGACCTGGCGACCGGCGAGGCGATGCCCCAGAACTTCGGCTTTCGCATGTGGGTCGAGCCGGAGGGCATCGGCACCCTGGAGGTGCTGCGCGACTTCAACCCCCTCGACGCCGAGGGGCGCTGGAGCCTGCTGGACGATCAGGGCCGCGGCTTTGCGCGCTTCACGAGCTGCAACAAGGACCTGCCGGACTGCTTCCGGTACGCGACGGTCCGCATCGCGGTGGAGCCCCGGCTGCTGACCCCCATCGATCAGATCACCATCGAGAACATCGGCGCGCGCCTCCCCGGTGGCGGGGCGGGCGGCGCCGGCGGGGGCGCGGGCGGCGCGGGTGGGGGCGGCGAGGTCAACCCGCTGCCCGTCGAGACCTGCCGCGGGGGCACGGCGCGCTTCGCCTTCGCCGGCAACTCGGCCCTCGATGGCATGTCGTCGGAGTTCCAGGTCCAGGCGGCCCGCCGGCGCGACCTGCGCCCGCAGACCTTCAACTACATCTTCGCCAACGACGACGAGGGCACCACGATGCAGGTCCTGGTCGTCACCGACGACCTGGGCGAGTCCATCCGGGAGCAGAGCTACACCGACAGCCTCGACCAGGTGCGCTTCGAGCTGAACACCGTCCGCATGGGGGCCCCGGTCTGCCAGGGCTTCGAGCCCGACCGCCTCCAGATCCTGATCTATCGCACCACCGGCACCGACCTCACCGCCTACTCGATGCAGTTCGGGGGCCGGTGCAAGGGGGAAGACGTCTGGGTGTCGGGGTGTTTGAACTGGGGCTCCCCCTGACGAACCGCCCCGGAGTCTCCCCACGCATGGTCGCCATCGCCCTCCGAGCCTGGGCGCTCCTCGCCCTGACTGCCACGCTCGCCCACGGCGTGGAGCTGCGCCGCGCGGTGACGGCCGCCCAGGTCACCAGCCGCCGCCCCGAGGGGGTCCAGGACCGGTTCCCCGACGGGGGGCAGGTCTACGTCTACCTGGAGCTGGAGAACAACGGCCCGCCCACCAGCCTGAGCCTGCGCTGGAGCCATGAGGGCCGCTTCGTGGTGGCCGACACGGTGAAGGTGGGCTCGGCGGATGTGTGGCGCACCTGGGTGCGGCGCCGCCTGCGGCCGGGCGATGCCGGCGGGTGGCGGGTGGAGATCGAGCGCGGCGACACGGTGCTCGGCAGCGTGGCGTTCTCGGTGGGCATCGGCGCCGACGTCCCGCCCACGGAGGCCCCCATCGCCGAGGCGCCGGCCGAGGAGCCCGCCGAGGCCCCCATCGCCGAGGCGCCGGCCGAGGAGCCCGCCGAGGAGCCCGCCGAAGAGGTGGCGGCCGCCCCCGCTCCTGACGCCGACCAGGAGAGCGAACCCCCTGATCCTCAAGGTGATTCCGCCCACGCCACGCCCCCCTGCCACGCCCTCGTCAGCCTGCGGACGTCGCCCCTCGATCAGCCGGCCCGCCACAGCGTGGCGGAGGTCCGCTTCGGTGCCTTCGCCCGCATCGACGACGCCCCCGGGCTGGTCCAGCGCACGGCCCGCGGCCTGGAGGTGCTCTGGATGCACCGTCGCGAGAGTCAGGCGAAGAGCCCGTTCGGTGACGTCCGGCGCACCTGGGACGAGCTGTGGTCCCAGCCGCTGCGGGGCGGCGAGGCCACGCTGCGCATGGCCTTCCCCGCCACCCTCCCGCCGCCCGACCAGATGGTCCACGAGCCGCACTACCGCGAGGACAACCACCTGGACGTGGTGTCCATCCTCGGGCCGTGGCTGGGGCTGCACGCCCGCCTGACCGGGCGCGGCGGGCTGGGGAGCTTCGATCACAGCCGCTACCTGACCTCCGCGACGGGGGCCCCCGACGATCTGGTGACCCTGACCGGCGAGGGGCTGCGGACGCTGGCCGTCGAGGCGGTCCAGCGCGTCGAGGCCGACGATCGGCCGCCCCGGCCCGCCGCCCACGACTTCCGCCAGGCGGCGTTCGTGGCGACGGACAAGGGCCTGGAGGTGCGCGCCCGGCTGGACGGCTGCGCCCGGTTCCCGCAGCCGGGCGGGCTGCCCGTCCGCATCCCCCTGTATGCCTCGCCGCCGCCGGTGCGGCCCTTCTCCCCCGACGAGCGCGGTCTCTTCCACCACGGCGGCTGCGCCATCGGGTTGAGCGGGGCGCGCATCGTCGCCCGGGCGGCCGATGATCAGGCGCTGCGGGTGGTGTCTTCGCCCGGCCTGACGCCCTTCCTCGTGGTGGGGGTCGTGTGGCTGGCGCCGGAGGAGGCCGGGGTGCTGGAGGACATCCGGTAGGTCGCCGCCCGGATGGCCCTGGCACCATGAGGATCGCGCTGCTCGCGCTGGGCCTGGCGGGCTGTGGCATGCACTACTGGTCCAACGGCGTGCGCCCGACGCCCCGGGGCGAGGCCCGCGTCCTGCTGGTGGCCGTCGCCGGCGGCTGGACGCCGGTCGCCTGCTACGATCCCGACTGGATCCGCCTCGCCGGCCCGGCCGACTGCGGCGATCTCATCCCGCCCGGCGCCCAGGTGCGCCCCCTGGCCGGCGGGGCCCCGCACACCCTGGGGGACCGGGCGCCGGCGCGCTGCGGCGAAGTGCCCGCCGTCGCCTTCCCCGACGCCACCGCCGCGGGCCTCGCGGTCTGGCCCCCCGAGGCGCCCGGCACCGCCGCGGCCCTGGATCTGGACGCCGATGGCCTGCCGGAGCTGGTCGAGTACCGCGATGGCCAGGCCCGCGTGCACGCCCGGGGGATGCTGGTCGGGGCCTGCCCCTGATCGACCTCCCTATCGCCTTGTTTTTCCAGGCATTTTTTGATCATCAGTCAAAGAGGCCGAGCTGCACCGCGGGCGCCGCGACCGCGGGCCGCCGGAACGGGCTGGGCTCGGGCACCGGCGGCAGGGCCTGGTAGCCCATCCGCCGCGACGTCGTCTTGAAGAGCATGTGGATGGCGTCGGCGTACACCCCCTCGCCGCGCATCCGCGTCCCAAACGCCGCCTGGTTGATCTTGCCGCCTCGCACATCCTGGATGCGGTGCAGGATGCGCTCGGCCCGGTCGGGGAAGGCGGCCTGGACCCGGGACCCGAAGACCTCGGCGACGGGCCCCGGCAGCCGCACGAGCGTCATGCCCGCGTAGGTCGCGCCCGCGTCGCGGGCCCGCTCCAGCACCTCGACGATCTGGTCGTCGCTGAGGCCGGGGATGATGGGGGCGACGTTGACCCCGACGCGCACGCCGGCCGCCGCCAGGCGCCGGATGGTCTCGAAGCGCCGCGCCGGCGGGGGCACCGTCGGCTCCAGCGCCCGGGCGTGCTCGGCGTTGGCGAACGGGATGCTGATCGTCACCGGCGCATGCGCCACCTCGCCGAGCCGGGCCAGCAGCTCGGCGTCGCGCTCCACCAACGGGGCCTTGGTGATGATGGCCACCGGGTTGTGGTGGGCCAGGCAGACCTCCAGACACCCGCGCGTGAGCTTCCACGCCGCCTCCAGCGGCTGGTAGGCGTCGGTGTTGCCGCTGAACAAGATGAGCTCGCCCTTCCACTTCGGCCGGGCAAAGGCCTCGGCGAGCAGCCGCGGCGCCTCCGGCTTCACCACGATGCGGCGCTCGAAGTCGGTGCCCGCGCCGAAGCTCAGGTACTCGTGGCTGGGCCGGGCGTAGCAGTACGCGCAGCCGTGGAAGCAGCCGCGGTAGGGGTTGACGCTCCAGGTGAAGGGCAGATCCGGGCTGTCGTTGCGCGCCAGGATCTCCCTGGTCTGGTCCAGGTAGATCTGCAGCTTCGCGACGGGGGGCGGGCCGATCCACTCCACGTCGGTGCTGGCCCAGGGGTTCGGGGGGTTCTGGACGGCGAGGAGCGACATGGGCCCAGCGTGATGCTGAACCCATGTTCAGTCAAGACGATTTCAGTCGAGGCCCTCGCGCAGCGGCGGGATGGCGGGGAACGCCGCGCAGTCGCCCCGGGCCAGGCAGCGATCGTCGGTGAGGACGGTGCCCTCGCTCTGCAGGAAGGTGCCGATCAGGTTGAAGAAGAAGTTGCCGATGTCGAAGACGCGGGCGTCCTGGCACCGGCAGTCCATCCCCTCGGGGCAGGCGGCGTTGCACCGGGCCCGCACCTGGTCGTAGCCCTCCCCCGGCCGGGGGAAGCCGTGAGCGCCCGTGTCCTCGCCGTAGGCCACGATGTAGGCCGACTTCCCGCCCAGGGGGTCGACGCCGTAGAAGCCGGTGCGCAGCGGCGGATCCAGGCGGGGCACGGTGTCGCCGTAGATGTCCTGGCCCTCGCTGAAGTCGTCGATGTCGAGGTGCACGCCGACCCCGTCCGGATTCACGAAGCGTTTCAAGGTGTTGACCGCCTCGGCGGTGTAGGTGTCGATGAGGACCTGGTTGATGGGCTTGCCGTAGCGGCGGTCGGGCTCGAGGTACTCGATGAGGCCCGCCGCCCGGCCGATGCTCATGCTCATGTTCACCGGCACGCTCATGTCGCCGATGGCGGGCAGCAGGAAGACGTGGGCGCCCGTGCGCTGGCCGGTGCCCGGGTAGTACAGGGGCTCCTTGTTGATGTGGGGCGCCATGACCGCCATGTCGGCCGGATCGAGGATGACCTGCCCCAGGCTCGCGAACCGCCGCAGCTCCGGGTTGCCGCGCCGCAGGCCCAGCCCCTCCTCCAGGGCGACGAGGGGGGCGCCCTCCTCGTAGATCCGGGTCTGGAACTCCACCGCGTGCTCGAAGGTGCTCACGGTGGAGCGCTCCACCGCGTCGGGCTTCGGCGTGCACTCCGTGTCGCCCAGGATGAGCGCCTCGCCCACGTAGAACACGATCCGGGTGGGGTCCTCGCGGTTGCTGGCGACAGAGGCGCGCACGGTGCCCTCGGGGCTGATGTAGCCGCAGCCGCGCTCGCCGGTGATCTCGTTGTAGACCACCAGGGTGTCGCCGATCTGGACGCCCTCGACGGTGGCCAGCAGGCGCTCGGCCTTGTCGTTGAGGTCGGGCACGATGGTCTCGAGGTACAGCAGATCGCCGGCCGGATCGGGCACCCAGCCCTCGCCGTCCGGGCGGCCCAGCGTGCCGACGTAGAGCGGCGCCATCGGCCGCAGGATGAAGGCCTCGGGCACGCCGCCCTGGCGCGAGCGGATGCCGCCATCCCCCAGGCCGCCGCCGGGCACGATGGGCGCGATGGCCGAGATCTCGGGCTCCACGCCGCCCATCAGGGTGGCCATCATGCCGCCCAGGGAGCCGCCGGTCATGGTGATGGTGGCGTCGCCGCCCACATCCACCACGCCGTCGGCGTCGAAGTCGCCCGCCAGCTCGGGCTGCCCGTCGCCGTTCACGTCCAGGTCCCAGCGCGTCTGGCCGTCGAAGGCCCGCAGCACCTTGATGAGCTGTATGTAGTCCAGGGCGCTCTGTCGCACCACGTCGCGGGTGTGGAAGAGGTAGGCCGTCCAGAAGTCGGCACCCGAGTCGATGGTGCCATCCCCGTTCTGGTCGTAGGCGCGGTCGGTGAACACCGCGTCGACGTAGCTGCGCAGCCCGTAGGCGCCCAGCACGTTGCCGGCCAGGGCGCGCAGCTCGGGATCCACCGAGATGCCGTGGGAGACGTTGTCGATGGCGATGGTCGCCAGGCCGAACTTGGCGAAGAAGGGCCCGAAGTTGGCGACATCAAAACGGTTTCCCGTGTAGCCATGGCCCAGGATCACCACCGGGGCGGGGTGGCCCATGCCGCGAACCGAGATCTCCTTGCGGGGCACCGACAGGTAGAAGTAGACGCGCTCGGCGCGGGCCGGGGCGGGCTTCGAGTCGAGGTCCTGGGGCCAGCTCTGGGCGTCGAAGGGCAGCCAGGCGCCGTCGGCGTCCTCGCGGGGGAAGAGCTGCGGCGAGTCGAAGTAGCCGATGACCTGGAAGTCGACGTAGCTGTTGTTCTCGACCTGCTGGCGGAAGGCCTCGGTGCCCGGGCGGCCGCCCAGGAGCTGGGGCGCGACGACGTTGAAGGCCCGCATCCAGTCCTCGGACCAGAGCACGTACGGGTTCGTCATGCCCTCGAACCGCCCTTCATCGCGCAGGGGCAGCAGGCCCTGCACCGCGGGCGGGAACTCCTCGGCCAGGTGGGCCTGCACGCCATGGCCGTACAGCCCGTCGCGCACCGCCTGCCAGCCCGCCTCGATGGTCTGGGTGGTGAAGCTGAAGGCGAAGGCGATGTCGCCCACGGCCAGGCCCTCGGGCAGCACGTCCAGGAGGGGCTTGAGATCCTCGGTCTGGCTGGCGTGGTTGATCCAGTCGAAGGGCGAGCCCACCGGGTTGCCCGCCTCGTCCTTCAGGCGCCGCGTCACCACCACCGCGTAGGTGGTCCGCTCCCGCAGGGGCACCAGGGGCTTGAGGATGAGGGTGTTCGTCTCGCGCTCGTAGAAAGTCATCAGCGCGTCGGCGCGGCCCGCCAGATCGTCGCGCGCGGGGCTGTGCCCGGGCAGGTAGTTGGGCACGTCCAGCACGCCGTCGGCGTCGGTGTCCTCGCCCGGATCCAGCTTGCCGTTGCCGTTGGTGTCTTCATCGGCCTCCTCGAAGAGGATGGAGATGAGCCACCCGCGCGGGTCGTTCTTCCAGTACTTGTCGAGCTGCTCCAGCACCACGGGGTAGTTGCCGTTGCCCACGTCCAGGTGGTGGATCTTCCCGAATTCACGGGACTTCTTGTCGATGTTGATCAGGTAGACCACGTCGTCGGCGGTGGCGTAGTCGGCGTCGCGGTGGGCATCGAGGATGGACTGGATGTCCAGGGGGCCGGTGAAGGGGATGGTGATGGGCTGGAAGACGCCCCACCCATCCAGGGTGTCCAGCAGCGTGCGGACGCGCACCTCCATGCCCGTGGGGGCCACCATGGACGCGTTGATCCGGCGGCCGGTGGCCGAGGTGGCGTCGTAGCGGGTGGCGATGTCGTTGGGCAGCGGGATCTCGGGCAGCGGGCGGTGCCGGAAGTCCATCTTCACGGTGGTCGCGGCCGGCTGCGCCGGGGCCAGGCCCTCGGGCTCCGGCGAGATGCAGCCGGCGAGGCCGACGAGGGCGAGGACGGTGGCGAGCGTTCGGTTCATGGTGGCCCCCATCAGAATGCGGTCTCGAGCAGGACCCGGCCGCCCAGCAGGGCGTCGGGGGTCTGCCCGTCAGCGTCGGCGAAGGCCGAGCCGGGGAGGAAGACGGCCCCCTCGAGGCCGGCCCGAAGCTGCAGGCCGACCACCTCGAGCTGCCCGCGGACGCCCAGATCCAGCTCGGTGCCGAGGTAGCTGCCCGGCTCGCCGTCGAAGGCGTTGCGGGCGCGGCCGCCGTTGAAGCCGGTGTTCACGGGATCGACGAGGGGCACCGCCGAGAAGGCCACCAGCGGCCCGGTGAAGACCTCGAGGGTGGGCAGGGGCCGCCAGTAGACCTTCGGCTGCAAGGCGAGGGTGTTGGAGGCCCCGCCCCGGGTCGGGAAGCGATCGATGTCCTCGGGCGGCACCCCGATGAGGTTCGGATCCGACGCCGTGGTGGGCACATAGGCCGTCTGGGTGGCCAGCATGTACCGGTACACGATGAGGCCCAGCTCGTGGTTGCGGTCGGCCTTGAAGGCGTTCTGCTGCCGGTCGGCCAGGGACTCGTCGCCCGACGCGAACAGGCCATCGAGCACCACGCCGAAGCCGCCCAGATCCAGGCGGGCGCGCAGGGCGCCCCCGAGCTGGCGGATGTCATGCTCGGGGTAGTCCACGGTGGGCGCGAAGTCCGTGGTTCCATTGATGAAAGCGACCTCGGCCTCCAGGGCGAGCGTGTGCGCGCCCACCGGCACGGGCCAGGCGAGGTGCACGTCGAGCGCGCTGGCCTCCAGGGAGCGATCGTTGGCCGCCTCCTGGCGCCGGCGCACCACGTAGATGCCCCCGTGGATGCCCTGGTCCTCGCCCAGCCGGATGCCACCGCCGAACTGGGTGGCCTCGTCGCCCGGGCGCAGGCCGTCGTCCTCGACCACCTGATCGTAGAAGCCGAAGACTTGCACCCGCGCCGGCGTGAGCGGCCCCACCGCCACGAGCAGGCGATCATTGGTGTCGCCGAGGTAGGGATCGGAGAAGCGCGCGGTGCCCGCGTCGAAGTCGTCGCTGCGGGTCCCGCCGTTGGCCAGCAGGCCCATCGCCCACGTCGACGACGTGCGCCCGGCCCCCAGGGTCAGGAAGGGCCCCAGCGAGACGCGGGCGAACAGCGTCTTGAGGTAGAGCGCGTCCTCCTGGGTGGCGGGCACGTCGATGCCATCCAGCTCCGCCTTGCCCAGCACCTGGCCCGAGTAGGCGTAGCCCTGGATCTCGGCGTTGAACACGATGGGGAGTTGCCCCGACATGAAGCGGCCGTCCAGCACCAGCCCCAGCGCCGCCTGGCCGCTGGCCAGGGCCCCCGGATCCAGGGTGGTGCCATCGGCGTGGGCCGGGATGGCGTCGATGTGCTCCCCCGTCCCCGACAGCCGGCCCGTGATGCCGACCCCCAGGATGGCCTGGGACTCCGGTGGCCCCTTCTCGACGACCTCGACCGCCGCGGCCGGGCCGACGGCCCCGACCAGGGCGACGACCGCGCCCAGTGTTCGCCTCATGACTCCCCCGTCTGCAAATGGCGCGACACCCTACCCCAAAGTCCCCGCCACGTCAGTGGATACAGGCTTCTGGACAGGTCCGGCCCAGGTTCTTCTGGAAGCGCTGGAGCCCGGGGAGCACCTCGGCCTCGCCCGGGAGCGCGCGGCGCCAGCCATCGTCGCAGAGATCCGGCAGGGAGAAGGCCACGCCCTGCCACGTCCCCGCCAGGGCGATCGGGCGGTTCTCGGGGATGCACCAGTTGGCCCGCATGGTGTGCAGAGCCGGCAGATTCCATAGAGTTTCTCGCAGCTTGCGCTCGCGACCCGGTCGCTCGCCCGCGCCGATGCGGGCGGCGTCGATGCGCACGTAGGGGTCCACCAGGCGCAGGGCCTCGGGGAGGACGAGGCTGTTATGGCAGCCTGTGTCGATGCGCAGGCCGCTGAGCATGGCGGCGGTGTGCTGGTACTGGAGGCCCAGGTAGGGCGTCAGGCCGTTGGCCACCCAGAGCGCGGTGGCCACCACCGGCAGCAGGCCCCCGGCCGCCCTCCCCCGGTCCCGGGGCCGCTCGTGGGCGATGACGTCCAGCGCGAGGACGGCGAGGCCCGCGCCGGCCGCCACCTTCAGCGCCACGAAGCCCTCGCCCCGCCCCGCGAGCAGGTACTCGCCCACGCCCGCCAGGCCGGCGGCCAGCGCCGCCACCGGCCAGCCGCGGCGCAGCGCCCGCCGCCACCGCACCCGCTGCCTGGCGGTGATGGCCGCGGCGTAGCCCGCCAGCATCACGGGGCCGAAGGCCGGGGCGAGCGTCACCGTGAGGGGCAGGTGGAACGCCAGCCCCACCGGCCACGCCCATGGGCTGCGTCGCAGGACGAGCAGCGCCAGGCCCACCTCGACGGCCAGGGCGACGTAGGCCGGCGCGGGCAGCGTCGGCACACCATACCGCGCCACCACCTGGGCCCACGCGTGCTCGGCGCAGCTGATCGTCGGATCGAACCACGCCGTGTTGAGCTTGTGCAGCACGGCCAGCAGGTAGGTCGCCGCCGTCGTCCAGCGCACCGCCGTCAGCGCCGCCGGCCCCCGCCGGCCGCCCCCCGCCAGGCCGATCAGGGCCCAGAGCGTCAGCAGGGCCGACTGGGTGAGGACGTCCCGCAGCAGCAGCAGAGGCCAGAGCGTGCCCGCCGCGCAGAGCAGAAACCCCAGTGGATGCGGGCGGATGAGCAGGATCAGGGCCCCCAGGGCCTCGACGACCTGGGGACCACGCCAGCCCGCCTGGTCGAAGTCGGGCAGCGTCAGGTGGACGAAGGAGGCCAGGGCGAAGGCGCGGGCCCATGGCCCCAGGGTCGAGGGCGCCCGGGTCATGCTCTATACTCCGGGCCGCCCCTGGCCCGGAGGAGAGCCATGTCCGACCGCCCGTTCATCCCCGTCGGCTGCGCCGTCATCACCGTCTCCGACACCCGCACCCTGGACACCGACACGAGCGGCGCGCTGGCCGCCGAGCGCCTGGTGGCCATGGGCCACACGGACGTGCGGCGTCTGCTCGTCACCGACGACATCCCGCGCATCCGCGCCGAGGTAGCCCGGCTCGTGGCCGACCCGGAGGTGGCGGTGGTGATCCTCACGGGGGGCACGGGCGTCACGCAGCGGGACCTGACCCCCGAGGCCGTCGCCGCCCTCGCGACGCGCCACATCCCCGGGTTCGGCGAGCTGTTCCGCTGGCTGAGCTTCGCCGACATCGGCACCTCGGCCATCCAGTCACGGGCCGACGCCTGGCTCTGCCATGACACCCTGGTCTTCGCGCTGCCGGGCTCGACGGGGGCGGTGCGGCTGGCCATGGATCGCATCCTCGCGGAGCAGCTCGACGCGCGCCACAAACCCTGCAATTTCATCCAGTTGCTGGACCGGATCCGGGCGCCGGGCTGACGTCAGCCCAGCGTCTCCTCGCCGTCGTCGCCCTCGAGGCGGGGGACCGCCTTCAGCGCAGCCTTGCCGTCCTTCACGTAGACGCGGAAGCGGACGTCGGCGCACTGGAAGCGCTCGATGAGCGACTTGCGGGTGCGCACCAGCTTGGCGCGGAAGCGGGCGTAGTCGACGGCGTGGGTCGACTCGCCGCAGGCGCGCTTCACGGCCAGGAACTCCTCGAAGACCTGCTCGTAGACGCGCTCGATGGCGTCGCGCTCGGCGTCGCGGCGAGGCGGCGGTCCCACGGCCGTGCGGTCGGGATCCTTGTCGGACGACGCGTCGAGCAGCGACATGGGGATGGGCCGCACCACGGTGCTCTCGCCGCCGATCCCCTCCACCGGATCCAGAGCGTTCTTCTGGCGCAGGTGGGCCAGCAGCCCGCCAGGCCGGCCCGGCAGGCGCATGCTGCCGTCGGCGCTCTCCTCGGCGGGATCCGGCGGCTCCGACAGCCACCGATCCCGCGGGGGCGGCGTCCCCGGCATGGACAGATCGAAGACCGAGGAGTCGGGCTCATCCTCCAGGGCCGGCGGCGGCGCCGAGACCCGCTCGCCGGGCCGATCCGCCGTCAGCAGGCCGTCGTCGTCGAAGAGGTCGTCTTCGTCGTCGAGGGCGCCCGCCGGCGCCACCGGCATCAGCCGATCGAAGAGCGAGATCCCGGGGCGGGGGCCCACCTCGCGGGTGGGGATGCCATCGGGATCCTCCTCCTCCTCCTCGGCGGGCGCCTCCAGGCTGGCCAGCGGGTCGGACCGGCGCTCCAGCCGATCCAGCAGGCCCCCGCTGACGCGCCGGGCGGGCAGCTCGGTGGTGCCCTCTCCGGGGACGACCTCGGGCTCGAAGGTGTCGGAAGGCTCTGGAACTTCAGCAGATTCCGCCGCCTTGACGGGCGGGCGCACCAGGAAGTGCTCGGGGGGATCCGAGTCCGGGCGGGCCGGGGCCGGGCGCTCGGCCGCGGCGGGGGGCGTGCGCGGCGGCGTGCGCGGCGCCGGCGGCTCGGAGGGCGCCTCCAGCGTCTCGACGACGCGCTCCGCCGAGATCTCGCCCGACTCGCTGGCAGGCGGCTCGTAGCGGGGCGCGCGCCGGCGGGCGTCATCCACCGCGTCGAGGGCCGCCTGGACGAGCGGGCGCAGGAAGCCGGGCACCTGCCCCAGATCGGCCTGACCCGCGAGCCCCAGCTCGGCGGCGGCCCGGCGGACGGCGCGGCGGCGCGCGGCGTCGGCGATCAGCACGCCCACGAGCCAGAGCACCAGGGCGGCGCCCAGGAAGACCGCGGTGTCCGAGGCCCGCCCGAGGGCGCGCCGGAACAGGCCGCCGAAGCCCCCGGCGTCCGAGAAGGTGGTGGGGGCTCCGCGGGCCAGGCCAGCACGAAGGACACCCCGGGGCGGCGGGCACGGCGAAGCGGCGAGCGCGGGTGGGCAGGCCGGCGAGGGTCACCGCCACCGGGGCTGCCCCTCCGCCGCGGCGGCCTGGGCCGCCTGCGTCCCCGCGTCATCGGCCAGGAGCCCTCGACGACCTGGCCATCGATGAGCGCCACGATGCGGGTGTCGGTGCCGAGCGCGCCATGGGCCGCCACGGCGGTGCTCGTCGGCGGCCGCGTGAACGCAGCGAGCACGCCGGCCCCTTCCCCGGGCAGCGGGACGGCCACGACGGCCCGGGGCGCCTCCCCACGGAGGAGCCCGACCTGCAAGCTGCCGCCCTGGGCCGCCTTCACCTGGGGCGAGCGCGCCAGCCCGCTCGCGTCCGAGGCGATGGCCCGCGTGGATCCACGCACGCTGCCATCAGGCGCCACCAGCAGCAGGTCCAGGCGCGGGTTCTTCTCGTTGATGCGTTCGAGCTCGTGCTCGATGAGCGCCCGGCCCACATGGGGCGGCAGGTCGGGCGTCTGGGCCGCCATGGCCTTGAGCAGGTCGGGATCCTGGGCCGAGAGCTGGGTCGCGCGGCGCACGTCGGCGACCTCGGCGGCCACCTCGGCCTGCACCGCGGCCGCCTCGACGCTGGCGACCTGATCGCGCAGCGCACCCACCCGCTCATCGCGGAAGCCCGGCAGCGTGAGGGCGCCCCCGAGGGCGACCGCCAGGCCACAGAGCGCCAGAAGGAACCAGATTCGTGCGAGCCACATCGCCGCTTCGCCTCCCCGGCTCAGCCAGGCCGACCGCGTTGTACCCCGGGCCACGCCGCCATGGCCAGCACGAACCAGACGGGCGCGTACTGGAGCCAGACCGCCGCCGGGGCCGCCTCCCAGCCCAGCCCGCGCAGGTAGTCGGGCCGCGGCAGGTAGGCCAGGAAGACGGTCGCCTGCCAGGCGAGGAACGGCCAGGTCCATCGCCGGCCGGCGGCGTGGACCACGAGGGGCAGGACCCAGAGCAGGTACCAGGGGTGCACGACCGGCGAGAGCAGCAACAGCGCCCCCGTGGCGGGCCCCAGCAGCGTCGCCAGCGCCGACGTGGCGTCCGGGGCGCGCCAGGCCCGGGCGGCGAGCAGCAGCCAGACCAGCCCGAACAGGCCCAGGGCCACCACCTTCGCCGCCGCGAAGGCCAGCTCGTCGGGCCAGATCTCCAGGGGATCCGGCCCGCCGGACGGGCCCACCAGCGTCCGGGCGAGGCGAGCGGCCCAGGCCGGCAGCTCGACCGCCACGCCGGCGGGCGGCCAGATCCGCTGGAACCCCTCGATCAGCAAGGCAAAAAACCCGTCGTTGGCGCGCCAGCGGGCCCCATAGGCGCCCAGCCCCTGCACGAGGGCGGGCCCCGCCGCCAGGTAGGGCAGGGCCACCAGCCCCACCGTGGCGACGGCGGCCAGCAGGGGGCCCCGACCCCGGCGCAGCAGCACGGGCCAGGCCATCAACGGCAGCAGCTTCGTGGCGACGCTCGCCCCCAGGGCCACGCCGGCCAGCAGCCTGCGTCGGCCCAGCAGCCCCAGGGCCAGCGCCAGGCAAGCCACCCCCAGGGCGTCCACATGGGCGCCGACGGCCCCCTCCAGCACCGCCGGCGGCGCGAAGGCCAGCAGCGCCACCGCCTGGGGCGGCCGGCCCGCGCGCCGGGCGAGCGCCCAGAGCGCCGCGATGGCCCCGGCGTCGGCGGCCACGAGGCCCAGCCGGATCCAGATCGGCGCCGGCCCCAGCAGCCCCGCGCCGGCGAAAAACGCTTGAGCCATCGGGGGATAGATGGTCGGGATGTGGCCGTGGCCGATGGCCGCCCGCACCGCTGCCAGGGTCGGATCCGCCGCCAGGGCGTCGAGGGCGGGATCGAGCGGGGCGAGCGCATACGGGTTCTGCCCCGCGAGCTGCATGGCCCCGTCCCACACGTAGCGCCACACATCCTCGGACAGCAGCGGGGGCAGCAGCAGGAGCAGCAGCCGGATCCCGACGGCGACGGCGAGCAGGGGCGCCAGGCGGTCGGGCAGGGCGCGCCACCCGCGCCAGACCAGCAAGAACGGCAGCCCGGCGAGGCCGTAGCCGACGATCAGGCGCTCCAGGCGCGTGGCTTCATCGCCGGGCACCAGGCCGAAGGCGAGGGGCAGGAGGCCCACGAGGGCGCCGGCCGCCAGCACGAGGCGGCCTCGCGGGGCGTCGGTCAGGCGGCCTCGGAGGCGGGCTGGCGGCGACCGGGCAGGTTCCACTGCAGCAGGCTCATCAGGCCCGTGTACAGGAAGCCCACCTGGAAGATCAGCATGAAGGGCAGGGCGATCCAGACCTGGTGCATCAGGCAGTAGATCACCGTGTAGGTGTAGTAGGCGCCGAAGAAGAGCTCGACCCAGGGCAGGACGTTGCGCCCCGAGCGATAGCGCGGCACCGGGCGGGCCGTCTTCTGGCCCGCCTCCACCGCCAGCTTCGGGGTGCGCACGAACGGCGAGTCATGGCCCAGCAGGGCCTCCAGCGTCGCCTTCGTGTTGTTGACGGCCAGGCCGATGCCGAGGGCCAGGACCACCGGCAGGTAGAGCAGGTGCTTGTACCAGGGGCGGCCGCCCGCCTCGATCTGGCAGAGCAGGTAGAACGCGCAGACCGACACCGTCGCCCCCAGGAAGAACGGCAGGTCCAGGAACAGCGCGGTGTACCAGTTGTTGGCGACGCGCAGGTGCAGGGTGAACGGGAGCATCAGCGACATCAGCACCATGAGCACATAGGCCACGTTGTTGCTGAGGTGGATGAAGGCCTCCATCTTGACCTTGCGGGGCAGGTCGCTCCTGAGGATGCGGGGCAGCAGCTTCAGCGCCACCTGGATGGAGCCCTTGGCCCACCGGTGCTGCTGGCTCTTGAAGGCGTTCATCTCGACGGGCAGCTCGGCGGGGGCCAGCAGATCGTTGAGGAAGATGAAGCGCCAGCCCTTGAGCTGGGCCCGGTACGACAGATCCAGGTCTTCGGTGAGGGTGTCGTGCTGCCAGCCGCCGGCGTCGCCGATGGTCTCGCGGCGCCACACCCCCGCGGTGCCGTTGAAGTTGAAGAAGCGGCCCGACCGGTTGCGGGCGGTGTGCTCGATGATGAAGTGCCCGTCCAGCAGGATGCTCTGGGCCTGGGTCAGCAGCGAGAACCCGCGGTTGAGGTGATCCCAGCGCGCCTGGACCATGCCCACCCGGTCGTCGACGAAGTGGGGGATCGTGCGCTCCAGGAAGTCGGTGGTGGGCACGAAGTCGGCGTCGAAGACCGCGATGAAGCGCCCCTTCGCCGCCTGCATGCCTGCCTGGAGCGCGCCGGCCTTGAAGCCCGTCCGATCGGTGCGGTGCAGCAAGGTGATGTCCACGCCCCGCGCCTTCCACTCCTCCACCGCCGCCCGCGAGATCTCCACGGTGTCGTCGGTGGAGTCGTCGAGGACCTGGATCTCGAGCAGGTGCTGGGGGTAGCGGATGCGGCAGACCGCGTCGATCAGCCGGCGGACGACGTAGCGCTCGTTGAAGACCGGGAGCTGGATCGTGACCCGGGGCCACTCGTAGTCCGGGGGCAGCTCGGGCAGCCGGGGCTGATCCTTGCGGTGCCGGTAATAGAGCCACGCCATGTGGTAGCGGTGGGCCCCATAGAACGACAGCACGGCGAGGACGCCGAAGTAGCTGATCAGAAAAATGATTTCAGGGATGCTCATCCCGCGGACGCTGGGCTGCCGAAGATTCGGCGGAGTATAGGGTCGCCCCTCCGGGCTGTCAACGAACGCTCCGGCAGGCGGAACCCGCCGTCCCGCCTGGACTTGCGCCGACCCGTCACGCGCGCGTCACCGACCGCAGGGGGGCTCCAGCCGCAGGATGGGATCCGCCTCGGGGGTCATGGCGTCCAGGCGCAGCACCAGCCGGCCCACGGCCGGATCCTCGGCCACGTCCCCGCAGCCGCCCAGGTGTTCGTCACGATCCGCGTCCAGCCAGGCCTCCAGCTGGAACTCGCCTGGCGCGAGGGTGAGGGTCTCGAGCAGCGGCTCGGGGAGGGCGGGTCCCGACCGCGGCGCCAGCACGACCTGCGCGCGCCAGCCGCCCCGCTCGGTGATGATCAGCCGCAGCGGGCCCTCTCCGGCCACCACCCCCGGGTCGTACTGCACCCGCGGGCGCAGCTCGGCGCGAGGGACGGGACAGCCCAGCAGCGAGAGCGTCGGGCTGCCCAGGGAGACGATGCGGCCCTCGGGGATCTCCACGTCGTCGAGGGCCACGGCGGCCCGATCCCCGTAGGGCGCCTGGCGGCAGTCGGTAAAGACGCCGTCCTGGTCGTTGTCGAGGTAGACGATCAGATCGTAGCGCCCGGGGGGGAGCCGGCTCGCGATCACGCGAGCCGAGGGGGCCGCCGCCCGGTGGTTGTCGAGGAGCTGCAGAGAGCGCTCCGGGCCGCCCGCGTGCGGCAGCAGCCGCGCCCGCACCGGCCGCCCGCTGCCCACCGGCCCGTCCTCGGTCTGCAGGAGGATGCGCCCCGTCAGGCCCGTCTCCGACGCCGCGTCGCAGGGCTGGCGCACCAGCGCCAGGGGCTCCAGCCGGCGGACCTCGCCGCCGACCACCCGCACATCCTCGCGCTGCAGCCACGTCGCGTCGATGCCCGTCAGTCCGCCGCAGGGCGTGAAGGCCCCATCCCCGTCCCGATCCACCCAGGCCACCAGGCGCCATGTCCCCTCCGGCAGCCCGGTGACGGTGAACCGGTGCGGCAGCGGCCGCGTGTCGACGGCGGCGAGCAGCGTCGTCGTCGCCACCGGCTCCCCCCCGGACGACCGGAAGAGGGCCAGGCGAATGGGTCCCTCGAGGGGCCCGAGCGGCCCGTCCAGCGCCGGATCGGGCACCAGCCCCGGCGCCAGCGTCACCTCGCCGGTCAGGCCCGTGAGGGCGGCCGGGCAGGCCAGCGTGCGCAGCACCAGGGCCTCGCCGATCACCGCCCGCTGGCCGGCCACCACCTCCACCTCGACGGGGGGCGCGACGTGGCGATCCCCGCCGCCCGGCGTGGCGTCGCAGGGGGTGGGCGTCGCGTCGCCGTCCTCGTCCGAGAACACCGTCAGGCGCCACCGCCCTGGCAGCACCTCGCCGAAGCTGAACGGCAGCGTCGTGTCCAGGGCCCCCGCCCGCAGGGTGATGCGCAGATCGGGCAGCGGCCGAGCCGCCCCGGGCTCCGCGCTGCCCCCGACCGGCTCCAGCAGCGCCATCACCGGCCCCGGCACGGGCACATCGTCCTTGAGCGCCACCCGCCCCGCCACGCCGGTGTCCACCGTCCCCGGGCCACAAATCCTTTGTTCGACGGGCACTTCCACGACCCGACCGGCCAGCGCCCGCGCCACGACCTGGCCGCTGAGCGTGTCGAGCGCGAGCGCCTGCTCCGAGTCGCCCGCCCGCGGTGGAAACGGACAGTCGTCGAACCGAGCGTCCCCGTCCCGATCCAGGAAGACGGTCACGCGCCACGTCCCGCGCTCGACCCCAGCCAGCTCGGCCTCCAGCGGCCACGCCGCGCTCAGGGGCAGACCGCCGGTCCGCCGGGTGCCGTCGTCAAGGGACACCGCCTCGTAGCGCAGGGGCGTCCCCGGGGGCACGGCCTCGGGCACCCGGGGCGAGACCGAGATGCGCAGCGGCTGCACCACCCGCGCGTCCAGCGGCCCCACCGCGGCGTCCTCCGGGCGCGGATCGTCGCTGGAGTCGCAGGCCCAGAGCAGCAGCAGGCAGCAGAGGAGAGGTCGTCTCACGGGGCGATAGTAGGGCAGGGCGGCCCCCGGGATCCCCTCCCTTGCTCCGCCCGCCCCCGCGAGGCGAGGATCCGGCCATGGAAGCGCTCCACGGTGCCGTGCTCGCCGCGGGGGAGGGCACGCGCCTCGCCCCCCTCACCCGCTACTGCCCCAAGCCCCTCGTCCCGCTGGCCGGCCGACCCCTCCTGGCCGCCGCGCTGGACGCCCTGCGAGCGGCCGGCGTGGACCGCATCGGCATCAACGCCTTCCACCTGGGGGGCCAGGTCGCGGCGGCCTTCGCCGACGATCCCGCCATCACCGTAGTGACCGAGGCGACGCTCCAGGGCACGGGCGGCGGCGTCCGGGGCATCGCCGCCGCGCTGCCCCAGGGCCCCCTCGTGGTCATCAACGGCGACGCCCTCTTCGACTTCCCCCTCGCCCCCTTGATCGCCCGCCACCGGGCCGCCGGCGCCCTGGGCACCCTGGTCCTGCGCGAGGTCCCGCCCGACGCCCCGTTCGGCCGGGTCGGCATCGATCCGACGGGCCGCCTGCACCGCATCGCAGAGGTCGAGGGACCCGACGCCGCCTCGTTTCCCCTTCAGTTCGGCGCCTTTACGGGTGTGCAGATCATCGAGCCGGCCCTGATCGCCGCCCTGCCACCCGGCCCGGGGGACATCCTGCGGACCGCCTGGAAGGCGCTGCTGGCCCGCCGCCGGCCGCTCCAGGGCGTCTTCGTCGAGCCCTGGCGCGGCTGGTTCGACGTCGGCACCCCCGATCGCTACCTGGCCGCCCACCGGGCCATCCTCGCCGGCGACCTGGCCGCCCCCCACCTGCCCCCCGCCGACGCCCTCGGGCGCCGCCTGCACCCCGACGCCCGCGTCCACCCCGACGCCCGGCTGGAGGGCCCCTGCGCGGTGCTCGCTGGCGCACGGATCGGCCCCGCGGCGCGGGTGGGTGCCTTCTCCTTCGTCGACACCGGCGCCCGCGTCGACGGGGCCCTGGAGGACGCCGTCGTCTGGCCGGGCGTCCACGTCCCGGGCGCGCTCGCCCACGCCATCGCCCTGCCCGGCGAGATCGTCCAGCTCCCCGCTGCAACCCGGCGCGCTCCCCCGGCTTCTTGATCCGTGGAGAGCGCGCGAGCAGGAAAATCCGACGCGGCCCTTGACTGAACGATGAATGATTTTATCAGTCGTTCAACCCCAGTCTTGAAGCGAGGTAGAGAAGATGGCCGACTCCAACGTGACCCTGCCCGACGCCCCCCTGCCCCTCCTCCCGCTCCGCGGCGGCGTCATCCTCCCCGGCACCGTCCGCACCCTCCCGGTGGGGCGCCGCAAGTCGGTGGCCCTGATCCAGTCCCTCGGCAACCCCCGTGACCGCCCCCTGGTGGCCGTGGCGGTCCAGCGCGACCCGCGCATCAACGACCCCACCATCGCCGACCTGCACCCGGTCGCGGTGCTGGCCGAGGTGCTCGACATCCGACGCGGCCAGAACGGCGGCCTCATGGTCGCCCTCAACGCCGTCCGCCGCTTCGCGCTCACCGCGGTGGTGGCCAGCGATCCCTTCATGCTGGCCGAGGGCGAGGAGCTGCCCGAGCCGTCCGCCGACTCCATGAAGGCCCGGATCATGGCGGAGACCCTCGCCGCCGCGCTGAAGGATCAGGCGGGCGAGGAGGGGCCCATGAAGGCGACGCTCGACGCCTTCCGCCACGATCCCTCCCCGGGGCGTCTGGCTGACCGGGTGGCCTCGGTGCTGGAGCTGACGCACTCCCAGCAGGTGCATGTGCTGCTGACGCTGGACGCGGCCGACCGCCTGGAGCGGGTCACCAGCCTCGCCGGCGAGACCCTGACCGCCGCGGATCTGCGCAAGAAGATCGAGGCCACCGTCCGCCAGAACCTGGGCCAGCGGCAGCGCGAGAACATGCTGCGCGAGCAGATGGCCGCCATCCGCAAGGAGCTCGGCGAGGACGGCGGACAGGATGACGCCCTGCGCAAGCGCCTCACCGAGAAGGAGCTGCCCGAGGACATCCGCGAGGCGGTGGACCGCGAGCTGCGCCGGCTGGAGAACCTGGGCCAGGGGGCCGAGGCCCAGGTGGCCCGCACCTGGCTGGAGTGGGTGGCCGACCTGCCCTGGACGGAGCGGGTGGAGGTCAAGTCCGACCTCAACGCCGTCGCCGACCAGCTCGACGCCGACCACTACGGCCTGGACGAGGTGAAGAAGCGCATCCTGGAGCACATGGCCGTGCTCCAGCTCGCCGAGCACGCCAAGGGCACCATCCTGTGCCTGACGGGCCCCCCCGGCACCGGCAAGACGTCGCTCGCGCGCTCCGTCGCCGAGGCCACCGGCCGCCCGTTCGTGCGCATCTCCCTCGGCGGCGTGCGCGACGAGGCCAGCATCCGCGGCCACCGCCGCACCTACGTGGGCGCCCTGCCCGGCCGCATCATCGAGGGCATGCGCAAGGCGAAGGCGAAGAACCCGGTCGTGCTGCTGGACGAGATCGACAAGCTCACCCACGGCGGCTTCTCGGGCAACCCGGAGGCGGCGCTGCTGGAGGTGCTGGATCCGGCCCAGAACAACACGTTCACGGATCACTACCTCGACCTGCCCTACGACCTGTCGGAGGTGCTCTTCATCTGCACGTCCAACCAGATCGGCAATCTTTCCGCGCCCTTGCGCGACCGCCTGGAGGTCGTGAACATCGACGGCTACACGCCGATGGAGAAGGTGCGCATCGCCCAGGCCCACCTGCTGCCGCGGCAGCTCGAGGCCCACGGCCTGATGGGCAAGGACGGCACGCCCGGCCTCGAGCTGACCGAGGCCGCCCTCGACGCCATCGTCCGCGACTACACCCGCGAGGCCGGGGTGCGGCAGCTCGAGCGCGAGCTCATCCGCCTCTGCCGCGGCGCGGCCCTGCGGGTCGCCCGGGGCGGCGAGGGGACGCTGGCCGTCGAGGCCACCGACCTGGACACCTGGCTGGGCAAGGCGCGCTTCCACCAGCAGGTGGCCGAGCGCACGTCGCTGCCCGGCGTCGCGACGGGCCTGGCCTGGACGCCGGTGGGCGGTGACATCCTGTTCATCGAGACGTCGCGCATGCCAGGTCGGGGCAAGCTGGAGATCACCGGGCAGCTCGGCGACGTGATGACGGAGTCGGCTCGGGCCGCGCTGACCTACGTGCGCAGCCACGCCGAGGAGCTGGGCATCTCGCCGAAGCTGCTCGAGACCGAGGACGTGCACATCCACGTGCCGGCCGGGGCCACGCCCAAGGACGGCCCGTCGGCGGGGGTGACCATCTTCACCGCCCTCACCTCCCTGTTCACGGGGCGGCGCGTGCGCGGCGACGTGGCCATGACCGGCGAGTGCACCCTGCGCGGCCGCGTGCTGCCGGTGGGCGGCATCAAGTCGAAGGTCCTGGCGGCCCACCGCGCGGGGCTGACCCACATCATCCTGCCGGCCCAGAACGCTCGTGATCTCGATGAGTTGCCGGAGTCGGTGCGCGCCCAGCTCACCTTCACCCTCGCCGAGGACATGGCCACCGTGCTCGCCGTCGCCCTCGAGGCCAGCCCCGACTACGCCGACGCCGATCTTCCCGACGGCGCCGTCCCCGGGGCTCCCCTGCCGAGCTGATCCCCCACCCCCCTGGCCGGCCCCCTCCCCCTCCACCGGCCAGGGGGGTCTCCTTTGAGAGGCCGATCCATGCGACAACCGACGAGTCTCGCGCTGCCCGCGAAAGGCGCCCGCATGCCCGCTCCCGTCATCGAGCTCGGCCCCGCCGAGATCGCGGCCATCACCGAGGCGGTCGACGCCCTGATGCCCTGGCTGGAGCACGCCCGGTTTCGCATCCTCGCGTCGGGCAACCTCGAGATGGACGACCCCGACGCCGCCGAGGCCGTGCGGGTGCTGCGCGAGGCCGTCGAGGAGTTCCTCCCCGTCGAGACCCGCGACCTGCTGGGCGAGCGCAGCGGCCTGGGCTGGAACATCTTCTTCGGCCATGTGCTGGCGTGGTGGCTGCCCATGCGCCGCCAGACCGGGTTTCTGCGGGCCCTGGTCAACCGGGCCGAGGTCCTGCGCGTGCCGCTGAAGCTCCTGTGGAACCGGGGCCGGAAGATCCGCCCCCAGCGTCGCCGGCCCGGCACGGAGGCGCTGCTCTACGGGGCCGGCGCGGGGCTGGTCTTCGGCTTCCTCAGCACCCGGCTCTGGCCCCGCGATCCCGTGCTGGCGCTCCTGGCCCTGGGCCTCGGCGTCGTCCTGGGCCGCATCGCCCAGCGCGTCCTCTGGAACCGCTGGTGCGGCGAGCGCCTCTGCCAGGCTCCCCTGGGCAACCGCAAGACGTGCGCCTTCTGCGGCGCCGAGGCCGACGACGCCCGTGGCCGCTGAGCCCGCCCGCGTCCGCGCCCCCCTGCTGGCCTGGTACGACGCCCACCGCCGCACCATGCCCTGGCGCGAGGCCCCCTCGCCGTGGCGCACCTGGGTCTCGGAGATCATGCTCCAGCAGACGCGGGTCGAGTCGGTCATCCCCTACTTCCACCGCTTCCTCGAGCGCTTCCCCGATCCGGCCGCCCTCGCCGCCGCGCCCCTCGACGAGGTGCTCGCCCTCTGGGCCGGCCTCGGCTACTACAGCCGCGCCCGCAGCCTGCACCGCGCCGCCCAGCAGGTCGTCGAGCGACACGGCGGCGAAATCCCCAACGATCCAGAGGCTTTCGGCGCCCTGACCGGGGTCGGTCCGTACACCCGGGGGGCCGTGATGTCCATCGCGTTCGGGCGCGCCGAGCCCCTGGTGGATGGCAACGTCGTCCGGGTGATCAGCCACCTGGACCACATCGCCGAAGACCCGCGCCGACCCGCCGTCAGCCGCCGCTTCTGGGCCCGGGCCGGCGAGCTGGTGGTGGGCGAGCGCCCTGGCGACCTCAACCAGGCGCTCATGGAGCTGGGCGCCCTGATCTGCACGCCCCGCTCGCCGCTCTGCCTCGTCTGCCCCGTCGCCAGCGACTGCGACGCCCGGGCGGCGGGCACCCAGGAAGCCTGCCCCTCAAGCCGAAGCGCGCCGAGCGCCCGGTCACGACGTGGACGGCCGGCCTCGCCCGCGACGACGCTGGCCGCATCTGGCTGGCCCGCCGCGCGGAGGACGGCCTGCTGGGCGGCCTGTGGGAGGCTGCCCGCCGTCGAGTCCCCCGCCGATCTGGCCACCCTCGGCCTGACCCCGGGCGCGCCCCCCTCGGCGACATCGAGCATGGTGGCTTCTTCCACCGCGTCTGGCGCATCCGCGCTGGTCGCCGCCCGCGGCACACCCCACCTCGCTGCCCCCTACGACCGCGTCGAGGCCTTCCCCGAAGACGCCCTCCCCGCTTCCCTCTCGGGCCCGGGCATCAAGGCCCTGCGCGCCGCCGGGATCAAGCTCGCCCACCGCCGGGGCGCGGGCCTGCAAGCCCGCGTAACGCCTCAGTAATCCGTCGTCGTCGTGCGGTGGTGGCGCGTCTCTACACCGAAGCCGGCGCGCCAGAGGGCGTAGTCCAGGCGCACGGCGTCGAGGTCGGGGACGGCGCGCAGGAGGGCCTCGCCGGCGGCGATGGTGGCGACGCGCAGGGCGGTCTCTTCGGGGCTACGGGCCGCCAGCTCGGCGCCGGCGTCGATGGCCGCGGCGAGGGCGGGGGCGTAGACCAGGATGCCCAGGTCGCGCAGGGTGCGGGGGAGCATGTAGTCGGCGTAGAGCGTCAGGCGCTCGGGCCGGGCCAGGCCGGGGGCGCCGCGGGCGACGCGGGCGGCGTGCAGCATGCCGGCCGCGAGCTGGGCGCGCTTGCGGAGGGGCAGATCGAGGCCGGCCACGGCGCGGCGATCCTCGTAGACGGGGGTGCCGTCGGCCAGGTGGCTGGCCAGGTCGAGGGCGTCCGGGGCGGCGGCGAGCAGGTGGGACAGGCGGCCGCCGTGGGCCGCCGTGATCCAGGCGCCGAAGGCCCGCAGGCCCGCGACGCGCTCGGCGACGAGGGGCTGTGTGCCCGTGCCGCCGTCGAAAAGGCCTTCTACTTCAGGGCCTTGCAGCCAGCCTACGTCGTCCGCGTCCCGCCCGCGCAGGGCGTCGTGCAGCCGGCCGAAGAGGGCCATGGCGTCCACCTCGGGCACGCCCGCCACCGGCCACGTCCACATCGTGGCGCCGTCGGGCACCCAGTAGGCGTAGTTCAGGGCGTTGCCGAGCAGGACGACGGCGTCGAGCAGCGGCCCCGGCTCGGCCGGGAAGGCCGGGTGATCCCAGCGCGGCATGGGCGGGGGCGCCGCCCGCAGGTGCGCGGCGTACCGCGCCACGGCCTCCTCGTCGATGCGCACATGCTCGGCGATGGCCCCCCGGGCGGCCCAGCAGGCCGCCCCCAGGGCCTCGGGGGCTACAGGGTGTCCCACCGGTAGCCACCCGTCGAGCAGGCCTGCTCGGCCAGCCGCTTGATCTGCTCGTCGTCGTTCTCGTCGATCTTGCGGAAGTTGCGCAGGACGCGCCCCTTGGCCTGGGCCGAGAAGACCTGGGCGATCTCGATCTCCGGCGTGGCGTTCTCGACGCCCTTCTCTTCGATGGTGGCGGTGACGCGGCTGAGGACGCACGCCATGACGAAGAGATCGGTCATCACGTCGGCCATCCGCCGCATGGCGAACTGCTTCTCGATGATGGCCTTGCCGTGCTTGCGCAGGATGCGGTCGGCCATGGCGCCCAGGTCGCGGGTGAGGTCCTCGAAGACCTCGGCCTGCGGCCGCAAGGCCACGTGAACCTTGGAGAAGGTGGTGCGCTCGGTCTTGATGTTGGTGGCCCAGAGGGCGCGCTTGCGGGCGTAGTCGTAGAGGACGCCGAAGCCCTTGATGGGGTCGTCGAAGATGCCCTTGAGCGAGCTGGCCATCTCCTTGAGGCGCTGGCCCACGTCGTTGAGGGCGGTCAGGGCGATGAAGAGGCGCAGGACCTCGTTGGTGCCCTCGAAGATGCGGTTGATGCGCACATCCCGCATGATCTGCTCGTAGGGGTACTCCTTCATGAAGCCGTTGCCGCCGGCCACCTGGAGCGCCTCGTCGGCCGTGCGCCAGAGGGCCTCGGAGGCGAAGACCTTGGTGATGGCCGCCTCGACGGAGTAGTCGTCGTAGCCCTGGTCGGAGAGCGCCGCCACCACCGTCACGGCGGCCTCGGCGGCGTAGCAGTCCACCACCATGTGGCCGATCTTCTGCTTGATGAGGCCGAACTCGGCGATGGGCTTGCCGAACTGGGTGCGGACGGTGGCCTGCTCGCTGGTGAGGCTGATCAGGCGCTTCATCATGCCGACGGCCCCGCCCCCCAGGCCCGAGCGGCCGCTGTTGAGGATGTTCATCGCGACCTTGAAGCCGCCGTGCAGGGGGCCCAGCAGGTTCTCCTTCGGCACCTTCACGTTGTCGAAGTAGACCGTCGTCGTCGAGCTGGCCCGGATGCCCATCTTGTCTTCATGAGGGCTGTTGCTGACGCCGGCCATGTCGCGGGTGACGATGAAGGCCGACAGGCGAGCCCGCGGCCCCGACTCGCCGGTCTTGGCGAAGACCGTGAAGAAGTCGGCCAGGCCACCATTGGTGATCCAGATCTTCTGCCCGTTGAGCAGGTAGTGGTCGCCCTTGTCCTCGGCGGTGGTGCGCACCGCGGCCGCGTCGGACCCCGCCCCCGGCTCGGTCAGGCAGAAGGCCGCGATGAGCTCTCCCGTGGCGAGGCGCTCGTAGTACTGGGCCTTCTGCTCATCGGTGCCGTAGAGCTTCAGGCCGCGCATGCCGATGGAGCTGTGCGCCCCCACGGTGACGGCCACGGAGGCGTCGTGCCGGGCGATCTGCTGGAGGGTGCGCGAGTAGGCCATGTTCCCGAAGCCGAGGCCCCCGGACTCTTCGGGGATGATCAGGCTGAAGAGCCCGAATTCCTTCATCTTCTTGACGAACTTCGCCGGCAGCTCCCCGGCCTCGTCCCACTTGCGGAAGTCGCCCGCGGCGTCCCCGAGCAGGGCGTCGATGGACTCGAGGACGGGGGTGAGCAGCTCGCGCTCGGCGGCGGAGAGGGTGGGGAACGGGAAGATGACGTCCTGCTCGATCTGGCCGGAGCACAGGGAGCGGATGAAGCTGATGCTGGTGTCGGTCATGTCGACCTCCTGGGCAGGCCTGGACCCCCGCGGCGAGGACCGTCACGAGGATGCCGGGCAAGATGAGAACGTCGCCACGTCACCGTGGCCTGGAACCCGGGCGCGACCGGCGCTAACCTCGCCCCATGCGCGCGACGGATACCATCATCGTCAAGCAGGGCACCGGCGGGAAGGACCAGCCGCGGGGCGAGATCCTGGTGACGATCTACGGGGCCAACATCGGCCGCAAGGTCGACCTCGATCCCTTCCGGCCGGCGGGGACCATCATCGGCCGCGACGTCGACGCGGACATCGTCGCCGATGACGAGAGCGTCTCGCGGCGGCACTGCCGCCTGCTCGCCGGCACCGAGGGCTGGATCATCGAGGATCTGAAGAGCACCAACGGCACCTGGGTGGCCGGCCAGCAGACCTCGCGGACGCTCCTCTGTGACGGCGATCTGATCAAGGTGGGCAGCACCATCTACAAGTTCCTGTCCAACGCCAACGTCGAGGCGGCCTACCACGAAGAGATCTACCGGATGGCCATCTATGACGGCCTGACGCAGATCCACAACCGGCGGTACTTCGAAGAGTTCACCGATCGCGAGATCATCCGCGCGCAGCGCCACGATCGCCCGCTGTCGTTGCTCATCTTCGATGTGGACCACTTCAAGCACATCAACGACGGCTTCGGCCACCTCTCCGGCGACCACGTCCTGCGCACGCTGGCCTCGTTGGTGCGCAGCCGGGTGCGGCGCGACGAGCTCTTCGCCCGCTATGCCGGCGACGAGTTCGTGGTGGTGCTGCCCGAGACGGGCTCGGGCCACGCCCTGGAGTTCGCCGAGACGCTGCGCGCGCTGGTGGCCCAGACGGAGTTCGTCTTCGACGCGCAGCGCCTGCCCGTGACCATCAGCGTCGGGGTCGGCGAGTGGAAGCGGGACATGGACAGCCCCGAGCAGCTCGTGGGCGCCGCCGATCAGGCCCTCTACCGGGCCAAGGAAGCGGGCCGCAACCGGGCCAGCGTGTGACGCGCCCGACGGCGCCGGCCGGGCTCTGGCTCGTCCTCGCGCTCTGCTTCGGGGGCTGCGGCGACGATCTCTCCCTGGGCCTCTCCGGCTGCAGCCCCGGCGAGCCCTTCCCCTCGACCCCCGAGAACACGGTCGCCGCGGGCGCCCATGTGACGGTCACGGCCGCCGGCACCGACTTCCTGCTGGGCCAGCGCGAGCTGCTGGCCGGCCTCCTGCTCGACGTGGGCCCCGACGGCTGGGTGCGCCTGGCGCTGCCGCCGTTCGACTTCGGCAGCGCCAACGGGGGCCTCGGCGTCGGGGTGCGGGATGTGGTCGCCGCGTTCGACCTGCGCACCGTCGACCTCGACCTCCAGTTCCTGGCCGATCCGACGCGCCTGCGGATCGAGGTGCGCCGGGCCCGCATCCGCCTCGACGACGGGGTGGTGTGGGTGTCCATCGGGGGCGACGCCGCGTGCCGGCTGGGCAACGGGCTCGACGCCGGCACCCCGCAGGCCGCGCTGCTCGACGCCGACTTCACGGTGGACCTCACCCTGGGCGTGGACGCCGAGAGCCGCCTGCAGGTGCAGGTGGACGTGCTGCCCTTCACCATCCACGGCCTCGACTTCGAGCTCATCTACGACGACCAGCTGCCCGAGTGCGCCGACGGCGTGACGGCGGCCGAGTGTCGCCTGTCCTGCGGCGTCGGCGACGCGGCCGCCGAGATCGGCGAGGCGCTCTACGAGGCTTTCTCCAGTCAGATCAACGTGTTGCTGGCGCCGGCCGTGCAAGTCGTCGTCGACGCGCTGGTGGCGCGGTTCACCCGAGATCCCCTCGCCATCGAAGGCAGCCTGCACCCGCGTGTGCTTGCCGGCCTGCTGCCGACGGCGACAGACGCCCACCCGCTGCGCTTCCGCGCCGGACCCAGCCCCGACGGCATCACGCTGCGCAGCGCGGGCGCCGACGGCGACGGCATCGGCCTGACCATCGACATCGGCCTCGACGCCCTCGATCACCCCTGCGTCCCCGCGGCAGAGGCCCCGCCGGCGTTCCTCGCGGGCCCCCCGCCCGCCCTGACCGGGTACGACCACGCGGGCCAGGTCTACCACCTCGGCCTGGCGCTCTCCGACGCCGTGGTCAACCGGGCGGCCTGGACGGCCTACCGCGCCGGGGTGCTCTGCGCCGCGCTCGACAGCGCCCAGATCGAAGCCCTGCTGGGCCAGCGCATCGACACCGGCACCCTCGCCCTGCTGCTGCCGGGCCTGGCCGAGCTGACGCTGGGACCCCGCCCCATCCGCGTGGCCCTCGATCCCCGCTTCCAGGCCGCCGATCTACCTCTGGCGCGCTTCTTCCCGGTGCCGGACGACGGCGGCGTGCCCCAGGCCGGCATCGCGCTGCGGCTGCCGCGGCTCGGCCTGTCCTTCTACGGGCTCGTGGAGGAGCGCTGGACCCGTCTGTTCGCCGCCGAGGTCACCCTGGCGGTGGATCTGGTGGTGCAGGCCACCCCGGACGACCGCCTCGTCATCACGGTGGGCCAGCCCCAGATCAGCGATCTGCGCCAGACCTACAACGAGCTGCTCACGGGCGCGGAGGTGCCCGCGCTGCTCGAGCTCATCAGCGATCTGCTCTCCTCCGCGCTGCTCCGCGACGGGCTGGCCTTCGATCTGGGGCTGGCGGGGCTCATCGGCCAGGTCACGGGCCTGCCCCTCGACGCCGACATCGCGGCGCTGCGCGTCGAGGGGGAGGATGACGACTTCCTCAGTGTTCTCCTGTCGTTGCGCGGGGTGGGTGGCCAGGGCCTCACCGCGGCGGTGGACACGCGGGCCGAGGTCCAGGCCGTGCGGCCGGGGCAGGTGGTGCTGGGGGTCGAGGCGGTGGGCGCCGCCGCCGCCCGGTACCAGTGGCGGCTGGATGGCGGGCCGTGGCGGCCCCTGGCGAAGGCCCCCGGCGGGGTGCTCACGGTGGAGAGCCCGGCCTTGCGCCTCCTGGGGGCGCACACCCTGGCCGTGCGCGCGGTGGCGGAAGGGCGCTACCGGAGCCTGGATCCCACCCCCGCCGAGGTGGTCGTCGACGTGGAGGCGCCGCCCCCCGAGCCCGCACCGGCGGCCTCGGCAGCGACCGGCGGCTGCGCCCAGAACCCCGCCCGGGGCCCCGCGCCCTGGCGCTGGCTGGTCTGGCTCTGGCTGCTCGCGGTGCCGATCCTCCGGCGGCGCGGGCTGGCGCTCGCCCTGCTCGCGCTCGGCGGGTGCGACGACAAGAACGCCGCCCGGGATCCCCCCTGCGAGGTGTCGGCGGACTGCCCCGGCGGGCTGCTCTGCTTCGATGATCGCTGTCGGCGCCCCCAGCCCTGCGCCGACAGCGCCGACTGCTGCCCGGGCGCGGAGTGTCGCGGGGGCCAGTGCGTCGAGCGTGAACCCGACTGCACCGAGGACGCGGACTGCGCCGACGCCAGCCGCGCCTGCGAGGCGGGCCGGTGCGTCCGCCTGCTCTGTCGCGGCGCCTGCCCGGGCGGTGCCGCCTGCCTGGCCGATCGCTGCCACGCCGAGCCGCCATGCCGGGGCCAGTGCGGGGAGGATGAGGTCTGCTTCGCAGCCCTCGACGTCTGCCGCGCCGCCCCCGACGGGTGCGCCCCCTGCGGCGAGGGCGAGGTCCGCGTCGCCGAGACCCCGGACGTGGGCCCCCTGTGCGACCGGCAGGCCGCGGTCTGCCGGTGCGTGGACGCCCCGCCCATCGTGCCGGCCGACTTCGGTCGCCACGCGCGGATGATCGTCGCCCGGGACCGGGCCGAGTTCGCCGCGTGGGACGCCGACTTCCAGGACCTGGTCTACGTGACGGGCGTCGAGGACGACGCGCCGCGGGTCGACTACCTGGACGGCGTCCCCGCTGGCCCGGTCCAGGTCGATCCGAGCGGCCCCCGCGGCGGCGTGACGGCCCCCGGCCCCGATCGGGGGCGGTATGTGGCCTTCGCCGTCGACGCCAAGGGACGCCGGCATGTGGCCTACTACGACGCCGACGCCGGCGCGCTGCGCTACCGACGCACCGACACGGAGGGGCGGTGGCTGCCGGCGGTCGTGCTGGACGATGCCGGCGACGCCGGCCGCTACCCGGCCCTCACGGTCGACTTCGACGGCCACCCGCACCTGCTCTACCTGGTCGGGCGGGGGGACGAGGCGGGGGTGCGCTACGCCTGGGGGGCCGACGCCGAGTCGAGCGACCCGCAGGATTTTCGCTTTCAAGACGTGAGCTTCCGGCCCGCAGGCCCCTTGCCCGCCCCCGGGATCGTGCCGGCCGCCCATGGCGTGGAGGCGTGCGTGCACCTGGGCGGCGACGGCCTGGTCTATGCGGCCTGGTACGACGCCACCGAGCGCTGGCCCTACCTGGCGCGGGGGGGGCCGGACGGCTTCCAGGTGGTTCGGCTGAGCGGGGAGCGCAGCGCGGACTGGCCGGCGGATCCGGGCGGCCGCTATGACCGGCTCGCGGACCATGACCTGGGGGGCACCTGCGACCTCACCGACTTCCAGGGCACCCTCACCCTCGTCATCACCGACGCCACCACCGACGCCCTGCTGGCCTGGCGGGGCGAGTTCGCGAGTGCGGGGACGTTCGAGCTGGTGGACGAGGGCGGCGACGGGCTGCGCCGCCTGGTCGGCGCCGATCCGGCGGTGGCGCTCACCGAGGACGGCCGGCCGGTGGCGGTCTACCAGGACGCGACCGACAACGACGTCCGCCTGGCCTGGCGGGATCCGACCGGGTGGGCCCACGAGACGGTCGCGACGGCGGGCGCGCTGGGGTTCTACAACTCCCTCGTCATCCAGGGCGGCGAGCTGATCATCGGGACGCTGGAGCTGCGCACGACGGCGGGCGGCCGCGGCGCCCACGCGCTGCATGTGTTCCGGCTGGACGCTCCGTAGCCAGTGGCGGACGCCAACCCACGGGAGTAAAAAGGGATTTACGTGAGCTCCGGCGCTGCGTCGGTGCCACGCCCTCCCCCTTCGCCGTGGGCCGCTGCCCCGGTTGGAGACCGCCATGTGGTGGAAGATCCTGACTGTCTGTCTTGGCCTGACCAGCGTCGCCCTCGCCCAGGAGGATCCCGAAGATCCCCCGGCCGCCCCGGACCCGGCCCCCCCGCCCCCCCCCCCCCCCCCCCCGCCCCGCCCCCCGGCCCCCCCCCCCCCCCCCCCCCCCCCCCCCCCCCCCGCCGAGCCGACGGGCAGCGGGTGTCCCGACGGCCAGATCTGCTGCAACGTCTGGGACACCTTCCCCTCTGAAGGCCGCAAGAGCTGCATGCCGGCCGACGAGTGCAGCGGCATGGGCAAGGACATCGTCCCGGACGTCTTCTGCAAGTAGCCCCCCCTTGATCCGGACGGATCGATGGCCCAGGCTCACCCCATGACCGCCCAGTCGCCCATCCCCCTCGGCCGGTTCCAGCTCTTCAAGCTCCTGAAGAAGGGGGGGATGGCCCGGGTTTTCCTCGCGCTCGACCCCGACGAGCCCGACGAGATCGTGGCGATCAAGACCCTCCTGCCCGAGCTGGCCGGGAAGCGCAGCTACCGCGAGATGTTCCAGAGCGAGGCCGAGGTCGGCCTGCACCTGCGGCACCCGGGCATCGCGCGCACCCTCGAGCACGGCGAAGACCGCAAGACGCCCTGGATCGCCATGGAGTACGTCTTCGGGCTGGATCTGTCGGGGGTCTTGCGGCGCCTGCGGCAGAAGGGTCGGGTCATGCCGCCGGGGCTGGCGGTCGCGACCGCGCTGGACGTCGCCCGGGCCCTCGCCTACGCCCACGCCCTGACGGACGACGCCGGCCAGCCGCTCGGCATCGTCAACCGGGATGTCAGCCCCGGCAACATCATGGTGGCCTTCGACGGCACCGTGAAGCTCATCGACTTCGGCATCGCCCAGACCACCATCGACGTGAAGAGCCAGATCGGCGCCATCAAAGGCAAGATCAGCTACATGGCCCCCGAGCAGGTCCGGGGCCTGCCGGTGGACCACCGGGTGGACCTCTTCTCGCTCGGCACCGTGCTGTACGAGATGTTGACCGGCGTGCAGGTCTTCCGGGACGAGGGCGACTTCGCGACGATGGAGAAGGTCAGGCGGGCCGAGGCGCCACCACCCTCGACCCACGCGCCCGCCGTCGACCCGTTGCTCGATGGCATCATCGCCCGCGCCCTCGCGCGAGAGGCCGAGCACCGCTACCCCAGCGCGGAGGCCCTCGCGGCGGCCCTGAAGACGTGGCTGGACCGGCACGGCGGCGAGACCGAGCGTGTCGCGGAGCGCCAGGTCTTCATGGCAACGCTGTTCCCCGGCCAGCAGGCCACCATGGAGGCCGACATCGCGGCAGCCCGGAGCGGCGCCCTGCTGGGCACCGCCGAGGCCACCCCCCGCGGCCCCGAGCGCTTCATCAGCGAGGCCGCGCTCGACGACCTCCTCGCGGCCGAGACACGGGTCGACGACGCCCCCGCCGGGGAGCCGCGCCCCCTGCCGACCGGCGTCCTGGTGGCGCTCGTCCTCGCCCTGCTGGCGGCGGCCGCCAGCGCGTGGGTCTTCCTGGGCGGCTGACCTGGCCCACCCGGCGCCTGCGAACTTTTTTCTCCATCAGATCAAGGGCTTCGAAAAAAGTCTGCGACACGCGCCGCGGCTGACCGAAGAGAGAGAGGCCCCACTCGCCCGGAGGACTCCTGCATGGCCGACATGATCATCATCGAGTACGCCGAGAAGCGCCTCTACAGCCCGCGGCTCGGCATCTACGTGCTCGTCTTCGAGGTCACCTGCAAGGTGAGCAACGACCTGTTCCTGCTGGCGCCCCAGCTGAAGATGGTGGACCTGCTGACCGGGATCTTCGCGCGAGCCCAGCAACGGGTGGGTGAAGAAGACGGCTTCGACTTCGACTTCGACCTCTACAACTACTACGTCATGTCCAACCACCTGCACCTGCTGCTGGGGGTGGTGGAGCTGGTCCACAAGAGCCTCTTCCTGGAGTGGACCTGCCGGGAAATCGCGAGGCGAGTCAACAAGTTTCACGACCGGACGGGCCAGTGCCTCATCCCGAACAAGGCCATCCAGGTGGTCTCGGAAGAGCACGCGCTGGACCGGATGCGGTACTTCATGGGCCAGGCCACCGCGGAGATGAAGTCGCGGCACCCCGTCGAGGACGTCTTCGCCTGCGCCAACCCCGCGCTGCTGCGAGGCGAGAAGCTCCGCGGGACGTTCGTGCGGGGGGATGGGCGCAGCGAAGAGCTGACCGTCCGCCTCGACCGCCTGCCCGGGCTGGGCGACCTCACGCCCAGGGAGCACAGGGCGCTCATGTGGGAGCTGGCCGACGGCATCGCCGCCGAGGCCCGCCCGCGGCGGAAGAAGGCCGGCCTGCCGGTACCGGATCCGGAGGCGGTCCGGTACGTCGACCCGATGACGCGGCCGAAGGAGCGCAAGCGCAGCCCCGCACCCGTCGTGCATGGGACGAAGGAGGACCAGGAGGCGTGGCACAAGCTCTACGCCGAGCTGAAGGCCGCCTACCAGGTCGCCCACATCGCCTACTGGAAGTGGCTGGAGGATCCGACGCGGCCGCTCATCCCGTTCCCGGCGGGGACCATCCCGCCGTCCCACGCGAGGAAAACGCTGAGGGCGTGGGCCGATAGTGGGTAGCGCACCCTCGAGCCGCTGAGATCACGCAGCGTCAGCACCATCTCCAGGTGCCCGGGCCGCCCCGCGCCCGCGACCCCACCCACTGCGGCCAGGCCGGCCGCCCCACTCTCTGTCCGCGCCCGCCAGCCCCCTTCACCAAACAGTCCTGGGCAGCCTCTCCGCTGACGCCGACCCCCGACCACCCACCAGATTTCAGCCTGACCGCAGCCCTGCACCCCTCCGCCGACGAACCCGGTCGCCAGAATTCCAGCCTGGGCAAAACGGGACACTCCCCTTTTGATGAACCCCGTCGTGAAAACGGGCCCCGCAGGGGCCCGGTACGCCTGTCAATCGTTGCCCGGACTCTCATCTGCACCCAGGTCGAAGGCGCCTTCGCGAGGCTCGCCATCCAGGTCCAGGCTCACTCCTGCCGTCCCACCAGGGAGAGCATCAACCGCGGGGCTGCCAGCACGCAGGTGGCCGCTCTCGTCCAGCATCGGATCCGCGATCAGGGAGGCGGGGTCAAAGCCGAGGGCCTGCCAGGCCGCGAAGTCGTCGCTCTCGTGCTCGACCCGCGCGTCGCTGAACAGACAGGGGGCGCCCCCTGAGAAGTACAGGTTGTGGTCGATCGTGAAGGAGCCATCGAGACCAGAGAGCACCCCAAGTTCGTCCTCCACGCTGAAGCGGATGCCGAAGCAGCTCGGAGAGTCGAGCCCTGTCTGATCCACGATGTTGCCGATGATCGTGGGGTCGACGTTGGCCGGGCGTCCTGCCGCCGGATCATAGTCCTGCGTCGCGACACCCAGGTAGATGCCAGCCATGCCGTCGCTGCCCGCCCGGCGGATGGTGTTGTGCAGCACGTGGGCACCACGAGTGGCGAAGAGCCCGATGCCTGCGAAGCGGGTGTCGGTGACCAGGCTGTTGCGGATGACTCCACCCAGGTTCTCGTAGTAGGAGGGATTGACGACGGTGTCGAAGAACTCGGGGCTGGTGTCAAACCCCAGCACCAGCCCCAGCTCACCACAGCGCTCAGCGGTCACCCGCTCGATGACCGTGCCGATCGAGCCGCCTTTGACGTATGCACACGACGTCGCCGTGTCGTGGATGTAGACGTCTGCAATGTGGACACGGTCGGCATTGACCGCGTCGATGCCCTCCGCGTTCTTCTCGTCAGGCGGCGTGCCCGGCGGATAGCCCATTCCAGAGTTGAAGATCTCGGTGCGACGGATGGTGACGTCGTCGCACCCGGCCGGAATCTTGACCACATCACGGCCAGTGTCATGGAGGGTGCAGTCTTCGATGAGCACGTGGTTGGCCGCGAGGTTGTCGAGAGGCGAGTCGTCGTAGTCCCACTGCGAACCGAGGAAGACCGCGTAGAATCCGCCCGAGATCTCCAGGCTGCGCAGGGTGACTCCGGATGTCTCCGCGTCGATCTCGACGCAGAGGATTGGTTCGTTCTCATCGATGGAGACCGGGCATGCGAGGTGGGCCCGCTCGCCCGGCGCGGACTGGAGCGTCAGCCCGGTGTGCCGAATGCGGATCGCCTCTTCATAGGTACCGTCATGGAGAAGCAGGGTGTCCCCGGGCCCCGCCACCTCGTCAAGGACGTGCTGGATGTTGCGATAGGGCGCAGCCGCCGAGCCATCGCCCGCGTCGTCGTCCCCCGTGACCGCGATGTGGATCCCTTCGGTCGCCCCCAGGACCGGAGGTGAGGGAGCCTCCTCAGGCACGGTCAGGTCGACCGGCGGCCCCCCACCAGCACCGCCTGGACCCCCGCCCGCTCCTCCAGCGCCACCATCCTGGCCCTCAGGCGCTCCACCGTCACAGCCCATCAGCATCAACACCAGCATCCACCGGCCCATCCTCATGGGAGCCCTCCGGCCGCTGTGCGGCCCGTCATGTTCAGCGAGAGAACTGGCGCGAGTGTGCTCCGCCCGACCAGTCTGGTGCAGCGACAGCCGTAACACATTGAAACCAAAGGGTTATTGACCAAGACGCGGAGTCTGGTGCAGGCAGATGTCCCTGAGCAGGCGGAGGCAGGTGCCCGTTCTCGACAGCGACCGCTACCGGGCCGAGAACGCCACCGCGAAGTCGATGCGGTCGGGGAGTGTGTCGGGCGTGAAGCCCAGCAGGCTCGCGACCAGGCGGCGGGCGCCGTCGGGTTCGAAGCCGCCGACCGCGACGAGGGCGTCGATGACGTCGGCGATGGCGAGCGCGCCGGCCACCCGGACGGGGCCGGGGGTGGAGATGATGGCGTCCTCCACCGTGATGCGGGCGAGGACGCGGCCGTCGCCTCGGTTGAACAGGGGGACGCTCAGCCGGGCGGGGGTGCTGGTCAGTGGGTCGCCGGCGGCGCGGGGGAGGGGGCTCCAGTCGCCGGGGGCCACTGGACCGCCTGCTTCGGCGGTGAAGCCGATGGCCAGGGTCTCGGCGTCGATGGCGCCGACGACCACGGCGGGCAGGAGGCCCGCGATGATCTGGACCTGCGGGGGCTCTTCCACGACGGCGTCGGGGCCGGCGTCGATGGCGTCGGCCAGCGCGACGACCTCGGCGGTGAAGTCGAGGCCGGAGGGCGCGCGAACCCGCACGATGTAGCGGCCCGGCGAAGCGTACGGGTGCTGGATCTCGCTCGCGGGCTCGACGACGGTGGCGTCGCCGAGGTCGATCGAGAGTCCGGGCACCTCCGGGGCCGCGAGGCGCAGGATCAGGGGCTCACCGGGCGCCAGGACCGCGTCGTGGACCTCGACGTCGGCTTCGCTGCCGGCAAACGCCTCCAGCGCCAGCTCGTCGAGTCGCCGGTAGTACCAGGCGAGGTGGGTCCGCCCGAGGTAGCGGTACGGGTAGATGGTCCAGTTCGCGTCCGCATCCAGCGTCGGTCCGCCGCCGGTGGATCGCTCCAGCGGGTGGTAGCGGTAGCCCCGCTCGCGCCGGACGATGACCGCCTGGACGAGCTCGGTGGTCGCCAGGGCGGCTTCGAGGGCGGCCTGGGCGCGGGCGAGGGTGCCGGCGTCGCCCGTCAGGTGGGCCTCTCGGCGCGAGACGAGGGCGTCGTACAGAGCGATCTGGTGGGTGAGGCGGAGTGTGTTGGCCTCGATGCCGTCGGCGATCTCGCCAAACCACGGACGGCCGGTCTCCGGGACCCTCGCGGCGGCGTCCTCGAGGCGACCGATGAGGGCGTGGTGGGCGTCGAGGCTGGCGCGCAGCGGGGCAAGAATCTCTTGTCGCCACAGGGAGATACGCTCGGCATCCCACCGCGCGATGTCGGCCGGCGCGGGGGGCAGCGGGTGGAAGACGACCCCGACCGCCGCCGCCGCCTCGGTCTCGGGATCGGTGCCCACCAGGTAGGCCAGCAGCGCGGCCTGGGTGAAGAGGGGCTCCTGGAGCCTGATCTGGGCCTCCAGGATGGCCTGGACCTCGGCCGCGGCCGGCCCGAGGGGCGTGGTGATGTCGGCGAGGCAGGCGTGCCAGTCGTAGTCGAGGTCGGCGGCCATCCGGTAGCTGCAGTACTCGTTCTGCCAGTAGCCCCACTCATGGCCCGTCCCGAAGACGCGGTGGCCGGTGAGCTTGCCGTCCAGCATGGGGGCGATGAGCTTCAGGTCCCGGCTGCGGGCTTCGATGGTGATCGGCAGGTAGAGGGGGACGGCGATGTCGAAGGTCAGCCACCACGCCGCCTCGGGGAAGTACTCGATCTCCCGCTTCGTGTGCTCGCGCTCCATGAACTCATACAGGAAGTGGAAGTCGGCGTTGCCGTAGACCGGGGCGGGCCGCTCCAGGTCGTAGAACATCAGGGTGTGCACCTTCACCCCCAGGTTCTCGGGGGCGAACTGCGGCAGGTCGTAGTACCGCACGCCGTAGTGGGGCGTCGGCGGGCCCGCCGTCCCGTGGTTGGTCGCGAACAGCCGGGTGTCGGGGTACTTTTCCCGGAAGTAGTCGGCGATGAAGCTGAGCTGGCGGACGACGGTGCGGTCGTCCTCCTCGGTGAACTCGCTGGGGTTGAACGTGAAGCTGAAGATCTGTGGCCGCCGCTCCGGGTCGGCCATGCGCGCGTCGATGGCGTCGGCGAGCTGGGCCTCGTCCCCCCGGGGGTCATCGGGATCGAGGATGCCGGTGGCGCCTTGCTGCTGGTTGTAGAGGCTGAAGCCCCCCGTCCGGGGGAAGCCACGGCGGATGCCGTAGTCCTGGAGTTCGGTGCCATCCAGGCCGCCCAGCCCGTCGCTGGCGAAGTTGCGGATGCCCCAGTCGATGTACCGCCGCACTTCCTCCTGGTACGCCAGCCGGCCCGCGCGGATCGGATCGCCCAGCTCCAGGGGGTGGGTGAGGTGCAGTGTGACGCTGCGCCGCTCGAAGGCGGGCGTAAGGGTTTGATCCCACAAGGGATCTGGCCAGTCGGGTGCAGGCGGGACGTAGGTCTGCTCGGGGTGGAAGAACCGGATCCCGAGCCGGTGCAGCCAGGCGTAGGCGGCGTACTGGCGGCCGAGCAGGCCGCCGCCGGCCAGCAGCACGACGCGTCCGCCCGCGCAGGCGAGCTCCTGGACCCGCCAGGTCTGATCGGTGGCCTGGATCCCGGCCGGGAAGACCGGCTGGCCCACCCCGTCCCCGACGAGGGCCGCCACGCCCTCCCCGGCCCGACAGGCGACGGGGCCGGTCCCCGGTGCCAGGCGTGCCTCCAGACCCAGCGCGGTCAGGTACCAAACCACGTCCTCGGCGGCCCACCTCACCGCCGAGGGGGCGTCGGGTGCGATGCGCACCGTCCACCGGGTCGGCGTCGGGGGGGCGGGGGCGGGCGCAGCGTCGGGGATCGAGCGGGGCAGGGGCACGACGACGCCCCCGTCGACCCCCACCGGCTCGTCGCAGCCCACCAGCGTCGCCAGGATCAGCAAGCAGATCGTGCGCATGGCCAGAGCCTAGAGCATCGAACGAGAAATCTCCCGTCGCCTGGCTGGCCCATGTCGCCGGTGGCTTCGTTGCTCGTCGGCATCGCGGCCCAACCACGCCTTCTCCTCGCGCCTCGCCACCGGCGACCTGGTCTTCGCCTGGCTCGGTCCGACTTCTTGCTCAACGCTCTAGCACGGCCGGCGCTGCCGACGTCGGCCCCCGCGGCACCTCGATCTTATGCAGCGAGTCGACAGCCCCCGGGCGGTCGTCCCCCGACAGGGATCTTGACCTGAGCCGCGAACCGTACCATTCCGTACCGTGTCCGCCGGGTGAACGCAGAGAGAGGGAGCACCGTGGAACAGCGCATCGCCGAGCTGGAGCGCAAGCTCCGCACCACCTCCGCCATCACGTGGGTCCTGGCCCTCCTGCTCGTCGGGGTGGCGGTGCTGACCCAGATCCCGATCCGCACGCCCCAGGTGATCTTCGTGGGCGATCAGAACGGCGCGCACACCCGCGTCGGCCCCGAGGGGATCTACCTGGTGGCCGCCGACGGCCGCGCCCGGGCGTCCCTCGATCTGGTGGAGGGCTCGCCCCGGGTGGCGCTCTTCGACGCCAAGGGCACCGAGGGCGGGTCCATGCGCCTGACCGAGGAGGGGGTCTCCCTGAACCTGAAGTCGGCGCCGGGCGCCCAGATCTATCTGAACGCCGACAACCAGGCGACGCTGCTGGTGGACGCCGGCAGCGGCCGCGGCAAGCTGGTGGCCGAGGCGTCGCCCGGCCGCACCCAGCTGGCCATGGACGGGGGCAACCAGAAGGCGGCGACCGTGAAGATCATGGCGGCCGCAGGCGGCTCGTCCCTGGTGGCCAGCCACCCGGACGTGCCGGTGACGGCGGCCCTCTTCACCACCGCGGATGTGAGCGGGATGGCGCTGGGTCGCGCCGACTCGCCCGGGAAGCTGGGCGAGGCGAACATCCCCGCGGCCCTGGTGAGCGTGAACGCCGACGGCAACCCCGCGATGCAGCTCAAGAAAGCGGACGGGACCAGCCGCGTCATCGCCCCTCAGTAGCCCGCCTCACAAAGCCCCGCACCACCTCCCAGGTCTCCCGGGGGTGGGTCAGCGGGAACAGGTGCCCCGCCCCCGCCACCGTCGCCACCGTCGCGTCCGGCAGCTCGGCCGCGATCAGATCGATGATCCGCGTCGCCGTCGCGGTGGTGCGCGCCCCCCGAAGGAGGAGCGTCGGCATCGTGAGGCCCGCCAGGTCGCCCGGTCGGGTGGCGTCTCGACCCGCCGCCGTGACCTCCCGAAAGACCTTGGGCCCGCGCAGCAGCATGGCCTGCCGCTGGCGCTCGCTCATCCGCCGCCAGGCGCCCACGCCGTTCCAGTAGTCGATGAACCGCTCCATCCAGGCCGGGCCGCCGCCCGTGGCGGGATCGTAGAAGCCGTCGTCGTCGTCGAAGCTGGCCAGCTCATCCCGGGCGGGGCCCGTCGCGTCCCCGCGGATGAAGCCGAAGGCGACGGGCTCCATGAGGACCAGGCGCCGCACCGTCCCGGGGTGGGCCCGGGCGTGCAGCAGGGCCAGGTAGCCTCCGTAGGAGTGACCCACCAGATCGGCGTGGCCGCCCGCGGCTCGCATGGCGGCGGCCACGATGGCCAGGTCGACCGGCAGGCAGGGGCGCTCGGGATCGAACGGGGTGCGGCCGTAGCCGGAGAGCTGCGGGGCGAGGATGCGGCGCTGGGGCAGCAGGTGCCGCAGCGGCAGCCACTGCTCGGCACCGACGCCGCTGGAGTGGACGGCCACCAGGGGCGCCCCGTCGGGAGGGCCCCAGGTGAGGCAGTCCACGCCCAGCGACTGCATCAGCGAGGCGGCAGGCAGACGGCGAACTGGCCGCCCTGGAAGGGGGTGCAGACGCTGCCGGCGATCCCGGCGCAGTCGGCGTCATCGCCGCAGGTGACCGTGCAGATGTTGTAGCCCTGCGCGCCGCCCTCGAAGACCCAGCAGACCTCGGCATCCGGGCCGCAGTCGTCCTGGCTGTCGCACTGGCCGCCCAGGGGGACGGCGCCCGCGCCGGGCAGGTCGCGGCAGGCGCCGCTCGCGGCGTCGCAGATGGCCCGCAGAGGCTCCGTGCGCGCGCACTCCCCGCCCTCGATCGTGCAACGATCCTGGTTGTCCACCAGCTCGGCCACGATGCGGTACGAGGTGTCGGCGAGGGCGTCGCTCGAGAACTGGTCGACCTGGACGAGGTAGTCACCGGGCTCCGCGAACCGCAGCTCCACGTACTCCTCGGTCTGATCGGGGCTGCTGGCTTCGCCGTACGCCCGGCCGCCGGGGCCGAAGAGGTAGACGTCGATGTCGACCCCGGCGCGGAACTCGACGCCCACCGACAGGGTGAAGGCGGCCGCCTCGGGGGGCACCGTCACGCGGAACCAGTCGGTGTCGGCGTCGCAGATCATCAAGCCTTCCACGGGGTTGCCGTCGGCCGCCAGGGGCGTCGCGTCCCCCTGGATGTCGTTGGGATCGTAGGCGGGGTCGGCGCCACAGTCCACTCGGGCAGGCAGGCCGCAGAAGCGGCCGAACTGCGGGACGATCTGGCAGGCCTCGCCCGCGGCGCAGTCCCGGTCGCTCTCGCACTCGCCGCGCAGCTCGCAGACGCCCGCCTGGCACGTCCGGAAGGCCGAGCAGTCGGCATCATCGACGCAGGCGGGGAAGCAGACGGCGGTGCGCCGGGACACGGGCACGCAGTGGGCACCATCGCCCAGGGAGGCGCAGGCGGCGTCGCCGTCGCAGCGCAGCGTGCAGAAGTTGTCGTGGCCGCCAGGGCCGCCCGTGTAGCACAGCTCCGAGCCCGCGGCGCAGTCGGCGTCCTGCCCGCAGCGGCCGCCCGGGGCGACGCCGCCCCCCTCGACCCCGCGGCAGATGCCCGCGTCGCAGATGGGGTACAGGTCGTTGGCGCAGTCGCGGTCGGCCTCACAGCCCCCCGAGCGCCCGGCCACCTCCAGGTGGTAGCTGGCCTCGTGGTCCCGGCCCTCCCCGACGTAGAGGACGAGGCCGATGAGGTAGCGGCCCCCGGGCAGGCTCGACAGGCGCACCCGCTCGGGGTTCGCCTCGGCGCCGCCCCGGGCGCTGGCCACCTCGGCGCCGGTGGCCGCCTCCAGCACGAACACGTCGATGTCCTCGCCCTCGTCGAAGGCGACGAGCAGCTCCAGGGTCGCGCCGTCTTCCACCTCCAGCGCGTACCAGTCGCGGTCGGCGCCGCAGATCACCCCGTCGACGACGCCCTCCGCGGGCAGGGCCGCCGCCTGGTCGTCGCGATCGTTCTCCTCGAAGGCGTCCGCCCCGCAGACCGAGCCGCGCACGGCCTCGCACTGGCCCTCGAAGCGGTTGCAGAGCTGCCCCTCCGGGCACTGCGCGTCGAGGGCGCACCCGCTGGTGACCGTGAGCGCGTAGAAGGCGGCCTCGTCGCGGTAGCCGGTGACCCGGATCAGGTAGTCGCCGTCGGCGGGGGCCACGAAGTCCAGCTGCTCCTGGCCGCCATCGTTGACGCTGTCGGCCAGCACCGCGCCCGCCTCGTCGAGGAGGGCCAGGTCGAGATCCACGTCGGCCGGATCGGCCAGCAGGCGCACCGTCAGGCCCTGCCCGCCGCGCAGGGGGACGCGGTAGAAGTCGGCCGTCTCGGGGCAGAGGAAGAGATCGTCGCGGGCGAAGCCCGGCTCGATGCCCTCGGCGTCCTCCGGCGCCTGGTTGGGCGCGAGGTCGTCTTCGTTGCCACAGGCCGGCGGCGGGGGCGCCTCGGCGTCGGGCCCGACCACCTCGGCGTCGGGGAGCCGCCCAGCGTCGCGCGCGGGGGGAGCGGCGTCGGCCTCCGGCCGGGCGTCGACCGCCACGGCCGCGTCATCGCCCCCCTCGGGGGCGGGATCGCCGCTGTCTTCGATGCAACCGAACAGGAGAAGGGTCGCCAGCGCGACCGACCAGATCCTCGAAACCATTGAAAATTCTCCCCAGGCGGGCGAAGGACGGGCTTGCAGGCCCGCTGGCCTGAAGCGCACGGCCCGCGGCGGGGAGCAAGATGCGTTCCGACAAGATCCTGACGGTCCCCCGCTGGACCGCGCTCCTGCCCCTCGCAGCCTGGGGCTTCGTCCTCCTCCAGAAGATCGAGCTGGGGCGGCCGGCCACCATGCTATGGGGCTGCCATGTGGCCACGCTGCTGCTGGCGCTCGGCCTGGGGCTGCGACGCCGCGGCCTGGTGGAGATCGCGACGCTCTACCACGTCGCGGCGGGGCTGCCCGGCTGGCTCATCGACTGGATCGTGGTGGGAGAGACGACGATCAGCTCGGTGATCAGCCATGTGCTCACCCCGACGCTGGGGCTCTGGGCCCTGCGGGGCCGCATCGGCCCGGCGGGGCTGGCCGGCGCGCTGGCCCTGCACGCGGCGCTGCTGCCGGTCTCGGCCTGGCTGACGCCGGCCCGCCTCAACGTGAACCAGGCGTTTCGGGTCTGGGGGCCCGCCCGGGCCTGGCTGCCCGACCACCCGGCCGCCGCGTGGGGCGCCAGCCTGGTGGTGACGGGGGCAGCCCTGGCCCTGGGCTGGTGGGTACTGGGGCAGGTGGCCCGGCGGCGACGGATCAGCTGATGGGGATGCGGCGCGGCTTGTGGGCCTCGGCCCGCGGCAGCGTCACGGTCAGCACGCCGTGCTCCAGGCGAGCGGCCACCCGCTCGCCGTCGATCTCATCGGGCACCTGGAAGCGCCGTCGATACTCGAAGGTCGGCGTGTCGGGGTTCTCGCCGTCCAGGCCCAGGCGCCGCAGGCCGGCCACCGTGAGCAGGCCCTTGTCCAGCTCCACGGTCAGGTCCTCGACGCGCACGCCCGGCAGATCGGCCACCAGGACGAAGCCATCGTCGTTGCCAAACACATCCACGGGCATCTGCTCGACTCGGTTACGCGGGTTCATGGCTGTCTCTCCTCTGACTCTTCGGGTTACTGGGCGACCTGGACGGAGATGGCGCGCGGCTGGGCGACCGGGCGCTTGCCGAGGCGGATGGTGAGCACGCCGGCGTCGAAGGTAGCCTTCACGGCGTCGGCGTTCACGGCCCCGGGCAGCTTCAGCGAGCGCGTGAACTCGAAGGGCCGGCGCTCCTGCAGGTGCACGCGGTGCCCCTCGGGCAGGTCGATGCCGCGGCGCGCCGACAGGGTAAGCACGTCGCCCTCGAGCTGCAGATCCACGTCGTCGGCCTTCACGCCCGGCAGGTCGGCGCGCAGCCAGAAGTCACTCTCGGTCTCTTCCACCGACACTCGCCCCAGGTGCTCGGCGCGGGGGGCGTCGGTGAGGCCGCCCTGGGCCATCAGGCGGTCAAGCTGGTGGTGCACGGCGTTCATCCAGCCAAAGGCGCGGTCGATCTCGTCGAAGCGGAACAGCATGACTCTCCTCCTTGAGCGGGCGGATCCCTCCCGGCTGGCCGGGCGGTCCGGACAATGACTCATCTGATTGCAAGCAGCCGATCCGAAAGGGATTTTCCCTGGACCGGCGACGGGCTCAACCGATAGGCACGCCCGCGGAGGGTGTCAACCGGGCCACGAAAAAAGGTTGCCTCGGCCCAGGATGCCCCGGGGATCGAGGGCGGCCTTCAGGGCGCGCATGCCGGCGAGGCGGGCCGGGGGGAGCACCTGGGCCAGGACCTCGCGCTTGCTCTTGCCGATGCCATGCTCGCCGCTGATGGCCCCGCCGAGGGCCGCGCAGTGCAGCGACATGGCCTGGTAGAGCGCCTTGCCGGCGGCCGCCTCGGCGGCGTCGCGCGGCAGCAGGTTCAGGTGCAGGTGGTTGTTGCCGATGTGGCCGAAGGTGGCGGACTCGAGCGCCGCGGCGGGGGGGTGGCCGTGGCGTGCGGTGAAGGCCGCCACCCCGTCCGCCCCGAGGGCCTGGTGCACGTCGGCCACCGCGGCCTCATAGTACGCCACCATCGCGTGCAGGCTGCCCGCCGGCCAGGCCAGGTCGGTGCCCAGCTTGCGCAGGCCGCGGCTGCGGGCCAGCGCGTTGATGGACTCGGGCACCGCGTGGCGAAAGTCGCGGAATGCTTCAAGATCTCGCTTGTTGCTGGCGATGCGGAGGGCGCGGTCGTCGTCGGGCGCGCCCGCCGCCAGCAGCGCCTCGTACCAGGCCCCCGCGACGTCGTCCCCCTCGCCCTTGTCGTGGCGCTGCTCCACGAAGAGGGCCGCCACCGCCGAGCCCGGCACCCCCAGCCGGGGGTGGCGCGCCGCCGCCAGCCCGAGGCTGGCCCGATCGAACCACTCCACGCTCATGGGCCGCAGGCCCGCTGGCGGCGCCGTCTGGAGCTGCTCGACGAAGGCGAGGGCGGGCTCGAGGGCGTCCCAGAACACCAGCGCCGCGAAGATCTCGCGCCGGGGCAGCAGGCGCAGGGTCACGTCGTGGATGTACCCCAGCGTCCCCTCCGAGCCGACGAACAGATCCAGGACGTCCGGGCGCTCGGGGTCCACGGTGTAGCCGAGGGAGTCCTTGAGCCCATGCGGGTGCGGCGGCGGGCAGGGCAGGACGATCGTCCCGGCCGCGGTGGCCAGGCGGAAGGCCCCGTCGACAGGCGGGTGATCGCCCCGCCGCAAGCGCAGGATCTCGCCCGAGGCCAGGCAGACCGTCAGGCCCTCGACCCACCGACCCGTGGCGCCGTAGCGAAATGAGCGCGCCCCGCTGGCGTTGCACGCCACCGCGCCGCCGATGGAGCACGTCTTGCGGCTGGTGGGATCGGGGCCGAAGAACCGGCCCGCCGCGTCGGCGGCCGCCTCCACGTCCGAGATGAGGACGCGGGCGGGGCAGGTGGCCTCGTCCCCGTCGATGAGGACGAGATCGGGGGAGGAGTCCTCGGGCAGGACCACCAGCCAGCCCCCGTCCGGCAGCGCCGAGCCCGTGAGGCTGGTGCGCCGCGCGCTGAACGTGACGGGGATCCCCGCTGCGGAGGCATCCCGCAAAAGCGCCGAGATTTCAGCGAGATCGCCGGTGCGGACGAGGCGCTCGGCCGTCCCGCGGTTGCCCGCCTCGTCGACGAGGTAGGGGGCCAGCGCCGCGTCGGTCACGCCACCGTCACCCCGGCGTCGAGGTAGACGTCCTGCACCGCATGCAGCAGCTCGATGCCCTCGGCGACGGGCTTCTGGAAGGCCTTGCGGCCGAGGATGAGCCCCGAGCCGCCGGCGCGCTTGTTGATGACGGCGGTGCGCACGGCGTCGCGCAGGTCGTCCTGGCCGCTCTCGCCGCCGGAGTTGATGAGGCCGGCGCGGCCCATGTAGCAGCTCGCCACCTGGTAGCGGCACAGGTCGATGGGGTGCGGCGAGGTCAGCTCGGAGTAGACCTTCGGGTGGGTCTTGCCGTGGCCCACCGCGGTGTAGCCGCCGTTGTTGGTGGCCATCTTCTGCTTGATGATGTCGGCCTTGATGGTCACGCCCAGGTGGTTGGCCTGGCCCGTCAGGTCGGCGGCGCCGTGGTAGTCCACGCCGTTGACCTTGAAGGCGTTGTTGCGCAGGTAGCACCAGAGAATGGTGAACAGGCCCAGCTCGTGCGCGCGCTCGAAGGCCTCCGAGATCTCGACGAGCTGCCGGCGCGAGTCGGGGCTGCCGAAGTAGATCGTCGCGCCGACGCCCACCGCCCCCAGGTTGAAGGCCTGGTCGGGGCTGGCGAAGAGCACCTGGTCGTAGGTGTTGGGGTAGCTGAGGATCTCGTTGTGGTTGAGCTTCACCACGTACGGGATGCGATGGGCGTAGCGGCGGCCGGTGGCGGCCAGGACGCCCAGGGTGCTGGCCACGCCGTTGCAGCCCGCCTCCATGCCCAGCTCGACGATGCGGGCCGGATCGAAGTAGCGCGGGTTGGGGGCGAAGGACGCCCCTGCGCTGTGCTCGATGCCCTGATCCACCGGCAGGATGGACACATAGCCGGTGCCCCCCAGGCGCCCGTGGTCGAAGAGCGACCGCAGGTTGCGCAGCACGGGCACGGGCCGGTCCGTGTCGAGCATCACCCGCTCGATGAAGTCGGGGCCGGGCAGGTGCAGGCTGTCGGCGGGGATGGTGGTGCTGCGGTGGCCGAGGAGGTCCTCGGCCTGGTCTCCCAGCAGGGCGGCGATGTCACGGGCCATGGTGCGGCTCCAGCAGGTCCGGGTCGGCCGAACATCTAGCACAGGCCGGTGGCGGTGGACCACCGCGGCGGCGCCATGCCACGCTCGCCGGCGTGCGGTCGTTCCTCCTGCTGCTTGCGCTGTGTCGCATCGCCGGGGCGGTGGAGGGAGAGGTGCGCGTCGAGGCCAGCCTGCTGGGGCTCGCCGAGCGCGAGGCGCCCGCGCCGCTGCCCGACGTCATCGACGCGCCCCTCGACCGGGAGGTGGCGGGCCTGTACCTGGCCGTGGGCGGGCTGCTGGCGGTGGGGCCCCGGATCGAGCTCTCGGCGCTGTTCGACACCCACGTGATGGAGTGGAAGGACGGCGAGGTCCTGGCCGGGGGCCGCCCCCTCGGGGACGAGGTGGCCGAGACCGCCCTGCTGCGCGAGGCGCGCCTGCGGCTCTGGCTGCCCGCGGGCCTGAGCCTGGAGGCGGGCAAGGGGCGCGTCCGCCTGGGGGAGGGCCTCATCTTCGATCACTACGCCGCCGGCCTGGCGCTGGGGGTGGATGCGCCGCCATTCTCTTTGCAGATCGGGGTGTTGTGGCCCGGACGCGACCTGGTGCCCGACCGCCCCGCCCTGGTGCATGCGCGCCTGGCCGCCCACCTGGATCTCACCCGCAGCCTCTTCGTCTTCGCGGCCGGCGACGCCCCCGACGCGGCGGTCGGCGGGGACTCGCTGCGGGATCTGGTCGCCGCGGTGGCGCCGGCGAGCAGCGCGCTGGCCCGGTGCGCCGATCTGCGGGGCGACAGCGTGCGAGCGTTCTTCGGCGGGGGCCTCGACTTCCTGCTGGAGGATCACTGGATCACGGCGGTGGGCATCCTGCAGCTCGGGCAGGCCGACATCGAGGTCTATGCCCGGGAGCGGTCCGACTGTGGCGTGGGCGTCCGGCGCATCCTGGAGCTGTTTCCCCGGGTGGATGCCCCGGTGCGCGCCTTCGCCCTGGACGCGAGCTGGCGGGTGCGGGCGTCGAGCCTGCTCTTCCCCGGCGCCTTCGGCACCTGGCTGAGCGGCGACGACGATCCGCTGGCGGGCCGGTGGACGGTCTTCGCGCCTCCGGCGGCCCTGGTGGGGCGCACGGCGCTGTTCTTCAACGCCGGCCCCCCCATCCTCGATCAGACGCTGGAGGTGTCGGGCCTGGACGCCCGCGGCGTGCGGGCCGTGGGGGCGTCGCTGCTGGTGGCGCCCTCCGCCGAGCTGGAGGTCACGGGGGTCGTGGCGTGGCTGGAGCCCGACGAGGGGCCCGGCAGCTACGGCGCCGAGTATGACCTGAAGGCGCGGTGGCGACCCGATGAGGCCTGGGAGGTGCAGGCCGAGGCGGCGGTGCTCGATGAGGGGGATTTCTTTGTCAATCCGGGCACATGGTGGCAGGTCAGCCTGGTGCTGGCCGTCCGGCAGGTGGTGCCTTTCTAGCTCGCCTGGACGATCTCGGGGCGGTCGGCCAGGCCGAGGGCGCGGGCGAGATCGCGCAGGGCGGTGCGGATGCCCTCCTCGACGACCGGGTGGTAGAAGGGCATGCGCAGGGCGTCGGTGACGGTCATGCCGGCCTGGATGGCCCACGCCAGCAGGTGGCCGGTGTGCTCCACCGCCGGCCCGCACATCTCGGCGCCGAGCAGGCGGCCGCCGGGGGCGCCGTAGATGCGCACGATGCCCTGGTTGCGGCCCATCACCCGTGAGCGGCCCTGGTCGCCATAGTCCACCTCGCCGATGCCGAACTCCGAGCTCGCCAGGTCGGCGTGGCGGCGCCCCACCAGCGCGATCTGCGGATCGGTGAAGACGATGGCCAGGGGGGTGCGGCGCTGGTAGGCCTCGATGGGCTGGCCGAGGGCGAGGGCGGCGGCGTTGCTGCCCGCGATGAAGCCCTCGTCGGCGGCCTCGTGCAGCAGCGCGCGGTCGGCGAGGACGTCGCCGGCGAAGAAGAGCGCGGAGCCGCCGGCCCGGTGGGTGGCGGGATCGACCTCGACGGCGCCGCGCTCGTCCACCGCCACACCCGCGGCGTCGAGGCCCAGCCGGCCGATGGACGGCGTGCGACCTGCCGCCACGAGGACCCGCTCGAAGACCTCCTCGCGCGCCTCCCCCGCCTCGCGCCAGCGCAGCCGTGCGCCCCCCTCGACCCGCTCCGCCGCCTCGATGGGGGCGTGCAGGTGGAGCTGCAGCTCGGCCGCGAAGATGCGCCGCGCCGACGTCGCCACGACGGGATCGGTGATGGGCCCGAGGCGCTCGCCGTGGGTGAACAGGCGGACGTGGACCCCCAGGCGGTGCAGGGCCTGGCCCAGCTCCAGGCCGATGACGCCGGCGCCCACGACCGCCACCGAGCGCGGCAGGTCGGGCAGCTCGAAGATCTGCTCGTTGGAGAGCATGACGTCGCCGAGATCGCGGAGCGGGGCGGGGACGAAGGGCGTGGAGCCTGTGGCCACCACGATGGCGCCCGCCTCGACCCGGGTGCCGCCCACCTCCAGGACATGGGGCCCGACGAAGCGGGCGAAGCCCTCCAGGCGCTCGGCGGGATCGATGGCCTCCACGTCCCGGACCACGAAGCCCACGAACCGGTCGCGCTCCCGCTGGACCCGCCGGAGGACGGCCGGCCCGTCCACCTGGGCGCCGTAGGCGGCCTCGATGCCGAAGCGCGGGGCGTGGCGCACATGCCAGGCGGCGTCGGCGGCCGCGATGAGCAGCTTGGACGGCATACAGCCGACCCGGGCGCAGGTGGTGCCATGGACGCCGCCCTCGATGAGCAGCGTCCGGGCGCCACGGGCCCGCGCGGCGCGGCGGGCCCGCAGGCCGGCGGTGCCGGCGCCGATGATGGCCACGTCGATCTGCAGGGGCGTCATGGGGACCTCGTGGTGGAGGCGGGCAGGCCGCCGATCGCCGCCAACGTAACACGAGGCGGACGCCCGCCCGAATCTGCTATGACGGTGCCAGCTGGGGGAGATCGACCGTTGGGACGCACGATCGGGTGGATCTGGGCGCTGCTCCTGTGGGGCTGCGCCTCGGGGGAGAGCGCGGCGGAGGGGCCGCCCTGCGGCAACCGGGGCCCCTGCCCGCGGGGGCAGGCCTGCGTCGCGGGGCAGTGCACGGCCTCGGCCGACGACTTCGGGGTGGCCGATCGGGGGGCGCCCGACGCGGCGCCCATCCGCTTCGACGCCCGGATGCCGGACGCCGCCCCGCCCGACGGGGGCGACGCGACCCCCGCCGACGCCCAGGTGGCGGACGCCGCGCCGCCGCCCCCTGACGTGGGCGCCGTGGATCTGGGGCCCGACGCGGCCCTGGACTGCATGCCGGGCACGGCGCGCGACTGCGGCCGCAACATCGGCCTGTGCCGGGCCGGCCGCCAGACCTGCGGGGCCGACGGTCGCTACGGCCCCTGCGAGGGGGGCGTCGAGCCCCGCGACGATGTGTGCAACGGCGCCGACGACGACTGCAACGGCGTCATCGACGATGGCTTCCAGGTGGGCATGGCCTGCGAGGGCGAGGGGGCCTGCGGGGCCGGCGTCATCGAGTGCCGGACCACGGTGCTGACGCGGTGCAGCACGCAACCTGGCGGATCCATGGATGAATCCGGCCCCGAGCGCTGCAACGACGTGGACGACGACTGCGATGGCAGTGTGGATGAAGGGCTCGGCGTGGCGGAGGGCTGCCACGGCGCCTGCGGCGAGGGCACGACCGAGTGCGGGGCCGACGGCGAGCCGGTGTGCTCGACGGACGAGGGCGGCTCGGCCTACGTCGCGGTGGCCGAGACCTGCAACGGCCGGGACGACGACTGCGATGGCGAGGTGGACGAGGACTTCCCCCTGGGCCAGGCCTGCGAGGGGCGCGGCGTGTGCGGGGCGGGCGTCCGGGAGTGCAACGGCGCCGGCAGCGTGCGGTGCTCGACGGAGCGGGGCGGCAGCGCGGATGAGTCCCGCGATGAGCTCTGCAACGGCCAGGACGACGACTGCAACGGCATGCCCGACGACGGCCTGGGCCTGGGCGGGGCCTGCATGGCGCCGGGGATCTGCGGCGCGGGCGTGCGGGAGTGCGGCGCCATGGGCGCGATGCGGTGCAGCACCGAGCCCGGCGGCAGCGCCGACCGCTCGGTGGCCGAGACCTGCAACCAGCGCGACGACGACTGCGATGGCAGCGTCGACGAGGGCTTCAACCCGGGACCGGAGGCCTGCAACGGCCTCGACGACGACTGCGACGGCGTGACGGACGAGGGGGCGGCCTGCGGGGGCGAGACCTGCGACAATGCCCCGCCCTTCGCCCTGTACAGCACCGTGGCCGGCGGCACCAACGGCCTGCAGGACGACTACCCCCGCAGCACCTGCGCCGGCCTCTCCCCGGGGCGCGACCAGGTCTTCCGGCTCAGCTTTCCGGCGGCCGGCGACTACGTGGTGGGGGTCGCGCCGCTGGACGCCGGCTACGACCCGCTCTACTGGCTGGCCGCCGGCTGCGGCAGCGTCGACCAGTGCCTGACCCCGAGCGCCCGCAGCAACAGCCAGGGCCCCGGCCGGCCGGAGGCGCGCTCCATCACCGTGCCCCGCGCGGGCGACTTCTTCCTTGTCGTCGACAGCCCCGTGGACCAGGCCGGCGGCGGCTTCGTGGCCAGCGCGGCGCCCCTCGCGGCGGGGGAGCGGTGCGGCACCGCCATCGCCCTGCCGGTGCCCGGGCGCTTCGTGGGCAGCACCACCGGCCGGCAGAACGACGTCTTCGGCAACCAGTGCCCCGCGGGCTGGTCGCCGGCGGGGGCCGATCAGACCTTCCGCATCGAGCTGCCCGCGCCGACCCGCCTGCGGCTCCGCGTGCAGCCAGGCGCCGACGTCGACCCCCTCATCCAGGTGGTCTCTGACTGCGCGAACGTAAACGGTACCTGCGCGGGCGGGATGAACAACCGGCTGATCGGCGGCGAGGAGGTGCTGGAGGTCCAGCTCGCCGCCGGCACCTGGTACATCGTTGTCGACCACGTCCAGGCGCCGGGGCCGTTCCTGCTCGAGGTCACTCCCCTGCCCTGAGCCCCCCGCGGGCCGCGCTGGCACACGCTGGCACCGCTGTGCCAGCCCGCCTGGCACGCTGTGCCAGCCCGCCTGCGCACGACCACACACAATGTAGGATAAATCGATACAAATGCTGTAAGATGGTGTAAGAGACGGCCGAATCGAGACGGCACGCTGTCTGCACAGGCTTGAGTCGTCACCCGCCCTCGGGCGGTATCGCCAAGGAATTCGCCATGATTCGCACCCTCGTCGCCCTGTCCGCCCTGACCCTCGTCGCCTGCACCGAGCCCGACGCGGTGGTCCCCAACGATGAGGCCGACGTCGTCGCCAGCGCCGAGAGCGCCGGCGAGCTCTCCGAGATCGACATGGAGTCCCCGGTCATGTCCGGGCTCATCGCCGTCGACATCGACTTCGGTCCAGCGGCGAGAGAACGCACCGAGCTGCGTGTCGAGCTGGATGGCGCCGAGCCGCGCCTGATCGCGGTGCTGCGCGACGAGCTGGGCCTCGAGCCCCAGCTCGTGCGCGACGCCGACAACCGCCTGCACCTGATGGCCGTCGATGGCGTCGAGGCCGCGGATGAGGTGTGCTGGATCGTGCTGCTGGAGCGGGCCCACCGCTACACCCGCGTCGAGGATCTGGGCGACGTGACCCTGGCCGCCAACGACCGCATCCACCTGCAGCTGGACGTGGATCTCGACCTCGACGGCGTGGGCGCCCGGCTGGAGGCCCTGTACGGCACCGACGATCAGCTGGCCGACTCCGACGGCGACGGCCTCTCGGACTGGGCCGAGATCTACGACGGCTGGCTGCTCGCCGACGGCACCTACGTCCAGAGCGACCCCGCGTCGGCCGACTCCGATGGGGACGGCATGGATGACGGCGAGGAGCGCGCCTTCCGCCGCAACCCGCGCGAGGACGACAACGATGACGGCTACGGCCGTGGCCATGGCAACGGCAATGGCCACGGCGACGACGGCCAGGGCGACGACGACCAGGGTGACGACGACCAGGGCGACGACGATCAGGGCGAGGACTGAGCCTCAGCCCCCCGGCTTCGGCCGCCGCCAGTACCCCCACCACGCGTCGCGCTCCCCATCGGCCTTCGTGCGCGCCTGCCGCGGATCGATGCGCAGGCCGGGGATCTGCACCGACTCCCACGTATAGCCCGGCCGGGGTCCGCCCCGGGACTTGCCCCCCGTGGGCTCGGGGTGGCCGATGAAGATGGTCACGCCCTTCTCCTCGGCGTAGCCGGGCGGCGCGTGCTTCGTGTGGCCGGGGCGGTTGCCGCTCGCGGGCACGTTGTGGGCGATCCAGGCGTCGTTGAGGCCCAGCAGGTCGAGCGTGGGCCGCCGGGAGTAGAAGGGGATGATGCCCGCCGCCGTGGTGGCCAGTACGTCACCTTCGTCGGTGTGCTCGGCCAGGTAGCGGCCGATCGTGGTGCACTGATCGGCGAACCAGGCCAGCCAGCCGATGGAGTCGACGCCGCCGTGGCTGTCGACCCGGAGGGCGTCGCGATCCACCTGGACCACATGCACGGCCAGGAAGGCGGCGACCACCGCGCCGGCCACCGCCAGGCGCAGCCGGCCCACCCCGCGCTCGCGCAGCGCGGCGATGATGCCGAGGAGGCCGTTGGCGGCGACCACGGCCAGGATGGGCATGAGCGGGACCAGGAAGCGGTGCAGCGCCATGAAGTCGCCGCCCACCCGCATGACGTGGACGGTCATGGCGACGGTGTAGAGGGCGGCGAGGCCCAGCAGGCGGCCCTCTCGCCCCGCCGGCCAGCCACGGCGGACGGCCGCGAAGGCCGGCAGCAGCCACAGGAAGTGCGTCGAGATCCAGTCCCAGGCATACCGGCCCCCCGGTCCCCAGAAGCTCTTGGCGCCGCTCTTGACGTACCAGGTGTTGGGGAAGGGCCAGCCGTAGTAGAGCGTGCGCCACGCGTAGTAGGGGCCGAAGACCACCAGGAAGCCCGCGCCCCAGATCCAGTCGCGCCGCCCGGGCCACCGGCGCGCCGCCACGAGCTGGCCCAGCCGGTACAGGCCCGTGAGGCCGAAGAAGAGCATGCCCTCGGGCCGGGTCATGGCGGCGAGGGCGAACCAGACCCCGCTCCAGGGGAAAATCCCTTCCTGATCGCGCTCTTGCAGAAACTGCGTCCAGCCCGCCGTCACGAGGAAGGTGAAGAGGGCGGTCTCCAGGCCCCCGGTCGCCCAGCAGGCGTAGGCGGGGGCGGCCGCCAGCAGGAGCGGGGCGAGGGCATCGCCGGCGCCCTTGCGGCCCATGCGCCCGGAGAAGCGGGCCACCAGCGCCAGGGTCAGCAGCGAGAGCAGGATGCCGAGGCCCTTGCTCCAGGGCACGGGATCGAGGTCCAGGGCCATCACGCCGGCCATCACCATCGTCCAGAGGAAGTTGGTGTACCCCTCGACGCGCTCGCCGACGTTGAAGACCAGCTCGCCGTGGCGGACCAGGTTGTCGGCGTAGCGAAACGAGATGAAGGCGTCGTCGTTGACGAAGTTGAAGACCAGGGCGTGGGCCACGAAGAGGCCGCCGACGGCCACCAGGAGGCCCGGCCGAAGCCAGCGGGGGGTCGCCGCCAGGAGCGGCGCCGGTGCGTCTGTCATGCGGATCGCGCTCCCGGCCAGGGTGGGGCGGGAGTATAGTCGACCGCCCGCCCGGGGGCGCAACCACCGGGAGGGCCGACAGGAGGAGGGCGCGTCTGAAGGTCCATGGCAACTTGAACGGCCTCAAGCCGGGGCAGCGGCAGCGGCTCGAGCGCCTCTACGACCGCAAGGTCCCCCGTGAGGCCGTCATCTCGGTCCCCCTGGCTCAGAGCATCTGCGAGCTGTCCGCCGAGACGGGGCGCCAGATCGGGGTGACCCTCGATCGCGGCGGCAAGGTGCGCCACGTCATCGTGGGGGACGCCGAGCAGCTCTTCATCCCCGATCTGGGCCGCGCACGCGCGGGGGCGGGCCGCTTCCGCGGCATCCGCCTGGTCCACACCCACCTGCGCGACGAGCCCCTGAGCCAGGACGACCTCACCGATCTCGCGCGCCTGCGCTTCGATCTGATCGCGGCGGTCGGGGTGGGCCCGGGGGGGCGCCCGGCCACCCTGTACCACTCGCACCTGCTGCCCGCCGGCAGCGACACCCCCTGCGCCGAGCAGGTGGCCACCACGGTCCACGACGATCGCCTGGACTTCATGGCCTTCATCACGGCCCTGGAGGAGGAGTTCAGCCGCCGCACCCTGGGCGCGGTGGAGACGGAAGGGCAGATCCGGGCCATCGCGGTGCATGTGAGCGTGGGACCCGACGCCCTCGATCCCGACGAGAGCCTGCGCGAGCTGGCCGAGCTGGCCCGCACCGCCGACATCGTCCTCGTCGATCGCATGGTGCAGAAGCGCCGGCAGTACGACCCGAAGTTCGTCCTGGGCCGCGGCAAGCTCGATGAGCTGCTGCTGATGACGATGCAGCTCGACTGCGACCTGGTGGTCTTCGACCAGGACCTGTCGCCCCACCAGGTGCGGGCCATCGCGGAGGTGACCGACGTCAAGGTCATCGACCGCAGCCAGCTCATCCTGGACATCTTCGCGCGGCGCGCCCACACCCGGGAGGGGAAGCTGGCGGTGGAGCTGGCCCAGCTCCGCTACCGCCTGCCGCGCCTGGCCCACCAGAACACGGCGTTCTCGCGCCTCATGGGCGGAGTGGGCGGCCGCGGGCCGGGCGAGACGAAGCTCGAGATCGATCGCCGCCGCGCCCGCGACCGCATCACCCGGCTGGAGCGGGAGCTGGAGGTCTGCGCGACGCACCGCCAGAGCCAGCGGGGCCGGCGCGAGCGGCGCGGCGTGCCCATCGTGGCCCTCGTCGGCTACACCAATGCCGGGAAGAGCACGCTCTTCAACGCCATCACCCACAGCGAGGTGCTGGCCGAAGACAAGCTCTTCGCGACGCTGCACGTGACCACCCGCCGCCTGCGGTTTCCCGAGGATCGCGAGCTGGTCATCATCGACACCGTGGGGTTCATCCGCGACCTGCCCAACGACCTGCGCAGCGCCTTCAAGGCCACGCTGGAGGAGGTCACCGGCGCGGACCTCCTGCTCCATGTCGTCGACGTGGGCGATCCCCGGATGCGCCAGCAGATCGAGAGCGTCGACACCATCCTCTCTGATCTGGAAGCCCTTGATATTCCTCGTATTCGTGTCTTCAACAAGATCGACCTCGTCGATCCGGTGCTGGCGGCGAACCTGTGCCGCAACCACGACGCGGTGGGGGTCTCGGCCATGGATCGGGCATCGACGCGGCCGCTGATGGAGCTGGTGGAGTCGCGGCTCTGGCAGGCGGGCGTGAGCAGCCCCCCCTGATCCGGCGCCGGATCAGAGGGCGTCGAGGGCAGCGTCGACCTGGGCGTCCGAGGCGAACTGGCGGTTGAACCGCACCACCCCGGCGGCATCGAGCACCACGTTCACGGCGTTGGCCGGCACCCGCCAGGTGCGCTGGAAGGCCCCCTCGGCGTCGTACAGCACCGGGAGGGTGAGGCCGTACTGGTCGCGGTAGCGGCGGCAGTCGGCGGCGTCGGGGGCGGCGAAGCCGTCATCGGCGCTGACGATCATCCAGGTCTGGATGCCGCGGGCAGCCGCGGCGTCGGCCCGGGCCTGGAGGCCCGCCGCCTCCTGGCGACAGGGCGGGCACCACCCGGCGAACTCGAAGATCCAGAGGGGCTGGCCGCAGGCGGCGTGGATGCGGTGCATGACGCCGTCGCAGTCGGGCAGCTCGAGATCGGGGGCCGTCTCGCCCACGGTGGGGCCGAAGGGGCCGGGGGGGCAGAGGCCGGGCACCTCGGCGTCGGGGGCCGCGGCGTCGGGGGCCGCGGCGTCGGGGGCCGCGGCGTCCGGCGAGGATCCGGCATCCGGGGAGGAGGCGTCGGGGGCGGCGCCATCGGGGGCGGCGTCCCTCGGCGCAGCATCGCGGGCGGGAGCGTCTGCGTCCGCGCCAGGCTCGACGCCCCGATCCTCACCGGCCCGGGCGTCGGGTCGGCCCTCGGGTGGCGTCGCGTCCCCGGCCCCGCCATCGATGACGACGGCGGCGGCGTCGTCTCGCCCCTCCGCGCCGTCATCCGCCTCACCACAGGCCCCGAGGCCCAGCGCCAGCACGAACCACCACCGTGTCATCGACCGCTCCCGCGTCCAGGGTACGCTCCCCCTACGCCGGCGGCCGGCCGATGTCACCGCGTCAAGGGGCGGTGAGCTCCATCGCGGTGGGAGCGACCGGCGCCGCGGGCGCCCGGGCCACCGCCTCGTCCTTCCTGGGCTCGGGGCGCGCCGCCACGAGGTCGCGGACCCGGGCGTCCACCTTCTGGGCCAGCTTCTCGGTGGCGGCCGTCACCAGCGACTCCTTGAGGCGGCGGGTCTTCCACTCGTTGTTCCACACGTTGAAGTCCTCCTCCGCGTGCACCCGCTCGTAGACGGTGAACAGCAGGGTGCCGGTCTTCACGTCGAACAGCGTCGCCTCCATCACGCCCGCCGTCTCGTAGGTGTTCTGGGGCAGCACCATCCCGCCCACCAGCGTCAGCCAGCCCCAGCCCCAGCCGTTGACCATCTCGCGCTCCACGAACCGGTGGCGATAGAGCAGCAGGTACTCGGCCCGGTAGCGGGTGGCGAGCTCGCGCAGGCCGCCCACCGAGGTCGCGCCCGGCCAGTCGGTGGTGACCTCGGAGACCACCTCGAAGAACCCGTTGTCGATGAGGTTGCGCGTCAGGCCCCCGGTGACGGTCTCCACGGGGATCTGCTGGTCGAGCTCGTAGCGGCTGGCCACGGCCACGACGCCGATGCGCGCCCGCTCCTCCAGGAAGACCGGCGCCGCGAGGATCTCGCGCATGGCGGTCTCGGTGACGTTGCCCATGCGATCCTGCTGGAAGTGGTTCTTCTCCAGGACCGGGGGCGCCGCGACGGCCATGGGCTCCATGGCGGGGGCGCGCAGCGCGGCCTGGCGGGAGCCGCAGGCGGTGGTGAGGGTGGCGAGGGCGGCGAGGAGCAGGATGCGGTGCATGGTGGCCTCCAGGGCTGGGTTCTGGAGCCATCATGCCGGGGCGGCCCGGGGGGCGGGTCACCCCGGAATCACCCGATCATCACCGTTTCATCATGACGATCAGAGCCAGCCATGGAGCTGGAAGAAGACGTCCGCCGAGGCCGCGGCGTCGGGCCCCGCCGGGATGCCCACGCGGGCATCGGTGCTCAGCGTGAGCCCCTCGATGAAGGTCAGATCCAGGCCCAGGCCGGGCCGCTGGAGCTGGTCCTCCCCCACCTCGGTGTCGGGGTCCCAGCTGTCATGCCGCAGGCGGACCACCACCCCGTTGAGCGCCGTCCAGGCCACCTCGTGGTACCACGCCACCCGCCCCGTCTCCCGGCCGGATCCGGGCCGCTGGTACTGGCCGAACGCCACCTCGCCCAGCCAGGTGATGGGGAGATTCTGGAAGTAATACCAGGGGTTGAGGGTCCACTGGAGCGACAGGTTCACGGCGTTGCCCCCGGCCGAGAGGGGGCGCCGATCCACCAGCGCGCTCGCCCCGATCTGCCAGCCCAGCTCCCGGATGCCGGCCGAGACCGCCGCCCCGGCGCCGTCCCCCGGCTCCAGCGGGTTCTTCGCGTCGCGCGTGCCATGCTGGAAGACCGACAGGCTGCCGTAGGGGTAGTTGGCCGCGAAGCCGGCCTCCACCCCCAGCACGCGGTTGGCGGGATCCTCCTGGGACATGCCGAAGCCTCGCCGGATGGGCGCGGTGTGGTCGGCCACCCGGGTGCCGAAGGCCGGAAGGAACCGCCCGACCCGCAGGTAGGAGAGACCGGGCCACTCATGGGTCATGACCCAGAGGTCGCGGACCCCGAAGCGCGCCTGGTCCTGCGGGTCGGGCGGCGGATCGAACACCGAGCCCCGGATCCGGGCCCGGGCGCCCACCGTGGTGAACAGCGTCAGGTGCTCGGCCGGGTGGACCGCGGCGTGGATGTCCCCCTGCATGGGGAAGGCGAGCGGGCCCTGCGTCCACACCCCGAAGCGGAAGTCCGCCCCGAGTTGCAGCAGCGGATCCACCGCCAGATCGCCGTAGCGGCCCTCCTGCCAGGCCATCTCGGCGGGATCGCCCAGGGGCCGCCCGAACGCCAGGAACCCCTCGGTCGCGGGCGGGGCCCCGGCGCCGCGGGGGTCATCCGGCGCCGCCGACGGCTTCACCGGCCCCGACGCGGGCTCCGAGGCCGGCTGGGAGGTGGGCGTGGGGCCCAGGTGCTTCGAGAGCACCTCCCGATCCCAGTCGGCCAGGGGGCGGTGGGGGGCGTTGAACATGGGCAGGGTGTTCTCGCCGTAGTAGCGCCCCGACACATTGCGCAGGCCACCGCCGCTGGGATCCACATGGCAGCTCGCGCAGCTCAGCGTGCACTTGCGCTTGAGGATCTCGGGCGGATCGAACCAGCGGTTGGGCAGGCTGTGGCAGTTGTCGCAGGTGCGACCCGCCCGGGCCGTGTACAGCGGCAGCGCAGCAGCGGGGCTGGTCAGACCGAGGAGCATGAGGGTGGCCAGGAGGCCGCGGGCGAGGCTAGTCACAGCGGCCTCCCTGATCATGCCAGCGCTGGAGGGTGAGGAGCTCGGCCGACGTCACCCGGTCGGCGCCGCCCGGGGGCATGGTCTTGCTCACCGCGGCGGTGTTCCAGAGCGGTCCCCAGAACCGCTTGACCTTGGCGCAGGTGTCGAAGCCATAGCCGTTGAGCTCGCCGGGCTGCGCCTGCACCGAGTGGCAGGCGTTGCACCGCAGATCCATGATGGTCTCGATGTGCTCCCCGTAGGTCGGCGTCATGGGCGCCGCCTCCGGATCGGCCTCGTCCAGCGTGCTGCTGCCGAACCCGCAGCCGGCCAGCGTCGCGGCGACCAGGCCCGCCTGCGACCACCTCCGCACTCCGCTCCTCATGCCCCACTCCCTCGACCAGGTCCGCCCACCGCGGGCCCCGACGTTGAACCCCGAAGGGGCCGGCGATGGCAACCCACGCCCGAAAAAACCTCCCGGGCCACCCGTCCACGAAGGCCCCGGGCCCCGGAGCCCCTTGACTTGCGCGGCTGCCTGCGCGAAGTCCTAGCGCCCTTCAGCAGCCCCCAGAGGCGAGGAACCCCGGCATGCTCCGTCCCGCCCTCATCACCCTCGGCGGCATCGGCGTGGCCATCGTGGTCCGCGCTGCCTGGGGCTACGGCGCCTCGGATCCCCAGGCGGTGGGGCTGGTGCTGCTGGTCGGCGTCGGCCTCGCCGTGGGCCTCGTGGAGCAGTGGCGCCGCCTCGCCGGCCTGCTCACGCTCCAGCGTGCCCTCGATGGGCTGCCCCGACCTGCCACCGCCGCCCTCTTCGACCAGCCTCCGCCCACACTCGCGACCCACCTCGAGGCCGTCCGCGCGGGCCGGGCCGCCCCGGCGACGTCGCCGGGCCTGACGCCCTACCTGCTGGGCGCCCTGATCATGCTGGGGGTGCTGGGCACGTTCCTGGGCCTCGTGCAGACCATGGCCGGGGCCCGCACCCTCATGCACGAGGCCCCCGACACCGAGAGCCTGCGAGCGGGCCTGGCGGCGCCGCTGTCGGGGCTCGTCCGAGCCTTCGGGACGTCGGTGGCGGGCATCGGCGCCTCGGTCACGCTGGGCCTCTGCGCCCTGGTGGTGCGGCAGCTCGCGGCCCGCGTCCAGGCCCGCTGGGCGGCGTATGTGTCTGCGGAATTGCTGCGGTTTTCGCCCATCGGGCGCCAGCTCGAGGCCCTGGAGCGCATGGCCGATCAGAGCGGCGCCCTGCCGGCGGCGGCCGCCACTCTGGAGCAGGTGACGGGCCGCCTGGCCCACCTGGAGGAGACGCTGGGCGCCCGCCAGGCCGAGGCCCTCGAGCGCATCGGCGTGGCCGCCACGCAAGCCGCCCGCGAGGCCGCCGAGGCCGTCGGCACGGCCGCGGGGCAGGTGGGCGAGCGCTTCTCCCAGGATCTCGCGCGGGCCATGGATCGGGCGGAGGCGCAGGCGACGCGCCTGGCCGGCAGCGCCACCGAGGGCGCGGCGGCGGCGGTGGCCACCCACCTGGGTCGCCTCGAGTCCACGCTGGGCCGGCACGCCGAGGCCCGGGCCGCCGACGAGCGCGCCCACCTCGGCGCCGTCGGCGAGGCCCTGTCGGCCACCGTCCGCCAGCTCGGCGAGGCCGAGCAGCGCCGCGCCGACGCGCTGCACGGGGCGCTGCTGGATCAGCGCGCCGCCCTGGACGCCGACGCCTCCCGCGCCGCCGCCCTGGAGGCCGAGCGCCTCGCCGTCCTCCGGGCCGAGCAGGGCAAGCTGATGGCGCGCCTGGAGGCCCTGGCCGTGGCGCAGCGCGAGGCGGAGGCCGAGCTCTTGACGCAGGTGGGCGAGGCGACCGGCAGCCAGGCCAGCGTCCTGCGGGAGCAGGTCTCCAGTTTGTTGTTGGAGATCAAGGCGTTGAGTGGCCAGCTCGCCGAGACGGGGGCGACGCAGGCGGCCGCCCTGGAGCAGGCGGACGCCGCCGCAGGGGAGCGCCAGGCGGGGCTGGCCGAGCGGCTGGCGCGCCTTGAGACCGAGCGCCTGGATCGGCTGGAGCGGGCCCAGGCCGGCCTGATCGAGCGGCTGGCCGCCCAGGACGCCGCCCGCGACGCCGCCCACGCCGCGCTGCTGGCCCGGCTGGAGGGGGTCGCCGAGGCCCAGGCCGCCGTGGCCCGGACGGAGCTGGCGGCGGCGCGGGAGGCCTGGGTCGATCTCGCCGCCCGGCTCGGCGACTCGGAGGCCCAGCGGCTGGCGCGGCTGGAGGCCGAGTTCGGCGCCGTGATCCAGGCCCTCGGCGGCCTGCAGGATCATCTGGCGGTGGCGGAGCGGCAGCGCGCCGAGGCGCTGCGGGAAGACTTCGCCGGCCTGCTCGACGCCCTGCGGGTGGCCGAGGCCCGCCAGCTCGCTTCGGATCGGGCCCGGGCCGAGGTCGCTGCGGCCCAGACCCGGGCGCTGTCGGTGGCCGCGGCCGAGGGGGTCGAGGCGCTCCAGGCGCCGCTGCACGGCATCGTCGATCGCATCGAGGGCGCGGTGGTGACGCTGACGGCCGCCGAGCGGCAGCGCGCCGAGACCCTCAACGACCGGCTCGACGCGGTGGTGGGCCAGGTGCAGGCCATCACCACGCGGCTGGAGCGCGCCGAGCAGGAGCGCGTGGCCGCGTTCGCGGCCGCCGTGGATCGCCTGCGGGCGGCGACGGAGGTGGCTGCCACCGAGACGGCCGAGCGCGGCGCGGCGCTGGTGGAGCTGGCCCGCGCGTGGCGCGGCGAGCTGGAGGCCGCCGAGGGCCGGACGGCCAGCCGCCTCGGCCAGTCCGCCGACGAGCTGGCCCGCGCGCTGGCCACCCAGGTGGAGCGCTTCGAGGCGGCCCAGCAGGCCCGGGCCGATGGCACCGGCGCCGTGGTGGAGCGGCTGGGGGCCCTGGTGGAGCGGCTGGGGCAGGACGCCGAGGAGCAGACGCGGCGCCTGGCCGCCGGCGAGGCCGCCGCCCAGGCCCGGCTGGCCGCCCTGGCCGAGACGCTGGAGCGGACGCTCGTCACCCAGGCCGAGCGGCTGGCCGTGCTCGAGAAGCGCCTGGCCGACGCCCAGGGCAGCACCGGCCGGGCCCTCGCCGAGCGCCTGGGCGCCCACGCCGAGGACCTGGGCCAGCGCCTGTCGGCGACGGGGCTGGTGGTGCGGGAGGCCGCCGACCTGCTGCGGGGCGGCGGCGCCGAGCTGTCCGCCGTGGCCGAGATGTTCACCGCCGCCGTGGACGGCTACCGCGAGACGAGCGAGCGCTCGCTGACCGCCCTGGCCCGCCTGGAGGAGGTCCTGGCCCGCACCGACAGCGACGCCGTCGGCCGCATGGTGGGCGAGTACCTGGATCAGACCCGCGAGATCTTCGGCGACGCCGTGCGCTTCCAGCGCGAGCTCTTCACCGAGCTGCGGGCGGTGCTCCCGCCCCGCGAGGCCCGGGCGGTGGGCGGATGATCGAAGAGCCCGATGGTGGCATGGATGGCTCCGTCTGGATGACCTTCGCCGACCTGATGAGCGGCCTGCTCGGGGTCTTCGTCCTGCTCGTCACCTGGATCGTGGTCTTCCAGGTCGATCTGGCCCAGCGGCTCGACGTCGCCCGGGAGGCGAGCGCCGAGGCCATCGCCCAGGCAGCCCGCGCGGAGGCCGCCCGGCAGGTCGAGGTCGAGCAGCGCCTCATCCTGGAGGCCGAGCAGAACAAGACGAAGGCGCGGATGGCGGATCTGGAGGCGGTGCTGGCGGGCAGCATCCAGGCCGGGCGCATCACGCTGGCCGAGGACGGGCGGATCGGCATCGCGGGAAACGTCCTTTTTGACTTGTATTCCGATGAGTTGCGGCCGGAGGGGCGCCAGGTGCTCGCCGATCTGGCGGTGCCGCTGGCGCGCTGGCTCGAGGCCCGCGACGAGCTGGTGATGGTGGGCGGCTTCACCGACGACCTGCCCATCCGCGGCGACCGCTACCAGGACAACTGGGAGCTGTCGGCGAAGCGCGCGCTGACGGTGGTGCGGACGCTGGCGGCGGCCGGCGTCCCGCCGGGGCGGCTGTTCGCGGCCGGCTTCGGCGACTCCCACCCGGCCGTGCCCAACGTCGACGAGGCCAGCCGGGCGCGCAACCGGCGGGTGGAGATCGTGCCGCAGCGGAGGGCCCCGTGAAGGATCCGCTGAAGGCGCCGGTGGCCGATCGCCTCGCGGCCCTGCGGGCGGCCGGGGCGGCCGGGTACGACGGCGCCGGCCTGCGCTTCGTGGAGGCGCTGCTGGAGCGCGCCGCCGCCCTCGACGGCGAGGCCGCGACGCGCCTCATGGCCCGGGCCGAGGCCCGGCTCGACGCCCTCACCGAGCGCCTGCACGCCGATCGCAGCGTGGCCCGGGCGCTGCTGGCAACGCTCCAGGCGGCGGACGCCGATCCCGAGGGCGAGTACGCGGCGGCCTTCGCGGGCGGCGACTACCGGCGCCTGCTGCGCGAGGCCGAGCTGGCGCTCCAGCGCGCCCGCAACGACGGCGGCCGGCCCGATCGGGAGCGCCTGACGCGCCTGTGCGGCCAGGCCCGCCACCAGGGGCTGCGCCTGCCGGCGGAGGTGGAGCAGGCCCTGATCGCGGAGGAGCCGGGGGCCGCGCGCCGGGCCGCTGATCAGCTCGCCCAGGCGCTCTTCCGGCATGTCGTCAGCGACGCCCGCGGCACCGTGAGCCTGGCTCGAGCCGCCGACCGGCTGCCCGCCGCCATCGGCCCCTACAACGCCGCCGCCCTCGCCGGCCAGGTGCTCGCCGCGGCCGAGGCCCTGTCCCCCGCCTGGCTGCGCACCCTGCTGACGAGCATGGAGGATCTGGGCACCCTGAGCATCCTGCCGGCCCCGCCCCCCCCGCGACGTCGCCGGCGGTGAGCCTCCTCGCCCACCTCGAGGCCGTACTGGCCGGCTGCGACGTCGCGCGCCGGAGGGCCGCCGACCCGGTCGCCTTCGTCCACCGCTTCACCGATCCCGTCGATCAGGAGGTGGTGGGCCTCTTCGCCGCCTGCCTGGCCTACGGCCGCGTCGAGCTGATCGCGCGGGCCCTGGAGGAGGTGCTGCGGCGGACGGGCCCGGCCCCCGCCATGGCCGCGCGTGGCGACGACCTGGCCGCCGCCGAGGCCCGCTTCCAGGGCTTCGTCTACCGGCTGACCCGCGGCGAGGACGTGGCCCGCCTCTGGCTGGGCGTGGGGCACCTGCTGCGAGAATTCCCCAGTCTGGGCGCGGCCTTCCGTGCCGGCGACGTCCCCGGCACCCCAGATCTGCGGCCCGCCCTCGTCCGGTTCTGCCAGGCGCTGGGCGCCCCCACCGCGCACCTGCCTCCGCGGCGCGGCTTCCAGCACCTGCTGGCCGATCCGCGGGGCCCCAGCCCGGTGAAGCGCCTCAACCTCTTCCTGCGCTGGATGGTGCGGGGTCCCGACGCCATCGACCTGGGCCTCTGGGCCGACCTCGATCCGGCGCGCCTCGTCATCCCCCTCGACACGCATGTGCACCGCATCAGCCGCTACCTGGGTCTGACCACGCGCCGCGCCGCCGACGGGCGCACGGCGGTGGAGATCACCGCGGGCCTCGCCCGGCTCGATCCGGCTGATCCCCTCCGGTTCGACTTCGCCCTCGCCCACCTGGGCATGAGCCAGGACTGCCGCCGCAAGCGCGTCGAGGAGGTGTGCCAGCGCTGCCCGCTGGAGGGGGTGTGCCGCCTCGACGCTCGGGGGGAGCCGACGCGGCCGGTCGCCTGATCAGGCCGAGGCGGCGAAGGTCGGGTCGAGCAGGGCCAGCAGGCCCTCGGGATCATCCACATGCAGCCAGTGGCCAGCGTCGGGCAGCACCCGGACGTCGACGGCTGACGCGGCCAGGCGCTGGAGCGTGGCGGCGTCCCAGCGATCGCTGCGGCCAGCGCGGACGACGTGCACCCGCACGGGCCCCGGGTCGGCGAGGAACCCCCAGAGATCCGTCCGGAAGTAGTCGGCGAGGAGCGCCTCGACCACGTCCAGATCCGGCTTCCAGACGAGGCCGGCGGCGGTGCGGGCGACATTGGTTGTCATCCAGGCGGCGATGCCCGGGCCGAAGCCGCGGTCGAGGAAGTGCGCCGTGACCGCGTCGCGACTGGCGAACGGGGCGGCGAGGGCCCGGGTGGCGGCGATGACCCGCGGGACCTCGTGATCCTGACCGGGATCGGCGGCGCCGGGCGGGGCGTCCAGGACCCAGACGTCGTCTGCGCCGTGGGCGCGCGCGTAGACGAGGGCCACCTTGCCGCCGAAGGAGTGGCCGACCACGACGCGCGGCGCGCCGACCTCCGCGGCCAGCGCGGCGAGATCCGCGGCGCAGGCCTCGACGGTGTGGGGCGGCGAGCCCCCCGCCGAGCCGCCATGGCCCCGCAGATCGGGCAGCACGAAGCGCCACGCAGGGTGCCGGGTGGCGAGGGCCTTGGCGAGGCCATGCAGGTTGCTGGCCTGACCGAGGATGCCGTGCAGGATGAACGCCGTCGGCCCGTTCGGGGGGCCGATGACGCGGTGCGCGAGGGGCGAGGGCTGGGGCTGCATGGGCGCACCATGGATCGAGGGCGGGGTGCCTGTCACGTCCAGCGGTGCGAGGGGGAGAAGGGGGGAACCCCGGGCCGGCCCCGTGGGGGCGGGGCGCTGGCCCGGGGGGGGCGACGCGAGCGCCGGGGGCGTCTCTTGGGGGGGAGGGCCGCCGGCCGGGGTTGCTCGCGTCGCGTGAGACCCTTCAGGGGAGAGGGAGCGGTTCGGGGAGTCCTGAAGCGTCTCGGGGTGCTGAAACCCCAGGCCCCGGCGGCGTTCTTCCACGCCCCGAAAGAAATTTCGGAGGCAGACCCCAACCCACTGAAAACACTGGCAAATCAAAAAGTCGGCGGAGACTCAGGCGTAGACCCACTCCAGCCAGCGCCCGATATCGTCCACCTCCCGGGGGTGGAGGCCGTGCTCGACCGGGTAGGTGCGCCAGTCCACCGACAGCCCCGCGCCCTGGAGGGCCTCCGCCGACTGCTGGCCCAGGAAGCGGGGGACGACCTGATCGTAGAGCCCGTGGCCCATCAGGACGGGGGTCGGGCGGTTGGCGGCGACCGCCGCCAGGGCATCGGGGCGCGCGAGGTAGGCCGAGAGGCAGAGGATGCCGCCGAGGCGCTCGGCGTGCCGCAGGCCGATGTCGAGGGCCATGGCGCCGCCCTGGGAGAAGCCAGCGATCACGATGCGGCTGGCCGCAACGCCCCGCGCGCGCTCGGCGGCGATCAGCGCCTCCACGGCCTGACGCGAGCGCTCGACGCCGGCAGCGTCCACATGCCGCTGGATGCTCAGCTCGAGGATGTCGTACCAGGCGGGCATGACCATGCCGCCGTTGATGGTCACCGGCTGGTGGGGCGCGTGGGGGAAGACGAAGCGCAGCTCGATGCCCAGGCGCAGGGCCGGCACGATGGGCTCGAAGTCATGGCCATCCGCGCCCAGGCCATGCAGCCAGATCACGGTGCCGACCGGCGCCGGCCCCGTCTCGACCTCCACGCACCGAAGCAGCGCCCCCATCGCCCCCTCCCTTCCGCGCCGGCGGCCGGCGTCGGCGCACCATACCCGAGGCGCTGGACCGACGCCCGCCTTTACTTCCGGGCGGCCCGGCGTACCCTGAGCGGCGGTCAAAGACCGAAGGAGGGAGCCTGGATGGGGCGTCGACCCGGCTCACCGGAGGCGCGGGAGGCACGCCGCGAGGCCATCGTGGTCGCCGCAGCCGCCGTCTTCGCCGAGCACCGCTACCCCGCCGTCACGATGGCCGAGATCGCGGCGCGCGCCGGCGTCGCGAAGGGCACCCCCTACCTCTACTACCCCACCAAGGAGGCCCTCTTCCTGGCGCTCTACCTGCAGCGGATGGACGCCTGGCTGGCGGCCCTGGCCGTGGCGCTGGCGCCGGTGGAGGGGGCGGGGGCCATCGCCGATGGCTTCGCGCACAGCCTCGCCGCCCACCCGGATGTGGTCCGGCTGGTGGCCCTGCTGCATGGGACGCTGGAGCAGAACGTGGAGGCCGACGACGTGCTGCGCTTCAAGCACGCCGCCGCGGCGCAGCTCGCGCCGCTGGTGGCCTTGCTGGAGGAGCGGGCGGGGGTGGCGGCGGGCCAGGGGATGGCCTGCCTCACGGCCATCCGCGGGCTGGTGGTCGGGCTGGCCCAGATGGCCTCGCCCGCGCCCGCCGTGGCCGCTGCGCTCCAGGCGCCCGCCGCGGCGGCCCTGCGGGTCGACTTCGAGTCCGCCCTGGCCCAGGGCGTCCGGGCGTTGCTGCGGGGCTGGGCCGGCTGACGCTCAGCGCGCCGCGACCCGTCCCTCGACCCACTCCACGAAGCGAATGCCGACGCGCTCGCCCCCCAGGGCCTCGATCTCACGGATGCCGGTGGGGCTGGTCACGTTGATCTCGGTCAGGTGGTCGCCGATGACGTCGATGCCCACGAAGGAGAGGCCATCGGCACGCAGGCGCGGCCCCAGCGCGGCGCAGATCTCCCGGTCGCGAGGGGTGAGGGTGGTGGGCACGACGGTGCCGCCGACGTGGATGTTGCCCCGGTGATCGTCCCCCCGCGGGACGCGCAGGATGGCGCCGAGCGGCTCCCCGTCGACCAGGATGATGCGCTTGTCGCCCTGGCGGGCGGCCGGCAGGTAGGCCTGGGCCATGACCCACCGGGTGCCTTCCTCGGTGAGCCCCTCCAGGATGCTGCCCACGTTGCGGTCGCCCTGGGCCAGCAAGAAGATGCCCTTGCCGCCATGGCCATCGACGGGCTTGACGATGAGGGGCTCGGAGCGCGCCGCGAGCCAGGCCCGGATCCGCGCGGCGTCTCGCGTCACCATCGTCTCGGGGATGAGCGAAGAAAACTGCAGGGCGTAGAGCTTCTCGTTGGCGCTGCGCACGCCCGCTGGCGAGTTCAAGACGAGGGCGCGGGTGAGATCGAGCAGATAGGTGGCGTGCAGATAGGCCCGATCGACGGGCGGATCCTTGCGCATCCAGATCGTGTCGAAGTCGTCGAGAGCGAGGTCTTCCGCGGCGCCCAGGTGGGCGAAGTCGGTCTTGCGGTGGAAGACCTCGACGGCGCGGGCCACGGTCGCGGCCTGCCCGTCGGGGCGCACGTAGAGCTGGTCCTGGGTGCAGTACCAGACCGGGTGGTTGCGCTCCTGGGCGGCCAGCATGAAGCCGAAGGTGGTGTCCTTGTCGACGTCGACGGCGCCCAGGGGATCCATGACGATGAGGATCTTCATGGCGGTGAGGGTACTCCCAGTCCAGTGGAGAGCCCAGCGTCCATGGACCCAGGGACGTCGGCTCGGTTAGTTTCCGCGGCGGAGGTGATGATGCGCGAAGCGGGTCGAGTGGTGCTGATCGTGGTGGCGATGGTGGGGATGGCCTGGGCGCAGCCGCCCGCGGCGCCGGCTTCGGCGCCGGCTTCGGCGCCGGCGTCGGCCGCACCCACCGTGGCCGTCCCGGTCGAGGCCGACTGGCAGGCCCGCGCCCTGGCGTGGTTCAAGGGCGCCGAGTCGGAGAAGGAGCGCAAGGCCGCCATGCGCGAAGCCGGCCGGGCCATCAAGCAGGCCTGCCGCTACTGCCACACCCCCGACTGGCAGGGCTACACCGACGTCCAGCCCGTCGCCCGCCAGATGATGGCGCTGTCGGTCGAGAGCGGCGTGACCTGCGCCGAGTGCCACGCCGGCAAGGCCGAGCTGACGCCCCTGGGCGAGCAGGCGAAGCCGATGTGGGCCCTGGCCCACGAGCGCAAGCAGTTCTGCGATGCGTGCCATGTGCCCGCGACGCGGTTCAAGCAGCTCACCGCGGAGGGCCGGCGCTTCGACGCAGAGCAGAAGGCCCACAAGCCCGCGCCCTGAAAAGGTTTTTACTGGGAAAAGGGGCGCCGCTCCAGCCAGTCCAGGCGGACGCGGACGGTCCGGGCCAGCTCGCCCGGGTGGATGACCGTGAGGAAGATGGCCTCGCCCGGCGCCCGGCTGCGCACGTAGCCCAGCAGCTCGTCGCGCAGCGCGATGCGGCGACCGTCCACGCCGGTGATCAGATCCTCGGGCCGCAGGCCGACGTCCTCGGCCGGCCCGCCGGGCACGACCTGGCTGATCATCACCCCCTCCGTCCCGCTCGGGAAGCGGCGCAGGTAGTGATCGGGCTGCTCCCAGAGCTCCTCGATGGCGACGCCCAGCGACGGCGTGCGGGCGTCCTCCGCCCGGTGCACGAGCGCGCACGGCCTCGACGGGGGCCATGTAGGCGACGCCGACGTGGGTGCCCCGCGAGTGCATCAGGCCGCTCTGCACGCCCACCACCCGGCCATCCGGCAGCATCCACGGGCCGCCCGACGTGCCCGGCGGCGACAGCCCCGAGAGGTGCATGATGCGGATGTAGCGCTGCTCTTCGGGCAAGTACTCGAAGGTGAGGCCATCTCGGGCGACCATGCCCGAGAAGAGCACCTTGTGCCGATACAGCGGCGTCCCCATCAGCAGCACCTGGCTGGCGGCCGGCGGGATGCTGGTGGCGAGCTCGAGGGTCGGCCAGGGGGCGGAGTCGTTGGAGATGAGCTTGATCAGGCCGAGATCATGACCCAGATCGAGGGCCACCACCTCGGCCGCCACGCGCCCACGCCCGGTGCGCGCCTCGATGCGCCGACCCGGCGACTGGACGACGTGGGCCGCCGTGACGGCGTAGCCGCCCGGGCTCACCAGGAAGCCGGTGCCGTTGAGGTGATCGTCGACGAGGATCTCGATGACCGCCGCCGCCGCGCGGGGATACAGGGTGGGCCCGCCGGCGGCCTCGGGCTCCTCGACCCCGACGGGCCGGCCCGGCTCCCGCAGACCGGCCAGGCCGGTGGGCCCCGATGTCGGCGAGTAGGTGGTCGGCCGGAGCCAGGTCTCCAGCGACGCCTGGACCTGCTCCCAGACGCCGAGGGGCCGCCCCGCTGCAGGGGTCGTGGCCAGCAGGACTGTCATGATAAGTTGGAGCCCGCGCATGGCGGCCACCCTACACGCGTCGGCGACGGGGTGGAAGCACGGTGCGGCGCACCCGGGGCCGACGCGGCCTCATTTTCTCGGCAGGGCCAGAGGCGGCCGGAACAGCCATGAGCAGCGCCCACGCTGGCGAGACGCGATGTGTCCCGCTGGGAGAGTTCGATCTGCAAGGTGCCCTCGGCAGCGGGGCGATGGCGACGGTCTATGGTGGCCTGCACCGGCCTTCCCAGATGCCGGTCGCCATCAAGGTGCTGTCGGCCGATCACGCCGATCCCGCGTCCCGTGAGGCTTTTCGTCGCGAGGTGCAGACGGCCGCGGCGCTGCGCCACCCCCACATCGTGCCGGTGCTGGACCACGGGACGGTGCCGGCGGGGACGCCGGGCCTGGCCGCGGATGCCCCCTACCTGGTCATGAGTCGCGCCGAGTCCTCCCTGCTGCAGGTCAGCCGCCGCCTCGCCTGGCCGGCCATCTCGCGCCTGCTCTTCGAGCTGCTCGACGCGCTGGCCCACGCCCACGCGCGGGGGGTGGTGCACTGCGACCTCAAGCCCGAGAACGTCCTGCTGCTGCGCGGCGCCGATGGGGTGGTGCCGGCGCTGACCGACTTCGGCGTCGCCCACGCCTTCCGGGCCGTCGACGCCACCATCGGCATCACCCGCGTCCGGGGCACCCCGCAGTTCATGGCGCCGGAGCAGTTCGTCTCGCCCCGGGACATCGGGCCGGCCACAGACCTGTACGCGCTGGCCTGCATGACCTACGAGATGGTCTGTCGGCGCCTGCCCTTCGAGGGACAGAGCGCGCTGGCGCTGGGGGTCGCCCATGTGCGCGGTCCCCGGCCGGCGCTCGTCCCGGCGATGCCGGTGCCCGCCGGGCTGGCGGCCTGGATCGAGCGCCTCCTGTGCCCGGACTGGCGTGGGCGCTTCGCGGGCGCCGCCGAGGCCGCCGCCGCCCTCGCTCGCTTCGCGCCCATGGGTGCGGCGCTGCCGGCGACCGGTGACCCCGGCGAGCCGGCGGCGACGGTGGATGTGGCGTCCCTGCCCACGGTGCCCATGCAGATCCCGCTCGACGCCCCGGTCGCCAGCGCACCGCCCGTGGCCGCCCTGCGCGCCCCCCTCGCCCCCACCTGGCGCCGGCGGGTCGAGCCCCCTGCGCCGAGCCTGGCCGGCGTGGGCCTCTTCGGCCTGCGGTCGGCCCCGTTCGTCGCCCGTGAGGAGGAGCGCGACCAGCTCTGGGCGCTGCTGCGCGCCGTCCACACCGAGGGCGGAGTGCGGGTGGCCGTCCTGCGGGGCGCGGCGGGGACGGGCAAGAGCCGGCTGGCGGAGTGGGTCGCCCAGCGCGCCGACGAGGTGGGCGGGGCGCGGCTGTTCTTCACCCACCACGCGGCCGTCTCGACGTCGGCCCACGGCATCTCGGGGCTCCTGCGCCGGGTGATCCGATCCACCGGGGGTGACGACCTGGTGCGGGTCTGTCGCCTGCGGGGCAAGGACAGCCCCGAGGCCCGCGACGGCTTCATCCTGGTCGAGGCCGGCCTGAGCGGCGGCGGCAGCCAGCCCCCGGTCCGTCGGCACCGCGCCGTGCTGGACTGGCTGGCCGCCGTGGCACACCCCCGCCCGATGCTCCTCTGGCTGGATGACTGCCACTGGGATCGCGACTCGCTGGATCTGGTGCTCACGCTGCTCGCCCAGGCCGACCTCCCGGCCCTGGTCCTGGCCGTCGTCCGGGATGGCGATCCGGTCGATCCGGCCGTGGCCGAGCGGCTGGGTCGGATCGAGGCCGATCCGCGCACCGAGGTGCTCCCCATCGCGCCGCTGTCGCGCGATGCCCACACCGAGCTGGTCCGGGGGCTGCTGCCCCTGGCGCCCGCGACGGTCGCCGGCGTCGTGGCCCGGACGGAGGGCCACCCGCTCTTCGCGGTCCAGCTCGTGGGCGCGTGGGGCGATCAAGGCCTCCTGCAGCCGGGACCGGATGGCCTCGCGCCTCCGCCCGAAGCCGCCGACGTGCTGCCCGACGACATCCACGCCCTCTGGTGCCGGCGGCTGGACGAGGCGGCCCGGCGCCTGGGCGCCGACGCCCCGCGTGCGCTCGAGCTCGCCGCCGTCCTGGGCAGCGACGTGGACATGGATGATTGGAAAGGGGTTTCGGCCAGCGCGGGGGTCACGGCCGACGCCGTCCTCGCCGACGCCCTCCAGCGCCTGGGTCTCATCCGCCGGACGCCCGATGGCTTCGCGTTCACCCATCGCCTGCTGTGGGAGAGCACGCTGAGGCTGGCGGCCGAGGGTGGCCGGCTCGCCGAGCACCACGCCCGCTGCGCCCGCGTCCTGGGGCGGCGCCCGCGAGGCTTCGGGGCCGGCGCCCGCATCGCCGATCACTGGCTCGCAGCCGGCCAGCCGGCCCAGGCCGTCCAGCCCATGCTCAGCGCCGCCCGGCAGTTCTCGGCCCACCACCACAACCCCGCGGCCGAGGCCCTCCTCGACCGGCTCGACGCCGTGCTCGACGGGCTGGGCGCCACCGCCGATGATCCCCGGCGCATGCAGGCCGAGCTCCTGCGCATCATGCCGAGCTTCGCCGAGGGTGATCTGTCGGCCCTCGACCGCCTCGACGCCGTGGAGGCCGCCGCGCGACGCCACGGCCTCGCCATCGAGCTGGGCACCATACAGCGCCTGCGCGGCGAGATCGCCCGCACCCAGGGCGCGTGGGCCGAGGCGGACGACCACCTCCGCGCCGCCGAGCACCGCCTGCGGGCGGTCGGCGAGCTGGAGCAGGCGGGCCGGGCAGCCCTCGGGCAGGTCTTCCTGCGGCAGCGGGAGGGCGACCTGGTGGGCGCCATGGAGGCGCTGCGGCGGGCCGTGGCCGACTTCCGCGGGTGTCAGGAGGGCCGGTGGCTGCTCACCGCCCGCTATGAGCAGGGCCGCCTGCTCTTCCACACGGGCGACCTGGAGGCGGCCGTCGAGGTCGCCGAGGAGGTCATCGCCGGCGCGCTGCGGGTCGGCGACGAGACCAACCAGGCCCGCGCCCTCGTCCTGCGGGCGGACGTGGATCGGGTGCGCGAGCGCCTGGGCCCCGCCGAGGTCGCCTACCGGGACTCCGCGGCCATCTACCGCCGCCTCCACAACGTCAACTACCTGCTCATGGAGGGGGAGCTCGCGGGCATCGCCCTCATGCGGGGGCGCTACCCCGAAGCGGCCCGCCTCGCGGCGGCCTGCCAGGCGGCCCTCGCCCCGACGCCCTACGCCCGGATGTTCTGGCCCCTGCCCCTCATCCGGGCGGTCCAGGCCGCAGCCGACGGGCACCGGGAGGAGGCGCGGGCGCTCATCGACGAGGGCCTGGCTGACGCCGATCGCACCCTCTCGGCGACCCGGGCCTACGTCCACCTGGCCGAGCGCGCCGCCGTCGCCCTGCATGGCCTGGGCGCCCTGGATCTCGCGCACGCCGTGGCCACCCGCGTCCGCCACTTCTACGAGTCCCTGGGCGACGTCCTGGCCGCGCTGCGGGCCGCTGCCCTCGAAGAAGACGCTCATTCATGAATGATCTCGGGCCCTTCACCCTCGGCCCCCTGCTCGGCGAGGGGGCCATGGGGCGGGTCTACCGCGGCCTCCATCGCGCCTCCTCCCAGCCCGTCGCGGTGAAGGTGCTGGCCGCCGAGCACGCCGACGACGCCCACCGGGCCGCCTTCCGCCGCGAGGTGCAGGCGGTGGCGGCCCTGCACCACCGCCACGTGGTCCCGATCTATGACCACGGCGCCGTGCCGGCCAGCGGGGTCGACCTCCCCTCGGGCGCGCCCTACCTCGTCATGGGTCTCGCCGAGGCCGGCTCGCTGCTCCCCGTCGTGCACACGCTGGACTGGCACGCCGTCGCGACGCTCCTCTTCCAGCTCCTCGACGCCCTCGCCCACGCCCACGCGCGGGGCGTGGTGCACTGCGATCTGAAGCCCGGGAACATCCTGCTGCTGGCCGGCCCCGATGGCCTGGTCCCCGCCCTCGCCGACTTCGGCATCGCCCGCGCGCTCGGCGATCGGGGCGCCACCGAGGCCTGGCCCGTCCGCGGGACGCCCGCCTACATGGCCCCCGAGCAGTTCACCGACCCCGACGCCATCGGGCCGGCCACGGATCTCTACGCCCTCGGATGCGTGGCCTACGAGCTCGTCTGCCGACGCCTGCCCTTCGAAGCCCGCGGACCGCTCGCCCTTGGGATGGCCCACGTCCACGCGCCCCGCCCCGCGCTGGCGCCCGCGATGCTGGTCCCCGCAGAGGTGGGCGCGTGGATCACCCGCCTGCTGCACCGCGACGCCCGCGGCCGCTTCCCCGGTGCGGCCGAGGCCGCCCACGCCCTCGCCGCCTTCGCCACGCCGGGGCGAGCGAGCCTGCGACGGAGCGTGGACCAGGCCGGCGGCCACGACACCTGGGTGGACCTCGCCGGCCTGCACACGCTCGCGCTCGACGGCCCGCCGACCACCAGCGACGCGGGCCTCGCCGGCCTCGCCGGCCTCGCCGGCCTCGCGCCTGCAGAGCCCGACGGGCCGATCGGTTTGTCCGAACCGGTCCCCCTGCCCCTCTCCTGGCGGCGCCGGGACCCACCCCAGACGGCCAGCCTCGTCGGCGCCGGCGCGGGCCTCTTCGGGCTGCGGCCGGTGCCCTTCGTGGGCCGGGGGGCCGAGCGCGACGCCATCTGGAGCGCCCTGCGGGCCACCTGCGAGGATGGCTCGACCCGGGGCGTGGTGCTGGAGGGGGAGGCCGGCACCGGCAAGAGCCGGCTGGCACAGTGGATGGCCCAGCGGATGGACGAGGTGGGCCTCGGGCGGGTCTTCACGCTCCGCCATGGCCCCGTGGCGGCCGCCAGCCATGGGATCCCGGGCCTGCTCCGCGCCCTCATCCGGCCCCGGGGCGACGCCTCCGATCTCGCCCGGGTCGCCCGCCTGCGCGGAGCGGCGGCCGAGCAGGACGCCACCGTCCTCGCCGCCCTGCGCGCCGACGAAGCCGGCGCCCCGGTGCCAGGCGCGGCTCGCCATCATGCCCTGCTCGACTGGCTCCAGGCCGTCGCCGCCCCGAGGATCCCCGTGCTGTGGATCGACGACGCGCAGTGGGCCGACGACGCCCTGGGGCTCGCCCGGGCCGCCCTCGCCCACGGCCGCATGCTCCTCCTGATCACTGCGCGCTGCGAGCCGCAAGCTGCTGAAAACAAAGAGCTTCGGACACTCCAGGCTGACCCGCGCGTGGCCGCCGTGCGCCTCGACCCGCTCGATGCCGCAGCGCACCTGCGCCTGGTGCGGCGCCTGCTGCCCCTCGATCCCGCGGTCGCCGAGCACCTGGCCCGGCGGACGGAGGGCCACCCCCTCTTCGCGGTGCAGCTCGCGGGCGCCTGGCTCGCGGGGGGCCAGCTCCGGCCCGGACCGGCGGGGATGCAGCTCGACGCCGCCGCCGCCGACACGCTGCCCGACGACATCCACGCCCTCTGGGCGACGCGGCTGGGCCAGGTCGCGGACCGACTGGGCGAGGACGCCCGGCTGGCCGTCGAGCTGGCCGCCACGCTCGGGGTCGACGTCGACGCCGGCGAGTGGAAGGCGGCGGCCGCCGAGGTCGCGATCACGGCCGACAGCGTGCTCGCCGACGCGCTCGTGCGGGCGGGCCTGGCCCGGGCCACCCCCGATGGCTGGACGTTCTGGCATGGCCTCCTGCGCGAGAGCGTCCTGCGGCTGGCGGCCGAGGCGGGTCGGCTGCGGCAGCACCACCAGGTCTGCGCGCGCATCCTCGGCCGACGAACGGGCGGCGGCCGGCTGGCCCTCCGGCTCGCCCGCCACCACCTGGGCGCCGGCGCGCCGGCCCTCGCCTTCGAGCCCCTGCTCGCGGCCACCGGCGGCCAGGTGGAGCGCGCCGCGTGGAACGACGCCCAGGGCCTCTTCGACCGGCTCGACGCCCTGCTCGACGACCTCGACGCCCCCGCCGACGACCCGCGGCGGGTCCGCACCGACACCCTGCGGACGACGATGCTGCTGGGCCTCGGCCGGATGGACGACGCCGCGGCGCTCCTGGACCACCGCGAGCACTCCGCCCGGCAGCTCGGCATGGCCGCCGAGGTCGGGGAGCTCTGCCGGGTGCGTGGCATCCTCGCCCGCTTCCGGGGCGACCTGGACGCCGCCCTGACGCTGCTGGCCGAGGCCGAGGCGCGGTGCGCCGAGGTCGGCGACAGCACCCGGGCGGGCAGAGCCGCGCTCGGCCAGGCCGACGTCCACCGGCGACAGGGCAATCCCGCGAGGACCCGGGCCGCCATCGAGCGTGCCCTGGCCTGGTTCACGCGGGCTCACGACGGCTTCTGGACGCGCACCGCCGAGATCGAGCTCGCGATCCTGCACCTGGGCGCGGGGCGGCTGGACGCAGCGACCGAAGCGTGCCGCCGGGTCGAAGCCAGCGCGCGGGCCGCGGGCGACGAGACCGTCCTGGGCCGGGCGCTGATGTACCGGGGGCGAGCGCTCGCCCTCGCGGGGGAGGCCGAGGCCGCCGACGCCTGCCTCGTCCGCGCGGCCGAGCTGCTCCGGCGGGCGGGCGACCTCAACCACCTGCTGATCTGGGGCGACCGCGCCGTGGCCGCGGTGCTGCGGGGCGACGACGTCGCCGCGCTCACCTGCGCCGAGGCCTGCGACGCGGCCCTCGGCGCCACGGCCTTCGCCGCCGAGAAGCCTGCCGCCCACCTCATCCGCGCCACCCTGGGGCTGCTGGCCGGTGACGCCGCCGCGCCCGGCCTGCTGGCCGAGGCCGAGCGATGGCTGGCCCGCCCCCAGGTCGCCCGCGACCTCGCAGAGGCGTGCGACCTGCTCGCTGCGCGCCTCGCAGCAGCCGGCCTCGCCGCCGAGGCCGAGCGCGTCGCCCGGCTCGCCCGGCAGGAGCGGGACGCCATCGACCAGGGCCGCCCCGACCCCTGATTCGAACTTTTTTCTTATTGTTTTCAGCCACTTCGAAAATTGTCTGCGACACGCGCCGCGACTGACCGAAGGGAAGAGAGACCCCGACTGCGCGGAGGACTCCCCCATGGCCGAGATGATCATCATCGAGTACCACGAGAAGCGCCTCTACAGCCCCCGGCTGGGCATCTACGTGCTCGTCTTCGAGATCACCTGCAAGGTCACCAACGACCTGTTCTTGCTGGCGCCCGCAGATCCGTATGGTCGACCTGCTGACGGGCATCCTGGCGCGTGCCCAGCAGCGGGTCGGCGAAGAAGACGGCTTCGCCTTCGACTTCGACCTCTACAACTGCTACTTCATGTCCAACCACCTGCACCTGCTCCTGGGCGTGGTGGAGCTGGTGGACAAGAGCCTCCTCCTGGAGTGGGTCTGCGGGAAATCGCGAAGCGAGTCAACAAGTTCCACGACCGGACGGGCCAGTGCCTCATCCCGAACCACGCCATCCAGGTGGTCTCGGAGGAGCACGCCCTGGACCGGATGCGGTACTTCATGGGCCAGGCCACGGCCGAGCTGAAGTCGAGGCACCCCGCCGACGGCTCTTCGCCTGCGCCAACCCGGCGCTGCTGCGGGGCGAGAAGCTGCGCGGCACCTTCGTCCGCGGCGACGGCCGCAGCAGAAGAATTCACGGTCCGCCTCGACCGCCTGCCGGGCCTCGGGGCTCGCCCCAAGGGCACAAGGCGCTGATGTGGGAGCTGGCCGACGGCCTCGCCGCCAGCCGCCGCGGCGCAAGAAGGCCGGCCTGCCGGTGCCGGATCGGAGGCGGTGCGCTACGTCGACCATGACGCGCCCGAAGGAGCGCAGCGCAGCCCCGCGCCCGTCGTGCACGGCACGAAGGAGGACCAGAAGCCTGGCGGGAGCGAACGCCACGCCGAGCTGAAGGCCGCCTACAAGATCGCCCACATCGCCTACTGGAACTGGCTCGAAGATCCGACGCAGCCGCTCATCCGTTCCCCGCCGGCACCATTCCGCCCTCCCACGCGAGGAAGAAGCTCGGGGAGCGGGCCGAAAGCGGCTAGGTCGGCGTAAGTGTCCGAATCTCGCAGCCGCCAGCGCCCTTTGGGTACCGCACCGGTCTGCCCACCCACCCCCGGTGTGCGACGCGAGCGACATCCGGGCAGGCGTTGGACTGCCCCACGCACCACCCCGACCCCGCCCTCACCCCAGCCGACCCCGTTTCGAGAGCCCCTCGGCCCCGCCTGATTCCAGCCCCACCGCAGCTGGACACCTCTCCACCAACAAACCCGGTGGGCTCCCCTCCCTGCTCCCCTCCCTGGAGTTCCAGTGACGGGGTATCTGAACACCCCCGTCTTGACGTACCCGGTCAGGTCGACGAGGCGGCGGCCGCGAGGCGCGGGCGGCGACGCCAACTGCTAGCAGCGTTCGGGGAAATGGAAATCCCGAACGAAGTCGATCACTTGTGATCTCGGGAAGTTAGAAGTTGACGGCTGCCGTGCCGCGCGTTGGACTTGGGTTGCCTAGACCTGACCAACAGCACCACGGAGCCGTCGCTTGGATGCTGCCCGGAGTTGGCGCGCTGAGCAAGCGGCTCGACGGAGGTCGTCGATGCCGCTTCGCTCTCTCTCGCAGTCCTCGTTCTTCGATCCCGAGTTCGCTGCCCCGGGTTGCCTCGTGCCGGGCACGATGCCGTGGGTGCTCGCCAGACACCGTCGACTGCTGTTCCCGGCCTGAAGTTTGTTCGAGGAAGTGGCGCGGCTCGAAAGGGGGCGAAACGCATCAACCTTCTTCGGTGCTGATGACGATGGTGCTGCTGCGCTGGGCGGAGGAGGGCATGAGCCGCCTGGCGTCCGTGCGCCGCGCGCAGACGGATCTCGCGTGGCGCGCTGCGATGGGCCTCGCGCTTGACCACATGGCCCCCAGCGAGCGCACGTTGCGGGACTTCGAGGCGTTCATGCGGGCACCTCACCCCGAGGTCGGGCGGCCCCGCTTCCACCTGTTCCATGAGCACGTGGTCCGCCTGTGCCTGGAGCACAAGGTCGTCAGCGAGGACGCGGTCTGGGCTACGGACAGCACGCCGATGTGGTGCTACGGCGCTGTGCTCGACACCGTCCGCCTGCTCGGCGATGGCCTTCGGAGCCTGGCGCGACGGTGGGCGAAGGCCCGACGGGCAGCTCTGGCCTCGGTCGCCAACGCGTGGGGGCTTCCCTGGCTGCTGGCGCCCAGCACCAAAGGCGGCCTCGCGATCGATTGGCGCGATCCCGAGGCCAGGGCGGATGGCCTCCATCGCCTCGCCTCCGACGTCCTCCGCACCATCGAGCGGATCCCGCGTGAGCTGTCTGGCGCTCGAGCCTCGTTGCGCAAGTCGCTGCTGAAGCGCTGTGCGCTGCTCGCTCAGGTGGTGCGGGACGATCTCGAGACCGATGAGGCTGGCCGGCTGGTCATCGTGCGCCGCGTCACGGCAGACAGACTGGTGAGCTTCACCGATCCCGAGGCGAGGCACGGGAGGAAGACGCGAAGCCGTACCTTCAACGGGTTCAAGATCCACGTGGTGGGTGACGTGGTGAGCGGCCTGCTCGCCTCGCTGACGGTCACGCCCGGCAACCAGCACGACAGTCGCCCGGCCCACCGGCTGATTCGACGGGCCTCTGCGCTCGTCGGCGGACTTCGCCAGCTCCTCGCCGACACGGCGTACGGCGCGGCGACATTCCGCCGCAGAGTTCGAGTCGAGCTTGGGGTCGAGCTGCTCGCCCCGCCGCCACCGAACACGGCGCCGAAGACCGACCGCTTCGGCAAAGAAGACTTCGCGGTCGACTTCGAGACGGGCGTTGCCACCTGCCCCAATGGTGAGGCGGCCGCCAGTAGCAAACAGGTCCAGGCCAACGGCGGCCTGTGCCGCAAGTACAAGTGGCCGCGACAGATTTGCGACGGTTGTCCCCTGCGCTCGAGCTGCCTCGGGAGCGGTCGCAGAAGCCGAGAAATCCTGCTCCATCCCGATGAAGAAGAGCAGCGTTGGAGCCGAGAACAGTGGAGCCGCCCCGAAGTGCGGCGCCTCTACCGAGTTCGTTCCCAGTGCGAGCGGCTCATCGACCGCGTGACTCGCCACGGAGGCCGACGCGCTCGTGCATGGGGGCTGCAGGCCGCGCAATTCCAGGTCCACGCCATCGCAGCTGCCTGCAACCTGAAGCTCCTCAGCAGGATGCTCGCCGCCGCGCCGGCCTGACCGCAGAGGAGAGCGAGTCCGAGACCGAACGCGGCCCTCGGGGTGGACGGATCTGCGCCCGGCGGTTCAGGCGTTCACCAGGAAGCCACGAGAGAGCCCTCGGCTGACGTCTCGATTGGCCGGATTGAGTTCTCATCGCTGCGCGGCGGCGAGGAAACCGAGCAGGGATGGGGCGCTTCCCCGAACGCTGCTAGAGCCGCACCAGCTCTCGACAGCTGGAAAGGCCCGGATCGTCGGAGGTGATGCGCAGGATGTCTCCACCGACGATCTCGACGTCGCAGATGCTCTGACCGGCCGGAACGGCCCGCCATCAGGCCGTCGACGAGCGACAGCCGCTTGCAGGTCGGCGAGGGCGTCGGTCGGTGAGGGAGGGCACTCCACCATGGCTTCCATCTGGGTGAGGGAGAGTCCGAGGGCCAGAGAGCACTTCGGCGTCGGTCAAGCCCAGGTAGTTGGCGATGTCCACGATGAAGGTGTCGATCTCGACGTCGCCGACGTTGAAGCGCAGGTCCAGATCGCCGGTGAGGGTGCTGGAGGTGTGGCCGAGCTCGACGTCGATGTCGAGGTCGAGGCCAGTCAGGTAGATGGCGACGTCGCTGTTGGGGAGCAGCAGGTTGATGGCGCCCCGCAGCGCGCTCTCGTTGATCGAGGAGGGCAGCTCACCGTGGCGCTGACGGTCACGTCGACCACATGGGCCCGGCTCGGGAAGTCGTAGTCGATGTAGAACGAGGGCTTGCCGTCGATGAGTGCGCCAGCGCATCTCCTGGTTCAGCAGCCGCAGGCGGTACGGGTGCCGCGGGCGCGGAAGGTCTGGGCAGTTCTGCATCGGCCACGGGAAGTCGTCGAACGTGAAGCGCTCGTCGATGACCCGACCGGGATCGATCCGCCAGATCGATGGGGTCATCCTGGCTCAGCAGGAGGACCCACACCGTCCCCTCGGCCGTGGCGGTGTCGCTGGTGTCGCAGCCGTTGAGCAGGCTGATGCTGGTGTCGCCCGGCTCCAGGTCGAGTGGCTCCGGAGCAGGTGTTCCAGACCTCCAGCGGCCGTCGTGGAAGCGGTCGTCGAAGTCGGTGCGGGTGACGCTGTTGACGGTGGTCTGGGTCGAAAAGGTGTCGCAGCCCGTGGCCAGGCCGGTGGTCAGGGCGAGAAGTGCGAGGGCGGTGCGCATGGTGCTGCTCCTGTCGAGGCCGGCGAGGCCGGGCGTGTTCGACAGGGTCTTCGCGGCGAGTGCGTCGGCTCTGACACCCGATGGCAGGAAGCCGCCTACTCGAAGGCGATGCAGTAGCCCTGGGGCGATCCATCGACGGGCTGGCAGGCGAAGTTCGGCGGGCAGTCGGCCTCGCGCAGGCAGGGGGCGGTGCAGACCGCTGCGTTCGGCTCCGCGTCGTCGAGCGCGCAGGTCAGGGACGGGCACTGGGGCCGGTCGGGGCGGGCTGCCTCGCCGGCACACCGATAGCCCGCCATGGCCAGGCAAATGCCCGGACGGCCCGGATCTCCGGTGTCGAGGCCGTCGAGCCGGCTACAGGCGTAGCCCTGCGGGCAGTCGCTGGCCCGGTCGCAGGTGCAGGAGCAGTAGCCCGGCCCCTGGCCCAGGGCCAGGCAGACCGAGACGTCCTCCGGTGCCCGACCGGCCGGCGGCGGGCAGACGCCGCCACACTGCTGGATCGTGCCGTCCGGGCACGCGAACATGGCGGTGGCGGGGGCGCAGACGCGGCCCCGGACGCCCGGTACCTGCTGGCAGCTGTGGCCGTGCGGGCACTTGCGGTCGTCCTGGCAGAACATGGCGCACTGGTCCTGCACCGAGAACCACTGGACGGGCTGGGGCGGGCGCAGGCAGACACCGCTCAGGCAAGGGTTCTGGGCAGCCTCAAGCTGGCAGGGGTAGCCAGTGTCGTTGGGGATGCAGACCGACACCACCTCGCCGGGCGGGGGGCCGTTGGGGTTGCCGGGGCACTCGGCCGACGGCCCGGCCGCCTGGACGGGCAGGCAGGTGTCCAGGCCCGGGCACTCGCCGTCGTTGCCGCACCGATCCGTACAAGTCCTTGTATTGAAAAGCTTGTTCTCGACGCAGAAGCCGCTGCGGCAGTCGGATCCGCAGCGACAGGCGTCGCCGTACTGGCCCTCTCCCGGCGGGCTGGCGTCGGGGGGCAGGGCAGCGTCGACCGGGGGCAGGCCCCGATCCAGGCGGGCCATGTCGGGGCCTGCGACCCGAGCGTCCGGTGGCGTCGTGGCGTCGCGCGGCGCGGCGTCCCGAGGGCTGGCGTCGCTCGGGGCCGCGTCCGGGCGTCCGGCGTCGTCGGTCGGCAGGATGCAGACGCCGTCCCGGCAGGTCTGGCCCTCGGGGCACGGGTTGAGGCTCGGGTGACAGAGCGCGCCGCCGGGCGAGACGCACCGGCCGATGGCCACATCGCAGACCTGACCAAAGGGTGCGCACTCGACATCCACCCGGCAGAACTCGACGGGCGCGTAGCAGACGCTCTCGAAGCAGATCTCACCCCGCTCGCAGTCCGCGTGCCGGCGACACTCCTCGACGCAGCGCCCGTCGATGCACGAGAAGGGCAGGTCGCAGTCGCGGTTCTCGGTGCAGCCCGCTCCCGAGCCGGCGGGCGTGTCGTCGCAGCCGCCGCCCAGGACCAGCAGGGCCAGGGCACCAGCCGCCAGGCGCAATCTCACGGCACTCCCCCGGAGGTCAGGTCGGAGGCTGAGGGTAGCACCGGGCTCGCGGGCGGAGAAAGCCGGCTACAGGAGGCGCGCCACGGGCTCGCCGTTCATCAGCACCTTGCGGGTCTTGAGGTCGAGCACCGTGGCGATGAGCCACCGATCGGCGTTGACGCCGAAGGCGATCTCCAGCCGCGGACGGCCGTCGCCCGGCTCGTGCGGCGGATCGAGGTGGCCGAGGGCGGGATTCGCCTCGTTGAGCGGGACGATCACCTGGTCCCCCGTGTCGCCCGCGCCTCCCAGTCGGCGCAGGTTGCCGGCGGCGTCCCAGGTGAACCGTCGCTCTCCGCCGCCGCCCCCGATCTCGCAGATCACCAGCTTGAAGATCCGCTCCGGCTCACCGAGGGCGCAGGTGGGGACCAGCTGGCGCTTCCACAGGTCCGGGGCCGTCGGGAAGCGGGTCCCCCGGGGCACGATGGTCGTGTACTGCTTCTCGTGCGTGCGCGGGTCGTAGGTGACGAAGGCGTAGTCGTGCACGATGAAGTCGGACTGGCCGAAGTGGCCCGCCGAGAAGGCGCTGGCGCCGTAGACGACGGCCTCGAACGGCTGCCAGGCACGGACCCGGTCGCGGCCGAAGCGCTCCTCGAAGATGGCGTAGACGCCCGGGAGGAGCGTCGAGCCGCCCACCATCAGCACCTCGTCGACCGCGTCGAGGCCCAGCCCGGCCTGCTGGAGCTGGCGCTCGATGCCATCCACGCAGTCTCCCAGCATGGCGTACATCGAGCGGGCCTCCAGCAACCCCACGATCTGCTCCCGGGTGACGTCCAGGTACCGCCGCCGGCCCTGCAGCCGGGCGCGGACCCCCGGCAGCTCGTCGGGCGGGGACAGCGAGAAGGTGGCCGACTTCTCGAAGTAGACCGCCTCCTTGACCCGCCGGGCCTCGTCGAGCATGAGGGCGTACCAGAGCTCGCCCTCCCCCCCCCGATCGGGATCGGGCAGGGGGCAGTCCATGGCCGCCGCGAACGCCTCCACCAGCCACCCATCGATGCGGTTGCCGCCGAGCGGTCGGCCCTCCTTGGCGAGCACGGTGCAAGCGCCGGCGGCCATGTCGCGCGCCGTGAGCTCGACCAGGGCCAGGTCGAGGGTGCCGCCGCCGAAGTCCACCACCAGCACCCGGCGTCCCGCGCCCACCCCGAGGCCGTACCCGATGGCCGCCGCGACGGGCTCGTCGATGAAGCGCAGCCGCTTGATGCCGAGCTTGCGGCCAATGGCCGTCAGCTCGGCGCGGTAGGCGTCGAACGACTCCACGGGCGTCGTCACCACCAGATCACGGATGCGCTCGCCCGTCGTCTCGGCGACCGTTCGCAGGAGCTCGCGCATGAAGATCCGGGCGACATCCCGGGCGCTGTAGGTCTCTTGCCGGACCCGGGCGAGGGTCTGGTGGGGGGCACGGCCGAGGGCACCCTTGAACGAGGGCGCGAAGCCGGGGCTGCGCCAGCCCTCGTTCAGCGCCAGCGCCTCTCGCCCGATGGCCGCCTGTCGACCCCAGAACACACTGCGCTGAAAGATGCCCCACTGGCCCACACGGGTCCAGAAGTCATCACCTTTCAATACATGTGTGGCAGATGGCACCATGCGCGGCGCCTCGAGCGGCTCCTCGCGGCCCGGCCTGCGGCAGATGGCCGGCAGCTCCAGCAGGCGCGGGCGATCCGTCTCGCGGTGCCAGCGCGCGACGCCGGTGTTCGTCGTCCCCAGATCGATGGCCCAGCCGCTCATGCGGACGTTCTAGCGGGGTTCCGCCGGGATTGCACGCCCCGCGGGCGTCAGCGGCTGCGCAGGGGGTAGCTCGGCTGGGCGACCTGGTCGGTGTAGCTGCGGCCGAGGGCGCGACCGTAGCGCACGCCGCTCTCGAAGAGGTCGCGGGCCCCCAGCTCCAGGCGGTAGGCGTGAGCGTCGAAGACATCGCCGCGGAAGCGGGCGTCGAAGCGGTCGTTGTCCACCTGGAACTGCCAGAAGACATCGCGGACCGGGGCCGCGGCGTCGGCCTTGGGTGCCTTGTAGAGCTCGAAGTAGTGCTGGAGGATCGCCTCCAGGGCCAGCCCCGGCCGGCTGAAGCGCGCCGACACGGTGCTCAGCCGGTAGGGGTACCGCTGGCCCGGCTTGCTGAAGGTGAAGACGCACACGTCCTCGTGGGCATCGGGGCGGGTGAGGTGCGTCAGCCGGCGGTCGCAGGCCCGCTTGGTGAGGCGGACCGTGATGTTGCCCTCGTTGGCCAGGAAGTAGGCGGCCTCGACGCCCCGCTTCGGCCAGCGGACCGTGCCGCGGCTGGCGCGCAGGCCGGCGACGAGCTCGCCCTCCAGCGGCAGGCCGGTCAGCTTCTGGAAGGCCTGGTACGTCATCAGCAACTCGAAGGGCCCCAGCCGTGCCCCGGCGGGATCGTCGGCTGCCTCTGCTGGACCAGGACCCATCAGAGCCATGATCAGACCGCACAAGAGACTACATAGACCTACCTGGAGGTGGCTCGCTCGCTGCACCCGCCTCTTCCCCCGGACTGGTGGGGCTTTCGCCCGGTCTCCGATCTCAACCCCCATGAGACCGTTGAGTCATGATGCCGCCCGGCATGAGTCCCCGACAATTCTGTACATTCGTTCAGTCGATTCACGAAAATGCCCGTAGAACCGCGGCTTGGGCGCGACGGTTCCACGATTTCAACACTTTTTGATTCATGGTAAATTCGGATCCCCTCGGAGGGCGAGGGGCCGGGGATGGGACGGGCGATCGGGATGTGCCTCCGATCGACTTATCAGGCGGGTCGCTGGGCCATTCGCGCGGCATCCTGGAACGCGTGCAGCGCGTCCGGGAGCACCGACCGTGCCTCCGTCAGGTGGCCGTCAGCGGCGGCCGACCAGACGCGGTTGAGGATGCGCTCCCCGTAGGCCAGGGTCACCAGGACCTCGGCCCCGTCGTTCATGCCGAGGCGATCGACCACGCGCTGGCGTGCCTCGCCCAGCGGGTGGATCCAGGTGTCGAGCAGCTCGTCGACCCCGGCGCAGATGGCCTTGCCATCGAGCTGGTCGATCTCGCCCGCGAAGGCCTGGGCGGGCGCCAGCAGACCCTGGAGCAGGCGGAAGGGATCGTTCTCGCCCCCCTCCTCGCTGGCCGCGGCCTTGCGGTGCGCCGCGCGCTCGATGCGCCAGAGCACGACCCCGATGAGGGCGACGGCGAAGCCCACGGCGAAGATGGGCCACGAGTCGGGCCACCCCTTCGGCGTCGAGGGGACCTTCGCGCCCCCGGTGATCGCCACCATGATGCCGACCGCGAAGAGGATCGGAGGCAGGAATGCCGGCATGTCAGGCCCCCTTCCCGAAGATTTCCCACGCGGCGTACGCGATCCCCATGATCGCCTCGCCCACGATGAGCCCCGCCGCCAGCGGCACGATCTTGTGCTCGATGAAGCCGGCGCCGTACTTGCGCTGCAGGCCGATGCTGGTGAGGCAGCCGATGCCATAGCCGAGGGTGATGGAGAAGGGCAGGTACATGGCGAGCCCCACCAGGACGCCCAGGCCCGCCATCGGGGCCGCCCCCAGCAGCGCGCCCACGCCCGCGCCCATCGCGTACTTGTCGACCGGGACGTTGCCCGAGGAGACCGCGTCGATGATGCCCATCAAGGCGCCGGCCTGCGGGGCCGGCAGAGACGTCCCCTCACCAAAGCCGTTCTTGCCGTCGGGGCCGTTGGTCCAGAGCAGGTAGATGGCGCCCAGCGCGAGGATGGCGCCGATCCAGGTGACCGCGAACTGGGCGATCTGCTGCTGCCGGGGGCGACCGCCGATCATGAAGCCGGTCTTGAGGTCCTGCATCATGTCGGCGCCCTGGCCGATGGCGACGCAGACGGCGACGCCCACCACCATCGCGGCGGCGATGTTGCCGTTGAGCAGCCACATCATGAGCGTCACCGAGATGAGGGCCATGCCCGACATGGGGGAGATGTCCGTCATGCCGGTGGCCTGGGCCACGATGAGGCCGGCCAGGCCGAGCCAGAGCGTGCCCACCACGGAGGAGACGAGGGCCTGCACGACCGTGACGCCGGGCGTCAGCAGCGAGGCGACGAAGAAGAGCACGACGGCCGCGATGGTGCCGCCGACCAGGACCTTGAGGGACATCTCGTCGCTGCCGGCCTTGCTGCCCCCGGCGCCCGCCGTCTTGGCGGCCATGGCCAGGCTGCGGATGGCGCTGCGGATGGCGGGGAAGGCCACCACGACCCCCATGAGGGCGCCGCCGATGAGCGTCCCGATGCCGAGGGGCCGCAGCATCTTGCTGTAGATATAGCCCGGCATGTCGTCCGCGCCGATGGTGGCCGGGATCCAGTCCAGGTTCACCGCCGCCGGCGAGATGATCCACCACGACAGGATGCCCCCCGCGAAGAAGGGCAGGCCGCCCTTCCCCGAGAGCAGGCCCGCGGCGAAGTTCATCAGCGACAGGTACAGGACGGGCGACAGGTACGACGGGATGACCCCGAAGCCGAAGCCGATCTCCTCCTCGACCACGCCGGGCACCAGGTTGGCGGCCATCAGGAACTTCCAGACCGCCGCCACCACGAAGCCGACCGCCAGCAGCTTGGCCTTGTCGAGCCCCGTGCTGCCCGACCGCAGGATGGTCGAGACGGCCACCCCGGTCGGGAACCGCAGCCGGTCCAGATCGATCATCTGCTTGCGCAGCGGGATGATGAGCACCACGCCCAGGATGGCGCCGGCCACGCCGCCGACCAGCAGCGGCCACGGTGAGAAGTCGAGCGCGGGGCCACCGGTCGAGGCCCACTTCTCGCGCAGCATGAAGAGCGCGGGGATCGTGAAGACCACCCCCGTCCCGGCCGTGTTGATGCCCGACGCGATGGTCTGGTTGATGTTGTTCTCGATGATGGTGCCCTTGCCCATCACCCCCCGCAGCACCGCATAGCCCGTGATGGCCGCGACCGTCGAACCGCCGATGGAGAAGCCGAGCTTCAAGGCGGCGTAGACGAACGCGAGGTTCAGCACGATGCCCTGGATGATGCCCAGGATCATGGCGGCCCAGGTCAGCTCCCGGTAGCTCTCCGCCATGGCCTTGGCCACCGATCCGGCTCGAACCGGCTCGCTCATCTTCCTTCTCCTGATGGATCCGGCGCTGGCCGGTTGTCCGGTTCATACGACGGGCGCCGCGCCGGGGCAAGCTTCGACCCGCAGGAATTCCAAGAATTCCATGGATTTCCGCTGGGAACGGTCCGGCGGTGTGCAGTCAGGGCAGGCGGTCGTCCAGGTCGAGGACGATGGGCCCGGGCGCCACCTCGCCCTCCGGCGTGAACGCCCAGGCCTGGACGGCGCCGACAGCGTCGCCGTGGTCGTCGAAGAGGCGGACCCCGGCGGCGGACGGGTGCTCGGCGGCCGCGCCGGACCGCAGCGCCGCCGCGACGTCCTCGCCGCGGGCGCCAGCCGCGAGGGCCAGGGCGTGAGCGGCGTCCCAGGCGTGGGCCGCAAACGGCGCGGGCGGCTCGCCGTACCGGGCCTGGTGCGCCGCGGCGAAGGCATTCCAGGCCGGCCCGGTCGGCAGCGCCGGCATCACCCCGTGCACCTGCGCCCGCCGGGCGCGCGAGAGGGCACGCCCCACCTCCGGCGTCCGCAGCGCGTCGGGCAGCCACAGGGGCGGATCGCCGGGCAGCGCCGCGCGGATGGGATCGAGGTCGCCCGGGAAGATGAGCAGCACCACCGCGCCCACCGACCCCACCGCCGCCAGCCGCTCGGCGGCCGGGGCGGGATCGCCGAAGAAGCCGGCCCGGATCAGGCGGTCTTCCCCGCACCCGCCCGGGCAGTAGGCGGCCGTGAAGGCGTCCGCCATGCCGGCACCGAACGGGTCCTCGCGAGTGACGAGCACGACGGGATCGGCCAGCGCCTCCGCCGCCAGCAGCCGGGCCATGGCCGTCGCCTGGCGTGCATCGCTCGGGGCCGTCCGCCAGAAGAGGTCGTCGTCCGCCAGGGTGGTCAGAGCCGGGGCCGTCGCCGAGGGGCTCATCAGCAGCGTGCCCGTCGGGCGGGCCGCCGCCTCGAAGGCGTCCACGGCCACGAAGCTGGCGGCGGGCCCGATGACCGCCGGGAGGCCGGCCCCGGCGCAGGCGCGGATGGCGTCGGCGGCGGTGGCGGGGTCGGAGCCCGAGTCGCACACGAGGGCGGCCAGGGCGCCCGGCCTCCAGCGCCAGCTCGATCCCCGCACCATCCCGGGGCCGTAGGCTGCCAGCGATCCCGTGAGGGGGAGCACGACCCCGAACCTCGGTCGGCCCTGCCCCAGCCGCGTGCAGCCAGCCGGCGGCTCCGCGTCGGGCTCCCCCGCGTCGGCCCCGGGCGGACAGCCACAGGCGCCGAACGTCCCGTCTTCATTGCAGATCTGGACCGAGTCGGCGCCGCCCGGGCAGGGGCAGGCGGCCTGGAGGCCGGGGGTGCAGCGGGGGACGTCGTCGCCGGCCTCGTTGCAGCCGGCCAGGGCGAGCAGCGCCCACGCGCGCCAGGCGAGAGGCATCGGGCTACCGGGTGAAGAAGACCACCAGCACGACGGCGATGATGAAGAGGGCCAGGCCGACCCACACGCCCAGGGCCCCCCCGTCGGTCGTCGCCGGCGCGGCGGGCGGCTTGACCGCCTCCACCTCGGTGGGCGGCGGGGGCGGCGGGGCCGGCACGGCCGCGGGCGAGACCGCGGGCAGATCAGCCGCCGACTCCAGCAGATCCGACGCCAGCTCATCGGCGTCGTCCTCGCCGAAGGGCGGATCCGTCACCACCGTGGGCACGTCATCGACGATGGCCTCCGGCGCCTTCGGCACGACCGCCGAGACGGCGTCGAACCGCGGCGGGGCCGTCTCGGGGGCGACGGGCGGCAGCGGGGGCGCCGAGGTCATGTCGCTGCCGGCGCGCTCGGCCCGCGGGGCGACGTCGTCGAGGGCCAGCTCGACCGGCACCAGGTGGCTGTCGGCCTCGACCACGGCGGCGGGCTTCTCGCGCACGCCGAAGATGCTGCCGATGGCCTGCGGACCGGTGACGCGCCCGGCGTCGCCGCTCACCACCTGGGCCAGGCGATCGGCCAGGGTGTCCAGGTCGGCCCCGTCGGTCAGCGCCGCGATCTCCCGGGCGATCTCATCCTCCCGGGCCACGCCGTCGCGCCAGGCGGGCAGGGCCAGCAAGGCCGCCGCGTTGCCGCTCGCCCCCTGCCACGCTTCCAGCTCGCCGGCGAGCTGGCCGACGCCGGGCAGCGCCTGCCGCCGCGACGCATCGCGCAGGAAGGCGACGGCGTCCCCCACCGTCCCTGAAGCCAGCAGCGCCCGCGCTCGGCGGATGATGATGCCGTGGCCGGCCGGGCCGAGGGCCTCGGCGACCTGATCGAAGCGTCGCGCCAGGGCCGCGTGATCCATGGGTGACCTCACCTCATCGCTGTCGCCGGTCATGCTAACCGGGGCGGGGAGCGCCGTCCACATGGGCGCGTCCGCGGGCGGCCGGTGGCGTCACCCGCCCAGGGTGTGCCGACTGACCAGGTTGAACTTCACGCCGGAGAACTCGGGGAAGTCGCGGCAGATCCCGGCGATGCACTTGATGCCGCCGCGCTGGCTGCCGACCGTCGTGCGAAGCTGCATCGGCTCGACGCCCGCCACGCCCAGCAGGTGGAAGACCTCATCAAGGTGCAGATCGAGGATGCCCGCCACGAAGAGCTGCTGGGCGCCGTCGCTCTGGTCCTGGGTGTCGACCCCCAGCTCCACCGCCAGCGAGCCCAGCCCGGCGTGATCCACCGACAGGAGCGTGCTGCTCCAGATGAAGTCCAGGAACGGGTTGGCGGGATCGGGGGTCTCCTGGGACCGGAAGTCGTTGCGGCTCTGGAGGTGCAGCGTGTACGGCGAGCTGCCCAGGGCCTGGAGCCAGTCCAGCTCGACGTGGCTGACCGACCGGAAGCGATCCCCCGACAGCACCTTTCGCTCGTCGCGGTGCCCGCCGCTCAGCTCCACCCGCGACCGCCCCTCCTGGTAGAGCAGCCGCGCCCCGCCATAGGCGTGGACCTGCCGGATCTCGGCGTCCTCGCCCGGATCGTTGAGGCGCAGCATGCCGTTGGCGTGGAAGGTGAGGGTGCCGTCGAGGAAGTAGGGCTCGACGTAGAGGCGCCCCCCGGAGAAGTCGACCACGTTGTCGACGATCTGGTCGAGGCGCTCCAGCGTGGGGACCTGGTTGTACGAAAAAGCCTGTTGAAGCGCGGTGTTAGGGCTACCACGCACCTCGTATTCGTCCAGGTGGATGGCCTCGGCCAGCACGTTGACGTGGGGCAGGGCGACGTTGAGCGTCGCGTAGATGGCCTTCCCGTCCGAGTCCTCACCCGCGATGGTCTTCTGCTGCAGGTCGGCCTCGGCATAGACCGAGACCAGGCCACCCAGCTCGGGGGCGTCGACGTAGAAGCCGCCGCCGGTGCTCTGGTCGTCCTCCGTCACCCCGAGCACCTCGCGGGCGGCGGCCGCCAGCGTCTGCGTCTCGGGCCGCAGGTGCAGCGCGAAGACCCCCAGCTCGAGCCCGGGGATGGCCTTCACCGCCAGCCGCCCGCCCGTCACCACGTCGTCGGTGTCTTCGACGAAGCGCTCGGAGACGATGTCGAGGTTGGCCGGGTTGATGCGCCCCGCGAACAGGGACGCGCCGATGGCCTTGCCGTCGTGCTCCAGCCGTCCGCCCCGGATCTCGATGTCCACCCCCAGCTCGTCGACCTTGCGGACCGACAGCACGATGCCGCGCCCGAGCTGCTCGAAGAAGTCGCCGGCGACGAGGTTCCAGTCGCCCAGCGTGTAGCGGACCCGCAGGCGCTCCAGCCGGGCGTCGTCGGCGAAGTGCGGCTGGGCGTCCTGCAGCTTCGGGGCGTCGAAGAACTGCATCGCGTCCACCCGCGCGAAGGTGGTCAGCCCCCCCGCGGCGCCCTGGATGTTGAGCCGCTCCAGGATGGCGGTGTAGCTGCGCTCCTGGTCGCCGGCCTCGGGGGGATCCAGCGAGGCGCCAGCCACGTCGATGGTGCGCCGCTGCACCGTGAGCGAGTTGACCACCCGGACGCTGCTGCCGCCGGCCGACGCCTCTGCGGGCGGAGCCTCCCCCTCCGCCAGCAGCGCCTCCATCTCGGCCCGCATCCCCACCTCGTCACCGGGGGCGTAGCCATCGTGATCCCCGGCGATGCGGCCCAGACGATCCACATACAGCGTGTAGGGCGCCGCGCCCCGCGGGTTGAGATCCGCCATCACCGCGCCATCCTGGTCGAGCAGGACCGGCATCGACCAGCCGCGCTGCTTCACGATCTGGCGCACCTGCGGGACCGTCCGGGGACCGTCCGTGGCGATGGCGAGGACCACCAGGCCGCGGGCCGCCAGCTCGCGGTAGTAGGCGTCCAGGAAGGGGAGCTCCTGCTTGCAGGGCTCGCACCACGTCGCCCAGAAGTTCACCACCACGACCTTGCCGCGGTAGTCGGACAGGCGGACGGTGCGGCCCTCCAGATCCGAGAGGCCGAAGTCACCCATCTGGGGGCGCTCGGCCTGGGCGCCGGCGACGGTGGGCAGAGCGGGGAGCAGAGCGACGAAGAGCGCGAGGGCCAGGCGCATGGGCGGCCTCAGAGCGCCGCGTTGAGGATGGCGCGGACCTCGGTCTCGGGGAAGCCCGTGGAGATCTTGAGGATCTTCATCGTGTCCACATCCACCAGCATCGTCATCGGCGTCAGCTCGCGGTTGTAGTAGTCGGCGAACTGGAACGCCGGATCGGCGACGACATCGAAGGGCAGGGCGTAGCGCGCCTTCCACTGGGCCGCGAGCTGGGCGTCGGCGGGGCCGAACTGGTCGTTCTCGAAGAGCGTGATGAGGATGAAGAGGCCCTTGGCCGCGAACTCGTCGTGGAGCGCCACGAGCTTGGGCTGCTCCTCGATGCAGGCCGTGCACCAGCCCGCCGAAGTGGTGATCAGCATGATCTGGCGGGTCTCGTCCTGGAAGACATCCTCCATGGACAGGGTGCCGCCCTCGGGCGTGTCGAAGCTGAGGTTGGCCAGCACGGCGCCCTCGGTCTTGCCGATGCCCTCGACCGGGTAGGTCTCCCGCGACGCGCCGCCGCCGCCGCCTGCGCCGCCGCCACCCCCGGAGCCGTCATCGCAGCCCACCAGGGCCAGCAGCGAAATCACCAGGAAGATCAACCGCATGGGTCTCCCTCACATGGGCCGGTAGCCCATCCAGTTGATGCAGGGCAGGCCAGTGCCCGCGTCGCTCTCGATGAAGGCCCCGTCGGCCGTGACGGTGCCCGTCCCGATGTCCTCCCACTCCGCCTCGGCCACATGGCCGCCGTCGGGCAGGGTGCAGTCGAGGCTGCCGAGCACCGAGAACACCACGGACGCCCCCGCCGCCAGGCCCAGGTCGTTGGGCACCCGCACGCCGATGGGCGCGGCCAGATCGCCCTCCGGGTAGAAGGCGATCACGCCGGCCGGGGCGGGCGTCTCGGCCCCCAGGAAGCAGAGTCCGCGGGCGGCCGGATCGATCCGCCGCATGCCCATGGCCTCGTAATCACTGCCGAAATAGTCGTTGGGCACCAGCCCGAGCAGGGCGGTGCCGTCGGGGAAGATCACGTCACGCGCCTCATCCCCGGGGGCGTAGGGCGGGATGACCCGCGCCGGCGTCGTGGGGAAGAGCACGAGCGGCTCGCGCAGGCGCACGATGGCCTCGCTGTTGTCGGTGTCGCAGTACATCGACGCGCTGCCCGCCGACGGCAGCAGCACCCGCATGTTGATGCCGCTGTTGCAGCGGGCCTCGGGCGTCACCGCGATGGTGAAGAGGCCGTCGGCGTCGCTGTCGGCCGGCTGGAGGCACAGAAGCTGGGTGCCCGGCTCGGTGTAGATGCAGGCCTGGGCCTTCGCCCGGGCGACGGGCGCGCCCGCCGCATCGATGATGTAGCCCCGGATGCCCGCGACCCACTGGTAGCGGGCGTCGCAGTCCGCCGACCGGGTCGGATCGATGCCGGTGTCGGCGTCGAGGCCGGCCGGAGGATCGGCGACCGGAGGACCCGCCAGGACGTCCACCGGGGCCTGGCCACCGGCACCACCCGCGCCGCCGCCTGCCCCGGCCATCCCGCCGGCACCACCGACACCGCCAGCACCGCCAGCACCGGCCATCCCGCCGACACCGCCGGCGCCGCCGACACCGCCGGCGCCGCCGACACCGCCCGCGCCCGCCATGCCGCCCGCGCCCCCGAGGGCCGCGTCGCCCTGGGCGTCGCTCCCGGCGTCGTCACAGCCCGCGACCAGCGCGAGCGTGAGCGCTCCGACCATCCACTTCATGGGTTCCCCCCGACCGCGTGCGCGAACTACTGAGCGTCGAGCGTGATGGTGTAGGTCGCCGACGCGCCGCCGTAGCCGTACACGATCACGATCCCGGGACCCTCGCCGGTGATCTCTTCGGAGTTTCCGCTGCCCTGGGACAGCACCGGCGAGCCATTGCGCCGAGCGATGTTGTTGGCCGCCGTGTCCCAGAGGCCGATGTCGATGTCCCCCTGGGCGTGGGAGAAGTCCACGTGGAAGGTCCAGGGACCCTCGACGTTGACGGCGTAGAAGTCGGGCGCCGCCGAGCAGATGCCGCCGGTGTGCACCCCCGGCTCGATGGGCGTCGCCATGCCGGCCGCGTCGTTGGGCTCGCCGGCCTCGTCATCGCCCTCCGAGCAGTTGTTGTCGAAGGGCAGCGCGGCGGTGTCCTGCGGCCGCGTCCAGTCCGCATCCAGATCGGCGAGGATGGCCGGGAAGTAGGGATCCAGGTGGACCTCCGCCTCGCGGCTGTCAGCGATGACCTGCATGTCGCTCTTGCGCACCACGAACGAGGTGGGGAACGCCTGGATGAGGGCGGGGTTGTCGAAGAACGCCTGGGGCACGGCCTGGCCGCCGCCCATGTGGATGCCCGGGCTGTTGGCGCCCACGAGCCGGTTGATGTGGCGGTGCGCGGTGGTGCTCGACGCCGGGGCGTAGTTCAGGTTCTGCACCACGATGTAGAGCAGCAACCCGCCCGCATCCAGCAGCTCCTGGGCGTGGGGCCCGATGCGCCGGATCTCCTGGACGCAGGGGGCGCACCACTCGGCGTTCACGATGAGCAGGAAGGCGCTGACGTCCTTGTACTCCGCGTAGCAGGCCGCCTTGCGGAAGTCGAAGCTGATCTCGGTGCCGTCGGCCGTGTAGGCCTCCTCCCACTGCACCGGGGCGATGGTCTGGCCCAGGCGGATGTTCTGCGGGAAGCGGCTGTAGTTGCAGCCCACCGTGAGGTCCAGCTCGGCGGAGACGCCGCCGAGGCGGGCACCCACGGTCACGTCGCCGCCGTAGGGGATGTCGGCCAGGCCGGCCTCGTCCGTGAAGCTCACGATGTCGGCGTTGTCGGAGGCCCACTCCACCTGGTCGGTGACGTCGGCGGTCACGCCGTTCTCGTAGGTGCCCATGACGCGGAACTGGTAGGTGCCACCGGCCTTCAGGTCCGAGACGGCCTCGAGGGCGAGGCTCTGGACGGCGCCCTCGGGGGCCGCGCCACCGGCCCCGCCCGCGCCACCGGCCCCGCCTGCGCCACCGGCCCCGCCACCGGCCCCGCCCGCGCCACCGGCCCCGCCGCCCTGGCCACCGGCCCCGCCAGCGCCGCCGCCCTGGCCGCCGGCCCCCATCGCTGCGTCCGGGGTCGGATCGGCGTTGGCGCCGTCGTCCCCATCATCACAAGCCCACAGGCCCGTCAACGCCACGACGAGAGCCCACTTCCAGGTCGAACCGCTCATAGATTGCCTCCGCCGGGCGTTCTCCGCCCCGGATCGTCTCGCTGCGCCAGCCGCGGAAGCATCTCCTCCCGCGGCGGTATCAGGCAAGTGCAGCATTTCACCCCGTACGTTCCCCCGGTGCAACGGTGTTGCCCGAGATGCCCCGAGGCGATCCCCGCGCCCGCGACTTGACAGTGGCGCCCACGTTCGCTAGCTTCCGCCGCCCTGTTCACGCGCGGACGGTGATGCCGGCCGGGTCGTGGACCCAAGCCCGAATCAGGAGAGCGACCCATGGCCACCGGGAAGAAGGCCGCCAAGCTGGCCATCCGTGCCGACCGCGACGCGGGCAAGGCGAAGACCTGCCCCAACTGCGGCAACCCCAAGATGACCATCGTCCGCTTCGTCCGCTTCAGCCGCCCCAGTGGCATCTTCTGGCTGTGCGACAAGTGTGACCACGAGGAAGCCACGCGCTGAAGCGCCGTCAGGCGACTTCCCGCGAGCGCTCCAGGCGCTCGGCGGATCGGTGCAGCGCCTTCAGCGGCGCCGCCGCGCGATGCTCCACCACGACCGAGGCTGCGGCCGCCCCCTGCCGGGCGGCCTCTTCGGGCCCCCTGCCCTGCGCCAGCGCGAGCAGCGTCGCCGCCGCGAAGGTGTCTCCTGCGCCCGTGGGATCCACCTCGACGGCTGGACAGGCCGCGATGTGGCGCAGCCGATCCCCCCGAAACAACAGCGCTCCGCGCCGCCCGCGCGTCAGGTAGACCAGCGGGACGAGGCCGCAGAGCGCGTCCAGCCAGTCCAGCCGGCCCGCCAGATCCTCCTCGCTGAGGAACGCTACGTCGAGCCCCCGGAACATGGCCGGATCCAGGCCGCCGGGGCCGTGAGCGACGTGCCCGTCCGGCTCACCGCGCTTCAGCCACCCCTGGAGGCCGGCCCCCACCAGCGGGCAGCGGGCGAGCGCCTCGATGAAGGGCGCGGGGGCGAAGTCGCCCAGCACAGGCGCCAGGAAGGCGCACCGCGGCGCCCGCCACGCCTCCGGAAGCGCTTCGATTTCAATGGGTTGCGCGCGGCTCGTCACCTGCTGGCGTCGCCCGCCGTCGGCGTCGTAGCGGTTGGTGAAGCGCGTGGTCGCGGGTGAGGGCCGGCAGATCCAGCCCGGCCCGGTGGGGGGAAAGTCGGGGCCGGCCGCCGTGAGGACCCAGGGGCGCGCGCCGAGCGCCCGCAGCGTCCGGGCACCGTACAAGACGCTGCCGCCCGGGATGTCGCCGGTGGGGCCGGCGTCCAGGGTCACATGGCCGATGACGAGGGCGGTGGGTCTCATGTGGTGAACTCCCCTCCCGACAGGTTCCAGGCCTCGCCCGTGATCATGGCGGCTTGGGGCCCGGAGAGGAAGGCGACCAGGGCGGCCACCTCGGCGGGCTCGACGAAGCGCCCCAGCGGGATGCCGGCGCGGGCCTCCGCCCGCAGCGCCCCCACCGGCAGGCCCGAGCGCTCGCTGGCTCGCCCCAGATCGGCCTGGGCCATGGGGGTGTCGACCCAGCCGGGACAGATGGCGTTGACGGTGATGCCCCGCGGCGCGAGCTCGAGCGCGGCGCTGCGCACCAGGCCGAGCACCCCGTGCTTGGCGGCGCAGTAGGCGCCGTAGCCGGCCCGACCCAGCTTGCCGAGGCCGGAGCTGATGACGATGACGCGGCCCCCATCCACCAGGTGCGGCAACGCAGCGCGCAGGCAGTGGAAGACGCCGTCGAGGTTGGTGCGCAGGACGGCCCGCCACACGTCCTCAGCCTCGGGGGCGTCGAGGGCGGCCGTGGCGCAGAGGCCCGCGTTGGCCACCAGCACCTCCACCGGCGGCAGGCCGGCGAAGGCGGCCCGCACGGCCGGGCCGTCCCCGACGTCCAGCGCCAGGGGGACGACGCGCTCACCCAGGTCGGCGCGGAGCCGCGCCAGGGGTTCCGGCCGGCGCCCCGCGGCGAAGATCTGCCTGCCCTCGGCGGCGAACGACTCGACGCACGCCCGCCCGATGCCGCTCCCCGCTCCGGTGATCACCACGCTCGCCATGCTGTCCTCCTCGGCAGGCCTCCACGGCCCGGGCGATGAGCGCATCGGGCACGGGGATCGCGAAATTCCCGTTGACATTCCAGAGGTTGCCCACGCGGTCCACCAGGGCCATGCGGGTGCCTTCCACCAGGTACTTCTTGTTCCAGACCAGCGCCTCGAGCACGTCCTCGGTGCGGATGCCCGCCGGCACGTCCGAGGGCAGCCCGAAGTGGGCGATGAGGGCGTCGTGGGCCGCCACCGTGGCGTCGTCGCAGGCCCCGAGCTGCCGCGCGACCCGCACCGCCACCCGCATGCCCAGCCCCACGGCCTCCCCATGAGTGAGGGCGTACCCCGACAGGTGCTCCAGGGGGTGGCCGACGGTGTGGCCGTACTGCAGCACCAGCCCCTCGCGGTGCTCCTGGGGATCCGTCGCCATCAGCGCGCACTTCAGGCCGATGGTCCGGCGCACGACGGCCTCCAGGAAGGCCGCCTCCCGCAGCGCCGCCGGATCCTGGGCCAGCAGCCAGCCCGCCAGCGCCGCGTCCTGGGCCAGGGCGTGCTTGATGACCTCCGCCAGCCCGTCCCGCAGCGCCCGATCGGTCTGGGTCTGCAGGACGTCCACGTCCACCACGATGCGGCGCGGGGCGTAGTAGGCCCCGACCATGTTCTTGCCGCGCGCGCCGTTCACGGCCTGCTTGTGGCTGATGGCCGCGTCGGCCTGGGCCATGAGCGTCGTGGGCACATGGACCAGCTCGACGCCGCGGTAGAGCGTCGAGGCCACGAAGCCGCAGACGTTGCAGACCACGCCGCCGCCGAGCGAGATGAGCACCGAGCGCTCGTCGATGCCCCGGGCCAGCACACGCTCCACCACATGGGCGAAGTTCGCGACGGTCTTGGACTCCTCGCCGTCGGGCATCACGATGCCGTGGACGCGATAGCCGGCGGCCTGGAGCCGCGCGATGAACGCCTCGCCGTAGAGCCGGTGGACGGTCTCGTCGGTGAAGACGAAGACGGGCGACGACGCGCTGCGTTCGGGGACGAGGCCCGCCGCCTCGGGCCGGGCCACCGCCCCGCGCTCGATCACCACCTCGGTCTGGATCGGCCGCCCCGTCTCGAAGCGGAAGGCGGCGTCGGCCCCGGGCCCGGCCGCCGTGACGCCGGCGCGCCGCCGGGCCTCCCGCAGCCGCAGCTCGGCGTGCACCAGGCTCGCCGGCGTGTCCACGTCGTCCCAGCCCGCCGCGCCGCAGGCCAGCGCCCGCACCCGCCCGGCCCGCGCCAGCGCGTCGACGCCATGGGCCAGATCGTCGCCCGCGCAGTCGGCCAGCGCCTCGAAGAGCGCCGGCGTCGCCAGGAAGAGGCCCGCGTCGATGGCCTCCCCCGCCCCGTGGCGCACGAACCGCGTCGGCCGGCCGCCGGCCAGCCGCACCTTGACCGCGTCCTGGGGATCGAAGACGCGCTCGGGGGCGTGGTCCACCAGGGCCACCACCCCGTCCGGCTCCACGGGCGCCGCCGCCATCCGGGCGATGAGGGGCGGATCGTAGATGTGATCGCCCATGGCCAGCAGGAACGGGCCCGGCAGGTGCCCGGCGGCGGCGCGGATGGACCCGGCCAGGCCCAGCGACCAGGCGGGGTTGAAGACGAACTCCAGCCGCAGGTGCAGCTCGCGGGCGGCCCGCACGCCCGCCTCGACGCGGGCGGCGCCGTGGCCGGTGACGATGACCGCGCGGGTGACCCCCGCCGCCTGGAGCTGCCGCAGGGTGCGGACGATGAGCGGCACCCCGTCCACCTCCACGAGCGTCTTGGGGGTGTCGGGGCGATCCAGGCGGGCGCCGCGGCCGGCGGCAGGGATGAGGGCGTCCATGGGTGACCTCCGTGCTGTGCCACGGGCCGACCGCAAGGCCTGGGCCACGAGCGCAGCGCGGCCTCCCGCGCCGCGCCGCGCCCCCCACTGGAGCAGCGCTGCTCCGCGACCGGAGCACGCCTGCGGCGTCCCCCGAAGATCGGTCCCGGTAGCACCTCGCGGGCGGTCACACGTAGAGTGCCTCCGCACCCCGATCTTCGCTGCACGCCGACAAGGAGCCCCCATGCGCGTTCTGGCCGCCCTCTCCCTCCTCGCCCTCCTCGGTCCCCTCGCCGCCTGCGACAGCGGCCCCAAGAGCGCGGGCGGCGCGGCCTACCAGGGCGGCGCCGTCGAAGATCCCCGCAAGGCCATCATCGGCCGCTGGACGGTGGATCCCGACCGGCTCGCGGCGACGGGATCCCTGGAGGCCCTGCCCGAGGCCCAGCGCCCCCGGGCGGTGGAGATGGCCAGAAACATCATGAATTCCATGGTGTTCGAGTTCACCGAGGATCGCTACGAGGTCACGATGACCGGCCGCACCTACGAGCGGGCCTACACCGTCAAGTCGGTGGATGGACAGAAGGTGACGGTGGAGGCGAAGGACGCCGAGCAGGCCGAGACGCTGGTGCTGACGTTCAGCGAGGCGGGCCTGACGCTGGAGGCCCCGGGGGAGCGCCCGCTGCCCCTCAAGCCCCGGCCCTGACCGTCAGTCGGTGGCCACGTCCACCAGCGTCGGCTGCAGCACCCGCACCACCCACGCCGGATCCATCGCCAGCAGGAAGCCCCGCTTGCCGCCGTTGATGATGATGGACGGCAGGTCGGCCACCGTGCGCTCCAGGTAGATCGGCATCGCCTTGCGCGTCCCGAACGGGGACGTGCCGCCCACCTGATAGCCCGAGTGGCGCTCGGCCACCGCCGGATCGCAGGGGGTGATGGTCTTGCAGCCCAGCGTCCGGGCCAGGGCCTTGCCCGAGACCTGCCGATCACCGTGCATCAGCACGATGAGGGGGGCGCGGGTCTCATCCTCGAAGATGAGCGTCTTGACGACCTGGTGCTCGTCCACCCCGAGCGTGGTCGCGGTGTGGGACGTCCCACCCCGGGGCACGTACTCGATCAGGTGGCCCTCGAAGACCGCCCCCGCGGCGCGCAGGACGCGCAGGGCAGGCGTGACCGGGAAGCGATCCTTCGCCATCGAAACTACAGCCCCAGCCAGCCGCGCAGCAGGCCCATCTCCCAGAGGATGCTCGCCACGATGGCGATGGCGGCGACCACGGCCCAGCGCTTCCAGGCCGGCGCGGGCTCGGCGTAGGGATCCCCGGTCGTGCGATCCGCCCCCTCGGGCAGGTGGGCGAGCTGGGTGAGCGTGGCGCCGAAGGGCACCGTGATGCGGGCCCGCGTGTTGATGGCCCAGCCACTCGCGTCCAGCAGCGGGGCCAGGTTGCGCTGCCGCAGCTTCAGCCACGCCAGCAGCATCGAGGGCGCCGAGATCAGCAGCATCACGCCGGCGAGGGCGAGGGGCATCTGCCAGAGCTTCAGGCTCAGGAAGCCCGACACGATCGCCGCCGCCATGGCGCCGATGGCCCCGAGGGCGAGGCCGATGGCCGCGAAGATGCCGGCGAACTTCGCGATGTCGAAGGCGGGCTTCTCGGCCGGCTTCGCCGCCGCCCCCGCCTCCACCTTGCCCGCCGCGCCGCCGACCGACGCCGTGGAGCTGGCCTCGACCTGCTTCTCCCGGGCCGCCGCGAACTTCTCGATCTGATCGGTGATGAGCCGGCCGACCCGCTTGTAGGGCGACCAGAACGCCTGGCGCAGCGAGAGCGGCGCCTCGACGACCTTCACGATGGTGGCGTCCCAGTCCACGCCGTCGCGGTCGTAGAACAGGCCGTTGCGGCCGGGCCGCAGGAAGTCGACGTCCCCGCCCGTGAAGGCGACCGCGATGGTGCGCTTCTCGGCGCTGCCCTTGCGGGTGCACTCGCAGTACGCCAGGTAGGCGTGGCTCAGGCCAGCCACCGCGCTGTGCTTGCCCACATCGGCGACGCTCAGGCACAGGTCGCAGGTGCGGCCGTCCAGATAGAGCGTCCCCGCCTGGAAGATGGCGGGCCGACCGCGGTCGTAGAAGTCGGCGAAGCTCACGAAGTTGTTGAGGAAAGTGTAGAAGTCCCGGTAGAGCAGGGCCGCCTTGTCCACGCTCGCCAGGGCCTCGGCCTCGGGGCGGCGGGCCTCGTCCTGCGCGATGAGGGCCAGGATGGCCGCCTTGTCGTCCCCGGCCAGCAGCGCCCGCACCTTGTCCAGGCCCAGGCCCTCGACGGCCGCGCCCTTGCGGGCCGCCAGCCACGCCTCATGGCCGGCGAAGCGCCGCTTCAGATCCTCCCACTGCTCGGCCGTCAGGATCGATCGCTCGCCCAGCAGCGGCACCACCACCGCCTTCTTGAAAGCCGCCAGCTTGTCGGCCCAGGCCGGGTTGATGCCGTCGGTCAGCGAGAGCGCCTTGCCGGGCTCGATGCGGGCCAGCGGGAAGGCCGCGATGGCGTCGTCCCCCGCCGAGAGGCTGCGATCGGCCATGCCGGCCCACTCGGCCGCGGGCCGCGCCAGGTGCTCGCCGGCGCGGGCGTCGAAGGCGGCCAGCCGGCAGCGGGTGAACCAGTCCTCGACCTTGCCGCGCACGGCCGCGAAGGCCGCGGCCGCCGCCTCGGTGGCGTCCCCCAGCGGCACCACGCCCGCCGGATCCGCCTCGGCCGCCCCGCGCCACGCGGCGTACGCCGCCAGCTCGCCGTAGAAGGCCTCGACCTTCGCCGCCGACACGCCGGGCTTGCCCGAGCGATCCGTCTCGCCCCCCATGCAAGCGACGATCGCCTCGATGGTGGCCCCCGCCGCGCCCCCCTCGGCCGCCGCCGGGGTGACGATGCCGTCGCCGTTGAAGAGCGTCTCGGCGAAGATCTTCTGGGTGTCCGCGGTGTGGGCCGGTGACACCTCACTGGCGCTGGACTGGCCGAGATCATTGAGGATTCGCCGGGCCGCCTTCAGCACGAGCTGCCCCTCGGGGGTGTCCTCGCGCAGGGCGCTGAGGGGCAGGGCCGCGGCCCGCGCGCTCAGGCCGCCCAGGTCCTTGAGCACCTTGTCCAGCCACCGGATGGCCCCGATGACCTCGGGCGCGCGGATGCGGCCGTCGCCGTCGGCGTCCAGCAGCGCCAGGGTGCGCCCGTCGAGCTCGAGGCCCTTCGCGGGGGAGGCCAGGGCCACCCAGAGCTTCTGGTCCAGATCCGCGATGGCCCGGATGTCATCGGCCGTCCGCAGGACGACCTGATCGAAGCCGCTCTGCCGCTGAAACTTCCATGCGTGTGTGCTCATGTGGTCCTCCAACCCTCAGCGGCGCATTTGACCCGGTCATCGTGCGATTGTCACCCCGCTTCGCTACAGTGAGGCCTCGCCGGCGGGGGAACGCGGCGCAGGGGAGCTCGACAGTGCGCGTGCTGTTCATGGAAGCGGACACCGAGGCGCGGTGGAGCGTCGCCTCCCTGGGGCCGGGCTACCTGGCCGCCTGGCTCCGGCGCGCCGGGCACACGGTGATCTTCCAGCGCGTCCGGCACGATCAGCCCGTCGAGCAGGTGGTCGAGCAGGCCCGCGGCGCTCGGCCCGATCTCATCGGCTTCTCGCTCACGACCCGCCAGTGGCACCGGGTGCGCGCGCTGGCGGCGGCCCTGCGCCCCGGCCTGGGCGTGCCCATCATCGCCGGCGGCCTGCACCCCACCTTCGCCCCCGAGGAGGTCCTGGCCGCCCCCGGCTTCGACTTCGTGTGCCTGGGCGAGGGCGAGGCCCCGCTGCTGGAGCTGGTGGAGGCCCTCGAGCGCGGCGAGGTGCCCATGGGCATCCCCAACATCTGGGTGAAGGGGCACATCCGCCCGCCGGTGCGCCCCCCGTTCGAGCCCATCGACGCCCTGCCCTTCATGGCGCGCGATCTGCTCGACGAGCACCACGGCGTCGTGCACCTGACCACCCAGCGCGGCTGCCCGTTCCCATGCACCTACTGCGCGGCCCGCATGTACAACGCCCTCTACGCCGAGTCGGGCGAGGATTATGGGCGGCGGCGCTCGGCCCAGAACGTCCTCGACGAGCTGTTCGGGCTCAAGCGGGCCGGCCAGCTCGCCTACGTCATCTTCCTGGACGACACCTTCACCATCCACCACCCGTGGGTGCGCGACTTCTGCGAGGTCTACGGGCGAGAGCTCAAGGTGCCCTTCTCCATCAACGCCCGGGTCGAGACGGTCAACCCGACGCTGCTGCGCCAGCTCGCCGACGCCGGCTGCAAGCACGTCATCTACGGGGTGGAGAGCGGAAGCTACCGGATTCGCAAGGAAATCATGCGTCGCCCCGTGAAGAACGAGCGCTTCGTGGAGGTGTTCGACTGGACGCGGGACGCTGGGATGATGGTGACGGCGAACTACATGCTGGGGCTGCCCGACGAGACGCGGGACGATCTGGAGCAGACGCTGGCCCTGGCGGAGCAGCTCGACGCCTATGACTTCGGCTACTTCGTGTTCTACCCCTACCCGGGCACGCCGCTGTACCAGACCTGCAAGGAGCGGGGGCTGCTGCCCGACGACTTCCTGGATCGCCCCGCCAACCACCGCGCCTCGGTGCTGCGGCTGGAGCACCTGACCCAGGCCGACATCGGCGAGTTCTACGACCGGTTCACGGCCCTGCGGGAGCGCCAGCACCTCAAGCACCAGCCGGGCAGCAACGCCTTCGCGCGCGCCCGGATTCGCGAGCAGATCCAGCTGCACGCCCGCCACGCCTGAGGGCGCGTCAGTCGTGGTCGTCGTCGCCCTCGTCGTGCGCCCCCGCCGGCGGGGCCGCCCCCGCCTTCCACGCGGCCGCGCCGCCGTGCTGGTAGACGATCTCGCCCCCCAGGTGGCCCACCCGGATGCCCGCGAAGAGCACCGCGCCGGAGGCGAGGGTGCCGACGAGCGCGAGGCCCTTGCCCGCCCGCCCCTTCAGCGCCAGCCCCAGGATCAGCAGCAGCAGCGTCCCCGCCGCCGCGATGACGAAGAAGTCGGCGGCCTCCTCGTGGGCGTGGATGGGATCATCCCCCACCACCGCCTCGACGCGCTCCTCGTCCTGCTCGCCCGTGTAGCGCGCCGCGAAGCCGCTGACGGTGAGGGCGGCCTGGAGGAGGACCGCGATGGCGAAGGCGCGCCGGGGCAGCCAGCCTTTGTGCCACGCCAGCAGCAGGCCGCCGGCCACCAGGGGCATCAGCGCGGAGAGGGCGAGGGGCAGGTGGACGAAGAGGGGATGGAGCGGCTCGGCCATGGGGGGACTCCCGGGTCTGGTTGGTGGGAGGAGCATGCCCGCTCCCCCCGGTCGGCGCCATCCGCCATCCGTGAGAGGACAATGAAATCATGAAGTTGTGGCCCACCGATCCGCCCGATGAGGGATGGCCGCGGCGGCTCGTCCCGGCCGCGGCGCTGCTCTTCGGCGGCATCGTCACCCTCGTCGCGGCCGATCTGGTCGCCGATGTGCGCGAGGGGACGACGGCGCTGCACCTGGCCCTGGAGGCCGGCACGGGGCTGCTGGCCCTGGTGGGCCTGGCCGTGGTGCTGCGCGCGCTCGTGCGGACGCGACGGCGGGCGGCCGAGCTCGGGCGGGCCGCGGCGGAGCTGGAGGCGCGGCTGGCGGCGAGCACCGAGGAGGCGCGGCGGTGGCGCGACGAGACCCGCGACCTGGCCGCCGGCCTCGGCGCCGCCATCGCCCGCCAGCTCGACGCGTGGGCCCTGTCCGGCGCCGAGCAGGAGGTGGCGCTCCTGCTGCTCAAGGGCCTCAGCCACAAGGAGATCGCCGGGCTGCGCGGCACCAGCGAGGCCACCAGCCGCCAGCAGGCACGCGCCGTGTACCGCAAGGCCGGCCTCACCGGCCGCTCCGACCTGGCCTCGTTCTTCCTGGAGGACCTGCTGCCCGCGCCGCCGGCCGGCTACTCCGGCGGGGGATCCCCGGACTCGGACGACCCGGCGTAGATGAACTCCTGGACGTGGGGATCCAGGCTCGCCTTGACCTGATCGGGCGTCCCCGCCGCGGCCAGCTCGCCCTTGTAGATCATGATGATCTTGTCGGCGATGCGGAAGGTCGAGGCATGTCGTGGCTGATCACGATGCTGGTGATGTCGAAGGCGGCGGCGGCCTCGACGATCATGTCGTCCACCCGGCGCATCATGATGGGGTCCTGGCCGGTGGTGGGCTCGTCGTACACCATGATGTCGGGCTTCGTGATGAGGGCCCGCGCCAGGCCGACGCGCTTGCGCTCGCCGTTGGAGATGCCCGACGGCATGCGCCCGAGGACGTCCTTCACCTTCAGGCGCTCGGCCACCTCCTCGACGGCCTCCTGCACCTGCCGGCCGCGCTGGCCGCGCCCCTCGTAGAGCGGGAAGGCGATGTTCTCGCGCACGGTCATGGAGTCGAAGAGCGCCGCCCCCTGGAAGAGCATGCCGATGCGCGCCCGGGTCGCCTGCATCTCGCGGCCGGAGAGCTTCGCCAGGTCCTGGCCGAACACCTTCACGACCCCCGAGCTGGGGGACATCAGGCCGATGATGTGCTTGATGAGCACCGACTTGCCCGAGCCGGATCCGCCGATCACCACGGTGATCTTCTTCTCGGGGATGGTGGCGGTGATGCCCTTCAAGACGTGGTTGGGCCCGAAGTGGCGGTGCACGTCGATGACCTCGGCGACGGGCGGCACGCCGTCGTCCACGACCAGGGAGCCGGCGGCCTCGCCCCCCTCGACGCGGCTCATGCGCTCCGTCACCGCGTTGGCCATGAAGCGCTGCACGGCCGGTACCCGGCTGTGCTGGATGTGCTCGAAGGAGCCGAACTCGACGATGGAGCCGCCCGACAGAATCGCCATGTGATCCGCGAGGTTGCGGTTGCTGGCCATGTCGTGGCTCACGATCACCGAGGTGATCTGGTACTCGCGCTGGGTGCGCTGGATGAGCTGATCGACGAAGTGGATCATCACCGGATCCAGGCCCGTCGTGGGCTCGTCGAAGAGCACGACCTCCGGGTTGGTGATCACCGCGCGGGCCAGGGCGACGCGCTTCTTCATGCCCCCCGAGAGGTCCGATGGCATGCGATCGAAGGCGTGGGGCAGCTCCAGCAGCTCCAGCAGGTCCCGCACCAGCTTCATCACCTCCGGCAGCTTCATGCGGGTGTTCTGCAGCAGCGGGAACGCGATGTTGTGGGCGACGTTGAGGGAGTCGATGAGGGCGTAGTTCTGGAAGACCATGGTGCAGCGCTTGCGCAGCTCGGTGCGGCGCCGCTCCCCGATCTTGCTGATGTCCTCGCCGAAGAGCCGCACGGTGCCGGCGTCGGGCAGCGTCAGGCCGTTCATCATGCGCAGCAGCACCGACTTGCCGCTGCCCGACTCCCCCGAGATCACGGTGGTCTTGCCCGTCTGCACGGTGAGGTTCACGTCGCGCAGGATCTCGCGGCCGGCGTACGCCTTGCCGACGCCGACGAGCTCGATGACCGGCTGGTCGGCCGGCCAGCGCTCGACACCGGGGAGCAGCAGGTTGGTGCGCTGTGCCATCGGCGGCACGCTAGCCCCAAAGCCGCGGGAAGTCACGCCGGGGCGTGGCGCGCCTCACCCGGTGATGGTGACGACGGCCTCGCCCGTGGGGGCCGGCCCGTCGCAGCCGCCGCCCAGCGCCTCGACCGGATCCTCCCCCGGCTCCGCCACGGCCCGGGCCGCCAGGCGCGGGTCGAGCAGGTGGGAGGGCTTCACGTTCTTGATGGCCGCCAGCATCACCTCGCGCACATCGGGGATCTCGCCCTCCAGGCGCTTGAGCAGCCCCGCCATGACCTCGCGCTTGAGGCCCGCCTGGCTGCCGCAGAGGTTGCAAGGCAGGATGGGAAAGCCGCGCAGGGTGGCGTAGGTGGCCAGATCGGCCTCGGCCACCTCGACGAGGGGCCGGATGACCTCGAACCGCCCGTCGTTGGTGGTGTAGCCCGCCGGCATCGCCTGCAGCTTGCCCGAGTAGAAGAGGTTGAGCAGGAGCGTCTCCAGGGCGTCGTCGCGGTGGTGCCCCAGGGCCAGCTTGTTGCAGCCCAGGCGCTCCGCGGTGTCGTACAGGATGCCGCGCCGCAGGCGGGAGCAGGGCGCGCAGTAGGTGCCGCCCTCCTTCGTGAGCCGCTTGACGATGGAGTAGGTGTCCCGCTGGACGATCTCGGAGGGGACGCCGGTGCGGGCCGTGAAGTCGGCCAGCCAGGCGGCCAGGGGCGCGCCGTCGTAGCCGGGCTGCACCTGATCGAGGTGCACGGCCACCAGCTCGAAGGGGAAGGGCGAGCGAGCGCGGATGCGGGTCAGCAGATCCAGCAGGCCGTAGCTGTCCTTGCCGCCCGAGACGGCCACCAGGACGCGATCGCCCTCCTCGATGAGGCCGAACTCCTTGATCGTACGAACGATTCGCCGCCGCAGCCGCTGCTCCAGGACGTCGACGGGATCGCGATGGCTGGACATGGGCGCCTCCCTCCCGGGCCACGGGCCGCGGAGGCGCACGCTGCCGAAGCGGGCCGGGCAGTGTCAAGGGGCGTGTCAGGGGGCGTCTCGCCGGCCGCCGGGGATGCGAGATTGGCCCTGGCGAGCGGCGTGCGGTACGGTGCCGGCCCCGCCGAACGTCCCAGGTCCCGCGCGATGAACGAAGCCTTCCCCCTCCAGCTCGTGCTCCAGTCCCTCGCGGCCCGCCGGGTGGCGGACGTGGCCGGGGTGGACGCCGAGGTGCTGGCCTGGCTCGCCGCGGCGCTGCATGAGCGCGAGGGTCGCCCCTGCATCGTCGTGACGCCGGGGGACGGCGACGCGCGCCGGGTGGCGGCGGATCTGGCCTTCTTCACCGACGCGAGCCGGGTGCTGGCGCTGCCCGCGGTGGAGGCCTCGCCGTACGGCGATCTGAGCCCCGACCGGGCCAGCGTCATGGGCCTGCTCTCCGCGCTGTCGCACCTGGCCTGGGATCAGGACGCCTGGTTCATCGTCGTGCCCGCCACGACGCTGATGCGGCGGATGATCCCCCAGGACGTGCTGGTGGCCCATAGCCACCTGGTGGCGGTGGGGCGACCCTTCGAGCGCGAGGTCGCCCTGCGCGCGCTCGCCGACGGCGGCTACCACGCCGTCAGCTCGGTGGAGGATCCGGGCACCTTCGCCGTGCGGGGCGGCATCATCGACGTCTTCCCGCCTCACCTGAAGATGCCCGTCCGCATTGATCTTTTCGGCGACGAGGTGGAGTCGCTGCGCTTCTTCGATCCCGAGACGCAGCTCACCCGGGCCGACGCGGGCGAGACGCTGGTGCTCCCGCCGGTGCGCGAAGAGATCCTGTCGGAGCCGTTTCGCCAGCGGGCGCGCCGTGGCATCCGCGACGCCGGCGCCGAGGCGGGCATGCCCACGCGGGCGCTGCAGCCCATGCTCGACGACCTGGCCAACGGCATCCCGTTCATGGGCATCGAGGGCTTCCGGCCGGCCTTCTTCGACTCCCTGGATGGCCTGTTCGCCCACCTGCCCGCCGACGCCACCTGGCTGGTGCTCGATCCCATGGCCACCGCGGAGCGGCTGACGGCGGAGTGGGACCGGCTGGCGGGGGGCTACGCGGGGGCGCAGACCGAGAAGCTGCCGGCCCTGCCGCCCGGCCGCCACGTCCTCACCCCCGCCGAGGTGCTCGGCGCTTTGAAGGGCGAGCGCCAGGTGCGGGCCCATGGCCTCCAGATGGTGGAGGAGCTGGGCGCGGTCGAGGGGCCGGAGGACAGCATCCGGTTCCGGGTGCCGGGCAACGCCGATCTGGCCCACCGGCTGGAGCAGGCCCATGGCGAGCGCGAGCCGCTCAAGCCCCTGGCCGAAGAGGTGCGGGCCTGGACCGCCGACGGGGCGCGGGTGGTCATCGCCTGCCGGCAGCAGACCCAGCTCGACCGCCTGGAGCGGCTGCTGAAGGGCTACGGCGTCGCGGTGATCCGGGGCACCGAGGCGCCACGGACGTACCTGCGCCCGGCGGGCGCGGAGGGCGCCGGCGCCGTCCTCGTGCAGGGGGACGTGGGCGGGGGCTTTCGGCTGCTGTCCCAGGGCTTCGCGCTGCTGACCGAGGAGGAGATCTTCGGCCGCAAGGCCCGCAAGCGGCAGACCCGCAAGGCCGAGACCGGCAGCCCCTTCATCCAGAGCTTCCGGGAGCTTGAGCCCGGCGACCACGTCGTGCACGCCGACCACGGCGTCGGCCAGTACGTCGGCCTCAAGAAGCTGATCGTCCAGGGCCGCGAGACCGACTTCCTGGTGGTGCAGTTCTCGGGCGCCGACAAGCTGTACCTGCCCGTCTACAAGCTCGCCCGCCTGCAGAAGTTCGTCGCCGGCGGTGTGGCGCCGAAGCTCGACAAGCTGGGCGGCACGACGTGGCAGAAGGTCCGGTCCAAGGCGAAGCAGTCGGCGGAGGAGGACGCCTACGCGCTGCTTGAGCTCTACGCGCGCCGCGAGCTGGCCCAGGGCTACGCGTTCTCGCGGCCGGACGACTACTTCCGGGCCTTCGAGGCGCGCTTCCCGTTCCAGGAGACCCCCGACCAGGAGCGCGCCATCGAGGAGGTGCTGGCCGACATGACCCGGCCGCAGCCCATGGACCGCCTGCTCTGCGGCGACGTGGGCTTCGGCAAGACCGAGGTGGCCATCCGCGCCACCATGAAGGCGGTCGTGGACGGCAAGCAGGTGGCGGTGCTGGTGCCGACGACCGTGCTGGCCCTCCAGCACTTCCGCACCTTCACCCAGCGTTTTGCGGGCTACCCGGTGCAGGTGGCCCTGCTCTCGCGCCTGGTGGCAGGGGACGCCGAGGCCGAGACGCTGAAGGGCGTGAAGACCGGGCGCATCGACATCGTGGTGGGCACGCACCGATTGTTGAGCAAAGACGTGCAGTTCCAGGATCTGGGCCTGCTCGTGCTCGACGAGGAGCACCGCTTCGGCGTGCGCCACAAGGAGCGGCTCAAGGAGGTACGGGCCAACGTGGACGTGCTCTCCATGACGGCCACGCCCATCCCGCGGACGCTCCAGCTCAGCCTCAGCGGCATCCGGGATCTGAGCGTCATCACCACCCCGCCGAGCGATCGCCTGAGCGTGCGGACGTATGTCTGCCGGTCCACGGACCAGGTGGTGCGCGACGCCATCCTCCGGGAGCTCGGCCGTGGCGGGCAGGTCTTCTTCGTACACAACCGCGTGCACTCCATCGAGTCGCGCAAGGCGTGGCTGACGTCGCTGGTGCCCGAGGCCCGCATCGCCGTGGGCCACGGCCAGATGGATCCCAAGGCCCTCGAGAAGGTCATGGAGGACTTCACCGAGGGGCGGTCGAACGTGCTGCTCTCGACCACCATCATCGAGTCGGGCATCGACATCTCCAGCGCCAACACGATGCTGGTGGATCACGCCGATCAGCTCGGCCTGGCCCAGCTCTACCAGCTGCGCGGCCGCGTGGGGCGCTCGAAGGAGCGCGGCTACTGCTACCTGCTGGTGCCGAGCGAGGCGACGCTGGACGGCGAGGCCCGCAAGCGGCTGGCGGTCATCCAGAAGTTCACCGAGCTGGGCTCGGGCTTCCAGGTGGCCAGCCACGACATGGAGCTGCGCGGTGCGGGCGAGCTGCTGGGCACGAAGCAGAAGGGGCACATCCAGGCGGTGGGCCTGGATCTGTATGCCCAGCTCCTGGAGGAGGCGGTGCGGACGCTGCGGGGGCAGAAGCCGCCGGTGGAGTTCGATCCCGACATCAACCTGCCCGTCACCGCCCGCATCCCGGAGGACTACGTCGCCGACGACCACCAACGGCTGGTCCTGTACAAGCGGATGGCCAACGCGGTCGACGAAGACACCGTGCTGGCGGTGGCCGACGAGGTGGCGGACCGCTTCGGGCCGCTGCCGGGGCCGGTGGAGAACCTGGTCGAGATCATGCGGGTGCGGACGCTGGCGCGGCGCATCGGTCTCTCGAGCGTGGATCACGCCGGCAAGAGCGTGCTCTTCACCTTCCACCCCGAGAGCCCGATGCCCATCGAGGCCATCATCGACCTGGTGAGCAACCCGCGCAGCGGGTTCACGGCGCCGGCAGATTTCAAGCTGGTCTACGTGTTTGACGCCCAGGAGCAGCGGGCGACCCTGCCGGCGACCCGAAAGTGCTTGCAGCGTCTCGCCGAGTCCGTTACCGAACAGCCCGACTGACCCGGAGAGGTCCCATGCGTCGTGTCCAGAGTGCCAGCGTTGCCCTCTCGCTCTGCTTGATGGCCCTGGGCGGCTGCAAGCCCGAGAAGCCCCCCACGGAGGACCCCCAGGGCAGCCTGAAGGCGGCCCCCGGATCGGCCGGGGCGGCCGAGGTCCAGGGCAAGGTGGTGGCCCGCGTCGGCGACCACGCCATCACCCTGGCCGAGTTCGAGGCCCGGCTCAACCAGCAGTCGCCCTTCGCGCGCTCGCGCTACAGCAGCCTCCAGCGCAAGAAGGAGTTCCTCGACAGCCTCGTGCGCTTCGAGCTGCTGGCCATGGACGCGGCGAAGAAGGGCTTCGACCAGGATCCCGACGTGCAGCTCGCCATGAAGCAGGCCATGGTGAAGAAGCTGACGGCCGACGAGATCCGGGGCCTGGTCAAGCTGGCCGACATCACCGACGCCGACGTGGCGGCCTACTACAACGAGCACATCGACGAGTTCGACAAGCCGGCCGAGGTGCGCGCCAGCCAGATCGTCGTCGCCGACGAGGCGACGGCCCGCAAGCTGCTCACCGAGCTGCTGCCGAAGATCGAGGCCGAGCCCCGCCGCGCGCGCCAGATCTTCGCCGACTTCGTCCGCCTGCACAGCATCGACGAGGCCACGAAGCGCATGGGCGGCGACCTGCAGTTCTTCGGCGCCCCCGACGAGAAGCGCGTCTTGCGCACCCCCGATCAGCCCCCCGTCGATCCGGCCATCGCGGCCGCCGCCGTGGCGCTGGAGGCGGTGGGCGACGTGCACCGTGCCCCGATCCAGACCGCCGCGGGCTGGCACCTGGTGCAGAAGACGGGCTTTCGCCGCCCCTACAAGCGCGAGCTGGACGACGTGAAGACCAGCATCCGCAACAAGCTCTTCCGCGTGCGCAAGAGCCAGTCCATGGAGGCCTACGTGCAGCGCCTCCGCGAGGGCGCGAAGGTCGAGATCGACGAGGCGGTGGTGGGCGAGGCGCAGGTCAAGCCGGCCGATGGCCCCGTCCCCGATCTGACGCCCCCCTACATGCGCGGCGCCGGCATGCCCGGGGTCGATCCCGAGGACACCGAGGGCGGTGATCCCGAGGAGCTCCCATGAGGAGATTTCTCCTTCTTTTCGCACTCTTGCACCTGACGACCGCGGCGAGCGCCCGGGTCATCGACCGCGTGGTGGCGGTGGTCAACGAGGGCATCATCACCTGGTCGGAGCTGGAGGACGTGGCGAAGCCGGTCCTCGCGCAGGTCAGCGAGATCGGCGATCCGGTGGTGCGCGAGCAGACGCGGGAGCGCCAGCTTCGCCGTGTGCTCGACGACCTCGTGGGCCAGAAGCTCATCATGCAGGAGGCCGAGCGGCGCGGCATCTCGGTCGAGGCCGATGAGGTGGATCGCCACATCGACCGCATCAAGAAGCGCCAGAGCTGGGACGATGACACCTTCGCCAGCTACCTGCGGGGGCAGGGCCTGTCGGTGGCCGAGTTTCGCAAGCAGGTGCGCGAGCAGCTCCTGCGGCAGAACATCATCCGGCGCGCCCTCGGCAGCCGCATCCAGGTCACCGATCGCGAGCTGCAGGACTTCTACAAGGAAGAGCTGACGCAGCAGAAGGCCAGCTACGAGGTGGAGGCCAGCCACATCGTCCTGAAGGTGCCGCCCAACGCGACGCCGGCGGAGGACGCCGCGCTGCGCCAGCTCGCCACCGAGATCCTGGCCCGCGCCCGGCAGGGCGAGGACTTCGCGGCGCTCTCGAAGGAGTACAGCCAGGGCGCCCAGGCGGCCTCGGGCGGGACGCTGGGGACGGTCCGGCGCGGCAGCCTGGACGCCGCCCTCGAAGACGCCCTCTTCGCCCTCGAGCCCGGCCAGTACGGCGGCCCGGTGCGCACCAGCTTCGGCTGGCACGTCGTGCACGTCGGCGGCCGCAAGGCCCTCGCCCCCGCCAGCTTCGAGGAGTGGGCCGTCGAGGGCAGCAACAAGCTGCGCGAGAAGAAGCTGGCCGCCGAGCTGTCGCGCTGGGTCGTCGAGCTCAAGAAGAAGGCTTTTGTCGAGATTCGTCTTTAATCTCAGATAGTTGATCCCCCATGAGCGCCACCGCCTCCTTCACCTGGCAGCCCCTCCCCTGGTTCGCCCCCACCGTCATCGGCCTGGCCGTCGTGGCGCTGGTGCTGGCCATCCGCGGCTGGCGGGTCGGGGGCACCTTCCTCGGCGTGGTCATCCCCTGGCTCATGGGGACGGCCTGCATGGCCATGGGGCTCGTCCAGTGGCACCTGACGGATCAGGCGCTGCTGCTGGAGTTCTCGTGGTTCGGCGCCATCCCGCCGCCCGTCGCCCGCTACTACCTGTACATGGGGTTCGGCATCGGCGTGGTGCCGATGGTCGCGTGCCTGCTGCGCCTGGTGATGCGCCGCGGCACCTGAGCGCCGCTCAGCCCGCTCGGCGGCGACGCACCAGCAGGCCGATGAAGAGCCCGAGGGGCAGCGCGAAGCTCAGCGCGATGGACGCGAGGTTGCTGCGGACGGCCGCCATGATGCCCGTCTCGGGCGGCGGCTTCTGCCACTTGCCGCCCGTGATGAAGGCGATGGTCGCCTCGGGGACCTGGGCCTCCAGCACCACGGCCGCGTCCGCCGGGTGCTCGCGGATGGCCACCGAGAACACCCCCGGGGTGTAGCCGGCCGCCGAGACGGCCTCCACCAGCCGAGGCGTCTCGGCCTGCACCATCTGCTGCATCGCCACGGCGTCGGGCTCGGATCCAGGCCAGTGGGCCAGATCGGGGTGCTCGCTCGCGATGCGCTGGCCCGCCGCCGAGAGGGCGCGGCCCACCCGCTCCAGGCGATCCGTGCGACCCATCTCGTCGAAGAGGACGGCCCCCGTCCAGGCGATGGCCCCCAGGATGAGCACGACCAGCGCCACGATGGGCCAGGGCGAGCGCGCCGGGGGCGAGGGCACCACCACCGCCGGCACCTCGAGGGTGGGGTTCGCCGGCCGTGGGGCCTCCTCGGCCGGCTCGGCGCGCGGCGGCTTCGACTCCTCCGGCCACACGGGCGCCGCGCCGCCGCCCGTCTCGGTCGGCCAGACCGGCAGGCCACCCCCGGCGTCCGGCCAGGCGTCGGGCGCGACGGCGGTCGGCGGCGCGCTGGCGGCGAGCCCCGGGGAGGGCGGCGTCGACGACGGGGGTGCCCCGCGCGCGGTCGCCGGATCGAGCACGGAGACCTGGCCCCGGGGGGCGGCGATGGGGCCGGGCGGCGCGCTCAGGCGCTCGGCAGGGAGCGGCCCGCGGCGGGGTGGCTCCTCGCTCAGATCCGGGGGGAGGGCCGACGGGGGACGGCTGGACAGGGGTACCCCCCGCAGCGGCGCCCGCATGGGCGGCGGGACCGGCGGCGGGAGCGAGTCCTCGACGTGCACGTCGGTGGGGGGCGCGGACTCCCGGGCGAGCATGTCGCCCCAGGCCGAGGCGGCCTCGTGGGTGGTCACACGCCGGTCGCTCTGGCCCTCCGCCACCTTCCGGGTCTCGAGCAGGCGCCGGCTTCGGCGCCGCTTGATGACCCCCATCCCCGGGTCGTCCTCCTCCATCCCCCCCCTCGCGCGTCAGGCGTGGAGCGCGGCGTGAATGCTCTGGGCCAGCCGCGCCCCGATGCCATCCACCGCGGCGATCTCGTCCACCGAGGCCCGCCGCAGCCGGGTCATGCTACCAAACGCCAACAGCAATGACTTCTTTCGTGCGGGGCCCACCCCCGCAATCTGATCGAGGTCACCGGTGAACGCCTTCGCCGTGCGCACCTTGCGGTGGTAGGTGATGGCGAAGCGGTGGGCCTCGTCGCGCAGGTGGGTGAGCAGGAAGTACTCGTCGGTGTGGGGCTTGAGCACGAAAGGCTCGCGCAGGCCCGGCACGAAGACGCGCTCGGGCGACCGCTCCGGTGCCGCCTGGTCGGATCGATCCCCCTCCAGCACCCGCGACTTCGCCAGCCCCACGACGTCGACCCCCTCGACGCCCAGGTCCTGGAAGACGGCCACGGCCACCCCGAGCTGGCCCCGACCCCCATCGACCACGATGAGGTCGGGCAGATCGCCCTCCTCGAGGCCGCGCCGCAGGCGGCGGGTGAGCACCTCCCGCATCATGGCGAAGTCGTCGGTGCCCTCCACCGTGCGGATCTTGTAGTGGCGGTAGCGGTCGCGCCGGGGCAGGCCGCCCTCGAAGGCCACGCGGGACGCCACGGCGCTGTCGCCCTGGAAGAGCGAGATGTCGAAGCACTCGATGCGATACGGCAAGTTCGCGAGACGCAAGCGGTTTTTCAGGCGAACCAGCCCACCGTCGCGCACGGCCTCCGACTGGCGGGCCTGGAAGAAGCCGTGCTCGGCGTTGCGGTCGGCCAGCTCCAGCAGCTTGCGGCCGCTGCCTCGCTGGGCCACGCGGACGGCCACGCGGCGGCCCCGCAGCTCCGTCAGGCGCTCGGCCAGGGCGCCGTCGCCCTCCAGGGCCACGCCCACGATGACCTCGTCGGGCAGCTCGGCCCCACCGCTGTAGTAGAGGTTGATGATGGTGGACAAGAGCTCGGCGTCGGGCACGCCCTGCTGCTCGAAGGTGAAGGCCCGCGAGCCCACCATGCGGCCGCGGCGGATCTGCAGGAGGGCCACCTGCAGGAAGCCGCCCTCGCGGTAGAGGCCGTAGACGTCCTGATCCACCTCGCGGGCGCCCACCATCTGCTGGGGCTCCAGGCTGCCCTGCACCGCCCGGATCTGGTCGCGGTACCGCGCCGCCCCCTCGTAGTCCATGGCCTCGGCGGCCGCCCACATCCGGCGCTCCAGCTCTTCGGCCAGCTCCCCCGTCCGGCCTTGCAGGAAGAGCGTCACGGCGTGCACCTGCTGCTGGTAGGCCGCGCGGTCCACCGCCAGGACGCAGGGCGCCGGGCACCGCTTGATCTGGTACTGCAAGCAGGGCCGCGACCGGTTCTTGAAGCTCAGGTCGTCGCAGTTTCGGAGCTGGAAGTGGCGCTCCACCAGCTTGAGCGTCTGCCGGATCTTGCTGGCGGAGTGGTAGGGCCCGAAGTAGCGCGCCCCGTCCTTCCGCGGCCGGCGCACGACGTCGATGCGCGGCCACTCCGCCGACTCGTCGATGCGCAAGTGCAGGAAACTCTTGTCATCTTTGAGCTCGACGTTGAACCGGGGCTGGTGGCGCTTGATCAGCTCGTTCTCGAGGATCAGCGCCTCCTTCTCCGTCGCCGTGATGATCACCTCGATGCGATCGAGGAAGCGGTCGAGCAGGCTGACGAAGAAGCGGGTGTCGCTGGTGGCGCCGAAGTACTGCCGCACCCGGGCCCGGAGGCTCGCCGCCTTCCCCACGTAGATGATCTCGTCGTCGGCGGCCCGCATCAGGTAGCAGCCGGGCTCGACGGGGATGCGATCGATGTCGGTGGCGGGATCGAACGGCACGGCCGCGGCTCGCTCAGGCCAGCGCGAGCTGGGCCTGCTGGAGGCCCTTGAGCTCGTCGCGCAGCTCGGCCGCGCGCTCGAACTCCAGGTTCTGCGCGGCCTCCTGCATGCGCTTCTTCACCTCGGTGATGCGCGCCGTGAGCATCTGCAGGTCGTCCATCGGCCCCACCGCCTCGCGCCCCCTGGCCTGGCTGGCGGCGCCGCCCTCCAGATCCGAGATACGCTTCTTGACGGTCGTGGGCGTGATGCCGTGGGCGGCGTTGTAGCGCAGCTGGATGGCGCGGCGGCGCTCCGTCTCGTCGAGGGCCCGCTGCATCGAGTCCGTCACCCGATCGGCGTACAGAATGACGCGCCCCTCGGCGTTGCGGGCCGCGCGGCCGATGGTCTGGATGAGGGACGTCTGGTTGCGCAGGAAGCCCTCCTTGTCGGCGTCCAGCACCGCCACCAGCGCCACCTCGGGCAGATCGAGGCCCTCGCGCAGCAGGTTGATGCCCACCAGGACATCGAAGACCCCCAGGCGCAGATCCCGCAGGATGGCCGTCCGCTCGATGGTGTCGATGTCGCTGTGCAGGTAGCGCACGTTGATGCCCAGCTCGCGGTAGTAGTCCGTGAGATCCTCGGCCATGCGCTTGGTCAGGGTGGTGATGAGGACGCGGAAGCCCGCCGCGATGGTGGCGCGCACATCGCCGAGCAGATCGTCGACCTGGTTGCCGGCGGGGCGGACCGTCACGACGGGATCCACCAGGCCGGTCGGCCGGATGAGCTGCTCGACCACGACGCCATGGCTGTGCTCGAACTCGTAGCTGCCCGGGGTGGCCGAGACGTAGATGGCCTGGTTCACCAGGGCCTCGAACTCCTCGAACTTCAGGGGCCGGTTGTCCACGGCGGAGGGCAGCCGGAAGCCGTACTCGACGAGGGTGTCCTTGCGCGCGCGATCGCCGCGAAACATGCCCCCACCTGGGGGATGGTGGCGTGGCTCTCGTCCACCACCAGCAGCCAGTCCTTGGGGAAGTAGTCCAGCAGACAGGGCGGCGGCTGCCCCGGCAGGCGCCCCGTCATGTAGCGGCTGTAGTTCTCGATGCCGTTGCAGCGGCCCAGCTCCTCGAGCTGCTCCAGATCGAAGAGGGTCCGCTGCTCCAGGCGCTGGGCCTCCAGCAGCCGGCCGCGGGCCTGGTAGTCCTGCAGCCGCTCCAGCAGCTCGGCGCGGATGTGGTCCATGATGGACTTCATGTCCCGCGGGCCGACGACGTAGTGGCTACCGGGGTAGATGGCCACCTGGTCCAGGGTGCGGATGACCTTGCCGCGCAGCGGATCGATCTCGCGGATGGTCTCCACCTCGTCACCGAAGAACTCGATGCGCAGGGCGGTGGAGTCTTCGTGGATGGGGAAGACCTCCAGCACGTCGCCGCGCACCCGGAAGGTGCCGCGGTGGAAGTCGATGTCGTTGCGCGTGTACTGGATCTCGACGAGCTTCGCGAGGGCGGCCTCGCGGTCGATGCGCTGCCCCACCGCGAACTGGGCGAGCTGGTCGTAGTAGGCCTCGGCGCTGCCCAGGCCATAGATGCACGACACCGACGCGACGATGATCACGTCCCGCCGCTCCAGGAGCGACCGCGTGGCCGCGTGGCGCATGCGGTCGATCTCCTCGTTGATGTTGGAGTCCTTCTCGATGAAGGTGTCGGTGCTCGGGACGTACGCCTCGGGCTGGTAGTAGTCGTAATAACTGACGAAATACTCGACGGCGTTGTCCGGGAAGAGGTCCTTGAGCTCGGCGTGGAGCTGGGCGGCGAGGGTCTTGTTATGGGCCAGCACCAGGGTCGGACGCTGGGTCCGCGCCACCACGTTGGCGATGGTGAACGTCTTGCCCGAGCCCGTCACGCCGAGCAGGACCTGGTGGCGATCGCCGCGGTCCAGGCCGGCCACCAGCTCCTCGATGGCCTGCGGCTGGTCACCCGTCGGTTCGAACTCGCTGACCAGCCGAAAGGGGATCATGTCGCCGGGATCTCCTGGGTGAGCTCGTCGTGGACCATCCAGTCCGTATCGCCGTCGGGGCGGTCCATCAAGATGACGCCGCGCAGGGCCAGCTCGTCGCGGATGGCGTCCGCCTCGGCCCACTCCCGCTGCTTGCGGGCCTGGAGCCGATCGGCGATGCGCGCGGCGACCGCGGCCGTGTCCAGCCCGCGCCGCAGGGCCGCCTTGTCACGGTGGCGCAGCAGGTACGCCTCGGGATCCTCGCCGAACAGGTTGAGGACCTCGTCGGCGCGCTCCAGCAGGCCCAGCAGGAGGGCCGCCGCCCGCGCCGCCGCCGGCTTCTTGCGCGACTTCGTCGTGCTCACCAGCTCGTTGAGGGCCCGGAAGGCGTCGGCCAGGGGATCCATCGCCTTCACGGCGCTGAAGTCGTCGTCCATGGCCTCGCGGAAGCGCCCCTCGAAGCCGTCGATGACATCCTGGGCCGGCAGGGGGCCGTCGTAGTCCTCGTCGAAGAGCCGCACAAAGCGACGCGCCTTGCGCAGGCTCTCGTAGAAGTACGCCAGCCGGCCGGCCGCCTGGTCGAGCAGCCCGTCGCTGAAGTTGATGGGGTTGCGATAGTGGGCGGCGCTGATGAGGAAGTAGCGCAGCACCATGGGCTCGTAGCGCTTGAACAGATCGCTGATGTTGAAGACGTTCCCGAGGGACTTGCTCATCTTCTCGTCATCGATGTTCACGAAGCCGTTGTGCAGCCAGTAGCGCACGCTCGCCACGCCCGTCGCCCCCTCGGTCTGGGCGATCTCGTTCTCGTGGTGCGGGAAGACGAGATCCCGGCCGCCGCCGTGCAGGTCGAAGGACGCCCCCAGGTGCGTGCAGCTCATGGCCGAGCACTCGATGTGCCAGCCCGGGCGGCCGTCCCCCCACGGGCTGGGCCACCTCGGCTCGCCGGGCTTCGCCGCCTTCCACAGCGCGAAGTCCATGGGATTCTTCTTCTTTTCGTTCACCTCGACCCGCGCACCGGCCTGCATCTCGTCGAAGCTGCGCTTGGAGAGCTTGCCGTAGTCGGCGAAGGCGTCGACGGCGTAGTAGACGTCCCCATCGACGGCATAGGCGAGGCCCTTGCTGACGAGCGTCTGCACCATCTCCACGATGGCGTCGATGCTGGTGCTCACCCGGGGCTCCACATCGGGCCGCGCGATGCCGAGGGCGTCCATGTCCTCGTAGAAGGCCTCGATGTTCTCCTGCGCCAGGTCCATCGCCACCATGCCGCGCTCGTTGGCGCGGTTGATGATCTTGTCGTCCACGTCGGTGAAGTTGCGGACGTACGTCACCTCGTAGCCCAGGAACTTCAGGTACCGGAAGACGACGTCGAACGCGACGTAGCAGCGAGCGTGGCCCAGGTGGCAGCGCGCGTACGGCGTCACGCCGCACACGTACATCTTGACCCGGCCTTCTTCGAGGGGTTCGAAGGGGCGCTTCTCGCCGCTCATCGTGTCTTGGATTCTCAGGGACATCGTCCGGCACTCCCGTCGCAGACCCCGGTGTCGGGGGGTCGACAGTCTACCGATCCCCCCTCACCAGGGAAACGGTTGCGACGTTGATTCTGGCGGGTGCGCGTGTGACACTACGGCCCGACGTTCAAGCCCTGGAGGATGCCCGATGGTGCCCTGTTCCCGGTGTGGCAAAGAGTCCCCCGACGGCTCGCTGCACTGCGTGCACTGCGGCACCCGGGTGGGTGACGATGGGCTCGCGCGCACCCAGATGGGCATGCCGGTGATCAAGCCCGTGGGCGGTCCCGGCGGCGGCCTCGGGGGCGGCAGCAAGCCCGCCGGCCTCCTCGCCGGCCTCCCCGCCCTCCGCACCAAGACGACGTCGCCCCTGGTCAGCGGTGAGTTCAGCCTGCACCCGGCCGGCAGCGAGGAGCCCCTCAAGACCATGGTGGGCATGCCCATCTATGAGGGCGCTCTGCGCGCCGAGGTGCCCTCCGAGCCCGCCCCCCTCGCCCCGGCCGAGGACGAGGAGCCGGCGCCGACGGTCGCCATGCAAGGCCTCACGGATGCCCAGCTCGCCGAGGAGCCGGCGCCCACCGTCGCCCTGCAGGGCCTCACCGACGCCCAGGTCGCGGCCAGCGCCCCGCAGGATCCCGGCCCCACCGTGGTGGTGACGCCGACGCCCGTCACCGCGCAGCCCGAGCCGGTCCGGCCCACCGAGCAGCCCGTGGTCACCCAGGCCCGCGTCGCGGCGGCGCCCGGCAGCGGCAGCAAGAAGTGGGTGATCCTGGTGCTGGTGCTCGCCGCGGCCGGCGCCTTGGCGTGGTTCGCGACGCGCTGATCCCCCGAGGGGCCATGGCCCGACGCCTCCCACCCGCCGCTCCCGACCGGCCCACCATCCGCGTCGTCTGCCCCTCGGCGGCGCTGACGCCGGCCCAGCTCGCCGTCGCGCACGCCGAGCTGGCCGACCTGGAGGCCCTCGGCTGCCGCATCCGCTTCGACGAGGCCCACGCCACGCGGATCTGGCGCGGCTATTATGCAGGCTCCGATGCGGAGCGGCTGGAGGCGTTCGTGGCGGCGTGCACCGAGCCCGGCGTGGATGTGGTCTGGTGGGCCCGAGGGGGTGGGGGGGCCGGGCGGATCGCGGAGGCGGCCGCGTCGGCCCTCGCCACCGCGGCGCCCCGGCTGGTGGTCGGCTTCTCGGACGCCACCTCGATGCTGGCGGCCCTCGGATGCCAGCTCGGCTGGCTGACGTTCCACGGGCCGGTCATCACCTCCCTCGGCCGGGCGGATGTGCCCCACACGCTCGCCGTGCTCCGCGGAGAGGCCCGCAGCGTCCCCTTCCCGCCCGGCACCGGCCCCCGCACCACCGGTGTGCTGCGGGGGGGCAACCTCATGACCCTCGCCAGCCTGGCCGGCCGGCCCATCCTCCCTCGCGGCCGCGGAACCCTCTGGATTCTGGAGGAAATCGACGAGGCCGACCGCCGGGTCGATCGGTGCCTGGAGCAGCTGCGGGCCGCCGGCGCCTTCCAGGGGGCGCGGGGAGTCTGGCTGGGCGCCCTCTTCGCCGAGCCCCAGGTGGACCGCGTCGCCGAGGAGACCGGCCTGCCCGTGCTGACCGGCGCCCCCGCCGACCACACCGGCCCCATGGCTCCCCTGCCCCTCGGCGCCCGCGTCACCGTCGACCCTGCCGCCGGCCGCCTCTGGGGCCACCACCCGTGGGTGTCCCATGGCTGAGGCGCTCCGGGTCGGGCAGCGGCTGCGACAGGCCGTCGCCGAGGGCGTCACCCCCGGTGCGGCGTTCGGGCTCGTCGCGGGCGGGCAGGTGGTCCGCACCTGGTTCGTGGGTCACCACGCCCCCGGAGGCCCGCTGGCAGGCCCGGAGACGCGCTGGGACCTGGCCTCGCTCACCAAGCCCCTGACGACGGTGGCCTGGTGCAGCCAGCTCGTCGAGGACGGCCGCCTGGACCTGGCGGCGCCCCTCGGTGACCTGCTCCCCGTGGCGGACGCGGCGCTGGCGCGGGCGCCGGTGGCGCTGCTGCTCACCCACACCGCGGGCCTCGCGGCCCACCGCCCCTACTTCGAGGGTCTGGGACCCATGGTGCTGCGCACCGGTCGGCACGCCTCCGCGCGGCTGGCCATCCGCCGCATGCTGCTCCAGTCGGAGCCGGAGAGCCCGCCCGGCGCCGTGGAGCGCTACTCCGACCTGGGCTTCCTGCTCCTGGAGGCGGCTTGCGAGGCGGTGGATGGTCCGCTGGCCCAGGCCTGGGCGCGGCTGCCCTTCCATGGCCCCGACGCGCTGCACTTCCGGCCCCTGCCGGCGGCCACGGATGCGCGCTATGCCGCCACCGAGCGGTGCCCCTGGCGGGGCCGGCTGCTCCAGGGCGAGGTCCACGACGACAACTGCTGGACGCTCGGGGGCATCGCCGGCCACGCGGGCCTCTTCGGGACGCTCGACGCCGCCCTCGCCGCCGTCATGGCGCTCCTCGCCGGGGCCCGGGGCGCCCGCGTCCCCTACCCGCCCGCGCTCTTCGAGGGCCTCTCGCCCCGCTGGATGCATCCGCTGGGCACCTTCGTGCGGGGCTTCGACACGCCGACCCCCGGAGCCTCCTCGTCGGGCACGCGCTTCGGCCGCACCGCCTTCGGCCACCTCGGCTTCACCGGCACCTCGTTCTGGATCGATCCGGCCGCCGACGTGGCCATGGTGCTGCTCACCAACCGGGTCTGTCCCTCCCGGGACGACACCCGCATCCGCTGGCTGCGGCCTGCGGTCCACGACGCCGCCTGGGCGGCGCTGGAGGTTTCACGTGAAACCTGAGGCCTTGCAGGCCGCCGTCGCCGTCGCCCGTACCGCCGCCGACGAGGCGGGCGCGCTCATCCGCAGCCGGTGGAACACCCCGCTCCAGATCCACCAGAAGGGTGCCGTCGACCTGGTGACGGAGGTGGACCTGGCCGCCGAGGCCATCATCCTGGCGCACCTGCGAGCCGCCTTCCCGGCCGACCAGATCATCGCCGAGGAGTCGACCGAGCGGCAGCCGGGCGCGCGCACCTGGTACGTCGACCCGCTCGACGGCACCACCAACTTCTCTCATGGTTTCCCGCACTTCGCGGTGTCCATCGCCCTCGTCGACGCCGAGGGCCTGGCCGTCGGCGTGGTCCACCAGCCCCTCCAGGGCTGGACCTTCCATGCCACCCGCGGCGGCGGTGCCTGGCGGGACGGCCACCGTCTCCGCGTCACCGACCGCGCGTCCCTCGACCTCGCCCTCCTCGCGACGGGGTTCCCCTACGACCGTCGGACCCGGCCCGATGATCCCTTCGCCGAGGCCGCCTGGCTGCTGCGCCGCTGCGGGGGCCTGAGGCGCGCCGGCGCCGCGGCCCTCGACCTGGCCTACGTCGCCGCGGGCTGGCTGGACGCCTACTGGGAGAGCACCCTCAGCGCCTGGGACGTGGCCGCGGGCGCCTTGCTGGTGCTCGAAGCGGGTGGCGTCGTCACCGGCGTCGGGGGCGATCCCCTCGATCTGGCGGCCGGCCACATCGCCGCCTCCAACGGTCCGCTGCACGAGCCCCTGCTCGCTGAGTTGCGCGCGGCGAGGCGATCCGCTACTTCCTCGGCGTCATGAAGTACTTCCTCTGCCTGTTCTGCCTGCTGCCCGCCTGCGATGAGGTGATCTCGGTGCGCAACGCGCCCCCCGAGGTGACGATCACCGGGCTCTGCCAGGAGGGCGACCGTGCCTACTTCCTCGCCACCGTGCGGGATCTCGAGGGCCAGCCGGTCGATGTGGATCTGGTCGTGAGCCTGGGGGGACGCACGGTGGTCATCGGCGTCGGCGGCGCCGGCGATGGCGCCACCGGGCTGGCCTCCAGCGAGGAGGGGATCGAGCACCGCATCGAGTGGGCGCAGGCCTGCCTCGACGGCGGCTGCGTGGATGCCTGCGCCCAGCAGCGTGTCGGCCCCTCTCGCATCACCGCCTGCGAACCTGCCCCCGCACCGCTGGGCTCGGCGTTCGAGGTCACGGTCCACGCCACCGACGGCGAGGCCGTCTCCACCGCCCAGGCGTCGGTGGCGGTGTCTTCCCCCTGCCCGTGAGCACACCGGTGAGCGACGCGGCGTCCGACCGGGTAGCAGCCTTCTTCGACCTGCGCGCCCGCTGGGCGGGCACCCACAACCTGTCCGGTCCCCGCGCGCTGGCCCACCCGCACCTGGTCGACCTGGCCGACGCGGAGGCGCTCCTCCGCGTCCTGGCGTCGGAGCTGCCCCTGGTGGACGTGGGCGCCGGGAGCGGCGTACCGGGCCTGCTGGTGGCCTGCCTGGATCCGGCGCGGCCGGTCGTGGTGGTAGAGCCTCTGGTGAAGCGCGCGGCCTTCCTGCGCACGGCCGCGCATCAGCTGGGCCTCAAAGCCGTGCGGGTGGAGCGGGCGCGCTGGCCTCTGCCCCTCGCCGAGCCGGTCCAGGTGGTCTCCCGTGCGGTGGTGTCACCCGAGGAGTGGCCGGCCCTGGCCGCCGAGGGCGGCACTGCCGTCCAGGCCATCTTGCGCTACCTGGCGGCCCAGCGCCCTCCGGTGCGTGTGCCCGGCTTCGAGCTAGCCGCCCACCACGACTACACCGTCGACGGCGCAGCTCGGCGCGTGGAGCGCTGGCAGCGCGTCAGCTAGCCCGGCCGTCGTCGGTCGGGGCCTCCATCTTGACGGTCCCGTCGAGGAAGGCCCCGCGCTCGGTCACCAGCGTCCCCGCCGAGATCTCACCCGTCAGCCGCCCGGCAGCCTTCAGCTCCAGCGTCTCCCGCACGCGCAGCGTGCCGTTGACGCGCCCCGCGATGACCGCGTTGGCCACCTGCAGCGTGCCCTCGACCTCGGCGCCCTCGCCGATCACCAGCGTCCCGTCGGAGACGATCTCTCCCACGAAGGCGCCGTCGATGCGCACCGTCCCCTGGAACGTGAGCTTGCCCTCAAAGCGGCTCGCCGGGCCCAGCAGCGCCTCCAGGGCCGCGGGCACCTCCGTCCGCTCCACATCTTCCTTGCGCAGCAACGCCATGGCGCCTCCTCCTCGGTGGCCTGTTCTACCCCAACCGGCCCGACGGACGAAAGCGGCCCGGGTGTTTCACGTGAAACGCTCCCGCGACCGGCGGCGGGGTGTTTCACGTGAAACACGCAAACTGGCCCCGCGCCCGAGGCTGTGGCATCCTCCCGCCCATGCAGCCCCAAATCCTCTGTATCTCCAACCAGAAGGGCGGCGTCGGCAAGACCACGACCGCCGTCAACCTGGCCGCCGGGCTGGCCCTTGAAGGGGCCGAGACCCTGCTGATCGACCTCGACCCCCAGGCCAACGCCACCAGCGGGCTGGGCATCGACCCCCAGGCCCAGCGCCGCGGGACCTACCACACCCTCATCGGCATGGGCGAGATCGACGACATCCGCGTGCCCGTGCCGGACGTGGAGGGCCTGTCCGTCCTGCCGGCCAACCAGGACCTGTTCGGCGCTGAAGTGGAGCTGGTCGAAGCCATCGCCCGGGAGTACCGCCTCAAGGAGGCCATCGAGCGCTCCCGGTACCGGCCGGCTTTCACCATCATCGACTGCCCGCCATCCCTGGGCCTGCTGACGATCAACGCCCTCACGGCCGCCGACGCCGCGCTGATTCCGCTTCAGTGCGAGTACTACGCCCTGGAGGGCATCTCGCAGCTCATGCGGACCATCGGCCTCATCCAGCGCAAGCTCAACCCGGAGCTGCGCATCGAGGGCATCCTGCTGACGATGTTCGACAGCCGCATCAACCTGTCGCACCAGGTCGCCGCCGAGGCCCGCGAGCACTTCGGGGATCGGGTGTTCAACGTCCAGATTCCGCGCAACGTACGCCTCTCCGAGAGCCCGTCCTTCGGCCGCTCCATCCATCACTATGACCGCTCGTCCCGTGGCGCTCGGGCCTATCAGCGACTGGCCCGCATCCTGATCGACCGCCATGGGGGAGGGGAGGAGTCCCGATGAGCCAGTCCCGACGCCCCGCGCTGGGCCGCGGCCTGTCCGCCCTCATCCCGTCCGCGGAGGCCCCCGCCGGGCCAGGCACCCTGCCCATCAGCCAGGTGCACCCGTCCGCCACGCAGCCCCGCACTGCCTTCGACGACGCCCGCATTGCCGAGCTGTCCGCCTCCATCGAGGCGAATGGCATCCTGCAGCCCATCCTGGTGCGGCGCCTCTCCCGCGAGCGCTACGAGATCATCGCTGGCGAGCGCCGCTTCCGGGCCGCGCGGCGCGCCGGCCTCGTCGAGGTGCCCGTCGTCATCCGCGAGGCGACCGACTCCGAGGCCTACGAGCTGGCCCTGGTCGAGAACGTCCAGCGCGAGGACCTCAACCCGGTGGAGGAGGCCCTGGCCTACCGACACCTGGCAGAAGTCCGCGGAATGACTCAGGAAGAGGTCGCACAGCGGGTCGGCAAGGATCGCGTGACGGTGGCCAACTCGCTGCGCCTGCTCAAGCTGCCTCCGCCCATCCTGGATCGACTGGCCGCCGCCGAGATCACGGCCGGCCATGCCCGCGCCATCCTGACGTGCCCCGAGCCCGAAGGTCAGGTGGAGCTGGCCCGCCAGGCCGTGGAAGGGGGCTGGAGCGTCCGGGAGACGGAGCGGCAGGCCCGCGCCCGCAAGCAGCCCGCGACGCCAGCCCCCGTGGACGAGACGCCCTCCGTGGACGAAGCGCCGAGCCCGGCGACGCGGGCCGTCGAGGAGCAGCTCCGCAGTCTGCTCGGGGCGCCAGTCCGACTCGTCCACCGGGGCGGCCAGGGTCGGATCGAAATCCGCTTCCACAGCCTCGACGAGCTGGAGCGGCTCATCGATCTGATGGCCAGCGTCGAGCGCTGAGGCCCCCGTCACGCCCCGTAGAGCGCACTTCGCCACGGCCGCGAGGCGAAAAAGAGGCGAGAGCAGGGCCCGAGATGACCCGATTTCACCGAATACCAGAGTATTTTCGGGGAGTTGGGCGCGCGGGCAGAATGCCCTGTTTCGCGCCCGGGAGCGGGCTGGTCAGCCCTTCAGGACCACTTCCGCGTAGGCGCGGTCGCTGGCGAGCGCAGAGATGCGCTCCTCGTCGAGGAACTCGTCACTGGCCAGGCCGGCGTTCACCTTCTCGAGCAGCGCCTGCGCGGCCCCGCGATCAGCGTCGGCGCGCCGGACGGCCTCGTCGGCGAGGATGAGCACCCCGTCGGGGCGAATCTCGGCGATGCCCCCGCGGATGAGGACCTCGCCCGCCGACGTCCCCGTCCAGGCCACGGCCCCGCCGCCGAGCTTGATCAGCCCCGGGCGGTGCTGGGGCAGGATGCCCAGCTCGCCCGCCGCGCCAGGCGCGCGGACCTCGCCGGCCGTGACGTCCAGCACGCGGCCAACCGGGGTGACGATCTCGAGTCGCAACTCAGCCATGGCTCACTCTCCCGCCTCAGGCGGCCAGCTTCTTGGCGGCCTCGAGGACCTCCTCGATGCCACCCACCATGTAGAAGGCCTGCTCCGGGATCTCATCGAGCTCGCCGTCCACGATCATCTTGAAGCCGCGGATGGTGTCCTTGAGCTCGACGAACTTGCCCTTGCGGCCGGTGAAGATCTCGGCCACGTGGAAGGGCTGGGACAGGAACTTCTCGATCTTCCGGGCCCGGTCCACCACCTGGCGGTCCTCATCGGACAGCTCGTCCATCCCGAGGATGGCGATGATGTCCTGGAGGTCCTTGTAGCGCTGGAGCGTCGACTGGACGCGGCGCGCGACCTCGTAGTGCTCCTCGCCGACGATCAGGGGATCGAGCAGGCGGCTGGTGGAGTCGAGAGGGTCCACCGCGGGGTAGATGCCCTTCTCCGAGATCTTCCGGTTGAGCACCGTCGTCGCATCCAGGTGGGCGAAGGTGGTGGCCGGCGCGGGGTCCGTCAGGTCGTCGGCGGGCACGTAGATGGCCTGCACCGAGGTGATGGAGCCCTTGTTCGTCGAGGTGATGCGCTCCTGCAGGGCGCCCATCTCCGTGGCCAGGGTGGGCTGGTAGCCCACGGCGCTGGGGATGCGGCCCAGGAGCGCCGACACCTCGGAGCCCGCCTGGGTGAAGCGGAAGATGTTGTCGACGAACATGAGCACGTCGAGACCCTCGGTGTCTCGGAAGTACTCCGAGACGGTGAGGGCCGCGAGCGCCACGCGGGCGCGGGCGCCCGGGGGCTCGTTCATCTGGCCGAAGATCAGGGCCACCTTCGACTCGGAGAGGTTCTCCTCGTTGATGACCTTCGACTCCGCCATCTCGTGGTAGAGGTCGTTGCCCTCACGGGTACGCTCGCCGACACCGGCGAACACCGAGAGACCACCGCTCTTCTTGGCCACGTTGTTGATGAGCTCCTGGATGAGCACGGTCTTGCCCACGCCGGCGCCACCGAACAGGCCGATCTTGCCGCCACGCGCGTAGGGGGCGAGCAGATCCACCACCTTGATGCCCGTCACGAAGGTCTCGACCGTCGCGATCTGCTCCTCGAGCAGGGGCGGGTTGCGGTGGATGGGCCAGGTCTCCTTGGCGTCGACGGCGCCCTTCTCGTCCACCGGGCGACCCGTGACGTCGAGGATGCGGCCGAGCGTGCCACGACCCACCGGCACCGAGATGGGGCGACCCGTGTTCTGGACGCCCATCCCGCGCACCAGACCGTCCGTCGAGTCCATCGCGATGGTGCGCACGATGTTCTCGCCCAGGTGCTGGGCCACCTCGAGGGTGAGGTTCCACGCCTCGTCGGAGATGGCGGGGTTGCTCACCTTGAGCGCGGTGTAGATCTCCGGCAGCGTGCCGCCGGTGAAGTGGACATCCACGACCGCGCCGAGGACCTGGGAGATCTGTCCAAGCTGCTCGCTCATCGTTTCTCCAATCGAATCGGAGGGTTGCCCCTCACAGCGCCTCGGCGCCGCCGATGATTTCCATGAGTTCCTTGGTGATGGCCGCCTGCCGCGCCCGGTTCGCCTGCAGCGTCAACGCCCGGATCATCTCGGTGGCGTTGTCGGTGGCGTTGTTCATGGCGTTCATGCGGGCCGCGTGCTCGCCGGCGATCGACTCGAGGATCGCCTGCCGCACCTGCACCTCGACATAGCGGGGCACCACGTAGGCCAGCAGCGACTGCTGGCCCGGCTCGTAGATCAGGTCGGCGGCCGCGTCCCCCGTGGTCTGCTCCACCGCTGCCACCGGCAGCAGCGTCCGCGCCACGGCGGCCTGCTCGATGACGCTGCGGAACTCGTTGGACAGCAACACCACCTCGTCCACGTCGCCGCTCAGGAAGGCGGCCGTCAGCGTGTCGGTGATGTGGCGCACGGTGTCCGTGTTGGCCGCGGGGGTGATCTCGCCGAAGGCCTCGCCCAGCGTGAAGTCGCTCTTCTCGACGAACTTCGTGATGCGCTTGCCCAGGGGGTAGATCACCAGCTCGACGCCGCGCTCACGGCGCAGCCGGATGAGGGCCTTCTGGATCTGGCCGTTGAAGCCGCCGCACATGCCGCGATCGCTGGTGAGCACGAAGACGGCGACGCGCCGCACCTCCGCGCGCTGCTCCAGCAGCGGGTGAGCGGCGTCGCCCCCGAGCTGCCCGACGAGCGACCCGAGCATCTCGCGGTACTTGCCCGCGTACGGCTTGAGCGCGCCCATCGCATCCTGCGCACGCTTGAGCTTTGCGGTGCTCACCAGCTTCATCGCGCGCGTGATCTTCTTGGTGTTGTTCACCGAAGAGATCCGCTTGCGAATGTCCTTCAAGCTCGGCATCGGATGCTCCCGCCGTCTACCGCCCCGATCAGGCGGAGAAGGCCTCGTTGAACTGGCGGATGCCCTTCTCGAAGCCGGCCTTGACGCTGTCGTCCAGCTTCTTCGTGGCCCGCATCTCGTCCAGGATCGCCTTGTGGCTGCCCTCGAAGTGCTCGATGAGCTCCCGCTCGTACCGGCCGAGCACGCTCACGGGCAGGTGATCCACGAGACCATTGGTGGCGGCGTAGATCACGAGCACCTGGTGCTCGAAGGGCATGGGCTTGTACTGGGGCTGCTTGAGCACCTCGACCAGGCGCTGCCCGCGCGCCAGCAGGCGCTGGGTCGCCGGATCCAGGTCGCTGGCGAACTGGGCGAAGGCCTGCATCTCGCGGTACTGGGCCAGATCGAGGCGCAGCGTACCAGCCACGGACTTCATGGCCTTGGTCTGCGCCGCCGAGCCCACGCGGGACACCGAGAGGCCGACGTTGATGGCGGGGCGGACGCCCGAGTAGAAGAGGTCCGCCTCCAGGAAGATCTGCCCATCGGTGATCGAGATCACGTTGGTGGGGATGTACGCCGAGACGTCACCCGCCTGGGTCTCGATGATGGGGAGCGCCGTCAGGCTGCCGCCGCCGTTCTCGTCGTTCATCTTCGCAGCGCGCTCGAGGAGGCGGCTGTGGAGATAGAACACGTCGCCGGGGTACGCCTCGCGGCCCGGGGGCCGGCGCAGCAGCAGCGACATCTGGCGGTAGGCCACGGCCTGCTTGCTCAAGTCATCGTAGATGATGAGGGCGTGCTTGCCGTTGTCGCGGAAGTACTCGCCCAGCGTGCAGCCGGTGAAGGGGGCCAGGAACTGCAGCGGCGCCAGCTCGGCGGCCGCCGCGGACACCACGGTGGTGTACTCCATGGCGCCGTGCTTGCGCAGCTTGTCGACCACCTGGGCCACGGTGCTCTGCTTCTGCCCGATGGCCACGTAGATGCAGTGCACGTCGGTGCTGCGCTGGTTGATGATCGTGTCGATGGCCACGGCGGTCTTGCCGATCTGGCGGTCACCGATGATCAGCTCGCGCTGCCCGCGGCCGATGGGCACGAGGGAGTCGATGGCCTTGAGGCCCGTCGCCAGCGGCTCGTGCACCGACTTGCGGGGCATGATGCCGGGGGCCTTGAGCTCCACGCGGCGCCGGTGGGGCGACTCGATGGGGCCCAGCCCGTCGATGGGCTGGCCGAGGGCGTTGATCACGCGCCCGAGCAGCGCCTCGCCGACGGGGACGTCGACGATGCGGCCGGTGCGGGTGGCCTGGTCGCCCTCCTTGATGCGGGTGGCGTCACCGAGCAGCGCGATCCCGACGTTGTCTTCCTCGAGGTTGAGCACCATGCCGAGGACGTCGTGAGGGAAGCTGATGAGCTCACCCGCCATGGCGTTGGAGAGGCCGTAGACGCGGGCGATGCCGTCGCCCGCCGCCAGCACCGTGCCGGTCTCGTTGACTTCGACCTGCTTGTCGTAGTCCTCGATCTGCTTGCGGATGATCCGGCTGATCTCCTCGACCCTGATGTCCATCCGTCCTCTCCATCGGCCCCCCGCTGATGGAGGGCCTTCCAGGTTTCTCAGGGGGAGCGGCGGCCGAGGCCGTCACTCCCGATAAGCTTGGAACCGCTGACGGCCCTACTGAGCCGCCTTGAGCTCACGCCGCAGCCTGGCCAGCTGGGCGCGGACGCTGCCGTCATGGATGCGGTCGCCGATGCGGGTGATCATGCCGCCGATGATGGCGGGATCCTCCTCCTGCTCGACGACGACCTCCGAGCCGGTCGACTTCTGGAGCACGGTGCGCAGGCGGGCCACGTCGGGCTCGCTCAGCGTCCGGGCCACGGTGACCTTGGCGCGGATGCGGCCAGCGTGCTTGTCGGCCAGGGCGTGGTACGCCTGGACCACCTCGGGCAGGAGCCCGATGCGCCCACGATCTACCAGCAAAAACAGGAAGTTGCGGCAGACGGGGCTGACCATGACCCGCAGGAGCAGGTCGGCCAGGACGCGCTTGCGCGTCTCGGCGTCGAACTTGGGGCTGCGGAAGAGCTCGACCAGGTCGGGCGCCTTGAACAGCCCACCGACGCGATCAAGCTCCCGTCCGAGCTGCTCGAAGACCCCGCGCTCGACACCGATGTCGAGCAGGGCCTGGGCGTAGCGCTGGGCAATGCTGGGGGCGCGCACCGTCGAACTCCTCCTCGGTCAGGACCGCGTGGTCTCTTCGAGCTGGGTCAGGTAGTCGGCGATGAGCCGACGCTGATCCGCCGGGGTGAGCTTCTCGCGGATGGCCTGCTCGGCCGCGTCCATGGCCCGGTCGACGACCTCGGCCTCCAGCCGCGCCGCCAGCCGGGAGAACTCCTGCTCGGCGCTGCGCTCGGCGTCCTTGCGGATGCGCTCGGCCTCGGCCTTCGCCTCGGCGAGCAGCTTCTCGCGCTCGGCGACGCCCTGGGCGTGGTACTGGGCCTTGATCTCGGCGATCTCGGTGTCGAGGCCGGCCATGCGCTGCTCGTACTCGTCGAGCCGGGCGCGGGCCGCCGCGTGGAGCTTCTGGGCCTCGTCGATGTCGCGGGTGACGTTGGCCGCCTTGCTCTCCAGGCCCACCTTCACCTTCGCGCCGGCGAACCGGACGATGATGAAGAGCAGCAGCCCGAGGTTGATGGCGTGGAAGATGATGGTGCCCCAGCCACCGCCTTCGCCGCCCTCGGCGAAGGCCGGCGAGGCCGCCAGCAGGATGAGCAGGGCCGTCAGGCGCTGGTGCACGTCAAACCCCCCGCCCGATGATCTTCTCGACGACCAGACGGGAGAGCCCGTCCACCTCGCCGAGAAGCTGGGTGCGGCCGGCCTCGAACTGGGCCGCCGCCTTCTGGCGAGCAGCCTCGACGACGCCGTCGGCCGCCGCGCGCGCCTCGCGCACCTCGGCCTCCTTCGTCGAGAGGCCCTCGACCCGCAGCACCTGCCGCGCCTCGGCGGCCTCGCTGCGCGCCCGGGCCATGCCGTCGCGGTGGCGCTGCTCCAGCTCGGAGGCCTTCACGTCGAGGGTCGAAGCCTCTTCGCGCGCCGCCACCGTCTTCTTCTCGCGGGCGTCGACGCTCGCGAGGAACGGGCGGAAGACCAGCCGGGTCAGCAGGATCATGACGACCAGGAACACACCCAGCTGGATGAACAGGGACAGGTCGATGTCGATGTTGACGTCGCCGCCCATGGGGGTGAGGCTGATCTGCAAGGAGTCCATGGCGGAATTGATTTCCATGGCGCGGTCTCGCTCCCGGGCCGCGTGGGAGCGGCTAGATACCACTCACCCCGCTGGTCGTCAACTGCTAGAAGCCGTGACATTTCCGGTTTTTCGCGTCTCAATGCCGCAAACGCCCCCCGAGGACCCGTGCAGGCTCTGCCCCCCATGATCCGCGTCGCGTCCCTGGCCCGCCGCTATGGCGAGGTCGAGGCGCTGGCCGGCATCGACTTCAGCATCGCCCGCGGCGAGGTGGTGGGCTTCCTGGGCCCCAACGGCGCCGGCAAGACGACCACCCTGCGCATCCTGATGGGGCTCGTCGCCCCCTCCGGCGGCCGCGCCTTCATCGATGGCCACCCGGTCGACGACCCGCGGCGTGATGTGCGCGCCCTCATCGGCTACCTGCCCGAGACGTCGCCCATCCCCGGGGAGGTGAGCGTGCGGCGTCACCTGGCCTTCGTGGCCCGCATCCAGGGCATCGCCCGGGACCGCCGCCGCGCCGCCGTCGATGAGGTCCTGGAGCGCTGCGCCCTCGGGCCGGTGGCCGATCGCCTCGTGGGGCAGCTCTCAAAGGGCTACCGGCAGCGCGTCGGTGTCGCCCAGGCCATCGTGCACCAGCCACCCGTCCTCATCCTCGACGAGCCGACGTCCGGCCTCGATCCCAACCAGCGCGTCGAGATCCGGGCGCTCATCCAGTCGCTGCGCGCCGACCGGACGATCATCTTCTCCAGCCATGTGCTCGCGGAGGTCGAGGCCGTGGCCAGCCGCGTGATCATCCTGCACCGCGGGCGCGTCGTCGCCGATCAGGCCGCCGATCGTCTGCTGGCGGGCCGGGGCCTCCGCGTGCGCGTCCTGCCCGCGCAGCTCGCGGCGGCCCGGGATCGGCTGGTCGCGGTGCCCGGCGTGGCCGAGGTGGCGCCGGGGGCGGGGGACGCCCTCCTCCTCGCCGCCGATCCCGCCACCGCCCCCGCCGTGGCCCGCGCCCTGGAGGGCCTGGACCTGCTGGAGCTGGCGCCCGTCCGCGGGGATCTGGAGGCGGTCTTCCGCCAGCTCACGGGGTCGACATGAGAGCGCTCGCCCTCGCTCGACGCGAGCTGTCCAGTACCTTCGACCAGCCGATCGCGACGCTCGTGCTGGCCGCCTTCCTGGCCCTCTCGGGTTCGTATGTCTTTGTTCTGCAACCATTTTTCATCGTTGGACGGGCGACGGTGCGGCCGCTGTTCGAGTTCGCGCCGTTCCTCTTCACGCTCTTCGCGCCGGCCGTGACGATGCGGTCCCTCGCCGAGGAGCGGCGCAGCGGCACCCTCGAGGTGGTGCTGTCCTGGCCGCTCTCGGACTGGGAGGTGGCCCTCGGCAAGTTCCTCGCCGCGCTGGGGCTGCTGGCCCTGGGGGTCGCGCTGACGCTGCCCTATCCCCTGACCATCGCCCAGCTCGGGGATCTGGACTGGGGGCCGGTGCTCGGCGGGTACGCCGGCCTGCTGCTGCTGGGCGGCGCTTACCTGGCGCTGGGCCTGATGGTGAGCGCCTGCACGTCCAACCAGATCGTGGCCTTCATCGGCGGCTTCCTCCTGTGCTTCGCCGTCTACCTGATCGGCCGCACGGCGGGCGCCGCCCCCGCCTGGCTCGTGCCCATCGTCGAGGGCCTCTCCTTCGAGCGGCACTTCGCCCAGATCGCGCGCGGCGTCCTGGATGGGCGCGATGTGGCCTTCTTCCTGTCCGTGATGCTGGTGGGGGTCGGGCTGACCGCCGAGATCCTGGGCGCCCGGAGGTGGCGATGAACCGCCGCCCCGCCTGGACGGCCGCCCTGGCGACGCTCCTGCTCGGGCTGGTCGCGGTGCTCCTCAACGTGGTCGCCGGCCAGCGCGCGTGGCGGGTCGACCTGACGGCGGACGCCCGCTACACGCTGGCCCCCGAGACGCGGGCCCTGCTGGCCGAGCTGCGCGCGCCCCTCGAGATCCGGGCCTTCCTGCCCTCGACGGCGCCTGCCCCCTGGTCCGACGCCGCCCGCGCCCTGGCCGACCTGCTGCAGAGCGTGCAGGCGGAGGTGGGGGAGGGGGTGCTCATCCGGGTGCGCGATCCGTCCGAGGCGCTGGATCCGGAGGCCCGCGCGGCGCTGGACGAGGAGGCGCGCGGCTATGGCCTGCGGCCGGCCGAGGTGCCGAGCCTGGCAGGCGGCCAGCGGCAGAGCGCCACCACCTGGTTCGGCCTGGCGCTGCTGTACGAGGACGAGCAGGCCGTCGTGCCGCCCACGGCCCGGGTGGCCGATCTGGAGTTCGAGCTGGCCCGGGCGCTGCGCGAGGTGCTGCGGCCCGAGACCCGCCGGCCGCTCGTCCTGCTCAGCCAGGGCCATGGGGAGCCCGACCTGCTGCAGAGCCCGCTCGCGCCGCGCCTCCGGGCCAGCGGCGATCTCGAAAACTTCAAGCTGGACGGTGACTTGCTGCCCGGCCGCGCGGACGCGCTGGTCATCCTGGGGCCGACCCGGCCCTTCGACGAGCGCGATCGCTACGTCATCGATCAGTTCCTGATGAGCGGCCGGGCAGTGGTGGCCTTCCTCGACTACCGGCAGCGCTCCACGGTCTTCCCCGATGTGCTGGTGCCGGTCGACACGGGCCTCGAGCCCCTGCTGGCCGGCCTGGGCGTGCAGGTGGAGACCGGGTGGTCCCTGCTCGATCGCACCCGCAGCGGGGTGGCGCCGCTGCACCAGGGCGCGGACGGCCAGGTGACCACCGCCAGCCACCCGGCCTGGATCGAGACGACGGCCCTGGCCGCCGATCACCCCGCCACGCGCGGCCTCCGCAGCCTGGTCGCGCCGCTGGCGGCGCCCATCGAGGTGGCCGGCGCGCGGGCCCAGGGTCACCAGGTCGTGGTGCTGGCCGAGGCCGAGGCCACGGCCGTTCGCCGGCAAGGCCTCCAGCGCTTCGACCCCATGCCGCTGCGCACGCCACCGGCCGACGCGACGCAGGAGCAGGGCGTGGGGTCCCGCGCCTTCGCGGTGGCGGTGGTCGGCAGCTTCCCGTCGGGCTTCGAGGCCCCGCCGCCCCGTGAGGCCGGCGGCCCGCCGGATCCGCCGATCATCACCGCGGGCCAGGGCGAGGCCCGGCTGCTGGTGGTGACGAGCGGGCGTCGGCTGCTGGCGGCCGGCGCAGACAGCCAGCTTCTCCTCCAGAACGCCGTCGACTGGGCGGTGACCGCCACGGATCTCGCGGGCTTGCGGGCCCGCCAGGCGCAGGATCCGCCGCTTCGGCCGGTGTCGGCGGAGGGGAGGACCTGGATCCGGGCCGGCAATGTGCTGGGGCCGCCGCTCCTGCTCTTTCTCTTCGTCGCGCTCCGCCGACGGCTGCGCCGGAGGTCCCGATGAGCCGCCGCATCCGGGTGCTCGGGGCCGCTGCGCTGGTCCTCGCCGCGCTGGCGCTGCTCGGCCGCCCCGCCCCCCCGCCGCCGACGCCCTCGGTGCGCCTGCCGGCCCTGGCCGCGGTGCAGGCCATCGAGCTGTCCCGCACCGGGGACGCCCCGGTGCGCCTGGAGCGGGTGGGGCCGGACTGGCAGGTGGGAGGGGTGCCGGTGGATCCCTTCGCGGTGGCCGCCCTCGCCGAGGTCTTCGCGAGCCCGATCGGGATGGACAAGGCCGAGCAGGTGGCCGACGAGGCCCTGGATCGCTATGGCCTGACGGCCGACGCCCTCACCGTCACGCTGGTGGGCGAGGGCTCGCCGCGGACGTTCCGCGTGGGCAAGGTGGTGGACGGCAAGCGGACGTTCATCCGCCCGGCGCCGGACGGCCCCGTGCTCCGCGCCCGGGCCAACCTGCGGCGCGCGCTCGACCGGCCGGCGAGCGCCTGGCGCGAACGGCGGATCTTCCCCGGCCGAACGGGGGCCCATGTGGCGGCGCTTCGCCACACCCGAGGGGGACGCGAGGACTGGGCGGCGGATCGCGCCGGCCCCGATGCCCCCTGGCGGCTGGCGGACGGGGCGGCGGCCGAGGACGACGCCCTCGGCACCCTGGCCCACGCGCTGGCCACTCTGCTGGCCGGCGAGCCCCTGCCCGCCGGCCACCCCTTCACCCCGCTCGTGGTCTTGACGGCCCGGCTGTTCACGGGCGGCGAGCTGACCGTGGAGCTGGCTCCCGCGCGCCCCGACGGCAGCCGGGACGCCCGCCGCCTGCCCGATGGGGCGCTCTTCACGCTGCCGGGGCATGTCGCGACGTTCCTGGACGTGGCTGGGGCCAGCCTGCTCGATCCGCGGCTCTTCCCGGTCTCGGCCGACGACGTCCTCGGCATCGCGTTCGGCGGCGAGACCCCCCGACGCATCGCGCGGCGGGGGGGTGGCTGGGCGCTCGAGGCACCGCACACCGTCGAGGCCCTCGCGCCCGGCACCATCGATCCCATCGTGCAGGCCGTCCTGACCGCCCGCGCCGCGGGCGTGGCCGAGCGGGTGCCGCCCGACGCCTTCACCGGACCGCTCTCGACCGTCCAGCTCCACCTCAAGGGCGACCGCCAGCTCGCCCTCACCATCGGCGCGGAGTTCCGCGGCGGCGCCCGGTTCGCCCGGACCCGGCCTGACCAGACGGTGGTGCTCTCGGCGGCGACGGTCGCCGCGCTCACGCCCGACGTGGCGACGCTCGTCGCCACGCCCTGACGCACAACCACCCGTTTCCTTTGGTTTCTTGACCTAGCGTTGCTGCGCGAGGTGCTTGCGGTAGTCCTCTCCCGGCATGTGCATGGCCACGGCCATCTCTTGCAGGCGGGAGTAGATGCGGGCGCCGACGCGCTCTGGGAGGCCCTCCTGGCCCTCCTCGGATCGCGGGGCGTAGTTGCTGGTGAAGAGGGTCGTGCGGCCGGCGTTGTAGCGGCGCGTCAGCAGCTCATCGAGGACGTTCTGCTCCCACTCGGTGCCGCGCCCCTTGCCCAGCTCGTCCAGCGCGAGGACGGGGACGCCGACCAGGGGATCGATCAGCTCGGCGGGGCTGCGGTTCTCGGAGAAGCCCGCCTTCAGCTCGGCGAGCAGGTGGAAGAACTCGACGAACCGGGTGCGGATGCCGCGCTCCGTGATGAGGTGGCGCATGATGGCCACGACCAGGTGCGTCTTCCCGGTGCCGCAAGGCCCGTAGAACAGCAGGCCTGGCTGCCCCTGCACGAAGTCGTTGGCGAACTTGAAGGCCGCCGATCGAGCGCCGCGCTGGGCGGCGTTGCGCGGCACGTAGCGCGCGAAGGCGGCGTCGGCGTGGCGCGCGGGGATGCCCGCCCGGTTGAAGTACTCGATGCGGTCGAGGAGCACCTTGCAGCTGCACGGCCGCGCGAAGCTGTAGCCGCTCTCGTCGACGCTGAAGGTGTAGCCCGAGTCGTCGCAGTGGGGGCAGGTGGCCTGGCACGCGGGGCACCGCCGGGCCTCCGCCCGATCCCGCCCCCGCTCCACCAGGAGCTTCGCGCCGTGGCACGTCTCGCACTCGTTCTTCACCAGCCCCCTCCCATCTCCAGCACCAGATCGGGCAGGCCATAGCGCGCTCGCAGGCCCCGCCAGCGTCGCAGCGCGCGCACGTCGTCATCGATGGCGCTGCGGCCGTCCTGGCGCAAGGACAACTCGACCTCGGCGTCGATGGCCACCTGCACGGCCCCCTCGCTCACGGCCCAGAGCTCGGCGACGGCGCGCTGGTGGATGCCCTCCAGCGCCTCCACCGGATCGGCCTCCAGGCCCTGCTCGCAGCGATCCTTCAAGGCATTGAGATCCTTCCAGATCTGCCGCAACACGAGGCGAATGGGTGGCTGGTGGCGCAGGCCTGCGTCCACCAGCCGGTTCATCAGGCGGCCCAGGGCCTCCACCACCTCGGCGTCGACGACGTGGCCCCCCCCGTCGGCTGGCCCGCCCACCTGGAGCGCCTGCCAGGCGCGGATGGCCTCCTCGACGGCCGGCGCGGCATACGCCAGGCCGCGGGTGGTACGGGGCTTGTGGGAGAAGGCCTTCTCGATGCCGGCCACCACCACCGAGGCGGGCACGCCGGCGCGGGCCCAGCGCCGCGCGAGCTGCAGATCCATGGCCGAGAGCATCAGGCCGCGGCCGGTGCCGGCCAGCAGGGCCTGCTCCACCGCGGCGAGAAACTCCCCGGTCATGGCGTCGCGCTCGTCAAACGTCCAGGTTCTTCACGTTCAGAGCGTTGCGCTCGATGAAGGCGCGCCGGGGCTCGACCGCGTCCCCCATGAGGATCGTGAAGATATCGTCAGCGCCCTCGGGATCATCGACCCGCACGCGCAGCAGCGTGCGGGTCTCGGGATCCATGGTGGTCTCCCAGAGCTGCTCGGGGTTCATCTCACCGAGACCCTTGTAGCGCTGGATGTCCACGCCCTTGCGGCCCAGGGCCCGCAGGGCCTCGAGCAGGGGCGCCAGGCTCGGGAACTCCGTCTCCGCCTCGCCCTCCAGCAGCACGAACGGCCCGTTGCCGAGGACCGCGAGCTGCCCGCGGGTGGCGAGCACGGACTGGAAGTGGGGCGACTCCAGCAGGGACGGCTCGATCACCGTCCGGCGCTCCGAGCCCTCCAGGCGAGACGAGGCCACGACCCGCCAGGTCGGCACGGTCACCCGAGCGGGCGCCTCGGTCGCCTCGGCGGCGTCCTCCGACTCCTCGTCGTGCTCGTCGTGCTCGTCGTGCTCGTCGTGGTCGTCACCGCCCACGGTGCGCGGGATGCCGCGCTCCACATGGAAGCGCACCTGGATCTCGTCGGGGTAGGTGGCGTTGACCCAGGTCTTGAGCTGCTCGGCCAGGGCCTCGACGCGGGCCTGATCGTCGAAGAGGTCGATCTCGAGGGGCCCGGCCACCACCGCCGCCTCCACCACCCGCGCGTCGCCGCGGCGCTGCACCAGCGCCAGCTCGCTGAAGTAGTGGATCATCTTCTCCATCATGCCGGCCAGGTGCGGCCCCTCGAAGACGGCATCGCCGGACCGCAGCCGGGCGCTGCGGGTGGCGCCCGCCACCAGGAACTCGTCCAGCGCCCGCTCGTTCTTGAGGTACGAGACCACCTTGCCCTTCTTGGCGCGGAAGAGCGGCGGCTGCGCGATGTACAGGTGCCCGCGCTCGATGACCTCCGCCATCTGGCGGTAGAAGAAGGTCAGCAGCAGGGTGCGGATGTGGGAGCCGTCCACATCGGCGTCCGTCATGATGATGATCTTGTGGTAGCGCAGGCGGGCCACGTCGAAGTTGTCGACGCCGATGCCCGTGCCCAGCGCGGTGATCAGCGTGGCGATCTCCTGGCTGGACAGCATCTTGTCGAGGCGCGCCTTCTCGACGTTCAGGATCTTGCCGCGCAGCGGCAGGATGGCCTGGGTGGCGCGGTGGCGACCCTGCTTGGCGGAGCCACCGGCGGAGTCACCCTCCACCAGGAAGATCTCGGCCTTCTCCGGGTCCTTCTCCTGACAATCCGCCAGCTTGCCGGGCAGCGCCGCGGTGTCGAGGGCCCCCTTGCGGCGCACCAGCTCGCGGGCCTTGCGGGCCGCGTCGCGGGCGCGGGCGGCGCCGATGGCCTTCTCGATGATGGCCCGCGCCTCGGCGGGGTGCTCCATGAGCCACTCGCTGAGGCTCTCGGAGACCGCCGACATGACCACCGGCTTGACCTCGGACGAGACCAGCTTGTCCTTGGTCTGGCTCGAGAACTTGGGGTCGGGGACCTTCACCGAGACGATGGCCGTCATGCCCTCGCGGATGTCGTCGCCCGAGAGCGTCGCCTTGAGGGCCTTGAGGAGGCCCTCCTCCGCGCCGTAGTTGTTCACCGTCCGCGTCAGGGCGTCGCGGAAGCCCGCGAGGTGCGTGCCGCCATCCCGGTTGCGGATGTTGTTGGTGAAGAGCAGCACGTTCTCCAGGTAGGAGTCGTTCCACTGCATCGCGATCTCGACCCCGATGCCGTCCTTCTCGACGGACAGGAAGATCGGGGGCTGGTGCAGCGCCACCTTGTTGCGGTTGAGGTGCTCCACGAACGAGGCGATGCCGCCCTCGTACTTGAAGTCGTGGCGCTTCCCCTCGCCGCGCTCGTCGATGATCGTGATCGCGACGCCGCTGTTGAGGAACGACAGCTCCCGCAGGCGAGCCGACAGGATCTCGAAGCTGAACTCGAAGGACTCCTGGAAGATGGTGCGATCCGGCTGGAAGTGCACCTTCGTGCCGCGCCGCCGGCTGTCGCCCTCCCGCTCGAGGGGAGCGTCTGGGGCACCGCGCTGGTAGCCCTGGCGGTAGACGCCGCCGCCGCGGTGGATCTCGAGGCGCAGCCACTCCGACAGGGCGTTGACGCACGAGATGCCCACGCCGTGGAGACCGCCGGACACCTTGTAGGAGTTGGCGTCGAACTTCCCGCCCGCGTGCAGCACGGTCATGATGACCTCGGCCGCGCTGCGCCCCTCGGTGGGGTGCAGATCGACGGGGATGCCGCGGCCGTTGTCCTCGACGCTGGCCGAGCCATCCAGGTGCAGCGTGACCGTGACCCGATCGCAGTAGCCGGCCAGGGCCTCGTCGATGGCGTTGTCCACCGCCTCGTAGACGAGCTGGTGCAGGCCGGTGCCGTCGTTGGGGTCGCCGATGTACATCCCAGGCCGCTTGCGGACGGCCTCCAGGCCCTCGAGGACCTTGATGCTGTCGGCGTTGTAGGCGCCGGCGTTGCCCGCCCCCTGAGGCTCGGTCGGGGTATCGCTCATGCCACGCTCCAGGTCTGATCCGCCCCTCGGCGAAGGCGCGGAATCTACCACGTCGGCCGTCCGCCCACAAGGGCCGGCCGATTCCTTAAATATTTGAAATCAGGCGTTTTTCCCAGCCCCGGGGGCCGGCTCGACCAGGAGGAGGCGCCAGCGCTCGTCCCCCTCGCTGCGGGTCTGGACCCGGGGATCTTCCGCCAGGCCCACGTGCACCACGCGCCGCTCCGCGGGGGAGAGCCCGTCGAGGACGGCCCGCCGACCCGTGTGCAGCACCGCCCGCCGCACGTCCCGCGCCGCGGTCTCGAGCAGCGCCTTGCGGGTCGCGTAGGTGCCGCCCGGATCGAGCACGCAGCGCACATGGCGCGCGTCGATGGCCCGCGCCATGACCTGGGCGGTCAGGGAGGCCAGGGCCGCGGCCAGCTCGGGCTGGCGGCGCAGGGACGCCACGTCCCCGCCCAGCTCCAGCAGCACGGCGTCATCCTCGACGCGGCCGTCGGTCACCGTGAGGGCGATCCCGGTCCGCTCGAAAAGCTCGGTCAAGAAGGCCTGCCCGGCGGGCACGGCCGCATCAAACTCGCTCATGGGATGCTCCGCCTCAGGTCGCGCGCCGCTTGGCCGCCCGGGACGTCGACGAGACCGCCGCCGCCGCCGGCGCTGCCGCCGCCTCCTCCTCCTTCTTGTAGAGGAAGATCTGCTGCACGAGGCCGAGGATGGTGTTGACGAAGATGTAGAGGACCAGGCCGCTGGGCAGGAAGAGCATCATCGCGGTGAACATGATGGGCATCACGTTCATGATGATCTTCTGCTGGGGGTTGTCCGACATGCTCGGGTTGAGGCGCATCTGCACGAAGAAGAGCGCGCCCAGCATCAGCGGCGTCACGAAGTAGGGATCCGCCTCCGACAAGTCCTTGATCCAGAAGATGAAGTCGGCGCGGTACAGCTCGACCGCCGAGTAGATGGTGCGGTACAGGGAGAAGTAGATGGGCATCATCAGCACCATCGGCAGGCACCCCGCCAGGGGGTTCACCTTGTGCTCCTTGTAGAGCTTCATCATCTCCTGCTGCAGCTTCATCTTGTCGCCGCCCAGCTTCGCCTGGAGCTCCTTGAGCTTCGGCTGCAGCTTCTTCATGGCGGCCATGGACTTGTACTGCTTGTGGGTCAGCGGCAGCGTCAGCAGCTTGACCAGGATGGTCAGCACGATGATGGCCACGCCCCAGTTGCCCAGCAGGCCGTGGATCAGGCGCATCAGCCACAGCATGGGCAGGCAGATGACCGTGAACCAGCCGAAGTCGATGGCGTCGTTGAGCGGCGGCGCCTGGGCCTTGAGGGCGTCGAGCTTCTTGGGGCCGATGTAGAACCCGACGCTGCGCTCGACCCGGCCACCGGCCGGGATCTCGCCGCCCTTCAGCCGCACCTGGGTGGTGACGAGCGTGAAGTCGGGGGGCACCTGGTCGGCGGGGACCTCGGCGAGGGCCGGGCCGATGCCGAAGCTGCACGACTCGGCCTCCCCGGCGACGGGCATCACGGCCGTCATGAAGTAGCGATTGTCCACCCCGGCCCAGGTGATCCCGTCGCTCCAGCTCGTCGGATCGTCGGGATCTTCCAGGTCGCTGATGATGGCGCGGATGGGCTTGCGCTCGAAGTCCTCGGCGCGCCGGCACACCCCCTCGAAGGCGTAGACCGGCGGGCTGAACATGCTGCCGCCCGCCTCCTTGTTGTTCTGGGCGCCGGGGGCGACCGCCTGGAGGCCGTAGGGGACGGGCGACAGGCCCGGGTTCTCGGCCGTCAGCGTCAGGTGCGCGGTGTAGCCGCCGGGGGCGACCTCCCAGGCCCGGGTGAGCTTCACGCCGGTGGTGGGATCGGTCCAGGCGAAGACCACGCGCTGGTCGTTCTTCTCGACCACGGCGTAGTCGCCGCGCGCGCGCTGACCACCCAGCTCCACCTCCAGCCGCGGCGGCAGGAAGAGGCCCTTGCCCGCCTCCGTCCGCGCCAGATCCCGGATGAGCTGCCAGGGCAGCGTCTGGCCCTTCGCCTCGCCGGGCACCCGGTACTGGTCCTCTTCGAGGTCCCAGGTGAGGAGCTGGCCATCATCGTTGGTGAAGACCGCCGTCTGGCGATCGGCGACGGCCAGCGTGGCCGCCGCGCGCCGCTCGATGGCCACCACCGGAGCGCTCGGGGGCGCCCCCGAGAGGGGCGCGGCCGCTGACTCCGCCGCCGCCGCGCTGACCGGCGCGCCCGCGTCGCCGGGCGCCGGGTGCGTGGCCGTGGGGGCGGGGAACAGCCAGTTCCAGAGGAGCAGGATGGCGCCGCAGGCCGCGACCGCCATCAGCAGGCGCTTCTGGTCGATCGGATCGCGGCCCTGGTTGGGAAAGTTCATCGATCACCCCGGGCCGGCCGTCGAGGCCGACCATCACGCCGCGGCTCGTCCCGCGACGCCTGCAGGCGCGCGAAGGCGTCCAGCAGGGCGCGGGTCATGTCCTGCAGCCCCGCCGGCATGGTGCCAGGCCGCGCCACCACCACCAGGTCAAAGCCCGGGGGTACCGCCTGGCGGTTGTGCCGCCAGGCCTCACGCACGAGCCGCTTGAACCGGTTGCGCACCACGGCTTTGCCGACCTTGCGGCTGACCGTGATGCCGATCCGGCTGGGGCGGTTTCCGTTGCGGCGCGCATGCAAAGTGAAGAAGGCCGCGCCGAGCCGTCGCCCGCCGCGCTGCACCGCGATGAACTCCCTCCGCAGCCGCAGGCGCAGCCGCTTGGGGAACGAGGTGTCAGCGGCGGGCGAGCCGGGCTCGCCGGGCCCGCGGCTCACTTGCGAGAGGTCGTGGGCGCGAGCTGCTTGCGGCCCTTGGCGCGCCGGCGCTTGAGCACGATCAGGCCGGCACGCGTGCGGCTGCGCACGCGGAAACCGTGGGTACGCAGACGAGAGGTGTTGCTCGGCTGGAACGTCCGCTTCGACATGGGTCAGGTCCTCCGGGTCGCCTGGCACCCCGCTGGGGCGGTCAGGCGGAAAAATGGCGCGCAAGGACATCACAGGGGCGGCTGAATGTCAACCCTGGGGGGACCGCCACCCGAGAACGCCCCGCACCGCAGCCGGACCGATCCGCGGCCTCTCGGCCACCCTTTCGAATCCAAAGCGGAATTCCGATATCTCCACGCAGCCCGAAAACGGCCGATCCCAAACGTTCGCGACTCGGTTTAAGGTACCCGTCCGGGTTCTCCACTAGAGGGCGGCCCCCGACCGGGGCGAGGGCGCCCGGCACTCCGGGCAGCGACGGGGTGCAGTCGAGACGCCGTCCGGCGCGACGTGTGGAGAGGCCCAAGGAGGGGGCGAGAACTTGAAGGCTATCTGGGATGAAGCGCTGTCGGCCATCCGCGCACGGGTGACCGGGGAGAACTTCGCGACCTACTTCGCGCCGCTGCGCTTTGTGGGCACCACCGGCGACGAGGTGCAGCTCGAGGTCGCGGATCCGTTCTTCCGCGACTGGGTCAAGCTCCACTACCAGGACCTCCTCAACGAGGCGGTCTCCCAGGCCTCGGGGCAGCCCATGCGGGTCGTCCTGGCCATCCGCGAGGCGACGGTGGAGCCGCGAGCGCTCCCGGCCCCGGCGGAGGAGAGCCCCGAGGACTCCATGGAGAGCATGCCCCGGGTCATCACCGCCTCCGAGGGGCCCCGCGCGAGCGAGGCCCACGCGTTCTTCCCCCTCAACCCCCACTACACCTTCGACTCCTACGTCGTCGGCCCCAACAACGAGATGGCGTGCGCGGCCTGCTCGTCGGTGGCCCGGCAGCCCGGGCGGGCCTTCAACCCCCTCTTCATCTACGGCGGCACCGGCCTGGGCAAGACGCACCTCCTCCAGGCGGTCGCCCACCGCATCCTCGCCGCCGACCCCCACGCCCGGGTGGTCTACGTCAGCGCCGAGGAGTTCACCAACCAGGTCATCAAGAGCATCTCGCGGCAGCGCATGGACGCCTTCCGTGAGCGCTTCCGCGGCAACTGCGACGTCCTGCTGGTCGACGACGTGCACGTGCTCTCCGGCAAGGAGCGCACCCAGGAAGAATTCTTCTATACTTTCAACGCTCTGCACGCCGCCCAGAAACAGATCATCCTGACGAGCGACAAGACGCCGCAGGAGATCCAGCACCTGGAGGAGCGGCTGCGCTCGCGGTTCCAGTGGGGCCTGATCACCGACGTGAAGGCGCCCCAGTTCGAGACGCGGGTCGCCATCCTCCAGCGCAAGGCCGAGCGCGACGGCATCCACCTGCCCGACGAGGTGGCCTTCTACCTGGCCCGCCTCGTCCACGCGAACGTCCGCGAGCTCGAGGGCGCCCTGACGCGCCTCGCCGCCTACGCCAGCTTCCACCACCGCGCGCTGACGGTGGCCTACGCCAAGGAGGCCCTCAAGGACGTCCTGGACGGCCGGGCCCGCACCCTCACCATCGACACCATCCTCAAGATGGTGGCCGAGCACTACGACCTGAAGGTGGCCGACCTGCGCGGCAGCCGCCGGCAGCGCTCCGTGGCCCACCCGCGCAGCGTCGCCATGTACCTCTGCCGCAAGCACACGCAGTCGTCCTACCCCCAGATCGGCCGCGGATTCGGCGGCAAGGACCACAGCACCGTGCTGGCCGCCTGCCGCAAGATCGACCTGGCCATGGGCGACGACGCCGCCCTCCGCGGCGACATCGAGTCCATCGAGCGCAAGTTCCCGCTCTGAGGCTGTGCGCCCCGTCCGGCCTCCCCCTGCACCGCCCCCACGACCTCCCACCGCGCCGCCTCCGGGACCTCGTGGAGACCTCCCCAGGCGCGCCCTGGCGCCTCCTCGCGCCGGCCCGCGCGCACGTCCACCGCCGTCGCCCATCCCCCGCGTCGCGGCCATCGGCGCCTCGCCGGTCGGGGCGGCCCCTGCCCCGTGTCGCCGCTCCGTCGCTCGCCCGCCACTTGTCCACAGCCCGCTCTGCGACACCTCGGCGAGCCCCTACCACATGCTGTGGTCGAAGGGGCCCGGGCGGGGGTCCGCAGCCGTTTCCCACACCCCGCCGGGGAAAAGCCTCCGATCGCCATGTGAACAGCCTGTGGACGGGCTGTGGCTTTCTCGGGACGCCCGGTTGTCCACAGCTCGTCCACGATCGGATCAGGGGGTTCTCCCACACCGGATTTTCGATTCAATCCAGCGAGTTGACATGGTTGTCCCCAAATCCACAGGCCCTATTACGACTACGAAAGTCTCTTCTCTTCTTGGATTTCCTGTACTAAAAGCGTCTTCCCGTCTCGGCGGCACGCGTGGTGGAAGCTTTCGACAGCTTGCCTCGAACGGCCTGTGGCCGCTCACCCTGCCGACCGTGTCGCCGACAGGCGACCACCGGGCTGACTCTTGTCGAGGAGCCGCATGAAGTTCGTCGTCGACCGTGATCTCTTCGCCCGCGCCCTGGCTCGCATCCAGGGCGTGCTGAGCCGCAAGTCCACCCTGGCGACGCTGTCGAACGTGCTCATCGAGGCGCGGCCCGACGGCAAGCTCCGGGTCGCGGCGACGGATCTGGACGTGACCTTCGACGGCATGACCGCGGCCGAGATCGTCGAGCCCGGCCGGGCCACCGTCGACGGCAAGCGCCTCTACGACGTGGTCCGCAGCCTGCCCGGCGAGTCGGTCGAGATCCACGTCGGCGCCGACGACCGCATGCAGCTCAAGTGCAAGCACAGCGAGTTCGTGCTGCACGGGCACCCGGCCGACCAGTACCCGGCCCTGCCCGGCGTCGAGGGGGTCGAGCTGTCCCCGGTCAGCGGCAGCGCCCTGCGGGAGCTCATCGAGCGCACCGGCTTCTCGGTCTCCACCGACGAGTCCCGGCCGAACCTCAACGGCGTGTTCTTCCGCTGCGTCGGCCGCGATCGCATCCGCATGGTCTCGACGGACGGGCACCGGCTCAGCCAGGGCGAGCGTGACGCGGCCCGGGGTGGGACCATCCCCGAGCGCGACGGCATCATCATCCCCCGCAAGGGCGTGGGCGAGCTCAAGCGCCTCCTGGAAGAGGTGGGCGACGAGGTCTCCTTCGGCGTCACCGACAACATGCTGGTGGTGGCCGCGGCCGACCTGGTGCTCTTCGTGCGCCTCATCGAGGCGGCCTTCCCCGACTACCGGCAGGTCATCCCCAAGTCGAGCGAGCGGCGCGCCGTCGTGCGGCGGCTGCCCTTCCTCGCGGCCCTGCGCCGCATCGGCATCCTGGCGTCGGAGCGCACCCACGGCGTGAAGATCGCCGTGCGCCCGGGCAGCATGACCCTCCTCTCCGACAACCCCGACCTGGGCAAGGCCCGGGAAGAGATCGAGATCGAGGGCTATGAGGGCGGCGAGCTGACCATCGCCTTCAACGCCCGGTATGTGCAGGAGATCCTGGGCATCCTCACCGCCGAGAAGGTCGAGATGGCCATGAACGAGGCCCTCTCCCCCGGCCTCTTCCGGGAGCACGAGAACGACGACTACCTCTTCGTCGTGATGCCCATGCGGATCTGACCATCTCGCCGCCCCTCTCCCCATGCGACTGACCAGCGTCGAGGTCCGGGACTTCCGCAACCTGGCGGAGGTCGAGGTCGTTCCCCACCGCCGCTTCAACGTGCTGGTGGGCGAGAACGGCCAGGGCAAGACCAGCTTCCTCGAAGCGCTGTACTGGCTCGCGACGCTTCGCCCTCTGCGGGTGGCGCGGCCCCGTGAGATGATCCGCCACGGCGCCGACGCCTCCCGCGTGGCGGGCGAGGTGCTGGCGGGCGGCCTCATCCACCGCCTGGACGTGCGCCTGGCCGGCGCTCGCCGCGAGGCGCGCCGTGAGGGGAAGGCCGTCCGGGCGGGGGCGTACTTCGGCTCCCTGGCCGTCATCCTCTTCACCCCCGACGACGTGGGCCTGGTCCGCGGTGGACCCGGTGACCGCCGCCGGTTCCTCGATCGGGCGGTCTTCAACACCCGGGTCGGCCACCTGGACGACGCCGTCGCCTACAAGCGCGCTCTGCAGGCCCGTAACGCCCTCCTGCGGGACGGGGCCGACGACGCCATGCTCGCCGCCTACGAGGACGTCCTGGGCGCTCACGGTGGCCGTATGCTCGCCTCACGGCAGGCCTACGTGGCGGCCCTCGCCCCGCGGTTCGCCCACGCCTTCACCGCCATCATGGGCGAGGGCCCCACCGCCCAGGTCGAGCTGCGGGCGGACGTCGACGCCCCCGAGGCCCTCGGCCCCACCTGGAAGGCCGAGCGCGACCGGGATCGCCAGCGCGGCTTCACCCGCCGCGGGCCCCACGCCGACGACCTCGAGCTCACGCTCGACGGCCGCCCGGCCCGCCTCGAGGCCAGCCAGGGCCAGCAGCGCGCGATGGTCCTCGCCCTCAAGATCGCCGAGATCGAGCTCCTGGAAGCCGAGCACCAGATCACCCCGGTCCTGCTGCTCGACGACGTCTCCAGCGAGCTGGATCCGCGCAGAAATGCTCGACTTTTCGACTTTCTGGCCGGCTTCGGCGGCCAGGTCTTCATCACCACCACCGACCTCGGCTTCCTCGCGATCGAGGCGGAGCGGCGGGTCTTCCAGGTAGAGTCGGGGCGCATCACCGCGCTCGAGGAGTGAGCCGATCCATGGAGAAGTTCATCATCGAGGGTCGCCAGCCGCTGGCCGGATCCGTGACCCCCAGCGGGAGCAAGAACGAGGTCCTGCCCTGCCTCGCGGCGGCGCTCCTCACGGACGATCCCGTCATCCTCGGCAACGTGCCCCGCATCCGCGACGTGCTCGTGATGTGCGAGGTGCTCGAGCACCAGGGCGCGACGGTGGAGTGGATCGGCGAGAACCGGGTCCGCATCGTGGCCAGCGCGGTGGAGCGCACCACCCTCAACGCCGACCTGTGCCGCAAGGTGCGCGCGTCCATCCTCTTCGCCGGGCCGATGGTGGCGCGGCTGGGGCGTGTGGTGCTGCCGCCGCCCGGCGGTGACGTCATCGGCCGCCGCCGCCTCGACACCCACTTCCACGCCTTCGAGGCGCTGGGCGCGACGGTGGAGGTGAGCGACGTCTACGACATCCAGGCGTCCAGCCTGGTCGGCGCCGACATCTTCCTGGACGAGGCCTCGGTGACGGCCACCGAGAACGCCATCATGGTGGCCGCCCTCGCCCGGGGCACCACCATCCTGCGCAACGCCGCCAGCGAGCCCCACGTCTGCGCCCTCGCCCGCATGCTGGTGGCCATGGGTGCCTACATCGACGGCATCGGCACCAACACCCTGCGCATCGAGGGCGTCGAGCGCCTCGGGGGTGTCGAGCACGAGGTCGAGAGCGACTACCTCGAGATCGGCAGCCTCATCGGCCTGGCGGCGGTCACCCGCAGCGAGCTGACCATCAACAAGGTCCGCCCCACCGATCTGCGCATGATCCGCATGGTCTTCGACCGGCTGGGCGTCGCGACCACCATCGACGGCAACAAGCTCATCGTGCCGGGCGACCAGCCCATGGAGATCCGCCCCGACTACCACAACCAGGTGCCGCGCATCGACGACGCCCCCTGGCCGGCCTTCCCCACCGACCTCATGAGCGTGGCCATCACCACGGCCACCCAGTGCAAGGGCACGGTGCTCTTCTTCGAGAAGATGTTCGAAGGCCGCATGTTTTTCATCGACCTGCTGCAGGGCATGGGCGCCCAGATCATCCTGTGCGACCCCCACCGCGTCGTGGTCGTCGGGCCGCAGACGCTCAAGGGCTCCCGGGTGCAGAGCCCCGACATCCGCGCCGGGATGGCCATGCTGATCGCGGGGTTGTGCGCGGAGGGGCGGACGGAGATCTTCAACGTCCACCAGATCGACCGCGGCTACGAGGGCATGGACACCAAGCTGCGGGCCCTGGGCGCGAAGAGCGAGCGCGTGTCGGTGGAGTAGCAGCGCGGGGCCACGTCGCTATCAGGCGAAGCGACGCCATCCGCCCCGTCCAGGGGACGGGCGCACGGTGGTGTCGGTGTGGAAGCGAAAAGCTGAACTCTTCCCAGGCCTTACAGCCCGGCGGCGGCCTTGAGCTCGGCGGCCTTGTCGGTCATCTCCCAGCGGAAGCCCTGGTCCTCGCGCCCGAAGTGGCCGTAGGCGGCGGTGCGCCGGTAGATGGGCCGCAGCAGGTCGAGGTGCTCGATGATCCCGCGGGGCTTGAGCGGGAAGTGGGCGCGGACGAGCTCGGCGATGCGGCCCTCGTCCACCACGTTGGTGCCGAAGGTGTTGACCGAGACGCTCACGGGCTCGGCCACGCCGATGGCGTAGGCGAGCTGGACCTCGGCGCGGCGCGCGAGGCCGGCGGCCACCACGTTCTTCGCCACGTAGCGGGCCATGTAGGCGGCGCTGCGATCCACCTTGCTGGGATCCTTGCCGCTGAAGGCGCCGCCGCCGTGGCGACCCATGCCGCCGTAGGTGTCCACGATGATCTTGCGGCCGGTGAGGCCGCAGTCGCCCATGGGGCCGCCGATGACGAAGCGCCCGGTGGGGTTGATGTAGAACTTCGTGTCGGCATCGACCATGCCCCTGGGCAGGATGGGGTCGATGACGTGGGCCTTCACCTTGGCGCGCAGCTCCTCGGTGGAGACGCTGTCGGCGTGCTGCGTCGAGACGACGACGGCGGTGATGGCCACCGGGCGGTCGTTCTCGTAGCGCACCGAGACCTGGCTCTTCCCGTCGGGGCGCAGGAACGGCAGCGTGCCGTCGTGGCGCACCTTGGCGAGCTGCCGGGTGAGCTGGTGGGAGAGCGAGATGGGCAGGGGCATGAGCTCCGGCGTCTCGTCGCAGGCGTAGCCGAACATCAGGCCCTGGTCGCCCGCGCCCTGCTCCGTGAAGGTGCCCTCGCCCTCGTTGACGCCCATGGCGATGTCGGGGGACTGGCGGTCCAGCGACACCAGGACGGCGCAGGTCTGCGCGTCGAAGCCCATCTCCGAGCTGACGTACCCGATGTCGGCGATGGTGTTGCGCACCAGCGCCGGGTAGTCGACCACGGCGTTCGTGGTGATCTCGCCGGCAATCACCGCGAAGCCGGTGTTGACGAGGGTCTCGCAGGCCACGCGGCTGCGGGGATCCTGGGCGAGGAGGGCGTCGAGCACCGAGTCGGAGATCTGGTCGGCGATCTTGTCGGGGTGGCCTTCCGTCACGGACTCGGAGGTGAAGATGAAGCTCTGGGCCATGGATGTCCTCGGGCGGTGGCGCTGGCGCGCGGTGATCACGGGGGGCGATGGTACAAAAAAGCGCCTCATCCTAGGGGCTTTCGCCGTCAAGTCAACGCATGAGCCACCAAAGCGCCCCGATGGTGGCCGCGCCGACCCCCACGCCGAGGGCGAACCCGATCCGCGAGTGGCTCGTGGGCCGCACCGGGAACTCCACCGTCGACAGGGCGTCGCGGTCGGCGTCCAGGAGCAGGACGCCGTGCACGTCGTAGTGCAGGAAGTACTCGAGGAGCTGCCGCCGCGTGGCCCGGTTGGTGGGCTTCGCCACGGCCCCGGTCTTCACCTCCACGACGTAGCGGCGCCCGCCGCGGCTGGCCAGCAGGTCGGCGCGCAGGACGGCCTCCTGGGGCTCGCCGTCCACCGTGAAGGCGTAGCGGCGCTCCACCTGGTCGTCCAGGACGCGAAATCCCCGTTTTTCCAGCAGGTTCGGGGCGATGGCCTCCATGGCCCGGCCCCGCTGGGCGGCGGTGAGCATCCGCGCCTTGCGGGCGGTCTCTTGCGCCGGCTGACCAGCCACATGACGTAGACGCCCAGTGCAGCAGGCTCGATGAGCTGCGCCGATGATGCCCATGGCGGAGGGTACGCCGGGTCGGCGCTGCCTTCCAGGCGTGGCTGGCGATTGAGGGCGCAGGCGAAGCTGGCTACGCTGGCCCGCCTCGGAGTGGAGCATGCGTCGATGAGCCGGGCCGGTCATCGGGGTCCTGGGCGGATGGGCGCTGGCGTCGGCGGCCTTCGTCGCCACCATCCATCGCCGCTTCGTCGATCGCCCCGAGGCCGATCAGCCGCGGATCTCGGCTCTACGCCGACTCCAGCATCCCCGATCGGACGCAGGCGCTCCTGGCGGCCAGGAGGCGCTGGCCGCGGCCCTGGCCCGCGATCTGCGGGCGCTGCGGCGGCCGGCGCCGAGCTGCTGGTCATTCGCTGCGTCTCGGCCCACGCCGTCTGGCATCTGCTGCCGGCCGACCCAGGCCTGCACCCTCGCTCGTCGAGGCCCTGCTGCGCGCGCCCCGGGTGGCGACGCGGAGGCCTTCGTCGCGGCCACCACGGGCAGCAGCCATGCGGATCGCTGCGCTGGCCCGGTCCCGGGCCCGATCCGTTCATCGCGCCGTCGGCGGCGGCGCAGGCGACCATCCACGACCTCATCTATGCCCTCAAGGCCGGGCTGGATCCGGCGGCGGCGGTGCCGGTGCTCGCCGGCCTGGCCCGGGAGGCGGGGGCCGCGGGGGTGGTGGCCGCCTGCACGGAGCTGCACCCGGTGGCGCTGGCGTGGCCCGCTGGCGATCTGGACCTCCTCGATCCCCTCGACTGCGTGGTCGACCGGCTCCAGGCCCGCTGGGACGCCGCGCCATGACCCTGGCGCGATCGATCTCGTCTTCCCGCCGCGGTGGCGGACCTCCACCCACGTCGCCCTCGAAGCGGGCGGTCGCACCTGGACGGCGGCTGGGTGCTCTGGGCGGAGGCCATGGCGCTGGCGGCCTGGCTGCGGGGGACGCCGGGACCGCTGGCCGTGCTGGCGTCCGATCCGGGGTGGACGCTCCCGCCCTGCTGGCGGCCCTGGAGACCCGGTGGCCTTCGCGCCCCTCGATCCCGCCTGGCCCCCCGCCCGCCTGGCGGCCGTCGCCGCCGCTCTGCGCCTGACGGCGCTGCTCGTCCAGCCGGGCCTCGGCGCCGACGATCCCTGTCCAGGCCCTGGGGATTCACCCCATCTCCCCGGATTCACCCAGAATCTCGCGCCCTGTGCGCCGGAGCGCCCCGCGGCTGGACCTCCACCGTCTTCTTCAGCTCGGGATCCACGGGCCAGCCCAAGGGCATCCTGGGCCGCCCGGGCGCCATCGCCCACTTTCATCGCGTGGGAGCAGGCCCCGCTGGGCGCGGGGCCGGGTCTGCGGGTGAGCGCGCTGGCGCCACCGACGTTCGACGCCCCCTGCGCGACGCGCCCTGCCCCTGCGTCGGTGGGGGCGTGCGTGCCGCCGCCCGACCGCGGCGCCCTGGCCGAGCCCGCCCGGCTGGCGGCCTGGCTGGCGGACGCCCGCGTCGAGGTCGTGCACACGGTGCCCACGGTCGCCCGGGCCCGCTGGCGCTGCCCGACCTGGCCCTGCCGGACCTGCGCGCGCTCTTGCTGGCGGGCGAGGTGCTACGCCCCGCCGACGCTGGCCGCTTCTTCACCCGCTTCGGCGACCGGGTAGCCCTCACAACCTGTACGGGCCCACCGAGACGACGATGATCAAGCTCTGCCACCGCGTCACGCCCGCCGACGCCGAGGCGGGAGGCGTCCCCCTGGGGAGGCCGCCGCCCGGCACCGAGGTCCGGGTCGTCGATCCCGCTGGCCGGCCCGCGCGCCGGGTCGCCCGGGCGAGATCGTCCTGCGCACGCCGGATCGCGCCCTGGGCCAACAGCGACCCGCTCGACCCGGGCACCCCGACGCCACGGCCTTCGCGGAGGACGCCGATGGCACGCCGATCTGCCTGGACGGGTGATAGGCGTCGAGCGGCCCGACGGCGCTCGAAGTTTCGCGGGCGGCGCGACCACCAGGTGAAGCTGCGGGCGTGCGTCGAGCTCGAGATCGAGGCCGCCCTCGCCGGCGCGCCCGGCGTGGTGGCACGCGGCTGCCGGCCTGCGCGAGGGGCTCGACGGCGAGCCCCGCCTGGTGGCCTGGATCGTGGGGGCCGTGTCGCCCGGCCTGTGGGCCCACCTGGAGGCGACGCTGCCGGCCGCGCTCTGGCCGGCCCGCCTGGTGACGCTGGCCAGCCTGCCGCGCCTGCTCAACGGCAAGGTCGATCGCGCCGCCCTGGCCCTGCCGGCCGCCGCCGACGCCCTCGACGCCACCCCGCCGGAGGGGCCGATCGAGGGCCGGATCACCTTGATTCTTCAAGAGATTCTGGGGACGCCCGTCGGCGCGCTGGCCGACTTCTTTCGGCTCGGGGGCGACTCCCTCCAGGCGCTGCGCGCGGTCTGGCGGCTCAACGAGGCCTTCGGCGTCGAGCTGCCCATCGACACCCTCTACCACCACCGCACCGTGCGGGCCCTCGCGCCGCGCCTGGCCGAGGCGGCGCCGGCGCCGGTCGGGGCCCGGGCGCCGACGCTGACGCCCACCACCCTGCGCCGGGGCGAGGGCCGGCCGACGCTGTGGCTCCCGCCCTCCTACGGCTTCACCCTCGTGTACCGGGACCTCGTCGGGCGCCTCGCGCGGCCAGCCGTGGGCCTGGATCTGCGCACGGGTCCCACCACCCTGGAGCACCTGGGCGCGGCGGCGGCCGACCACCTCCGCGAGCACGGCCCGCCCTGGACGCTCATCGGCTGGTCGTTCGGCGGGGCCCTCGCCTTCGAGGTGGCCCGGCGCCTGGCCCCCGACGGCGCCGGCGTCGACCTCGTGCTCCTCGACGGCGCGGCGCCGGGCGACCCCTACGACTTCGCCTCGGCGGATCCCCAGCTCGCCGCCCTGGCCATCGACCGCCTCGGGGGCCTGCTGGGCCGCCCGCTCGCGGCCGACGCGGCCACCTTCGCCGGCCTCACGCCGGGGCAGATGATGGCGAAGGTGCTCGACATCGCAGAGGAAAACGGCCTCCCGGTGTCACCGGCGATCCGCCGGGAGGCGGCCCTGGTCATGGCCACCCGCGCCGCCACGATGGACGCCTGGCGCACCTGGCGCCCGGCCCCCTGGCCCGGCCAGGCCCTCGTCGTGCGGGCGGCAGACGCCGAGGCCGACTGGACCCGGGGCTGGGACGCCCTCATCACGGGCGGCGTGGAGCGGGCCACCCTGGCCGGCGACCACCGGGGCCTGCTGGCCGAGCCCGCCGCCAGCGCCCTGGTGGCGCTGCTCACGGCGCGGCGAGCCCCTCAGGCGACCTGACGCCAGGCCGCCTCGACCCCGAGGATGGGCACCCACTGCTCCAGGTACGCCCGATCGATGCGTTCGCCCTGGATGCGTAGAATACCAGCGATATCATCGAGTTGACGGGCAGAGCCTCCACCCGCGATGGCCCACCGGAGCTTGCCCAGGATCGTGTCCTCCGGCGTCGCCACCCACGCCAGCACCCCCGAGACGGTCTTCTGCATGCGGCGTCCAAACGCGACGCGGTCGTAGGGCGAATCCGGCCGGACAATGAAGTCGGCCTTCCAGAAGGTCACTTCGTCGATGACGTGGAAGGAGCGGCGGCGGGCGACGGCCTCTCGCGCCATGTCCAGGTCGGCGTACCAGGTGTCGGCCGGGAACGCCTCGATGAGCCGTTCGGCGCCCGCCTGATCCAGCGCGACCACCACGTCGGCGTCGCGGGTCGAGCGGGACTCTCCGTGAGAGATGCTGGCCACCGAGCCCACCAGCATGTAGTCGACGCGCGCTTGCTCGATGGCGGCGATCAAGTGCCCAAAGAAGTCGTCGAAGCTCACGGATCCAGCAGGGGCGCGTCGGGCTTGACCTTGCGGAACAGCTCGTCGCCGAGCCAGAGCCGGCCGAGCGCGAGGCGGGCGTCGTCCTCGCTGTACTCGGGGTGGCGCTGGCGGATGGCCTCGAGGGCCAGCAGCCGCGCGTCGGTGCTCATCTGCATGCCCATGGCGGCCCGCTGGCTCAGCGTGAGGCGCTGGTACATGGCCGTGAGGTGGGCCCGCGCCCTCGGGTGGGTGTCGTCGAGCATGGCCTCAGTGTAGCCGTCTGCCCCGGCGGCCGGCAATCAGCCGGGCCCGGCCAGGCCCAGGGCGTCCATGAGCACCGAGGTGCTGAGCACGACCATCAGCGGGTCGTCGTCGAAGGGCAGATCCAGGCGGAAGCCGGGGGCGGCGTGGCGGGCGTAGTGCGCGGCGACGGTCGCCGGGTCGAAGACGCCCTGCCGGGCGATGCGGGCCGGGGAGAGCAGATCCCCCATGAACTCGGGGGCTTGCCGGATCAGCGCCGGCGTGCCGGGCGCGTGGAAGCCCATCTTGTCGCGGTCGATGATGGCGTCGGGCAGGCGGCCGCGGGCGACGTCGCGGACGACGGCCTTGCTGATCCGCCGCTCGCCCTCCAGCCGCAGCTTCACCGCCGGCGGCATGCGCCGGGCCAGGTCGACGACGGCCTCGTCCAGGAAGGGGAAGCGGGCCTCCACCGAGGCGGCCATGGTCATGCGGTCGCCATGGTCGCCGAGCAGGTGGTCGGCCAGGCGCAGCTTGCAGTCCAGGTAGGAGCGCTGGTGCAGGGGGTCGCGGCCCCGCAGGCGCGCGGCGTCCACCAGCGGGTGCTCCAGGCAGTCGTGGTCGAAGAATTCTGTTTGGAGATCAGGGTGATATAGCGGCAGGCGGCGGGCCCGGGCGGCGTCCAGGTCGCCCTCGTAGTGCACCGCGCGGTCGCCGAAGACGATGGCGCGGGCGTCGCCGTCCAGCAGCGAGCCCCGGGCCGCCCGGGCGGCGTCGACGCGGTAGCCTGGGTAGCCCGCGAAGAGCTCGTCCGCCCCCTCGCCGCTGAGCACGACCCTGGCCCCGGCGGCGTGGGCGGCGTCGGCGAGGGCCAGGGCGGCCGTGTTGTAGCTCTCGCGCACGGGGCACTCGGCGTGGCGGATCATCCGCTCGAAGGCCGCCGGGATGGCGGCGGCCGGGTGCTCGATGAGGTGGTGGGGCAGGCCGGTGGCGGCGATGACGCGGGCCTGGTGGGCGCGCTCGTCCACGGCGCCGCCCGGAAAGCCGATGGAGAAGCAGGCCGTCGGCGCGCCCAGCTCGGCCAGCAGCGCCACGATCAGGGAGGAGTCGAGGCCGCCGCTGAGATAGGCCCCGATGGGGGCCTCGCCCTGGAGGCGACGGGCCACGGCGTTGCGGAGGGCGGCGCCCAGGGCCTCGGCCCAGGCGCCCGGCGGGGCCTGCTCGGCGGGGGCGTCGGCGGCCGGGTAGTCGAGATCCCACCACGCCCGGGTGTGCACGCCGGCGGCGTCGGCCACGAGCAGGTGTCCCGGGGGCAGGCTCTCGACGCCGACCACGGCGGTGCGCGGGCTGACCAGGCCCGGGAAGGCGAAGACCTGGTCCACGCCCGTGACGTCGAGGCGAGGACTGACGGCGGGGTGCGCCAGCAACCCTTTGATCTCAGAGGAGAAAGCGATGCCCCCCGGCAACCGCGTCCAGTGCAGGGGGCTGACGCCCATGCGGTCGCGGGCCAGCAGCAGACGGCGGCGCCGGGCGTCGTAGAGGGCGAAGGCGAACTGCCCCTCCAGGCGCTCGACGCAGAGGTCGCCGGCCTCCTGGTACAGGTGCAGGATGACCTCGACGTCGCTGCCGGAGGCGAAGCGGTGGCCGCGGGCCTGCAGCTCGGCGCGCAGGGCGCGGTGGTTGTAGATCTCGCCGTTGCAGACCAGCACCACGTCGTCGGCCTCGCCGTGGAGGGGCTGGTGGCCGCCGGCCACGTCGACGATGGCGAGGCGCCGGCAGGCCAGGGCCACCCCGTCGGCGGCGAAGAGGCCATGGTCGTCGGGGCCGCGGTGGACGAGGCGTGCGGCCATGGCGGCGGCGACGGCGCCCTGGGGCCCCGGGGCGAACACCCCGGCGATGCCACACATGGCCTCAAGCCACCGGCGTGCGCATGTCGGCCAGCTCGCGGGCGTAGACGCCGCGCAGCTCCTCGGCGAAGTCGCTCAGGCCGTCCCGGGTCAGCCCCTCCACCGAGATGGGGGGCAGGATGCGGATGCGCAGGCGGCCCGGCCGGCTGATGTGGCGCTGGCGGGGGAGCAGGGCGTAGGCGCCGTCGATCACGATGGGCACGATGGGGGCGCCGCTGACGAGGGCCACATGGAAGGCGCCGCGCTTGAAGGCGTGCAGCTCGCCGTCGGGCGACCGTGTGCCCTCGGGGGCGATGAAGACGGTCAGGCGCTGGCGCTCCATGCGCTCGGCGGCGCGCCGCAGGAGGCGCTGGGCCTTCTCGGAGCGGCCACGATCGATGAGCAGGAAGCCCATGGACCAGACGGCCAGCCCGACGAGGGGCAGGTACAGCGCCTCGCGCTTCAGGGCCGACACCCCGCCCTGGGGGTTGAGCGCGGGGACGATCATGGCGTCGAGGGTGGAGGTGTGGTTGAACGTGGCCACCCGCATCGCCCGCCCCGCCAGGTGCTCCGCGCCCTCGATCTCAAGGGATATCCCCTGGATTTTCAGGATGTTGCGGCCCCAGAACCGCAGCAGGATCGGGGTCAGCCATGGGGCGCAGCGGCCGAGGGTGAGCAGCGACACCGTGGACGCGACGACGGCGAAGGCGCCCGTGAACACGAGCCCGACGGGCACATGCCACAGAGCGCGCCAGGGGGACGCGGGGATCGGGGCGGCGGGGGCAAGCATCGGGAGGCTCTACCCGGTTTCCCGCGCCGCGACAATGGGCGTCACGCGTCGTCGATGCCGTACTTCTGCATGAGGCGGTACAAGGTGGTCCGGTCGACCCCCAGGCGGCGGGCGGCCTCGACGCGGGTGCCGCCGACGGCCAGCAGGGTGGCCCGGATGTGCTCGGCGGCGTGGCGATCCAGGTGGGCGGCCAGGGGCTCGTCGGCGGGGCCGGCCGGCGAGGTGGCGCCGATGAGCAGGTCGCCGAGGGCGATCACATCGGTCCGGGCCAGCACCACGCCGCGCTCCAGAGTGTTCCACAGCTCCCGCACGTTGCCTGGCCAGGCGTGCGTCACCAGCCAGCGCTCCACCTCCTCCGTCCAGCCCGTCAGCGCGCGGCCCTGGGCGGCGTTCATCCGCACGAGGAAGGCGCGGGCGAGGGGCAGGATGTCGGCGCGTCGATCGCGCAAGGGCGCGATCTGAATGGGGATCACGGCGAGCCGGAAGTAGAGGTCCTCGCGGAAGCGGCCCGCCCGGACCTCGGCCTGGAGATCGCGGTTGGTGGCGGCGAGGACGCGCACATCCACGGGGCGGGCCCGGTCGGCGCCCACCCGCCGCACCTCGCGCTCCTGGAGCACGCGCAGCAGCCGGGCCTGGAAGTCGGGGCCGACCTCGCCGATCTCGTCGAGGAAGAGGGTGCCGCCCTCCGCCTGCTCGAAGACCCCGGGGCGGGCGCGATCGGCGCCGGTGAAGGCGCCGCGCTCGTGGCCGAACAGCTCCGACTCCACCACGCCCTCGGCGAAGGCCTTGCAGTTCACCGCCACGAAGGGCCGGGCCATGCGGTCGCTGTGGACGTGGATGGCGCGGGCGATGACCTCCTTGCCCGTGCCGCTCTCACCCGTGATCAGCACCGTGACGTTGCTGCGGGCCGCGCGCCGGGCCAGGTCGAGGGTGGCCACCATCTCGTCGCTGACCGCCACGAGGTCGTCGAGGGCGTAGCGCGCCTTCAGCTCGGCGCGCAGGACGCGGTTCTCGCGGACGAGGCGCGTCAGGTCCAGGGCCCGCCGCACCAGGGCCCGGCAGGCGTCGTTGTCGAAGGGCTTCTGCACGTAGTCGAAGGCCCCCTCCCGCATGGCGGCGATGGCGGTGGGCACGTCGGCGTGGGCGGTGATCAGGATGACCGGGAGGGCCGGATCGAGGGCGCGGGCCCGGCGCAGGACCTCCACCCCGTCGAGGTCGGGCATGCGCAAGTCTGTGATCAGCAGGTCATATGCGCGATCGGCCATGGCCCCCAGGCACGCGGCCGGGGCGTGGAAGGCGTCGACGGCGTAGCCCTCGCGCCGCAGCACCAGCGCGAGGATCTCGGCGACCCGGGGCTCGTCGTCGAGCACCGCGAGGCGGGGGGTCATGGCAGCCTCCCGAGGGCCAGGTGGAAGCAGGCGCCGCGGCCACCGGGGCCCAGGCCGCCCCCCGCGCGGAGGCTGAGCCGACCGCCGTGGGCCTCGGCGATGCGGGCGGCCATGGCGAGCCCCAGCCCGGTGCCGCGCGCCTTGGTGGTGAAGAACGGCTCGAAGATGCGCTCGGCGTCGGCCGGGGGGACGCCGGGGCCGTCATCGAGGACCTCGAAGGCCGGCCCGGGCAGCGCGCGCACCTCGACTCGACCCCCGGCGCCCACGGCCTGGCCGGCGTTCACGACCAGCGCGAAGAGGGCCTGGCTGAGCTGATCCACGTCCAGGGGGGCCTGGGCGCCGCGGCTCTCGTCGGCGAGCGAGAGGGCCACGCCCCGGCTCTCGGCGTCGCCCCGGGCCAGGGCCTCGAAGCGCTGGAGGACCCGGCCGGCGGGCGCCTCCTGCACGGTGGGGGGCCGCGGGCGGGAGTAGTCCAGCAGCGCCGAGATGAAGGCGTCGAGGCGGTCGACCTCCTCCTGGATGAAGGTGGCGGCCGTGGCCAGGCCGGCGTCATCGGGCGGCACGCTCTCAGCGAGCAGCGCCGCCGAGCTCTTGATGACGGCGAGGGGGTTGCGCACCTCGTGGGCCACCCCGGCGGCCAGGCGACCCACGGTGGCCAGCTTCTCGCTCTGGGCGGCCTGGGCGCGCGCTTCGGCCACGGCCGTGAGCTGCCGGCGGATCTGGACGCGCTGGGCGGCGACGCGCCCCACCAGCCAGCCCCCCACGGCGAAGCTCAGCCCGTAGAACAGGGCGATCAGGGGCGTCACCTCGCGGTCGCCGGCCATCATCCGCACGTCGAGCAGCGAGAAGAGGCTGTAGTCGAACAGCCCGGTCAGGCTGCCGAGGCCCGCGCCCAGCCACGGCCAGTGTCGCTCCGTCATCACGCCTCCCGCGTCGCGTCGCTGCCAGGCAGCACGAACCAGGCCGGGCCCCAGCATAGGCCGCCCGGGCTCTGGGCGGGAGCGGACGTTGCGTCGGCGCAACGCCTGTCGCCCGGGCGCAGCGCTTCGGCGCACCCGGCCCGCGGCGGTGGCCGCGCCCCGGGCTGGCACGGAGGTTGCCCCGGGGAGGGGGCACACACACCGGGAGCCAACCCCATGAACCGAAAGCAGATTCTCCCCGCCCTCGTCTTCGTCGTGTTCGGCGTCTTCACCGGCTGGATCGTCGCCCGTGACGGCTTCGTGCCCGCGATGGAGGCCATCTTGTTCACCGGTGGCGGGCAGCAGGTCTTCATCGACCTCTGCATCACCATGACCATCCTCATGACGTTCATCTGGCGCGACGCGCGCGGCCGCGGCATCGATCCGCGGCCCTACCTGCTGCTCTGCGTCCTCGGCTCGTTTGGGCCGCTGATCTACTTGCTGAGGCGGGCGAGCACCTCGGCGGGGGAGAACAGCTCGCGCTGACGCCCGGGGTCGGTGGCGGCCGCCGCCAGCCTCCCGGCGAGGGCGGCGTGGGCGCGGCCGCAGGGCTGGAGCGCCGCGAGGGCGACGATCTGCCACGGCAGATCGGGCAGCCCGCCGGCCTGGGCCCGCGCGACCAGGGCGTCCAGATCGCCGCCGGGATCGAAGGCGCAGGCCAGCGCGTCGGCGATGGCGCGGCTCGGCGCGTAGGTGCCCGTCGTGGGCAGCAGCGCGAGGGCACGGCGAGCCAGGCGCCGGGCCTGATCCCGGGCCGCCAGGCGGTGGGCCCCGCAGGCCTCCGTCATGGCCAGGAGCCCGGCGACGTCCGCGAACCCGAGGGTGGCGACGCCCTCGACCACGGGCTCGTCCGGCTCGAGGGCGTCCCCGCGCCGCCAGCCCGCCTCGCGGGCGAGCCAGTCGGCCCGGCAGTCGAAGAAGGCGTGGCGCGCCCCGGGCGAGGCGCTGCAGCTCCTCGGCCAGGGACACGGCGTGGTCGAAGTCGCCCAGCTCGATGGTCGACGCGGCGGCGTTGCCCAGGGCCGAGAGCTGGCGGTGCAGGCCGGGGCCTGCCGCGCGGCGGCCTCATGACAGGCCGCCGCCTCGCGGTACTGCCCGAGGCGGTAGAAGACGCGCCCCTCGCAGTCCAGCAGGCGGGCCGCCAGCTCGGGGGTCGAGGGCCACCGCGCCCGCAGCATCGCCACCGCCCCGCGCTGGGCCTCCGCCCCCGCGTCGTGCAGGAGCTGCACGTGCAACCCCGCGATCCAGGGGCGAAATCCGGCCAGGCTCGCCCCCCGCAGGCGCTGCAGCCGGGCCAGGTGCTCGGGCTGCCCGCCCGTCGAGAAGACCTGGCTGGCCAGCCGCGCGAGGCTGGCCAGGGCGGCGTCGGGCCGGCGGGCTCGCTCCAGCCAGTAGCAGGCCTCCTCCAGCGCCGCCGCGGTGCGCAGCTCGAGGGCGGCCTGGAGGCCGCGGCGCACCAGCCGGGTCTCGCCCGCGGGGCTCGCGTGCAGGAGCGCGGCGCGGGTCAGATCGAGGGCGGCGGAGGCGTCACCCCGATCGAGGGCCTCGTCCACGCGCGCCGCCAGCGCCGGCAGGGCCGCGGTGGGATCGGCCGCCCGGACGCGCACCACCCGCAGGCGCCCGTCGCCCGTGGGCGCCAGATCCCCCAGCCGCAGCCGGCGGGTCAGATCCGCGCGGAGGGCCGCGGCGTCGTCGCCGTGGATGCGGGCGAGATCGGCGGCCAGCCAGTCGGGCCGCTGGTCCAGCCGGCCCGCCGGGACCAGCACCGCGCCCAGCCCCACCCCCGGCACGGGCGGCGCCTCCGGCGACTCCAGCCCCAGGGCAGCGAGGGCGGACCATGCGTCGGGGAAGCGGGCGGCGGGATCGGGGTGGCAGAGGCGCGCCAGGGCCGCTGCCACCGGCGGGGGTACCTCGCCCACCAGCGCCGCGCGGATCATCCGGCCGGCCGCCTGGAGGTCGGAGCCGGCCGAGGGCGCCGCCCCGCGGGCCAGGGCCGGATCCCGGAAGGCCCGGTTGCCGCCGACCGGCCCCCCCGCGGCCCCCAGGGCGGGCCCCGCGGCCAGCCCCAGGTCGATGAGCGTCACCCGGCCGTCCGGCTCGCGGACGCGGACGTTGTCGGGCTTCAGGTCCAGGTGCAGGGCGCCATGCAGGTGCAGGCGACCCAGGATGCGCAGCAGCTCGGCGGCCCGGGGCGCCAGCCGATCCCAGGGCAGCTCGGCCAGCTCGCCGGGGAAGTCCTCGCCCTCGGCGTACTCCAGCACGAGGAAGGGCCGGCCGTCGTCGGCGACCCCCTGATCCAGCAGCCGGACGATGCCCTCCACGCCCAGGGCGCGCAGGGCGACGGCCTCCCGCCGCAGGTCCGCCCCCTGGGCGCGCAGCAGCTTCACCACGACGGTGTGGCCGGTGATGCGGTCGTGGGCCAGGCAGGCATCCCCGAAGGCGCCGCTCCCCAGCGGCCGGCCCAGGGTGTAGCGCGCCCCCACCTGGGCGGGGGGCGGACGCGACGGCTCCATGGGCCCGCCGCCCGGGTACCACGAGAAGGACATGGGCCAGGATAGGGCCCCGCCGGTCGGGTTTGTCAATGAGATCGAACGGTTGGGGGATCAGCGCGGGAAGACGAAGTGGCGCTTCGGATCGAGCCCCTCCGCGCAGTGGAGCACGAAGTACCCGGCCTCGGCTCCGTGGAGGGTGTGCATCAACTCCACCTGCAGCTTGCCGGCCTCAAGGGCGTGCTGCAGGTTCGTGCCGTCGGCGAGGGCCTGGTAGAAGGCCGTGGCGAAGGTCACCGCCACAGCGTCGTGGACATCGTGGGTCGTGCCGACGGCGCAGGGCACGCCGACCTTGACCAGCTCCTCGGCCACCCGCGCCGAGTTGCAGGCGTTCAGCACGGCGAGCTGGATCTTCTCGCCGGCCTCCCGGTTGGCGTTGGTCTGGGCCACGAGTCGGGCAAAGAGCGATGGAGTCACCGAGACGGGCGCCCCGCCATCGCCCTCGAACCGCAGCGCCCCATCGTCGGTGCCATGCCCGCTGAAGTGCAGGATGCCGGCCCGGCTGCGCCACAGCAGCTGCTGGAGCTGGTCGAGGCGGACGGCGGTCTCGATCTCGCTCATGCGCAGTCGATCGCGGAAGAGGCCGGCGCCGAGCTGCTGGCGGATGTCGCGCAGCTCCTGGCCCTGCCGCAGGGGGCTGTCGGTCACGGGGGCGGCGCAGAGGAACTGGATGCCGATGGCGCTGGCCACGGGCGGGGAGGGGGGCTTCGGCGGCGCGGCGGGGGGCTCGGCGGCCAGCACCGCCGCGACCTTGCGCCGCATGGCCGCGAAGATGCTGGGCACCCCCGGCAGGTAGTCCGTCAGGCGCTCAGCGTTCTCCAGCCAGGTGGTCAGGGCGGGGACGTGGGTCGCCAGCTCGTGCGCCAGCAGCCGCTGCAGATCGGAGCGGAGCTGGTCGGCGGGGCTGCCATGGCGCTTCAGCGTGGTGGTCAGGTCCGCCGGCAGCCAGGCCAGCAGCAGGTCGCGGCGGTCCACATCCGCGAGGCCCACCTGGATGGCGGTCTTGTAGACTTGTTCGAGGTCCTGGGTCAGGTCGGTCATCGTCGCTCCTTGGCTGGAAGGCCAGCGTCCGCGAGCAGCCCGCTCCCGCGGACGCTGGGCGTCCCAAGGGGGAGTGGCCCCAGCGCTGCGGACTGTGCGGAAAAGTTCAGCCGATCCTCAGGCCATCTTCAGCCATCGCGCTTCAAGTCGTCGATGGCCTTGCGGGCCTTGCGAAACAGCCGGTGGTGGTTGTCCCCGCTGACGGCCTGGGCCAGGCCGAACCGCTGGGCAGCCTCCGTGCGGCCCCACCGCGCCTCGGCGAGCAGCAGCACCATCTGGGGCAGGGCGGCGGCGAGGTCGAGCATCCGCCCCTGGGCCGACGGGCTCGAGAGCAGCGTTCTCGCCGTGTTCTCGAGCAGCTCCAGGGGATCGGCGACCTCGCCGGCGGGGAGCAGGACCCCCCGCAGGTCTTCAGCGCCCAGGACCACGCTGCGCCCGGTGCCGGGGTCGATCCGGGTGAGCAGCCGGCCGCAGAAGCGCTCGATCTCCTTGAGGTTTCCTGGCCATGCCTGGGTGGCCAGCCAGGCGCGGGCGGAGTCGTCGAGGCGCAGCTTCGACCCGCCCCCGCGCTCCAGGAAGTGGTCGACCCAGCCGGCGAGCTCGTCGGTGCGCTCCCGCAGCGGGGGGACGTCGACCCGCTGGCCCCGAAACCAGGCCGCGAGGGCGGGCCGCAGGCCCTCGTCGACGGTCGCGGCGTCGGCGCCGAAGAGCAGGCGGACGCCCACGCGGCGGGCGTCGTGGCTGCCCCGGCGGCGGACCTTGCCCGTCTCCAGGACGTCGGCCAGCGCGTCCTGGCTCGCCGCGTCGAGCTGGGCCACCCCGTCGATGAAGAGCGTGCCCCGGCGCTGCTCCAGCAGGCCGCGGGTGTCCCCCTCGCCGAAGAGAGCGCGGGCGCGGTCCGGGCCGCTGACCGGCTGGAGGCGCTCCTGCCGCATGGGCGAGCGCAGGTGGATCCACCGCGCGACGAGGCTGCGCCCGACCCCGGGCTCCCCGACGATGAGCAGGGGGTCGAGGGTGGCCGCGAAGGGGGTCAGCGCCGCCAGCAGCGTGCGCAGCCGGGTGCCGGCGACGGGCAGGGGGTCGAGGCTGATGGTCCCCGGCGCGCGGGCCGGTGGCAGGTCTTCCAGGAGCGGCACGGCGCAGTCGGCCAGAAGCTGGAGCTGCTCCAGGGGGTGGACCAGGACGGCGGGATCGTCGGCCTGCACCTCCAGGATGAGGATGCCCTCCACCCCGGCGCGACCGCGCAGGGGCAGGCCCAGGTGGTGGCAGGCGCGCAGGACGCTGCGGCTGGCGAAGTCGCGGGGGCCGAGCGCGGTGCCTTCGGTGAAGCCCGAGGCTGCGGTCAGGAGCCGCCCCTCCACCACATCCAGCAGGACGGCCTCGCCCGCGGCCTCCACGGCCCGGCGCAGAGTCGCGGACGGTCGGCTCTCGGCGTCCAGGGTGGCCAGGTTCTCCTGGCCGCCGGCGCGCAGCTGCACGCTGCCGCCCAGCACCCGCAGGTCGAGCGGCAGGGAGTCGATGACCGCCACGACGGCCGCCAGCAGGGCGCGGCTGCCGTGGTGCAGGTCGAGCGTCCGGCGGAGCTGCTGCAGGAGGCCCTGCATGGAGCGATGTTCAATCATGAGCATACCGTCCAATCATGACGGTTGAGGGGGCGGCTCGGCGACCGGTTCCCGGATGCCCGTCCGCAGATGACTGAAATTACAGAACTATTGTCAGCTTTCGGTTGGTGTGTGGGCGCGCGAGGGTGGTGTGAGGAGGATCCATGCACCCACCCACATCGACCATCGAGCGCCTCTTCGGAGATCACCACGCACGCCTCTGCGGCTCGCTCCAGCGCTGCTTTCGCAGCGTCCCGGGGGATGTGGTGGCCGACGGCGTGCAGGACGCCTTCGCCGACCTGCTCGCGCGACCCAGCCTGCCCGAGGATCCGGAGCGGCTGCTCTTCACCATCGCCTGGCGCAAGGTGCGATCCGAGGTGCGCTCCGCCCGGGTCCGCTGCCACGCCAGCTTCGCCGACGGCGCGTCCGCGGTGGATCCCGCGGGGCGCCTGGAAGCCCGCCACCGGCTGCGCGTGGTCGACTCGCTGGTGCCGGCGGCGGCCAGCCGGTTCGGCGGGCGGCAGCCCCACCACCTTCGGGTGGCCCTGGGGCTGCGCCTGAGCGGGGCGACGGACACCTCCGCGGCCCAGGCGGCGGGCGTCCGCCGCGAGGCGGTCAACCGGGCGATGCACTGGCTGCGCGACCACCTGGAGTGACCCGCTACTCGGGATCGATGGTGTCGTAGACGCAGGTCGCCTTGATGTAGGTGGCCGAGGCGTTCGCGCTGTTGACCTGGCCCTGCATGGCGGTGAGGAAGGCCGTGAGGCTGGTGTACCCCCCGGACGCGACCTTGAAGACCTCCATGTTCAGGGTGGCCGTGGGCGACTGGTAGCCGGCGTGCAGGACCCAGTGCTCCACCACCATCACGCCGGCGGTGCCCTCGGCGTAGAGGGTGCCGATGTTGCCGCCCCCCTGCTTGACGTTGTAGGTGCCGGGGTCGACCTGGCGGAGATTGCTGTTCGGACCGGGCATGGCGGGCTCTCCTCCGTGGGGTGCGGGGGCGCCGTCGTGGTGCCCTCCTACTCCGAACGTGGCGCCACGCCGCGATCCTGTGCGGATTTCTCGGGAGAAAAAGAAAAAGCGTGCACGATCGCGAGGTTGCCGCAGAGCAGCAGGAAGGCCATGCCCTGGTGGGCGCTGGCGAGGGCGGTGGGCATGGCGGCCAGGATGGTGGCGATGCCGAGGGCGAGCTGGGCCGCCAGGGCGGCGAGGAACAGCCGGGCGACGCGCCGCTGGCCGGGGTCGGAGGCGGCCCGGAGCGCCCGGATGCCCAGCCAGATGCCCGCCGCGGCCACGACCCAGGCCAGGTGGCGGTGCAGCGCGTGGATGGCGAGCGGGTTGTGGGTGAGCTCAGCCAGGCTCGTCCCGGCGCCGGTGGGCCAGTACTCGCCGTTCATGTCGGGCCAGGTGCGGTAGAGGAAGCCGGCCCGCGTGCCGGCCATGAAGGCGCCCCAGACGATCTGCAGCGCCAGCAGCGGCAGGAAGACCAGCGCCCCCCGCGCCACCCGCGGGGCCGGCGTGCGTACGGCCGGCGCGCGCAACCCCATGAGAATCCACAGGATCCAGCAGCCGACGAAGAAGGCCAGGCTCAGGTGGGCCGCCAGGCGGTAGTGGCTGACGGCGGGCACGTCCACGAGGCCGCTCTTGACCATGTACCAGCCGAGGAGCCCCTGGAGGCCTCCAAAGACGAACGCCAGCAGCACCTGCACGGCGCGCTTGCCCCGCAGGCGCCGCCGGACGAGGAACCACAGGCCGGGCACCAGCACGACGACCCCGATCAGGCGGCCGAGCAGGCGGTGGAAGTACTCCCAGAAGAAGATCCGCTCGAAGTCGCCCAGGGTCATCCAGTGGTTGACCTGCTGGTACTGCGGCGACTGCTTGTACTGCTCGAAGACGGCCAGCCACTCGGCCTCGGAGAGGGGCGGCAGGGCTCCCATGAGCGGCCGCCACTCCACCATCGAGAGGCCCGAGCCGGTCAGGCGGGTGATGCCGCCCACCACGACCATGGTCAGGATCATGCCCCAGACGACCCAGAGCCACGCGCGGACGGCGCGGTCGGCCCGCTCAGGCGAGGACGCCGTAGCCACCGTCCACCACCAGGGTCTGCCCCGTGATCATCTGCGCCTGGGGGCTGCACAGGAACGTCACCAGGTGGGCGACGTCCTCGGGGTTCGTGATGCGGCCCATGGGGGTGCGCAGGGTGGCGATCTCGAGGAGCTGCTCCCGGTTGGGGAACTGCTGGAGCGACCAGGTATCCACCACCCCCGGCGAGACCACGTTGACGGTGATGCCCCGGCTGCCGAGCTCGGCGGAGAGGCCGCGGGCCACCGACTCCAGGGCCGCCTTGCTGGCGCCGACCATCGTGTACTGGGGCACCGCCCGCACCGCGCCCATGCTGGACAGGGCGATGATGCGGCCGCCGCTGCCCATCATGGGGGCGTCGCCCTCCAGGAAGCCCTTGGCCAGGAAGAGCATGGACTGGGCGTTGGCCGTCATCGTCCAGCGCCAGTGCTTCTCGCGCAGCTCCACGGCGGGCTTGAGGACGCCGGAGGCGGCGTTGCTCACGAAGATGTCGACCCCGCCCAGGGCGGTGCGGGTGGCGGCGACCACCTCGCCGGCGGCCTCCTCGTGGGCCAGGTTGGCCCGGATGATGTGGGGCTCGGCGCCCGCCTCTCGCAGCAGCCGGGCCGTCTCGTCGGCGCCCGCGTGGTTCGAGAAGAAGGTGAAGGCCACCTGCTTGACCCCGGAGGCCGCCAGGTGAAGGCAGATGGCGCGGCCGATGGCGCCGGAGCCGCCGGTCACGAGGGCGCGCCGGCCGGTCAGATCGATGAGCATGAGTCTCCTCGGGGACGATGGCGGCGGCATGATAGCGGTAAGCTCTGTTCGGTGCCTGCGTCCTGTGGCGCGTCATCCAGAACGGGGAGGTGGGGTATGCGTGCGCTGGGGCTGCTGGCGGTGGTGGTGGGGATGTGGGCCTGCATCGAGGGCGGAGATCCGGCGGTGGCCGACGACGCCGGCTTCGATGGCGCCATCGACGCCAGCCGGGACGCGACGGTGGACGGCTCCTGGCCGGATGTGGGCTTCGTCGACGCCGAGGTGGTGGTGGAGGGCTGCGGCCGCTGGGGTGATCCCGAGGCGTGCGCCGCCGATGACTGCACCTTCCGCAACGGGCGCTGCGTGGACTGGCCGAGCTGCGATGGCCACTCGGTGCGGGAAGGCGTCTGCGAGGCGCAGGCCTGCCGGACGAGCGCCGACGGGACGTGCTACGACCCCGCCGATCCGGCGCGCTGCGAGGACGTCGACACGCTCAACTGCCTGGAAAGACAGTGTTTCTGGTGGAGAGCCCCGGGACAGTCGGCCCGCTGCCACGCCGAGGATCGGCCCGCCGACTGCGATCAGCCGGACGGGGCGTCGTGCGAGGCGGCCGGCTGCGAGTGGACCGGCCGGGGGTGCGCGCGCCCCCAGGAGACCCCCTGCTCGGACCTGGACACCGTCGCCTGCGGCGGTCGGCTGGACTGCGCCGTCATCGACATGGCCTGCCGCGTCCGCCCGGACGCGAGCTGCCCCGATCTGACCGAGGCGGACTGCGGCCTGCGGGCGGACTGCGGCTGGCTGGGCGTCGCCTGCGTGGATCTGGACCAGGGGCCCTGCGAGATGCAGGGCGAGTGGGCCTGCGGCGAGCGGCAGGACTGCGAGCCGGTGCGCGCGGACGGGTGTGACGGGCAGCCCAAGCAGCAGCAGCCGGACGATCGGGCCGCGGCCCCCGATGCCGGGGCCGGCGGGGCCGGTGGCGGCGGTGGAGGCGGGGGCTCCTTCGAGCCGAGCTGCGCCGTGCCCGAGGACTGCGGCCCGGGGGCCGGCTGCGCCGACGGGATCTGCGTCTCGTGCGAGGCGTTCCGCGGCTGCATGCCCCGCCCCTGAGCCAGGCCCCTGGACTTCCCGGGCCGGTCGGCCGAGCATCCGGGCCATGCGTGCGCTCTGGATGTGCGGGCTTCTGGCCCTCGGCTGTGGTGATGGTGGATCGGCGGCGCCCGCGGGGCCGGCCGACGCGGTGGTGGACGTGGATGCGGCGCGGGTGGACGCGGCGCCGGTGGACGCAGCGCCGGTCGACGCGGCGCCCGACGCCCAGGCCGTGGACGCCGCGGTCGCCGACGCCGCCCCGGACGCGGCGGCCCCGACGCCACGCCCGACGCGGTCCGACCACCGCCCGAGCGCCCCACCGGCACCCCCCGCTTCGCCTTCCCCGTGGCCGAGGCCGATCGGGCCACCATTCTGCGCTCGCCCCTCTTCGGGGTGGATCACGATCCGGCGGATGGCGATCGGGTGCGGTGCGTGGATCACGCCGAGCGAGGCTTCCCGTGGTGCTACGACGGCCATGACGGATCCGACTTCCTGCTGGTGGGCGGCTTCCCGGCCCAGGATCGCGGCTCGACGGCCGTGGTGGCGGCGGCGGCGGGGAGGTCATCCGGGTCGAGGACGGCGGCTACGATCACTGCCACGCCGATCCGGCGACCAGCGCGGTCTCGTGCGATGGCCACGAGATGCGCGCCAACCAGGTCCGCATCCGGCACGCCGACGGCTGGGAGAGCTGGTACTACCACCTCAAGCGGGACTCGGTGGCGGTGGCCGTAGGCGATCGGGTGACCTGTGGGACGGTGCTCGGGCGCATCGGCTCCAGCGGCAACTCCAGCCTGCCGCACCTGCACTTCGAGGTGGTCCGCCCGGATGGCACCTCGATGGATCCCTTCGCGGGCCCCGCCTCCCAGCCGGAGAGCCTGTGGGTCGAGCAGGGCCCCCTGGGGGATCTGCCGGCGTCGATCTGCGACCCGGACTGGGGCTACTGGCTGCCCTGACGGCCGGCTGGACACCGGCCGGCTCCGCTGCTACTCCCTGCGGGTCGTCGTCGGCCCGCGCCGTGGAGTCTTGAAGCGCTTCCTCCTCCGATCGCTGCTCTTCGCCGTGCTGGCCGCCCTGGTCGTCGGGGGCTTCCTCGGCTACCGGGCCTGGGCCTGGCTGCACGCCCCCCTCGGGGAGGGTGGGCTGCGGCTGGTGACCGTCCCCGACGGGGCGACCTTCCGGCAGGCCGTGGAGGCGATGGCCCGGGCGAAGGTGGTCAGCGAGCCCCTCATCTTCGAGTGGTACGGCCGCTACCGGGGGGCCGGCCGCAACATCAAGGCCGGCACCTACCAGGTGGACATGGCCCTCAACCCCATGGAACTGCTGGACAAACTGGAGGCGGGCGAGCTCCCGCGCCAGGCCCGCCTCACCGTCCCGGAGGGCTGGAACCGCTGGCAGATCGCCGATCGCGTGGTGGCGCTCACCGCGACGGACCGGGCTGACTTCCTTCGGCGGGTCGAGGCGGAGGATCTGGAGGGGCGGCTCTTCCCCGACACCTACTTCCTGCGGCCGGACGCCGACGCGGCGGAGGTGCTCAAGCAGCTCACCCGCCGCTTCGATCAGGTGTTCGCCGACGTCATCGCCGGGCACCGCGACGCCGCGAAGCTGGCGAAGCCGGGGCCCGAGCGGCGTCGCCTCATCATCATGGCCTCCCTCGTGGAGAAGGAGGCCACGACCCAGCGCGATCGCCGCCTGGTGGCGCGGGTGTTCTACAACCGGATCGAAAAGGGCATGAAGCTGCAGACGGATCCCACCTGCACCTACCGCGAGGACTGGTACGCCCGGGCGCCCCACCCGCGGTACTGCAAGGCCGAGGGCAACCGCTACAGCACCTACCTCATTGAGGGGCTGCCGCCGGGGCCCATCGCCAACCCGGGGCGGGCGGCACTGGACGCCGCGCTGCGACCGGCAGATGATCCCGCGGCGATGGAGTATCTGTACTTCGTGGCGCGCCGCGACGGCAGCGGCGAGCACGCGTTCACCCGGACCTACGCCGAGCACAAGGCGGCGGTGGATCGGTACCTCAAGGGGATCACACCATGACCGACGACTCGCAGGGCCGCTTCGTGATCGAGCTTCAGGGCATCGACAAGCGCCACCTGGCCCTCGTCTGGCAGAAGATGAAGGACGGGGAGGAGCTGACGGGGGCCGAGGTCTTCATCGGGCGCTCGCTGGCCGATCACCCGCAGTGGTTCCCGTTCTTCGACACCATCGGCCTGCTGGGCGGGGACGACACCCTGCCCGACGGGGAGAACCCGTTCGCCCATGTGAGCATGCATGTGCTGCTGGGCTCGCAGATCTTCCACGCGAGCCCCAAGGAGGCCGAGCTCTTCTACCGCATGCGCCTGCGCAAGGGCGACGACTCCCACATGGTCATCCACATGATGCTGGAGGTCTTCCAGCGCCACCTGGCGTGGGCGGTCCAGCACGCGGGCCCCGACGGCCAGGCCAACCTGGACATGACCGCCTACGCGCGCACCCTGCGCACGCTCTGGCCCCTCAAGACCGACAAGCTCTGGCAGCGCCTGGGCCACGCCCGCATCCCCCTGCTGCACTGAGCGAGGCGGCGATCAGAAGAGCGTGTAGCGCACGCCCGCGCCGCCGCCGAGCACCGCGTCCACGGACCGGGCGGTCGTGTAGCCCTGGTCGATCACCGTGTCCCGGTGGGTGGACTCTCCGTCGAAATCCACAGTGATCTCGGTCCAGTAGCCCTGAGCGAACAGCGCGATGGCGGGGGTGAGATCGACCGCCGCCTCCAGGCGCGCCTCGGCCCCCAGGGCGTCGGGCGTCCCACCCGCGACGGGATCCTGGGAGGTGCTCAGGGGCAGGAAGACGCCCCCCTCCAGGCTGACCTCGACGGGCGCGAACCGGGCCTCCAGCCGCCCGCCGGCGGCCACGCCCAGGTAGGTGTCCGTCAGGAAGACGGGGAACGGCGCCGTCTGCTGGTAGGCATGGCGCAACAGTCGTGCGCCGGCGTAGCCACCGATCCACAGCGGGCCGGCGGGGGTGCCGGCCTGGGCGTCCAGCTCGACCTGCTGGGCCTCGACGGCCAGATCGATGGCGGCCTCGAAGCCGGCGTCGGGCTGGGCGGCGAGGGTGATGCTGCCCAGCCGGCTGTCGCGGAAGAGGCCCCGCAGACCCAGGAACGGGCTGGCCTGCCAGTCGACCTGGAGTGTGGTGGAGAGCCCGGTCGGCGAGGCCGTGAGGACGTCCAGCGGCGAGGCGGGATCGATGTCGCTCTTGAAGTCGCGGGCGAGCTGGCCCGCGCCCAGGGCGAGCGCCACGCGCAGGTGGCGCGGACGGGTCGTCGGCGGCGGCGGGGCGTCGCCGGCGTCCCCGGCGTCCCCCTCGGTGCCCTCGCCCGAGCCCATGGGGGTGCCGTCGGCGCGCAGCCGCCGGCCGCGCTCGTCGTAGCGGTAGTTGGTCTCGCGGCGATCCCGGCCGGCGTCGACGGCGCCATCGGCGCCGCGGCGCACGTCGTCCCCCCCGAAGCGCAGATCGGCCACGCGGGCCCAGCCGCGCAGGCCCCCGACGGCCACCTCGACCCAGTCGCCCGCCTCGTTGCGCCGGCTGGCGGTGCCCGCGTCGCCCCGGTAGGCGCGGCCACGGCTGACATAGGCCGCGCCCGGGCCCGCCCGGACCTCCACCACCTCGGCCCGGATGACCACGGGCACGGCGCTGCGCCCCTTGATGGCGCCCTCCACCGGCAGCTCGACGCCGGGAGGCAGCTGGGCGAGGGCGGGGGAGGCGAGGAGCAACCACGGGATGACGCGCATGGGAGGCATCGTACGCCGAGCCGCCGCCCGGCTCCAGGCGCGGCCGCGCTGCCGCCCGCGTCTTGACGACCGCCGGAGGCGGGTGGTAGCGTCCGTGCCGCAGAAAATCCTTGAGAATCGAGGAGGTAGCGTGCACCGAAGCGTCCCTCGGGCCCCCCTGTTCGCGGCCTTGCTGCTGGTCGGCGGCTGCGCCTTCGACGGCCAGGACGTGGCGGGCTGGGCGACCGTCGCCGGCGGCAACGAGCGCCTGGCGGGGTACCTCATCGATGCCGATCGGCCGCTCCCGCTGCGCTACCAGGCCGCCGAGGTGCTGGTGGCCAAGGACGAGCTGCCCCACCTGCTGGCGGCCGTGCGCCAGGCCCCCGACGAGGCGGTGCTGGCCGGGCACCTGGCGGAGGTGGCCCTCGACGGGCTCGCTGACGCCGAGCGGGCCGGCCGCTCTGCGGCCCTCGCCTACCTGCTGCTGGAGCGGCCCTCGGCGCTGGCCGATCAGGCTGAAGCGCTGGCCCTCGCGCTGGCCGACTGGGGGGTCGCGGGGCTGCCCATGACCGCGAAGGCGCTGACCGGTCCCCTCCGCCCGGACATGGCGGTGCTGGGGGCGGCCCAGGCGGTGCCGGTGGCGGTGCGTGCGAAGGTCCTCGCTGCGGCCGGGGCGCTGGAGAGCGAGGAGGCCTTCCTTGAGCTCCTGGACATCCTCGCCCAGCTCCGCGATCCCGCCATCCAGGAGGCCGCCGCCGGCCTCCTGCTGGCGCGCGCCCGCCAGGCGTGGCCCGCCGTCTCGCCGGCCCTCGCGGCCGCCCTGAGGGCCAACGGCAACGAGACGCTGCTGCGCTTCCTGCTGGAGCTGACCCGGGATCCTCGCCAGTCGCCCAAGGTGCGGGGGGAGGGCTTCAACGCCTCCATGCGCCTGGGCCCGGCCGCCATCCCCGGCCTGCTGCGCATCCTGGCGACGGATCTGCCCGCCGACGACGACGCCCGCTGGCTCGCCTTGCGCGATATCTGGGAGAAGGGCGGCCCGGCCTCCCTGGCCGCGGCCCTGCGCGCGCTGCCCGCCGAGGGCCAGTGGCCGCAGGAGGCCGCCTCCTTCAAAGACGAGATCGAGGGCTTCTGCGACAACCGGCTCGCCACGAAGGCCGAGGAGGTCCGCCCGGTCCTCACCGAGCTCGTGCAGGATCCGAACTGGGTGGCCCGCGCCTTCGCCATGGCGTGCATCGTCCGCCTCTACCCCGACGACGCCGCGGGCCTGCTCAAGCCGCTGCGGCGCGATCAGACCGCGCTGCCGGGCTGGTCGGAGGAGGGGGAGCCCATGACGTTCGCCACCGCGGTGAAGCGCCTGGGTCGATGAGCTCGCTGCCCATCCTGGCGGGGCTGGTGGTGGTGGCGGTGGTCGGCTGGCTGCTGCTGCGGCGCCCGCCCCCGGCCCCCGTCGACGACCCCGATCCGGCCCACCGCGTCGAGGTCCTCGCCGCCATCCTGACGGGGGACGCCGCCCGGGATCGACCCACCATGAACCGGCTCCTGGCCCTGGGGCCGGGCATCGTGCCCCTGCTCCTCGCCGAGCTGTCGGCGGCGCTGCGGGATCCCGACGAGTCACCCCCCGGCCGGCTGGCCCGGCTGGAAGATGTGCTTTCAGAGCTTGGACTTGCGGCCGTCGGCCCCGTGAGCGATGCGCTGGCGCGGGTGCAGCCGACGAGCGGCCTGGCGAGCAGCCTGCTGCGGGTCATCGGCCGGCTCGGGCGGCCGGGGGTGGCGGCGCTGGTCCAGCGGGCGCTGCGCCAGCCCGCGCTGGCCCCCCTGCTGCCTCGGTTCCGGCTGGCGCGCCCGGGCCTGGAGGATCCGGCCTCGGCCCTGGCCGCGGCCCTGGCGCCGCCGCCGGCGGTGGGCCACCGCCAGGCCCTCCAGCGCGCCGCCAGCTTCATCGCGGCGTGGCCGGCCGTCCTCGACGAGCTCTGGGCGGCCTGGGGGACGGAGGGTCGGGTGGCCATCCTGGACTGGCTCACCGAGTGGCTGCCCCTGGCCCGGGCCGAGCACCTGGTGGCCGGCCTGGCCGATCCCGCGGATCCCGTCCGCCGGGCGGCGGCGCGGCTGGCGACGCTGCTGGTGGAGCCGGGGCTCGCGCCGGCTCTCGCCGAGCTGGCCGAGGGCAGCGATCCGGCCGGCCGGGAGGCGGCGGTGCGGGCGCTGGCGGCGTGGCCCCACCCGGCGGCCACCCAGGCGCTCATCGCGGCCAGTGGCGACGCCGAGCCCGCCGTGGCGGCGGCGGCGCTCTTCGGGCTGGCGGGGGGCCCGGCCGGGCCCCTCGCGGCGGGTCAGGCCCGGGCGATGGCGCTGGCGGGGGACGCCGCGGGGCGCGCGCTGGCCCAGGAGGCCCCCTTCACCCCCGGCGCGGGCGACACCGCGGGCCTGATCGCCCTGCTGGCCGAGGCCACCGGCCCCGGCCGCGCCGTGATCATCGGCCTGCTGGGGCGCCACCTGCCCGATGATCCGCGCGCCCGGGAGCGGCTCATCCGGCTGGCGGACGGCGAGCAGCCCGGCGACCAGGCCCTCGCGGTGCGGGTGCTGGCCGGCCGCGCCGATCCGACGGCGGGGGAGCTGCTGGCCCGGGCGCTGCGCCAGCCCGTCCTGCCCGACGACCGGCTGCGGCTCCAGGAGGCGGCCCAGCTCCTCGGGGATCAGGCGGTCTCGGCCCTGGCGCGCTGGCTGGTGGCCGAGCAGCCCGCCCGCCTGCTCGACCAGCTCGCGGTGCTGCGGGCCCAGCCCTTCGGCGAGGCGGGCGCCGCCCTGCTGCGGGCCCTCGACGACGCCCGCGACGGCGAGCTGCAGGCGGCCATCGGCGCGACGCTCTTCGTGGGCGGGGCGGACGCCGCGGAGGCCATCGACGAGGCCCTGCGGCTGCCGGGGCAGGGGTTGCTGGGGGCCAGCCTCAAGTACCTGGCCGCCTACGGCACCGCCGAGGATCTGCCGGGCCTGATGGTCCTCTTCGACCGGCACCCGCCCATGCGCGGCATCGTCCTGGCGCTCACCGAGCTCATCGGCCCGCCCGCCGTCGCCGCGCTGGAGGCGCGGATCGCGGATGGGGGGGACGACGCCGCCCTGGCCAGCCTCGAGCGCCGCCTGGCGCTCCTCCGGGCGACCACCGACCGACCGAGGCGGCCCGCCAGCGACGCCTGACGTCCGATAAAATCCGAGCAAATTCAGAGGCTTGACGAAAAGTGTGCCAGCGCGCTTGACCCCCGTGTGCGCGCGTCACTAAAAACATGACCAGTTGGTCACGTTAAAGAGGTGGCGCGATGATCGGCATCCCCCTGGGGCTGGTGGCCTTCAACGTCGGCGAGTGGGTCACCCACAAGCACATCCTCCACGGGCTGGGGCGCAAGCGGGAGTCGTTCTGGGCCTTCCACTGGCACGAGCACCACCACGAGGTGCGCAAGCACGGCCACCTGGATCCCGACTACCAGCAGCCGTTCTTCAAGGCGTCGGCCCGCCGCAAGGAGGCCTTCGCGCTGGTGGGGGTGGGCGCGGCGCTGCTGCCCCTCGCGCCGGTGGCGCCGTTCTTCGTCGGCACGATGTGGTACGGGGCGGTGCGCTACTACCAGATCCACAAGAAGTCCCATGTGGATCCCGAGTGGGCGCGGACCCACCTGCCCTGGCACTACGATCACCACATGGGCCCCGACCAGAACGCGAACTGGTGCGTGACGCGGCCCTGGTGCGACCACCTGATGGGCACCCGCAAGCCCTACGTGGGTACCGAGCGTGAGCTGAAGGACCGCGAGCGCCGGGCGCGCCGCGAGGCGCGCAAGGCGGCGGCCTGACTGGCCCCGCGACGCGACGTTCTGGCAGTATCGGGGCCTCCGGTCGGAGCGCTCATGGACCGCCGTTCCCGTCGCAGCGATGATCCCGCCTTCGCCTGCCGCTTCCTGCTGGAGGCGCTCGTCCGGCGTCACCGGCAGACCGCGGTGGTGCTGGTGGACGCCGCCGGCGAGCCCGTCGTGGGGGTCATCGGCATCGCAGAGGGGGCGGGGTTCGCCGTGCACCCCCTGGCGCGGCCGGCCGCCCGGGCGCTGGCGGAAGAGACCCGGCACTTCTTCGAGCGCCTGGGCGACGAGCCCATCCGGCACGATGCCCACGGCGACCGCCTGTTCGTCAGCCCCCTGCACCTGCGCGGGGTGCGCCACTTCCTGGTCTCGGTCGGCACCGAGCGGGGGCACCTGGCCCTCGTCGCCGAGGCCACCCTCCGCCTCCTCGCCATCCTCGGAGCGCCATGATCCGCGTCCTGCGCTACCTGCTCGCCTGGCTGTTCGTGCCCCTGCTGCTCACGCGCTGGGCCATCGCGCGCTTCGGGCGCAAGTCAAGGATCTTGCTGGTGAATCTGGAGGGATGCACCCCCACCGGCCCACCGGATCGCTGCTCGCACGGGGGGCGCCGCACGTGGCGCGCCGGGCCCTGCGGCGCGCGCTGCGCGAGGCCGCACGCGACCGGCGGATCGAGCGGGTGCAGGTGCGGGTCGGCCCGCTGGCGGGTGGCCACGCGACGCTCTTCGAGCTGCGCGAGGCGCTGGTCGCGGGCCGCGCCGCCGGGCTGACCATCGACGTGTACCTGGCGTGGGTCGACACCCGCACCTTGTGGCTGGCGTCGGCGGGCTCGACGGTGCACGTGGCGCCGGAGGCGCTGGTGCTGGCGACGGGTCTCAGCGCCGAGATGACGTTCTTCGGGCCCGCCCTCGAGGGCGCAGGCGTCGAGGTGGAGGTGCTGGCGGCGGGGACGTTCAAGTCGGCCATGGAGCCCTTCGCCCGGCGGGGCCCGAGCCCCGCGAACCGCGAAGCCATCGACGCCCTGCTCGACGATCTGCACGCCCGGCTGGTGGCGGATCTGGCGGCGGCCCGCGGGCGGACGACCGAGGACGTCATCGCCGCCTTCGAGGCCGGCCCCCTCGCGCCCGCCGCCCTGGTGGAGCGCGGGCTGGCCGACGCCGTGACCGCCGAGGAGGCGTTCTTCGCCGACGATCCCACCCCCATCTGGGCCTATGACGGGCCGCCCCGGCCGGTGCCGCGCTGGCGCCGGCGCCCGCGCCTGGCCGTCGTCGAGGTGCGCGGCACCATCAAGGATGGCGCCTTCGAGGATCCGGCCCCCTCCGGGGCGTCCATCCGAGCGGTCTGCGACAGCCTGGAGCGCGCCCGCAAGGCGAAGAGCGTCCGCGGCGTGCTGCTGCACGTGGACAGCCCGGGGGGCAGCGCCACCGCCAGCGAGCGGATGTGGCACGCCGTGCGGAAGCTGGCCGCCGAGAAGCCGGTGGTGGTCTGGATGGGCGACGTGGCCGCCAGCGGAGGCTACTACCTCGCGTCGGCGGCGACGGCGGTGGTGGCGGCGCCGGGGACGCTCACCGGCAGCATCGGCGTGATCATGGCGCGCGTGGTGGCCGACGGCCTGCTCAGCCGCCTCGGCCTTCGCCGGGTGCGCTTCCAGCGGGGCAGCCACGCGGGCCTGCTCTCGCCGACGCGGCGCCTGCTGCCCGACGAGAAGGCGGCGTTCGAGCAGCACATCCAGGCCACCTACCAGCTCTTCCTCGACCGCGTCTGCGCCGGCCGCGGCCGGGAGGAGGCGTGGCTGCGCCCCATCGCCGAGGGGCGCGTGTGGACGGGGAGCCAGGCGCTGGCCCATGGCCTCGTCGACGCCCTGGGCACCGAGGCCGACGCCCTGCGGCTGCTGGCCGAGAAGGCGGGCGTAGACCCGGAAGTGCGCGAAATCAAACTGATTCAGCCCAGGCGGAGCCTCATGTCCCGCCTGCGGCCCGGCGCGTTGGCCCCCGCCCTCGAGGCCCTCGAGATGCTCCAGGCGGCCGAGGGCGCCAGCGTCCTGGCCTGGTGCCCCGTGCGCCTCACCCCTCGGTGATGGCGTCGGGCAGCTCGCCCTCGGGCCGGCAGACGTCGGCGCGGCGGCTCCCGTCCGGCCGCTCCCCGTCCAGGCAGGTGTAGGCCGACCGACACCCGGTGTCGGGAAACCGATCAAAGTCGCACTGGCTGCGGCACCAGGCCTCGCCAGGGGCCTCGGCGTGGCAGAAGGTCAGCTGGTTGTTCCACGGCCGGTCCGGGCAGCCCCGGGTGCAGGGCACGGTGCAGTACCCGCCGGGGTGGTCTTCGACGAGGCAGAGCGCGGTCGGGCCGAGGGAGGCGCAGTCGGCGTCCGTCTCGCAGGCGCCGCCGATGAACTCCTGGTTGATGGCCACCTCGGGCTGGGGCTCCTCGGGGCAGGCCAGCGTCTCGTCCCCCGCTGCGCAGGCGGCCAGGTAGGTCTCCAGGATGAGCCCCGAGGCCTCCAGCTCCGCCGCCGCGTCGCGGCCGATGTAGCGGAAGTGCCAGGGCTCGAAGGCGTAGCCGGTGACGGCCTCCGCGCCCGCGGGGTAGCTCAGCGCGAAGCCGAAGCGGCCGGCGTTGCTGGCCAGCCAGGCGGCCTCCGGCGTCTCGGCCATCTCGGGCTCCAGCTCCCAGTCCCAGATCTCGGCGGTGAGATCGACGGTGGTGCCAAGCTGGTGCTGGCTGCGCCCCGGCCGCGCGCTGTACTGCTCGGCGTGGGCTAGGCCGTGCTCGCGCACCTTGTAGTCGAACGTCAGGCACTGCTCGCGAAACGAGCGAAAGGCCGAGCGGGCGCGCAGATCCACGCCCGCCTCGACCAGGCCCGCCGACGCCAGCTCGTCGAGGGCGGCCCGGGCGCTGGCCCGCAGCAGCAGGGCGGGACGATCGGGCAGGACGGCCTCGGGGCCCAGGGGCAGCAGATCCGGCGGCACGAAGGCGCCGCGCAGGGCCTGGGACTTGTTCACCAGCGCCAGCAGCGGCGCGCCGTCTACCTGGCCGTCGTCATACTGCCGGCAGTCCACCTGATCGGCCTTGTCGAGGACGGCGGTGAGGACGTCGGGGGGCAGGTCGGTGTCATGGCCGGCCACCTCGACGGGCGCGCCGTCGTCGCAGGCGACGAAGGCGAGGGCGATCAGGCAGGCGAGGCGCATGGGCGGGCTCCGGGTGGTCGCGCTCGCACTCTACCTCGAAATCCGGTGGCGCGGGCCTTGCGTCTGCGGCCGGCCGAAGCCGCCGCCTCGCCGACAAGGGGTGTCGAAGAGGTGGCGGCGCGGCTGCCTGCCGCACGCAACCGTGGCACAATGCCGCGGCAACCAGAGAGGGACCGATGGGCACTGACGATCCACACCCGGGGAGCACACGTTCCCCACCATCGAAGAGCCCCCGAGCCGGCTGTTCGCCGGCCTCGCCCGCTTCGTCCTCCGCTTCCGCTTCCCGCTGCTGGCCCTCACCTTCGGGCTGCTGGGCGCCTCGTTCTGGGCCATCAAGACGCGGCTGAAGGTCGACACGACCATCGAGGCCTTCGCGTCCACCGACTCGCCGTCCCAGAAGACGCTGGAGAGCTTCCGCGACGAGTTCGGGGGCGATCAGGCCTTCATCGTGCTGGTGGAGGGCGACGTCTTCAGCCTGGAATTCCTCAATCGGCTCAAGGCCTTGCACGAGGAGCTCTCCAAGCTGGACATGGAGATCCCCTCGCTGGGCGAGCGCAAGGCCGACCGGGACAAGCGGCGGCACGGGGAGGCGGTCGCCACGCCGAAGGAGAAGAAGAAGGCGAAGAAGGCCGGCGACGACGGCTTCGGCGGCGGCGGCGATGACTTCGCGGCCTTCGGGGGCGGAGAGGACGACTGGAGCGATGAGGGCGGCGGCTCCATCATCGAGGAGACCCGATCGCTCATCAACGCGCGCCGCACGCGGTCCTCGGCCGAGGGCATCGAGGTGGGCGAGTGGCTCGATCCCATGCCCTCCGCCGAGGAGCTGCCGGCCCTGAAGGCGCTCATCCTGGCCGACCCGACCCTGGTGGGGAACGTGGTGGGCCGCGACGGCCGCCACGCGGTCATCATGGTGCGCACCCAGTTCATGAGCGAGCAGGACTCCATCCGGGTCAACGCCGAGGTGACGCGCATCGCCCAGGCCCATGAGGCGCCGGGATTCCATACGCAGATCAACGGGATGCACGCGCTCTCGGCGTCGCTCAACACCCTCATGATGTCCGACCTCCAGCGGATGCTGGTGGCGTCCATCGTGCTGATGGTGGGGGTGCTGATCTTCCTGTTCCGCCACCCGCTCGGGGTGGCCGTGCCGCTGATGGTGGTGATGTTCGCGGCGGCCAACACCTTCGGGATGATGGCCCTGAGCGGCATCTACGTGACGATGCTCTCCAACATCCTGCCGGCGTTCCTGTTCTGCGTGGGCCTGGGGGACTCGGTGCACCTGATCTCGGTGTACCGCGACGGGCTGCGGCAGGGGCTGGACTCGCACTCGGCGGTGGTGCACGCGGTCAGCCACACGGGCGTGCCGGTCTTCTTCACGTCGCTGACCACCATGGTGGGGCTTGCGAGCTTCAAGCTGGCCAGCATGGAGGCCATCCAGGACATGGGCATGGCGGGTGCATTCGGCGTCGGCATGGCCATGATCCACTCGCTGGTCTTCCTGCCCATCATGCTGAGCTTCAACAAGAAGGCCCGGCTGGGGGCCCGGCCGCCGGGCAAGCCCGACTTCCTCGATCGCTGGCTGCTGCGCTGCAATGATCTCTCGGGCCTGCGGGGGGACGCGGGCACGGGGCCGGTGCCGCCGGTGATGCGCGTCCGGCGCAACCGGGTGCTGCTGCTCACGCTGGTGCTGCTGGGGGCGTCGGTGCTGGGCATGCGCCTCGTCCGGGTCTGGCACAACCCCCTGAGCTGGATGCCCCCGGACACGCCCATCGTGGTGGCCACCAACGATCTCGACGCCCATGTGGGCGGGACCGCGACGGTGAACTTCCTGATCGACGGCGCCCCCGGCAAGGGGGTCAAGGACCGGGACCTGCTCATCGCCCTCGACCACCTGGCCGAGCACATCAGCGCCTACCGCGACGCCGCCGAGGGGGCCATCGTCGGCAACATCATCAGCGTCGCCGACGTGGTGAAGGAGACGAACCGGGCGCTGCACGGGGGGGATCCGGCGGCCTACCAGATCCCCGAGACCCAGCGCGGGGTGGCCGACGCCTTCTTCCTGTTCGAGAACGCCGGGCCCGACGAGCTGCGGCTGCTGGCCACCAACGACCTGAGCCGCGGACAAATGACCATTCGGATCAAGTGGTTGGAGGCCTGGTCGTACCGCCCGCTCATCGCCCACATCGAGGAGGGGCTGCAGAAGTTCCTGCCGGAGGGGGCCCGCGTGCAGGCGACGGGCTCGGTCTACACCCTGCTGACCACCATCGGCTCGCTCATCGGGGATCTGCTGCGCAGCTTCGGGACGGCCTTCCTGGCCATCACCATCCTCATGACGCTGCTGCTGCGCAGCCTGAAGCTGGGGCTCATCGCCATGGTGCCCAACCTGCTGCCCATCGCGTTCATCATGGGCATCATGGGGGTGGCGGGCATCCCCATCGACATGAACACCCTGCTCATCGCGTCCATCGCCATCGGCATCGCGGTGGACGACACCATCCACTTCCTGCACCACTTCCGGCTCTACCACGACCGCTCGGCCAACGTGGAGGACGCCATCGGCTTCTCCATGCGGCACTCCGGGCGCGCGATGGTGAGCACGAGCCTCATCCTGCTCATCGGCTTCTCGGCCTACATGGGATCGCAGATGGTGAACATCGTGCGGTTCGGCCTGCTCGTGGGCCTCACGTCGGCCATGGCCCTCATCGTGGATCTGATCGTCACGCCGGCGCTGCTGCGCTTCTTCTACCGGCGGCCCGCCGCCCAGCCCCAGGAGGTTCCTGATGTCCTCGCTTCGACTCCGGCTTGAGCTGCTCGCGGTCGTCCTCGGCCTCGCCACCCCGGCCCTGGCCCAGGTGGACCCGGCGGAGACGGATCCGGTCAAGATCATGACCGCCGTGCAGAACCGCGCCGACGGCGACAAGACCAGGGCGCGCATGGTGATGACCATCGCCGACGCGGCCGGCCGCGAGCGCACCCGGGCGGTGCAGTCGCGCAGCCTCCAGTTCCCCGAGGGGAAGCGGCAGATCCTGGTCTTCGACGACCCCGTCGACGTCAAGGGGACGGGCCTTTTGTCCATCGACTACGACGACGGCGACAAGGACGACGACCAGTGGCTCTACCTGCCGAGCCTGCACAAGACCACCCGCATCTCGAGCGGCGAGAAGTCGGGGTCGTTCATGGGCACGGCCTTCTCCTACGCCGACATGACGGAGCAGGATCCCAAGCACTGGGAGTACACGCTGCTGCAGGCGTCGGTGCAGAGCGACGGGGAGGACTGCTGGCTGATCGAGGCGCGGCCCAAGACCACCAAGGCCGCCGACGAGACTGGCTACGTCAAGACCCAGACCCTGATCAGCAAGGCGAAGATGCTGCCCCTGAAGGTCAAGGCGTGGGTCAAGAAGGGCAAGAAGATCAAGCTGATCGCCTTCGAGGACATCAAGCAGGTGGACGGCATCTGGGTCGCTCACACCCTGAAGGCGAAGATCATGAAGGGCGATGAGCTGGACCTGTCGACGGTCATCAAGTTCGCGGAGCTGAGCTTCAACAACGCGGACGTGGAGGAGTCGCTCTTCACCCAGATCCAGCTCGAGAAGGGGCTGTGATGAGGCGGCTCCTGGCCCTGGGGGTGCTGCTGGCGACCCCCGCCGCGGCCCAGGACTGGGGCGGCGACGAGGACTGGATCGGCGGCGGGGACGACTTCGCGGACGTGAAGGAGCCCGACGCCGCGGATCTCAAGGCGGACACCAGCCGCTGGTCGCTGACGGGCTTCGCGCGGACGGAGCAGGCCCTCTGGACGCGGCGGCTGGCGGATCGCCCCTGGGCCAAGGGCCGCCAGAGCCTTGATCTCTCACTGGATTACGGCGGCGAGTCGCTGCGCCTGAAGCTCTCGGGGCACGGGGAGTGGGACGCCGCGTACCTCGTGGATCGCGACGCGGTGGACGCGGCGCAGCTCGAGGTCTACGAGCTGCGCTACCTGGACGGCGAGCAGTACATCGCCCAGACGGCGGGCGAGTTCGAGGTGGTCTTCGGCCGCCAGATCGTCGCCTGGGGGGAGGGCGACGCCCTCAGCCCCCTCGATGTGGTCAACCCGCGCGACAGCCGTGAGCCGGGCCTCGCCGATCTGGACGACCTGCGCCTGGCGGTGCTCGCCACGCGCATCGGGTGGTTCCGCGGCGCCCACCGCATCGAGCTGATGGCCGTCCACGAGTCGTACTTCGGCGAGCAGCCGTCGCCGCTCTCGGACTACAGCCCCTTTCGATCCATCCTCCAGCGCGATGACATCCCGGCCCCCATCGCTGCGCTGCTGGCCGATCACACGTACCGCTTCACCCATGATCCCGAGCGGTTCGACGCCAAGGCGCAGCAGTGGCTCGGGCGCTGGGTCTACAAGGGCCCGGGGCTGGATCTGGGGCTGTACGCCGCCTCGGTGCTCGACCGCCAGGGGGTGGTGACGCTGCCGGAGACGGCGAAGCTGCTGGCCCCCGGGGTGGACGTCGACATCGAGCTGCGGCACGCGCGCTACACGGTGCTGGGCCTGTCGGGGGCCACGAACACCGGCGCGTGGCTCATCAAGTGGGAGGTGGCCGGCGAGCTGGACAAGACGTTCAACACCGGGGATCCCGACGCGCCCTTCAACCCCGCCTCGCCCCCGACGCTCGGTGCGGCGGAGGGGAGCCTGGTGACGGGCATGCTGGGGGTGACCTACGCCGGTGTCACGGATCTGAACGTGGCGTTCGAGGTGCAGCAGGGCGTGTTCCTCGATGAGCCGGCCGATGTCCTCTTCCCCGCCGACGCGCCCATCTTCGCCCTGCGGGGGCAGTACCTGCTGCTCAACCAGCGGCTGACCCTCACGGGCGGCGCCACGGCGCTCGGCGCGACGGCCGAGTACGGCGGGCTGGTGCGGGCCGAGGCCAGCTATGAGCTGGCCGATGGCTGGAAGGGGGGCGGCGGCTACATCTGGTACTACACCGGCGATGAGGCCGAGTTCGGCCCGTTCACCACCTTCACCGAGCACGATCGCCTCTTCTTCAAGCTGCGCTACGACTTCCGCCTGCTCTGACCGCGGGGCCCTTGCGACTTTGCCCCGCGCCGCCGACTCTACTGGCGCGATGCATGTCGATCCCCGCGATCTGAAGGGCGACGGGCCGCCCCCCGCCCAGGGCGACCGGACCATCCTGCTGGTCTTCGGCCTGCTGGTGGCGGGCCTGTTCGGCGCCGAGGTGCTGCGCGACTTCACGCCGGCGAAGTCGGCGGTTTTCTTCTTTCTGATCGCGTGGTTCCCGCTGACGGCGCTGCACGAGGCGGGGCACGCCTGGGTGGCCCGGCTGTTCGGGTGGCGGGTCTTCGAGGTGGTGATCGGGTTCGGCCGCGTGGTGAAGCGCTGGCAGTGGGGCAGCACGCGCGTCGAGCTGCGGACGTTCCCGCTGGGGGGCTATGTGGTGCCGGTGCCGCGGGAGCGCACGGGGGCGCGGCTGGCCAGCTTCTTCATCTACGCGGCCGGGCCGGGCATCGAGATCCTGCTGGTGGTGCTCATCGGGGGCGTGATCGGGTTCGACACCCTGACGAGCCCGTCGACGTCGGTGGGCATCGTCGCGCTCCAGGCCATCTCGGCGGCGGCGCTGACGGGGGCCATCACCAACCTGCTGCCCATGACCACGCCCGAGGGGGCTGGACGGACGGCCGCGGCATGCTGATGAGCCCGTTCCTGGACGAGCGCCACTTCGATCGGCAGATGGCGTCGCCCTACCTCATCGAGGGAGAGCGGCGGCTGGAGGGGGGCGCGGCCGCGCCCGCCCTGGACGTCTTCGAGTCGGGCCTGGAGCGCTACCCGGGGGTGGTGATGCTGCACCTGGGGCGGGCGAAGGCGCTCATCGCGCTGGAGCGTCGCGCCGAGGCGCTGATGTACCTGCAGGCGGCCGCCACCGATGGCAGCCGCGACGCGCGGTTCCGGGCCGAGATGGAGATCTTGCTGAAGGCCCTGCGCGCGGAGGGATAGCCCCCCAGGGTTGTCCCCCCGGGCTGGTCTCCCCGGGCGGCTACTTCGCCAGGTCGGGGTAGTTGCGCATCCAGGTGCGGTAGGCGCGGGCGGCGCGCTGGAGCTTGTCCTCGTCCTTGGTGCTCTTGACGAGGCGCTCCAGGATCTCGGCCGCCTCCGGGTAGGGCATGCGGCTGAGGTTGTAGAAGCCCTCCTGGAAGATCATCTGCTCGTCGCTCTGGATGGCGGCCTCCAGCAGGGGCAGGGCGACCTCGGGCCGGTCCTTCAGGGCCCAGATGGCCAGGGTGGCCATGTTGCGCACCATGAGAGCGTCGTCGGCCAGGCCGACATCGATGGCGTTCTGGGCCTGGTCGAAGCCGTAGAGGGCGATGGCCCAGACGGCCTGGCCACGCAGCTGGGCGCTCTGGTCCTTGCGCAACATCTCCCACATGAGGGGAAGGGCTTCGCTGCCACCGTGCTCGATGAGCCCGGAGAGGGCCATCTCGCGGATGGCGCGGTCCTGGTCGGGCGCCATGGCCTGGCGGAACGCCTCGATGGCCCCCGGCAGGTGGCGCCGGCCGATGCTCACCAGGGCGTGCTGGCGGTCGGGGCCGCTCTCCTCGCTGTTGGTGGCCAGGGCCATCATCTCGTCATCGCTGATCTTCTTGAGGGGCTCGGGATCGGACATGCCGGTGCCCGGCCAGACCCCGTTCTTGCCATTTCCCCAAGGAAATTCAGTGGCTACGCCGCGGATGCCCCCGGTCTTGCTCCCGGGGGAGACCGAGGCGCCGGTGCCCGTCGAGCCGCCCATGGCGCGCACGTCGCGGTGCGGGCGGGCGGGCTGCACGGGGGCGGGCAGGGTGGGCGCATCCACGGCGGGCGCGGGCGCGACCACGGCAGGCTCGCTCACCACGAGCGGGGCACGATCCACCGCCGGGCCCTCGGCGCAGGCGACGAGACCCGCCACGGCGATCCAGCAGGACTTCGTGATCAGGCGTGTCATGACTCCCCTCACCGAGATCGACAGCAGTACGCGTGGCGCGAGTCGCCCTTGAAGGCGTTGCCATCGTGGTTGTACCAGTAGCCGGCGCAAGAGCAGTTGAAGAACGAGGCGACGTCGTCCGAGGCGGCGTCGGCGTACCAGAAGTTGGCGCCGAACCACCCACGCCAGTTGCGGATGCCCGAGACCTCGGCGTCCGTGCAGAGGTGGCCGCCCGTCTGCTCGCGGCACCAGGTGTCGCCGACACCCCAGTGGTGGGCGCCACGCAGGCTGTCGAGGAAGCACAGGTCGCCCAAGGGGATCCAGCCGCCGGGGCAGGGCGAGTCGCCCGCGGCCGTCGAGTTGCCGCCGATGATGTTCTGGGCGTACAGGTTGCGGACGTGCAGGTCCTGCTGGCCCCAGTTGCCGTTGGGCGGGCCGACGTAGACATGGCCGGAGGCGGCGCCGAGCACCAGGTTGGTGGACTCGGAGTAGATGCCGGGGATGCTCCAGGCCGAGCCCACGCGCAGGGGATTGGCCGTCTCGCTCGACACGAAGTAGCTCATGCCGTTGCGGCCCTGGATGCGGGTGCCCGAGACGTAGAACTGGCTGACCGCCTCCACCTGCCCGTACACCGTCAGGTTGTTCTGGTTGAGGATCATGCCGTTGGCCTGGCCACCGGCGCCGCCGTAGTACCAGCGGTGGATCTGCCCCGAGTTGTACCGCAGCGTGCTGCCCTCGATGCCCAGCGAGTAGGCGTCGCCGTGCAGCGTGAGCTGGTGGTTCGAGGTGTAGTTGCAGCAGATCGCCGGCAGCCGGATGCGGTTGCCGTCGATGTAGGTCCGCCCCGCGACGTTGAACTCGCTGCCGACGCCGAGGTAGCGGCCGATGCTCATGTCCTGGGCGACGCTGGCGTTGCGGGCCACCGACAGGTCACGGCGGACGGTCAGGTCGAGCACCGACAGCGCGCCGCTGAGGGTCAGGTTGCCGCGGATGTCCGCCGAGCCGTACAGCGTCAGGTTGTTGTTGTTCAGCTCCATGCCCACGGCCTGCGCGGCGGGGTTGCCGCCGTAGTACCAGCGGTGGATCTGGGCGGTGTTGTACCGGATGGTGCTGCCTTCCATCCCGATGGAGTAGTGATCCCCGTACAGCTTCAGCTTGTGCTGGCTGTTGAAGTCACCGGCCGTGGAAGGGAACGTCATCATCCCGCCCTGGAGCGTGATGTAGTTCGCGGCGGCGTTGCCCACCTGGAACTGGTTGATCACATAGGAGTTTCGGTTCACCCGCAGGTCGCGGCCCACGGTCATGTCGCCCGCGACGGTGAAGCTGCCGCCGAGGGTGAAGCCGCCGTTGACCGTCAGGTCGCCGCGGACGAGGGCGTTGCGCCGGACGTCGAGGTCGACGCCGACGATCTGGTTGGCGCCGATGGTCTGGTTGCGCGACACGGTCTGGTCCACCGAGACGGTCTGGCTGCCATTGACGCGCATGTCGCCGTTGACGGTGGTGGGGCTGTTGAGGATCACGCCGCCGGTGGCCTGGAGCAGGATGTCGTCGTCGGCGTGGGGGCCGTTGACCATCTCGAAGCGGGTGGCGCCCGCGCCCTTGTTGTACCAGCGCTCGTAGTAGTTGTTGCCCGCCTGCCAGCGGCCGACCTGGTACTGGAAGCCCAGCGGGTTGGCGCCGGGGCCCTGCAGCAGCGTCAGGGCGTCGCTGTAGAACTCCACCTGGTCGTCGGAGCCGTTCAGGTTGGCGATCTGCAGGCGGCTGTTGCCCACGCCGCCGTCCTGGTAGTAGCGGATCCAGGCCGTCTGGCCGGCGCCGCCGAAGCGGTTGTCGGGGAACTTGATGCCGAGCGGGCTGGTGCCGGGGCCCTCCAGCGCGATGAGCGAGGGGGCGTACAGCACCAGGCGATCCCGGTCGGTCTCGCCGGTGATGCCGATGTGCAGGTCGCGGTCGTCGCCAGCGCGGGGGTAGAAGCGCATCCAGGCGTCGTCGATGTTCCCGTCGTTGGGGCCGTTGGGGTAGACGATGCCGTTGTCGCCGTTGCCGGCCGAGGCGAGCACGGGGGCGTAGCCGCCGCCCGCGGGGACGCAGCCCACGCAGTTGCCGCGGATGATGAGGTTGCGGTTGACGATCAGGTCGCCGCTGCCGGCCACCGTCACGCCGCCCGCGGCGTTGAGGACGAGGTCGTCGTCGGCGTCGCCGCCGATGAGCAGCTCGAGGACGGTGTTGTCGCCGCCCTCGGAGCGGTAGCGCAGGAAGGCCTGATCCAGCGCGCCGACGGCGCCCCAGCGGTTCTGGGGGAAGTACAGGCCCAGGTCACCCTGGCCCGGGCCGCCCAGCAGGACGCCGCCGGGGGAGTACAGCTCGATCTCGTCGTCCGCGTCGTCCCCGACGCCGATCTGCAGGCGGGAGTTGCTGCCCGCCTCCGAGAAGTACCGCAGCCACGCGTTGTCGCCGGGGCCGCCGAAGGCGTTCTCGGGCCAGGTGATGCCGTTGTTCAGGGCGGGGGTGATGCGGCCCTCGAAGGTGGCGGTGTTGGCCACGTTGAGGAACCGCCCCACCGTCGCGTCGCGACCGACCCGCAGGTCGCCGGAGCCCACCACGTCGACGCCGCCGGTGGCGTTGAGGCGGATGTTGTCGTCGGCGTCGTTGGTGATGCCGATCTCGAGCGCCGTGTTCTCGCCGGCCTCCTGGATGTAGCGGATGTAGGCCTGATCCCCGGCGCCGCCGAAGGGGTTGGCGGGCCAGACGAGGCCGTTGGAGGCGGCGCCCGCGCTGGGGACGATGGCGCCTCCGACCCCGAGATCATTGACGATCTGGCCCGCGCCGCCCACCCGCAGCGAGCCGCGGCGCACGTCGAGGTTCATGACCGCGCCGCCGTACCAGGTGCCCACGTCGTGGCTGGCGGAGGCGTCCTCCAGGAAGATCGTGCTGGCCCCGTCGAAGCGCAGGGCGCCGTGCCGGGTGCCGAAGTTGAGGAACTGCAGGCCGGTCTGGAAGCCCTGGTTGCCGATCTGGGCGTGGTCGCCGCGGACCCAGAGACGGCTCGTCATGTCGGCCGTGTCACCCTGGGCCAGGTCGCGGCGCAGGAACTGGGTCGAGTTGAGGCCGTCGAGCAGGTCGGCGTCGACGCCGGAGCCGGCGCCGTCCACCTGGACGAGCTTGGCGCGGACCTGGAGCGGCGTGTCGGGGGCGCCGTCGTTGCCGGCGGGGCCGGCGGGACCCTGCGGGCCGGCGGGGCCCTGGGCGCCGAGGGGACCCTGGGGGCCGACGGGGCCGGCGGGGCCCTGGGGACCGCGCGCGCCCTGGGGGCCCTGGGGACCCTGGAGGCCGGCCGGATCGCCGACCCACTGCCCCCGGTCGTTGATGACCGGGTTGCCGCCGATGTCGAGGCCGCCGAGGTCGAGGACGACCCCGTCCGCCACGTCACCGGCGACCAGCGCGAAGGGCACGGAGGCCAGCTTCACGCGCGGCACGAGCTCCGCGCCGCCGTTCACCGCCACGCCGAGGTACTGGGCCCCCAGCACGAGGTCGGCGTCGAGGGCGTTGATGCTCCCCAGCTCCACCCCGTAGTAGCCCTCGAACAGCGGCACGTTGCGGTGGACCTCCGTCCACGCCGCCACGCCCCCCGCGCCCGCTGCGTACAGCGAGAACGTGAGATCCACCGGGCCATCGATGGGGATCTGGTTGTTGTCGACCAGCAGACCCTCCTGGAAGAGGGTGCCGGGGACCTGAGCATGAATCGACTGTGCCGCGAACAAAAGCGCGCAGAAGACGAGAGTCGACCACGCTCGCGGCCGGCGCCAGAGCGCTCCCTTCATCTGTCTCCCTCCACGAGCCCGCCCCCCAAGGTAGGCTCGCCAGATGGGCCGGACTGGCCCGACGCCACCGTAGCACAACCCAGGGACCGGGGCAGATCTTTTGTAATCTTCCACCATGCCTACATCGACCCCATTGAAGCGGTCCCCGAAGGGGTCCAATAATCCCCCCCGACGAGCGGAGGTGGGGGAGGGAGCATGGCGTCTCGACGGGTGCGTGGCCTGGCGGTGATCGGTCTTCTCGGTCTGGCCCTGGCGGGGTGCGACGACGGGGGCGGCTCCAACGGGGCCGGCGGCGGTGGCGGCGGGGGCGGGGGCGGCGACGCTGGCCCTCAGGCTCAGCTCTGCATCACCTTCGACAACTGCCAGGCCAACGAAGTCTGCCGCGCCAACACCTGCGTGCAGCGGGGGCCGGGCGACTGCCGGACCAGCGAGGACTGCGTCGGCGCGCAGATCTGCGACGACGCCAGCGCCCGCTGCCAGGAGCCCCAGGTCTGCGGGGCGGATGAGGACTGCCTGGAGGGGCGCTACTGCTACCGCGGGCTGTGCTCCGATCCCTGCGCCGGTGACGCGGACTGTGGCGGAGACGCCTGCCTCCAGGGTCGCTGCGAGGACGCACAGCCCGGCTGCATGACGGACGCGCAATGTGGTGCCGGGCGGGTCTGCCGGGCCGGCATGTGCGAGGACGCCATGGGCTGTGAGGACGACGCGGCCTGCCCGGGGGATCAGGTCTGTGTGGACGGGGGCTGCCATGAGGCGACGCCCTGCCTGAGTCGATACCGGCTGCTTCGAGGGACGCATCTGTGTCGACGATGCCTGCCGCGAGCGCTGCGAGCCGGCGGACTGCCTGGGCAACACGGTGTGCGGCGACGATGGCCGCTGCGCCGCCATCGCCTGCATGACCGACGCCTCCTGTCCCGATGGCTGGTCCTGCCAGGATCGCGTCTGCGCGCCGGCGGATGGCGGGCGCTGCGAGATCGACGATGACTGCCCCGGCAACCAGGTGTGCAGCATCGATGATCGCACCTGCGCCGAGCCGCCGGTCTGCCAGGCGGATCTGGACTGCCTGGGGGCGCGCGGCTGCCTCGATGGGTTCTGCTACGATCCCTGCGACGGCGGCCAGTGCGGCGGGGGCCTGGTGTGCCAGGACGAGCTCTGCGTGCCCGATGGGCCCGTCGACGTGTGCGAGGACGACGCGGACTGCGTGGCCCCGCTGCTCTGCACCCGGGGCGTCTGCACCCTGGCCGAGGGGGTCTGCGCGGACGACGGGGACTGCCCCGGCCGCCAGCTCTGCCAGGCCCAGACCTGCATCGAGGCGCCGGTGTGTGCGGGCAACGAGGACTGCTTCGCCGGGCGCGCGTGCGATGGCGGCACCTGCGTCCCGGCCTGCCGCCGCGACGAGGACTGCGATGGCGATCAGGCCTGCAACGCGGACGGCCTGTGCCGGCTGCGGCCGCCCCCCGGCGCCGAGTGCAACGTCGACAATGACTGCCCCGGCGAGCAGTTCTGCGGGGGCGATCGCATCTGCCGTGAGCCCGCCTTCTGCCTCGGCGCCATCGACTGCATCGGAGATCGCCTTTGTGATCGCGGACTTTGCGTGAACCCCTGCGGGGGCGATGCCGACTGCGGCGCCGGGTCGCGCTGCGTGGCGGGCCTCTGCATCGACGCCGAAGGCTGCGAGGATGACATCGAGTGTCCGGGCGCCCAGACCTGCGACGCGGACTCGGGGCTCTGCCTGGAGCCCGCGGCGTGCGCCGGGGATCTGGACTGCCTGGGCGAGCGGCTCTGCGTCGCGATGGCCTGCACGGATCCCTGCCGCGACGACGACGCCTGCGGGATGGACGAGGTCTGCCGGGACGGCCGGTGCCTGCCGGCGCCGAGCTGTGTGAACGACGCCGGCTGCGATGGCAACCAGGTCTGCCAGGGGGGCAACTGCGCCGAGGTGGGGGTCTGCGAGGGCGACATCGACTGCCTGGGCAGCCGCATCTGTGCGGCGGGGGTCTGCGTCGAGGGCTGCGTCGCCAACGCCGAGTGCGGGGGCGGCTTCGTGTGCGAGGGGGGCCGCTGCGTCGATCCGCTGGCCTGCGCCGTGGACGCGGACTGCGCCCGCGATCAGCGCTGCGTCGAGGGCTTCTGCCGCGATCCCTTCATGGATGTCTGCCAGGCGGACGCGGACTGCCCGCCGGGCGAGAGCTGCACCGGCGGCGCCTGCGTCCCCGACCGCCCGCTGGGCTGCGCGGACGACCTGGAGTGCCAGCCCGGCGAGGTGTGTCGGTTCGGCGAGTGCGTCCAGGACATGGCCGGCGGCGGCTGCGTCGCGGACGTGGACTGCCCCGGCGGCCAGGTCTGCGGCGCGGCGCTCGTGTGCATCGAGCCCATCCTGTGCGAGGCGGATGTGGACTGCATCGGCGACCGCTACTGCCGCGGCGCCTTCTGCTCCGATCCGTGCGCCGCAGCGGCTGACTGTGCGGCGGGCGAGATCTGCGCGGCGGGTCGCTGCGTCGTCGACGGGCAGCTCTGCCAGGTGCGGGCCGACTGCCCCGGCGGGCAGCCCTGCATCGGGGGGGTCTGCGGCGAGCAGGGCGCGTGCGCCAACAACAACGACTGCGCGCAGGGCCGGGTGTGCTTCGCCGGCATGTGCGGGCCGGGCTGCCAGGCGGACGCCGACTGCGGCGCCGGGCTCGTCTGCGTGGCCAACCGCTGCGAGCCGGCGCCGGCCGGGTGCGCGGTGGACGCCGACTGCCCGGGCAACCAGCTCTGCGCCTTCGCCGAGTGTCGTGAGCCCTTCGTCTGCGAGGCGGACGTGGACTGCCGCGGCCAGCGGTACTGCCGCGGTGGCGCGTGCGCCGATCCGTGCGCCAACGACGCCGCCTGCAACGCCGGCGAGGTCTGCGTCGCCAACCGGTGCGAGTTCGACATCGACTTCTGCATGGTGCGGGCGGATTGCCCGGCCGGCGAGCCCTGCAACGTGGGGGTCTGCGGCGAGAACGGGTTCTGCGTGGACGATGACGGCTGCCGCGCGGGGCGCATCTGCCAGGATGGCGCCTGCGCCGCCGGGTGCCTGCGCGACGTGGACTGCGCCAACGGGGATGTGTGCGTGGGGGGCCGCTGCGGCCCGGCCGCGCCCGCCTGCATGAACGACGCGGCGTGCCCCGGCAGCCAGGTCTGCATCGTGGGGCGGTGCAGCGAGACGGGCGTCTGCATGGCCGACATCGACTGCCTGCCGGGCCGCCTGTGCGCCGACGGCAACTGCACCGATGCCTGCGCCAACAACGCCGACTGCCCCGACGGCCAGAGCTGCGTCAACCGCCTCTGCCAGGCCCCGGTCTGCGTGCTCGACGCCGACTGTCCCGGTGGCACGCGCTGCCAGGGCGGCCAGTGCGTGCTGGGCGTCCGGTGCGCCAACGACGCCGCCTGCGGCCCCGGCGCGCTCTGCATCGGCGGGGGCTGCGCGCTCGGCGCCTGCCGCCAGGACGTGGACTGCCCGGCGGGCCAGCGCTGCGCCAACAACGCCTGCCGGGTGGTGGCCTGCGCCGCCGACGGCGACTGTGACGCCGGTCGCATCTGCCAGGACGGCTTCTGCGGCGAGGGCTGCCGCGACGACGCGGGCTGCCCCGGGCTGCAGACCTGCGATGTCGGCACGCTGTCGTGCCGCGAGCCGATCCAGTGCGAAGGCGATGTGGACTGCATCCTGCCCCACCGCTGCATCGGGGGCGGTTGCCAGGAGCCCCTCGGGGCGTGCGCCGATGACATGGACTGCGCGGCGCCCCAGCGCTGCCTCAACGGCCAGTGCGCCTTCGTGGCGTGCTTCGTCGACGGGGAGTGCGGCGCCGGCTTCGTCTGCCAGAACAACCAGTGCGTGGCCCTCGAGGGCTGCCGGGGCGACGCGGACTGCCTGCCGGGCTTCCTGTGCCGCAACAACGAGTGCCAGAACGCGGCCTGCGCCAACGCGGCCACCATCCGGCCCGGGGACGTGCTCAACGGCCAGCTCCGCGCCGGCGTGGTGAACTTCTCCCTGGCCTGCGATCCCGCCAACGCCTCGCCGGCGCCGGATCAGGCGTTCCGGTTCACCCTGGCGGCCCCGGCCCGAATCCGCTTTACGATCGCGGGCCTGGCCGGCTTCGTCTACATCACCGGCGCTTGCGACGGCGTGGTGCCCGTCGAGGCTTGCGGCGCCGCGCTGGGGGCCGTGAACCTGCCGGCCGGCCAGCACACGGTGGTGGTCGAGGGGGTCAACGGGGCGGTCGGAAACTTCACGATCCGCATGGAATCCCTGTAGGTTGGGCGGCGAAACGCGCCCCGAGGCAAGCTCTGATGAAGACCCTGGCCCAGGCCCTCCAGGCCCTCGCCGCCCTCGCCGTGCTCGCCGCGGCGGTGCCCGTGACCCTGAACCAGTGGGCGGCTCGCGAGGCGCGGCAGGAGGCCGCCACCCGCGCGGCGCTGCATGCCTCCCTCGCCCAGGAGGCCGCCAAGGCCGGTGATCCCGCCCTGGCAGCTCAGGCCTGGTCGGATGCCCTGGCCCTGCAGCCCGGCAACGCCGCCTGGCGCGCCGGCCTGCTCGAGGCCCACATCGACGCGGTGCTCAACGATGGCGGGGTGATCAACGCCGATCCCCTGCGCCTGCACGCTGAGTTCGCCGACGCCGTCACGCGGGAGGCGAGCCCGTCGGCCCGGCTGCTGGTGGCGTTCGGCCGCGTGCTCCAGTACCGGGGTCAGGGCGAGCAGGCCCGCGCGCGGTTCGCCCAGGCAGCCCAGGTGCAGCCCGACTTCGCTGACGCCCACCTCTACCTCGGCGACACCGCCCTGAAGGACGGCAAGCTGGAGGAGGCGTCGGTGGCGCTGGGCCGGGCCCTGGAGCTCGACCCGAAGCTCATGCTGGCGAAGTTCGCCCTCGGGCAGGTGCGGCTGCTGCAGAAGCGGCCCGACGAGGCCCTCAAGCTGCTGCGCGAGGCCGCCCAGGCCATCCCGAACGGGAAGGTCTGGCTGGCCCTCGGTCGCGCCCTGATCGACAAGGAGTCGTGGGCCGAGGCCGAGCGGGCGCTGGAGCGGGCCCTGGGCCTCGACAAGTCGCTGGTGCAGGCCCACGCGCTGCTGGCCGAGGCCTACATCCGCAACGGCAAGCTGGAGGCGGCCTCCGGGGCCCTGCGGCTGGCCTACGAGCGCGCCGCCGACGTGGAGGCCTTCCGCAAGCTGGGGCGCCTGCTGGCGGCCACCCGTCAGCCCCAGGACGCTCTGGGGGTGTGGAGCGAGCTGCGCTCCCTCTTCCCCGACGACGTCGAGGCGCACTGCCAGATCGGCTCCAACGCCCTCGGGATGGGCCAGCTCGATGTGTCGAAGGCGGCCTTCGAGAAGTGCCTCTCCCTCGGGGCCGACAAGCCGGAGCTGGAGAAGATGCTCACGACCGCCCGGTCGGAGCTGCAGAAGGTGGGCGAGCTGATCGCCCAGGTCCAGGCCGAGCAGGGCAAGGACCCGAAGGCCCGCAAGCCCCGCTGAGCCGGGAGGCTACTCTTCGGCCGGCGCCTCGACGGGGGCCGCGGGCGCGGTGGCGGCCAGGCTCTGGCTGCAGCTCCAGCAGGCACCGAAGTTGGCCGGGTTCTCCTCGCCGCAGTGCGCGCAGTGCACCACATCGTCCGGATCGGCGCCGGCCTGGGCCGCGACGACGCGGCGGGCCCTGCCCAGCTCGCCCCGCGGGACCCAGAGCTCCACGTCGGCGTTGTGGTCGGGGAACGGGTCGGATCGGTGGTCGTGGTTGTACTGGGCCCGGATGCCGTCGGCGGCGAGGGCGTCGTGCAGCACATGGGCCTCGACGGAGCTGAGGCGGCCGGTCAGGCGGACGAGCTCGTAGAGGGCGCCCTGGCGGCGGGCCTCGGCCAGGCGGTGCTCGAGCACCTGCACCAGCACGTCGCACTCCTCGTCGTTCATGCCCTTGAGGCCGCGGCGGAGGGCGTCGAGCACGCCGTCCACGGTCGCCTCGTCGACGCCGCCGGCCTCCAGGCCCCGCAGCACGACATGGGCGACGGCCCCCAGCGGCCCCTTGAAGCGGTAGGAGTCGGAGAGCGTTTCCTCGAAGTTCATGGTGGTTCCTCCCGGGTCGACCCCCTGACCGTCGCCCATTCCCGGAGGTGAAGCAAGGCTTGCGACGGCCCGCCCGTCCGGGGCATCTCTACCGCCGTCCCCCCACCGTGAGGCCCCATGGCCGACCCCCTCCCTGCCTCCGCGCTCCCTCATGTGGTCATCATCGGCGGCGGCTTCGGCGGACTCCAGGCCGCCCGCGCCCTGCGCCGCGCCCCCGTCCGGATCACCCTCGTGGATCGCCGCAACCACCACCTCTTCCAGCCCCTGCTCTATCAGGTCGCCACGGCTGCCCTGACCGCGCCCGACATCGCCGCACCCATCCGCAAGATCCTGAGAAAACAGCGGAATGTGCGGGTGATCCTGGGCATGGCCGAGCGCATCGACGTGGCCGCGCGCCGGGTGGAGCTGGACGACGGCCACCTGGACTACGACTACCTGGTGGTCGCGGCCGGGGCCACGCACTCCTACTTCGGCCACGACGAGTGGCGGCCCTTCGCGCCGGGCCTCAAGACCCTGGGCGAGGCCCTCGAGATCCGGCGGCGGGTGCTGCTGGCCTATGAGGCGGCCGAGCGCGAGGAGGACCCCGACCGGCGCGCCCGCTGCCTGACCTTCGTGGTCATCGGCGGCGGCCCCACGGGGGTGGAGCTGGCCGGGGCGCTGGCCGAGATCGCCCACCACACCATGGCCCGCAACTTCCGCAGCTTCGATCCGGACGCCGCGCGGGTGATCCTGGTGGAGGCCGGGCCCCGCATCCTGTCGGCCTTCGACGAGGGGCTGGCGCAGAAGGCGCAGCGGGCCCTGGCGAAGCTGCGCGTCGAGGTACGGGTGGGCCAGCCGGTCTCGCTCATCGACGCGGACGGCGTGGTCGTGGGCGGCGAGCGCATCACGGCCCGCACGGTGCTCTGGGGCGCCGGGGTGCGCGGGGTGCCCCTCGCGGCCACCCTGGGCGTCCCCCTGGATCGGGGCGGGCGGGTCCTCGTCGGCCCCGATCTGGCCATCCCGGGCCACCCGGAGGTGTTCGTCGTCGGCGATCTGGCGGCGGTGGCCGATGGCGATCGGACGGTGCCCGGGGTGGCGCCGGCCGCGATGCAGGGCGGCCGCCACGCCGCCAGGGTCATCCAGGCGAGCCTCGCGGGGACGCCGCGCCCCCCCTTCCAGTACCGCGACAAGGGCAGCATGGCCACCATCGGGCGCTCGGCGGCGGTGGCCCAGATCGGCCGCTGGCGCTTCTCGGGCTACCTGGCCTGGCTGGCCTGGCTGCTCGTCCACATCATGACGCTGGTGGATTTTCGCAATCGAATCACGGTGTTGGTGGACTGGGCCTTCCAGTGGTTCACCTGGCAGCGCGGCGCGCGGGTGGTGCTGGAGAACCCACCTCCGCTCCCGCCGCCGCCGGCGGCCGGGCCACCTACTCGTCCAGGATCTTGACCTGGGGCTTCTCGCTGGGCGGGCTGGCGGGCTTCTTCCCCACGTCGAACTCGCGAGCCTCGCGCTCATCGAGCAGCTTCATCTGGATGGTGCCCGCGGGCTTCGTCTCGGGCGCCGCCGCCGACGCCGGCACGGCGGTGCGCGGGGCCGCGGGGCGCTCGACCGGGCGCTCGGGGCGGGAGGGCGGATCGGGCCGCTGCACCGGGCGCTCGGGCCTCTCGGCCGTCCGCAGCACGCCGTGGATCCGGGCCGGCGCGTCGATCTCGGCGACGACGTCCACGGCGGCCGTGGCCCCGGCGCGGGCCAGGCTCAGGCGATGGGCGCCGACCGGCAGGCGGAGGGTGGCCGGCGTGGTGCCGAGGATCTCGTCGCCCAGGCGGATGGTGGCCCCCGGGGGGTTCGAGGTGACGATCACCTGGCCGAGGGTCGGCGGCGGCGGCACCGCAGCGTCGGCCGGGGCCGGCGGCGCCGCGTCGGGGACCTGGGCGTCCACGGGCGGGGGCAGGGGGCCGGGGGCCGGGGGCGGGGCGCTCGGGGGCGGCGTCGGGTGGGCGGCGGTCGCGGCGGCCGCGCCGCTGTCGCCGGGGGTGCGGGCCTGGAACCACAGGAAGGCCCCCAGCCCCAGCAGCACCAGCACCACGAGCAGCAGCGGCAAGGCCAGATCGCGCCGCGGGCGCACCACCTCGAGCTGGGCCGTCCCGGGGTTGCTCAGCAGGCCCGAGGGCGCCGACACCGCGCCGCTCATGGGCGTCAGCTCGTCCTCGGGGCCGCTGATGCCCAGGCGACCGCGGAGCTGCCGAATGGCCACGCGCATCTCGGCGGCGCTGGCGAAGCGATCATCGGGCGACTTCGCCAGCACCCGCATCACCAGGGCCTCCAGCTCCGGGAACTCGAGCCCCGGGCGGACGGCGCTGAAGGGCGGGGGGGCCTGGGTCAGGTGGGCCCGGAAAAGCTCGCGGTGATCGCGGCTGTTGAAGGGCAGCTCCCCCGTGATCATGCGGTAGAGCACGATGCCCAGGGCGTAGAGATCCGTCCGGGCGTCCACCGTGCCCATGGCGATCTGCTCGGGGGCCATGTACTGGGGCGTCCCGCAGATCTGCCGGGTGGTGGTGATCTCCTGGAGGGGCTCGTCGAAGAAGCCGTCGTCCGCGTCGATGAACCGCGCGATGCCGAAGTCGAGGACCTTCACGAAGTCGGGGTCGTCGTTGCGGGTCGACAAGAACAGGTTGCCCGGCTTGATGTCCCGGTGGACGACGTTGCGCCGGTGGGCGTGATCGAGGGCCTTGAGCACCTGATCGGTGATGTGCAGGGCCCGGTCGATGGGCATCCCGCCGACCCGCAGCACGTCATGGAGGACGCGGCCCTCCAGCAACTCCATGACCAGAAAGAGCTTTCCGTCTTCGGTCCGCCCGTAGTCGTGGACGACGGTGATGTGCGGGTGGCTCAGGTTCGAGGCGATGCGGGCGCCCCGGGCGAAGCGGTCCGCGGAGTCTCCATCCGTCGGCGGGAGCAGCTTGACCGCCACCGGCCGCTGGACGGGCTGCTGCATCGCCAGCCAGACCGAGCTGTCCATGCCGCCGACGCCGAGGAGCTCCCGCAGGGTGTAGCGACCGGCCACCACCAGCCCCGAGAGGTCCGCCACGAGCTGGCGGCCATCGTGGGGACAGCGCGGCAGCCGATCATCGAAGCGGCTGCGGCACTTGGGGCAGATCGCGGCCATCAGCGCGCGGCGTCCACGCCCGCATCCTGCGGCGGAGGCGCCGCCCCGGCGTCGGGCTCGGGCTCGGGCTCGGCCACCGGCACGTAGGTCCCGGCGGCGGTGTAGATCACGCCGAGGGAGCGGACGCGCCGCTCCGCGCGGTCGAAGCGCCAGCCCTCGATGTCGGCCGGGGCCTCGCCGAGGGCGTTGAAGTCGAGGGGGCCCGACGCGCCGTCGAAGTCGAGGGTCGCCTCCGGGTTGGCCCGCAGCGCCCGCACCCCGTCGTTCCAGCCCTCCGGGCCCACCGTGAGCTTCGCGCCGGCCGAAAGCCGCCGAAGCTGGCCGCCGATGGACGGACCGCTCAGGGGCGTCCCGTCGGGGATGCCCGCCACCGCATAGCCCAGCAGGTACATGGCGTCGTAGCTCTGGGCGTTGAAGACGCTGGGATCCATGCCCCACTTGGCGGTGTAGGCGAACGTGAAGTCCATGAAGTTGCGGCCGGCGGGCGACGAGGGCGCGGTGCCGATGATGTTGTCGATGATCGCGGGCCGCTGCACCTCGTCGACCAGCTTCAGGTCGCGGGCGCCGTCGGTGAGCACGAACTGGTCGAAGTCGAACTGCCCCGCCGTGTTGAGGAAGGCGATGCCGTCATCCACGAAGGCGACCAGCACCACCACCTCGGGGGCGAAGCGCAGCATGTCGGCGACGATGGGCGTGAACTCGGCGGCGCCCGCCCCCTCGGGGTAGCGCCGGTTGAAGAGGTTGGCCTCGCCGCACCGCCCCACATCGCAGAGGGGCCCGCGGATCTCGGACACGAAGCCGTTGCCGTAGGTGTTGTCGCGGTTGATCACCGCCACCTTCTCGAAGCCCCGGTCCAGCAGGTAGGCCGCCACCGCCGCGCCCTGGAGCGCGTCGCTGGGCGCCGTGCGCCAGAGCAGATCCTGATCGTCGGCCAGGGTGGAGAGGGCCGGCGCCGTCGACGACGGGCTCATCAGCAGCACGCCGTTGGGCTTCGCCACGTCGTTGAAGACGCGGATGGTCACGTTGCTGGCCGCCGGGCCGATGATCGCCGGCACATGGGCGCGCTGGACCAGCCAGTTGGCGGCCTCGACCGCCTTGTCCTCGTCGGCGGCGGTGTCACAGGCGATGAGGCCGAAGCGCTTGCCGTTGACCCCCCCGACCTCGTTGATCTCTTCGAGGGCCAGCACGGCGGCCAGCTCGATGGACCGCCCGACGGGCCCCAGATCGCCCGTCCGGGGCATGAGCATGCCCAGCAGGATGGTGCGGTCGCTCAGGGCCTCCTCGGGGGAGACGCCGTACAGCGTGTGGCAGAGCGCGGGATCGAGGGTGAGGCCGGTGCCGCCGGCCCCCCCGTCGCCGCCCATGCCGCCCGCGCCACCCCCCATGCCCCCCATGCCCCCCTGATCGGGGGTGGGACCCTGGTCGGCCGCCGGGCCGGTGGCGGTGACGCAGAGCTTCTCGACACAGCGCAGCCCGCCGCTGCAGTCCCGGTCGGTGCTGCACTCATCCTCGAACTTCAAGGCGACCGAGCAGCCCGCCAGGACCGCCGCGACCGCCGCCAGGATGCCGACGCCACGCTTGATCACAGGCGACCTCCGATCCACAGGGTGGCACCCGCGCCGTCGGCGGTCGGCCCCACCGTGGCCGAGGGCGCATCATCACCCGGCGCGACGGCCACCATGATCAGGCCGGTGATGGCCGCCGCCGCCCCCACCCCCATGAGGATGTCGGCGATGAGGGCCTTGCCCTCGCCGTCGTCGCGCAGCGACTTCTTCTCGCTCAGCGAGCGGCTGGCCTTGAAGTCATCGGCGTCCTTGCTGGCCGAGAGGCCGAAGGCCACCCCGCCGCCCACCGCCGCGACCCCGACCCCGGCCAGGATCCAGCCACCGGTCGCCAGGCCGGAGCCCTCCCTGGGCTTCTGCTCGGCCCGGGCCGCCTCGGCCGCCTTGCGCGCGGCCTCCTCTTCTCGCCGCCGCGCCTCGGCCTCGCGGGCCTCGGCCTCCTGCTTGCGGGTGGCCGCCTCGGCCTTCGCCTTGGCTGCCTTGAGCTCCTGCAGCCGCGCCATCGCCCGCGACGACGCCTTCGGATCGGCGTCGGGCGTGGCGAGATACTGGCGGTAGAACTCCATGGCCAGATCGGGATCGCCGATCTTGCGGTCGTAGATGAGCGCGATGTTGTAGAGGATGGTCGAGACCTTGCCGACGGCGTAGGCCTCCCGGTACAGCTCGACGGCCTTGAGGAAGTTGCCGGCCTCGTACTCCGCGGTGGCGCGCTGGGCCAGCGCCTCCACCGGGTTGTCACCCGCCGCCGGCTGCGCCGACGCGGAGGCCGCCAGCCCAAGCAGCAGCGCCAGGACGATGCGCATCACCAGCCTCCCCCCCTTGATCGCCGCATCGTAGACACCCCGGACGTGGACCGTCAAGCATGGCCGGGATCTCCCAACCTACCCGAAATCAGGGGGTTATCCGGCGTCTTCGCCGTCGGGATCCCCCCAGGAGCGGGCGAGCTGCTCGCGCAGCGCGGCCGTCTCGTCCTGCCAGTAGCGCACCGTCCCGAAGTGGTCGAACGTCCGCCGGAAGGTGGGATCGTCGAAGCGCCGCGCGATCCAGGTCGAGAAGTGGATCATGCGCAGCGAGCGCAGGGGCTCGACCAGGCGCAGCCACCCCGGATCGAAGTCCCGCTCGGCCCGGTAGGCGTCGGCGATCCGCAGGCGCTGGCGGCGCCCGTCGGCGTCGGGGGCCGGCGCCAGCAGCCAGAGGTCCTGGACGGCCGGGCCGATGGCCAGGTCGTCGAAGTCGAGGATGACCAGCCCGCGCCCGGTGTCGAGCAGGTTGCCCTTGTGGCAGTCCCCGTGGATGCGGTGGGTGGGCACGCCGGCGAACAGGGGCTCCATGGCCCGCAGCACCGCCTCCACCGTGCCCGCGAAGGCGTCGCGGGCCTGCTCGGGGATCAGCCGGTTGTCCAGCAAGTACGCGAGGTTGTCCCAGCCGTAGGTGGTCGGGCTCAGGACGGGCCGGTCGGGCGCGTCGTGCTCCTCCCCCACCGTGTGCAGGCGGGCGAGGAGCGTCCCCAGCTCCGAGAGCTGCGCGTCGGTGAGCTCCTCGGGCGGGCGGCCCGAGACGCGGGGGAAGAGCGCGAACGAGATGCCGGCGGCGGCCCCGGTGAGCGCCCCGATGGTCTCGTCGTCGTCGTCCCCGAGGGCCAGCGGCAGCACGACGGGCAGCCGGGCGTCGGCCAGATCGAAGAGGAAGTCGTGCTCGTCCTCGATGGCGGCCCGGCTCCAGCGCCCCGGGCGGTAGAACTTGCCCACCACCTGCCGCAGGGCCCCCTCGGCGTCCTCCAGCTCGATCTGGTAGACCCGGTTCTCGTAGCTGTTCAGGGCCATCACCCGCCCCGTCGGGTACCAGCCCGGCAGGCGGATGGCGTCGAGAATCTGCAAGGGATCCAAGGCGTTGAACTGGCGGGCCAGGGGGTGATCCCCCAGCACGCCGCGGTGGGCGTCGGTCACGGCGCCCGCCCGAGGAGCGCGGCCGCGGCCGCCAGATCGTTGCCGATCACGAGCGCATCCCCCACCCGCAGCACCGGGCGGCGCAGCAGGTTGTTCGTCTCGGCGATGAGCGCCACGGCCCGCGCCTTGTCGGGGGTGGCGTCCTTGAGGCCGAGGGCGCGGTAGGTCGCGTTGTGGGTGTTCAAGAACGGCTTCACGGGCCGATCCCCGATGAGGGCCTCCAGATCGGCGGCCGTCAGCGGCTCGGCGTTCAGCTCGCGGGCGGTGTACGCCACCCCCCACGCGTCGAGCTGACCCTTGAAGCGGCGGCATGTGTCGCAGGACTTCTTCCAGATGAGGTGAACCTCGGCCGACATGGGCCCTCCATCACGGGGTGGCGAGGCCCGCGAGGGCCCGCAGGATGTGCAGCATCGCGCCCAGCTCCCTGAAGAGGGCGCCGGGCCCGCGGGCGGCGTGGCCGGTGTGGCCGTACAGCCCGGTGATCCACGTCCCGGCGTGGGTGCCGGGGGGCAGCGCGGCCTCCAGCACCGCCGCCTGGGTGTAGGGGATGACGTCATCGTCCATCCCATGCACCAGGTGCACGCGGGTGGTCAGGGTGTGGAGGTGGGGCCGCGGATCCAGGAACGCCCGCCCGCCGGCGCGGCGCAGGGCCTCCTCGATGAGGGCCAGCGCCCCCGGAGCCAGGCCGCAGCCGCGCAGGAAGAGGGGCTGCAGCGCCGGATCCAGCGTCTCGGCCACCGCCCGCACCACGGGCGGCCAGGCGTCGGGCGCCTTCATCTCGGGCCGGCCCCACGTCGCCTCCACGTACTGGCGCCACGCCCCGAGCAGCGGCGCGGGATCCGGCGGCGCGCCGGGCAGGTGATCCACCAGATTCATGAACGAGACCGGGTGGTTGAGCGGATCGTGCGGGACGCCCTCGCCCCCCGTCAGCGAGAACCGCATGGCGGCATCCCACTCCGCGTAGCCCCCGAAGATGAGCACCTCGCCCACCTGATCGGGCCGCGCGGCGGCCACCCGCAGGGCCAGCAGCGAGCCGAACGAGATGCTGAGCATGCCGGGCTTGCCGGCCGGCGCCTCGGGATCGGCCACCAGGGCGTCGAAGACCGCCAGGGCGTCGTCCACCAGGGTCGGGCGCAGCATCAGGTCGAGGAAGTCGGGCATGAACGGCGCCTGGACGCGGTAGCCGGCGGCGGCGAGCACGCGGGCGAAGCGGTCCATGCGCGGATCATCGGGGCCGGCGTAGTGCAGGCCGGGCCAGAGGATGAGGGGAGCGCGGACGGCGCGGCCCGTCCAGGTGCGCACGCGGATGGGGCCGCGACCCGGGGGGCCGGCCACCTCGGCATCCGTGGCCTGCACCGCGGGCGGGACGCGGGTGTCGGGCGTCCACGGGCCCAGCCAGCGCGCCAGGCGGGTGATGCGCGCCTTCGGCACCCTCAGTCCTTCGGCCGGCTGGCCTCGAAGGCCGCCTGCTGAGCTGCCGTGGCGGGCCGCTGGTGCTGGGCCTTCCACGCCTCGTAGGGCATGCCGTAGACGATCTCGCGGGCCTCGGCGTCGGTGAGGGCCACGCCCTCGGCCTCGGCGGCCTCGCGGTACCAGCGCGACAGGCAGTTGCGGCAGAAGCCGGCCAGCCCCATCAGGTCGATGTTCTGCACATCGGTCCGGGCCTGCAGGTGGGCCACCAGGCGGCGGAAGGCCGCGGCTTCCAAAGAGATTCTCTGCGCGTCGTCCATGCTCTCCTCCTCGCGTCTTCAGGCGGCCACGCCGTCCACGGCCTCGAGGGCCTGGATCAGCAGCGCGGGGCCCGCCTCCGGGCGGGTGGCCCCGCCGAGGATCTGGCGAAACCGCCGGCCCCCGGGCACCCCCGCGAACAGCCCCAGCATGTGCCGGGTGACGTGGTGCAGGCGGCCGCCCCCGGACAGCCAGCCCTCGGCGTAGGCGGCCATCGCGCGCACCACGTCGGCCCGGGTCCTCACAGGGCCGGGCCGCCCGAAGACGCGGGCGTCCGCCTCGGCGAACAGCCAGGGATCATCGTACGCCGCCCGGCCGATCATCACCGCGTCCACCAGGGCCAGGTGCGCCTCGGCCTCGGCCAGCGTCGTGATGCCGCCGTTGATCTCGATGGCCAGCTCCGGCCGCTCGGCCTTCAGCCGGTAGACGTCGGCGTACCGCAGGGGAGGCACCGTGCGGTTCTCCCTGGGCGACAGGCCCGACAGCCACGCCTTGCGGGCGTGCACCGAGAAGCGCGCGCAGCCGGCGGCGGCCACCACGTCCACGAAGCGCCGCATGTCGTCGTAGGCGTCCAGCTCGTCCACCCCGATGCGGTGCTTCACCGTCACCGGCAGGGAGGTCGCCGCCCGCATCGCCTCGACACAGGCCGCCACCTGCGCCGGCTCGCGCATCAGGCAGGCCCCGAAGCGGCCCTGCTGCACCCGATCGCTCGGGCAGCCCACGTTCAGGTTCACCTCGTCGTAGCCCCGGGCCTCGGCGAGCCGCGCGCAGGCCGCCAGGGCCGCCGGATCATCCCCCCCGAGCTGCAGCGCGATGGGGTGCTCCCGCGGGTCGAAGCCCAGGTGGCGCTCCACATCCCCGCGCAGCAGGGCGCCGGTGGTGACCATCTCGGTGTACAGCAGCGTGTGCTGGCTGATGAGCCGGACCAGCACCCGGAAGTGGCGGTCGGTCCGATCCATCATGGGCGCGACGGACAGCGGTGGGGTGCCGGGCATCATGCTGCGCCATTCTGCGGATGGGCGCGGCCACGTCAAACGGGCGCGCCGATCAGGGCTCGATGGCGAGCAGCTCGACCTCGAAGATCAGGGTCGCGCCGGGCGGGATGACGCCGCCAGCGCCCTTCTCGCCGTAGGCGAGGTGGGCCGGGATGGTGAGCTTGCGCTTGCCGCCGACCTGCATCGTGGCGAGGCCCTGCTCCCAGCCCTTGATGACCTGGCCCAGGCCGTACTTGAACTTGAAGGGCTCGTCGCGGTCGCGGCTGGAGTCGAAGACGGTGCCGTCCTCGAGCTGGCCGACGTAGTGGACCACCACGGTCTGGCCCTTCTCGGGCGTCGGCCCGGTGCCCACCACCTGATCCTCGATGACGAGGCCCGCCGCGGGCGCCGCTGCGTCGTCGGCCCGCTCGGCGGGCGCCCCGCCGGCGGCGACGGCGCCGTAGCGCGCCCGGACCACCGAGGCCCCGTCGGCCCGGGCCTGCACGATGAAGAGATCATCGTACTGGTCCTCGGCGATCTTCACGCCGCACTCCGCCCCGAGGGCGCAGAGGATCTGGGGGATGGTGTTGGAGTGGCCCACCACCAGCACCGTCAACCCGCCGTAACCATTGCGGATTCGGCGGGCCATGTCCTTGCCGTAGGCGTCCGCGTCGTCGACCTTCACCACCTCGGCCTTGAGGCCCTTGGCCCCGGCGACGGGATCGGCCGTCTCGAGGGTGCGCAGGTACTGGGTGGTGATGATGGCCGCCAGATCCTGCCGGTTGAGGGCCGCGGCCAGGGCCTGGGCGCGGGCCTTGCCGGCCTCGGTGAGGCCGGGATCTTCCACGTCCGCCTGCTTCTCGGCGTGCCGCACCAGGATGACGGTGGCCGGCGCGCCGCAGCCCGAGGCCAGGCTGGCGAGCAGAATCATCAAGAAAAACGGCAGGATGCCCGTGGTGGCGTCTCGCTTCGACATGAGGATCCTCGGCGGCCAGATCGCGGCAGCATACTCGTTCGGCCGCTGAAGTCCACCGCCGATGGGCTGGGGGCGGCCAGGCGAGGGGCGACTTCCTGCTCGCTGTTCTAGCTGCCCGCCTCGAGCCGGGTCTCCGAGAGCTTGCGCCCCTCGAGGTTGTAGTGCGTCACGGTGAGGGCCTGGGACACCGGATCGATCTCCACCAGGCCGAAGAACTGCAGGCCCAGGAACGGTGAGGCGCCGAAGGGGGTGCCGTCGGGGATGCCATGCCAGTCGACCTTGGCCCCGAACGTCTTGTCGAGCCGGTTGGGGCCGAAGGTGGCGGCGTTGAGGGGGCCGCTGACGAACTCGTAGAAGGGGTTGAAGTCGGTGTAGCTGGCGCGATCGGGGTGGTAGTGGTGGCTGGCGGCGTAGTGGACGTCGGCCGTGAGCCAGACCACGTTCTTGATGCCCTGCCGCTTGATGAACGACAGCAGCCAGGCGATCTCGAGCTCGCGGCCGCGGGCGGGGCCCGAGCCGTTGGCGATGCCCTCGAAGGTGTACTGGCCGTGGGCCACCATCAGGCAGATGGGCTGGTCACAGACGATCACCTTCCAGGTGGCCTGGCTCTGCTTGAGGCCCCGGGCCAGCCAGCGCAGCTGGTTGCCGCCGAAGAAGGCCGTGTCGGGGCCCAGCTTCGACTGCTGGTTCTCGTTGTTGGGGGCGCGGTAGCTGCGCGCGTCCAGCACGAAGAGGTCGGCGAGGGGCCCCTGGGGCAGCGTGCGGTAGATGCGGCCGACGTGGCCCTCGGCCACCGCGATGGGGTTGTAGTCGAAGAAGGCCTTGCGGGCCCGGGCCGAGAGCAGGGAGCAGCTCTTGACCGTGTAGCGGTCATCCTCGTCGAGCATCCGCCCCGGCCACCAGTTGTTCTTCGTCTCGTGGTCGTCCCACTGCACGACGAGGGGGACCTCGGCGTAGAAGCGCCGCAGGTTGTCGTCGAGCAGGTTGTAGCGAAAGTTTCCCCAGAATTCCTTTTGAGTTTCAGCGACTTTCAGCTTCTCGGGCGTGATGAGATTGGTCCAGGCCCGCCCCCCGCCGCCCTTGGCCCCCTTCTTCGCCTGGTACACCGAGTCGGCGTAGATCATGTCGCCGCAGTGGATGAAGAAGTCGGGCTGGTGCCCGCGCATCACGTCGAAGATGCGCATGCCCCCCAGGTCGGGGTTGATGCCGTAGCCCTGGCCGCCCACGTCCCCCGACCACGCGAACTTCAGGGGGCGCCCCGGTCGAAGCTGGGGGGTGAGCAGGCTGCCGGCGACGGGCGCCGACATGGCCCCCGTCTCCAGGTTCTCGAACATGGCGCGGTAGTGGATGCGGCGGTCCGCCGGCAGGCCCGTGATGGGCACCTGCGCGCAGAAGTCGCTCGTCTCCAGGGCCTCGGAGAACCCGGCCTGGCGCACATGCCGCCGAAAGCCCGGATCCACCGACCACTCCACATGCATGCGGCTGGGGCGATCGGTGCGGCTCCAGACGACGGCGCCGTCGGGGGTCACGTCCCCCGCGGCCACGCCCCACTGGGTCGCCGGCTCTCCCCCCGCGATGACCGCCGGCGCTCGCCGGGGGGCCGCCAGCAGGGCAGCACCGGCCAGGCCGGCCCGCAGAACGTCGCGCCGCCTCGGATTGTCAGTCACCGGCCCCTCGTCCCCCCTCGTGGTGCCTGCATCGTAGCAGGGGCCGTGCTGGCGTCGAAGTCCCTGTGTTCAGGGCTTTACGCCGGCCCTGGCGGGGCTGAATATGCCCACGGACATCCCGTCGGGCGGCGCGGCCGCCACCGGGCGGAGCAACTGACAGGAGGCACCATGCGCAGCTTGATCGTCGCGCTCTTCTTCGTCGCGGGGGGCCAGGCCCTCGCCCAGCAGCCCACCATCGTCCTGCCCGACGGCACCACCCTCGACAAGGCGGCCGTGAAGGACGCGCGCAAAGCCCTGAAGGACGCGCGCAAGGCCGTCCACGACGCCAACAAGGCCACCCGCGACGCCCTCAAGGCGGCCGGCGGTGACGTGGCGGCGGCGCCCGGCTCCGAGGGCGACGCCGAGGTGGTCGCCTGCGTGGCGGGCCAGGCCTGCAAGCTCAAGTGCCCCGGCGGCAACTGCCAGCAGACGTGCACGATGGGGGCGGCCTGCGACTTCTCGTGCTCGGGTGGCGGCTGCCAGCAGCTCTGCGAGAAGGGCGGCACCGCCAACTTCACGTGCTCGGGGGGCAACTGCAAGCAGGAGATCCAGGAGGGCGCCACCGCCAACCTGACCTGCTCCGGGGGGCGGTGCACCCGCACCCTGGCGGGCGCGGTCACCAAGGAGAGCTGCACCGGGGGCGGCTGCCAGTAGGCGGCGCCCCCAGCGGCCCGGGCGTCAGGCCCGGACCATCAGATCGGCCACCAGCCGGCCGAACTCCACCGGATCGGGCAGGGACGAGCCCTCGGCCAGCAGGGCCTGGCCGTGCAGCAGCTTCGCGTAGGACGCGAGGCGCGCATCCTCCCGGTTTTCCTCGTAGATCACCTTCAGCTTCCCCAGCAGCGCGTGATCGGGGTTCAGCTCCAGGATGCGCTTCTGGCGGGGCCGATCGACGTCGGCCTGGGCCTGGGCGAACATGCGCTCGAGGCCCGGGCTCATGTCGTGCTCCTCGCCCACCAGGCAGGCGGCGGAGGTGGTCAGCCGCGTGGACAGGCGCACCTCCTTGACCCACGCGTCCAGGGTGGACTGGAGCTGCTCGAGCAGGTCCTTGTTCTCGGCCGTCTTCTCCTCGCGAGCCTTCTCGGCGGCCTGGCGCTCCTCCTCGGTGCCCAGCTCGACGGTGCCCTTCCCCACGGACTGGAGCTTGTGGTCCTTGAAGCTGGTGATGTGGCCGACCAGGATCTCGTCCACGGGCTCCGTCAGGTAGAGCACCTCGTAGCCCTTTGCCTTGAAGGCCTCCAGGTGGGGAGACCGCTCCACCGCCGCCCGGGACTCCCCGGTCAGGTAGTAGATGGCGTCCTGCCCCTCCTTCATCCGCTCCACGTAGCCGTCGAGGGTGGTCAGGGCGTCACCGGCGCTGGAGGCGAACAGGTAGAGGCCCTTGAGCCGATCGCGGAAGTCCGCGTCGGTGGAGCCCTCCTTGAGCACGCGGCCGTAGGTGTTCCAGATGGTGAGGTAGCGGTCGGCGTCCTCGGCCTGCAGCTTCGCGAAGGTGTCGAGCACCTTCTTCACCAGGCGCTTGCGGATGGCCTTCACGTGGCGGTCCTGCTGCAGGATCTCGCGGGACACGTTGAGGGAGAGGTCGGGGGAGTCCACCACGCCGCGCAGGAACCGCAGCCAGTCCGGCACCAGATCCTGGCAGTTCTCCATGATCAGGACGCGGTTCACGTAGAGCTGCAGGCCGTACTTCTGATCCCGGTAGAAGAGGTCGAAGGGCGCGCGCTCGGGCACGAACAGCAGGGCGCGGTACTCGAAGGTGCCCTCGGCCTTGAGGGTCATCGTCTCGAAGGGCGCCTCCCAGTCATGGGAGATGTGCTTGTAGAACTCGGCGTACTCCTCGGCGGTGACGTCGTCGGGGTTGCGCGTCCAGATGGCCTTCATGGAGTTGACCGTCTGCCACTCGACGACGGTCTTCTCCTCGGCCCCCGCGACGGGCTCGCCCTCTTCGTCGCGCTCCACCTCGGTGCGCTCCTGCCGCAGCTCGATGGGGTACTGCACGAAGTCGCTGTACTTCTTGATGATTCGCCGCAGCGTCCACCCCTTGGTGAAGTCGGGGAGGCCGTTCTCGGGATCGGCGGCGCGCAGCTTCAGCTTCACCGTGGTGCCCGGCTGGTCGCGGTGCCCCTCGGTGAGGGTGAAGGTGCCGTCGCCGGTGGAGTGCCAGATCCAGGCGGCGTCGCTACCGGCGCGGCGGGTCACGACGGTGACCTCCTCCGCCACCATGAACGCCGAGTAGAAGCCCACGCCGAACTGGCCGATGAGGCTCTCGGCGTCCGTGCCCTCGGCCTTGCGGGCCTCGGACATGCGCGCGGCGAACTCCTTGGTGCCCGACCGGGCGATGGTGCCGAGGTTCTCGACCACCTCGTCGCGGCTCATGCCGATGCCCGTGTCCTCCACCGTCAGCGTGCGGGCCGCCTCGTCCGCCGCCACGCGCACCCGCAGGGTGGTGGCCTCGGGCAGCAGATCCGCCTGGGTGAGGGCCTCGAACCGCAGCTTGTCGAGGGCGTCGGAGGCGTTGGAGATCAGCTCCCGGAGGAAGATCTCCTTGTTGGAGTACAGCGAGTGGATCATGAGATCGAGGAGCTGACGCGCCTCGGACTTGAAGGTGAAGGTCTCCACGCCCACGGACGGCCTCCTTTCTCGGGGTGATGGATTGTCGGGACGAAGACGGCCGGGCACCATGGGCACCACCACCGGACGGCGCAAGGGGAGAAGATGATCCAGGCCTTTTGTGGCACCACGCCCGCCCTCGATCCCTCGGCGTGGGTGCACCCGTCCGCCGTCGTGATCGGGCAGGTCACCCTGGGGCCGCGGGTGAGCATCTGGCCCTGCGCGACGCTGCGGGGGGACGAGGGGCGCATCGTCGTCGGCGCCGACAGCAACATCCAGGATGGCTCCATGGTGCACATGACCGGCGGCCTCTCCCACACGGTGGTCGGCGAGCGCGTCACGGTCGGGCACGGGGTCATTCTGCACGGCTGCACCGTCGAGGATGACTGCCTCATCGGCATGGGGGCCATCCTGCTCGACGACTGCGTCATCGGCCGGGGCAGCTACATCGGGGCGGGCACCCTGATCCCGGGGGGCAAGGTCATCCCCCCGAATTCATTCGTGTTTGGGAATCCGTACCGGGTCGTCCGCGCCGTGGGCGAGCGCGAGCGCGGCTGGATCGAGCATGGCTGGAAGCACTACACGGAGCAGGCCGCGAAGTACCGCGACGCCCCGTGAGCGCGGCGGTCAGGGGTGGAAGTAGAAGGCCACCCCGAGGGTCGCGGCGGCCTGCCACTCCCACTCGCTCTTGAAGACCGCCCCGTTGATCTGGGCGATATTGCCACTGCGCTCCACATCGAAGCGGGCGCGGCCGTTGATGTCATCCTCGACCGAGGGGTTCCAGGCCCCCCGCAGCGTCAGCGGGATGCGCACGTCCATGCCGTCGACGGGCAGCACGAACTCGAAGCCGAAGCCGAAGGCCAGGGCCAGGTAGGTGTCCGCCTCGGCGCTGACCGCGACGCCGCCGGGGAAGTCGGTGGACGCCTCGGCGTCGCCGGGGAAGACGAACTCCGGCCCGATCACGAAGAACGGGCGGACCGTCTCCACCGGCGCGGCGACCTTGAGCAGCAGCGGCAGGTGCAGCGCCGTCTGGCCGATGTCGAAGTCGACGTCGTTGATGCTGCCGCTGCCCACGTCGTTGGAGGCGAAGAGGCCCAGCTTCAAGCCCACGATGCCACGCCACAGGACGTCCACCGCGATGCCGCCGCCGCCGCTGAAGCCGCCGAAGCCGGGGTAGACCACCCGCGCCCGCCCGCCGGGGGGGACGTCGATGACCTTCTTCGACTCGTCGATCTCGGTGAGGAAGCTACCGATGGCCATCCCATAGGCGTGCACGCCGATCTCGACCTGGCTGCCCATGTCCGTGGCGGACTGGGTGGGGCGAGGCGTGGCGGGCGGGTCGGGGGGGGTCTGAGCGAAGGCGGGCCCGGCGGCCAGCCCCATCAGGAGCAGCGGGATCGTGCGCATCGGATCTCTTCCTCGGCTGGATGGGCCCTGGATAGCACGGGCCGCCGAGTTTCCACCACACCGAAGCGCGGTCAGGCCGCGGCGAGGGCGCGCTCCAGATCCGCCAGCAGATCATCGACATGCTCGATGCCGACGCTGATGCGGATGAGGCCGTCGTCGATGCCGAGGCTCTGGCGCACCTCGGGCGGCAGGCTGGCGTGGGTCATGATGGCGGGGTGCTCGATGAGCGACTCCACCCCACCGAGGCTCTCGGCGAGGGTGAAGATGCGGCAGGTGGACAGGAGCCGGGTGGCTGCCTCCAGCCCGCCCTTCACCACGAAGCTGATCATCCCGCCGAAGCCGCGCATCTGCCGACGGGCGATGGCGTGCTGGGGGTGGCTCTCGAGGCCGGGCCAGATGGTCGTCTGCACCTTCGGGTGCCGCGCCAGCCACTCCGCGATGACGCGGGCGTTGGCCTCGTGCTCGCGCATGCGGATGGCCAGCGTCTTCGTCCCGCGCATCACCAGGAAGCAGTCCATGGGCCCCGGCACGCCGCCGGTGGACTTGTTGATGAAGCGGATCTTCTCGGCGATGGCGTCGTCGTTCGTCAGCACCGCCCCCATAACCACGTCGCTGTGGCCGCCCAGGTACTTGGTGCAGGAGTGCACCACCACGTCGGCCCCCAGCTCGAAGGGCGACTGGAGGTAGGGCGAGGCGAAGGTGTTGTCCACGATGACCGCGAGGCCCCGCGACTTCGCCCGGGCCGCGATGGCCGCGATGTCGACGATCTTGAGGAGCGGGTTGGTGGGCGTCTCGATCCAGATGGCCCGCGTCTCGGGCCGCACCTTCTCCAGCCAGGCGTCCGGGTCCGTCAGGTCGGTGAAGGTGTAGCGCCGATCCGCGAGGGCGAAGACCTTCTCGAACATGCGCCAGGTGCCGCCATAGACGTCGTCGCAGACGACCATGTGGCTGCCGGGGCCGGCCCAGTGGGCCAGCGAGGCCGTCGCGGCGCAGCCGCTCGCGAAGCAGATGCCGTGCTTCGCGCCCTCCAGCGCCGCCAGGTTCTGCTCCAGGGCGAACCGCGTCGGGTTGTTGACGCGGCTGTAGTCGTAGCCCTGGTGCACGCCGGGCGCCGACTGGGCGTAGGTGCTGGTGAAGTACACCGGCGTGCACACCGCGCCGTTGGACGGATCCGGCGGCTGGCCCGCGTGGATGGCCCGCGTCTCGAAGCGCTGCGGACGATCGTCGTGGCTCATGCGCCACCCCCGGGGGTGCGGCGGCGGTGGGCCAGGAAGTCGATGACGTCGATCTTGGTGATCAGGCCGCGGACCTCGCCCCGCTCCCAGACCACGATCACCTTGCCCTGGTTGAAGATGTGGTTGAACAGGCCCACCGGCGCGTCGGGATCCGCCACCTCGTAGGCGTTGGTCGCCACATCGGCGACCGCGGCGTCGAGGCCGGCGTCGCCGTCCCGGAAGAGCTTGTCCAGGAGCGTGGATTCATTGACGATTCCGGCGAGCTGCGCCCCATCGAGCACCGGCACCTGGCTGATGCCGTTCTCCTTCATGAGGGCGATGACGTCCCGCACCCGGGCCGTCCGCTGCACCGTCCAGACCTGGGGCGACTTGCTGGTGAGCATGTCGCGGATGGAGCCGAGGCCCTCCTCGGGATCCAGCAGGCCGTTCTCGCGCAGCCAGTCGTCGTCGTAGACCTTGTTCAGGTAGCGCACCCCCGAGTCGGGCAGCAGCACGACGATGTTGGCGGGTCGATCGATCTCTTCGGCATACCGGATGGCGGCGCGGACGGCGGCGCCGCAGCTCCCGCCCCCGAAGATGCCCTCCATGCGGGCGAGCGCCCGGGCCGCGTCGAAGCACTCCTTGTCGCCGAGCTGGTAGACGCGATCGACGATGGCCAGGTCGATGGTGCTCGGGAAGAAGTCCTCGCCGATGCCCTCCAGCAGGTAGGTCCGCGGCTCGATGACCGTGCCCGACTTCCAGAAGTCGTAGTAGACCGAGCCCTGGATGTCGGCGCCGATGAGCTGGATGGAGGGCTTCTGCTCCTTGAGGTAGTTGCCCGTCCCGGTGATGGTGCCGCCCGTCCCGAGGCCCGCCACGAAAGCGTCGATCTCGCCGCCGGTCTGCCGCCAGATCTCCGGCCCCGTCGACAGGTAGTGCGCCTCGGGGTTGGCGGGGTTGTGGTACTGGTTGGCGTAGAAGGAGTTGGGCGTCTCCCGCGCGATGCGCTTCGCCACCTGGTAGTAGCTGCGCGGATCCTCGGGCTCGACGGCGGTGGGGGTGATGACCACCTTGGCGCCGATGGCGCGCAGGGCCTTCACCTTCTCCATCGACTGCTTGTCGGGCATCACGAAGACGCACTTGTAGCCGCGCGACGCCGCGATGATGGCCAGCCCCATCCCGGTGTTCCCGGACGTCGCCTCGACGATGGTGCCCCCCGGCTTGAGCTGCCCGGCCCGCTCCGCCTCGTTGATGATGTGCAAGGCGATGCGGTCCTTCACGGAGCCGCCCGGGTTCATGTACCCCAGCTTGCAGTAGATGTCGGCCTTCAGGCCGGCTGCGAGACGGTTCAACCGCACGATGGGCGTGTTGCCGATGGCCCCGCTGATGTCCGCGACTGCACCCTTCATCATGGCGCGATCCTCCCGTGCCGCCGGGCGTCATCATCCGCGGGGCGTTTTTTTGCGCAAGGTGCGTTTGTGTCCTACATGTCCCGGTACAGCGCAACGGGCTTGAGCCCGGAGATTGGAGGGCCTCCATGGAGCAGCGGGATCCGATGTCCTACCTGGGCCGGGAGCGGCGGCGGCATCGCCTCTTCGTGACCCAGAACACCGAGTACCACCTGCGCGATCGCCTCTGCGTCGGCGTGCGGGATCTGTGGAGCGGCCGGTGGCGGCCCGAGCACCCGGCCGTGGGGCGGCGCCTCTTCGGGGCCGTCCGATCGGGGGACACGGGCCTCGAGCCCCTGGCCAGCCCGGAGGTCGACAGCCTCCTCTGGTTCGAGAACGGCGACAACGACATCCTCACCAGCCGGCTGACCGTCATCACCCGGCCTCCGCGGCGATGCCTCAGCAAGTACTTGCCCGAGTCCGCGGTCGCTTGATCTACAAGTATCCGTTTTGGTTGTATTTTCGTCGTGGTGTGAATGGCAGGGGAGGCACCTCGTCGCCCCGGCCGTCGCGTCATGCGGCGCCTGAACAATGTGCCTCAGGGTGTGATTCCACGGCTTCTGGCGCCCCCGATTGCAGGTTCCTTTGACTCAAGGGGCTGGCATCGGTTTAGATGCACCGCTCTCGCGGCCGGGCAACCGGACCGGGACCGGCGTACAAGCCGGGAGAGGACACTCTGAGGGGAGGAGTACCGAGGAATGAACGAGCTCAAGAAGCTTCTGATCGCGGGCCTGGGCCTGGTGGTGACCGTGGGCCTCGTCGGCTGTGACGTCGAAGAGGACTGCAACGAGGCGGGCGTCTGCGCCGACGGCGGCGGCGCTGGCGGCGGCGCCGGCGGTGCCGGTGGCCAGGGCGGCGGCGCCGGTGGCGCTGGCGGTGCGGGTGGCGGCGGCGCGGTCTTCGACTGGGTCCTCGTCATCGACGACTCGTCCGAGGAGAACATGGCCGGTACCCCCGGCGTGGACATCTGCGGCATCTCGGCCAACTGCGGCGGCAACGTCGCGTCGGTCGCCGCCCTCCTGACCCCCGGCGACGGCGAGCTCTGCGACAGCGTGCGCGAGGGCTGCTCCGCGGTCCGCACCGATCCCAACGCCGCGCGCGACGACGGGTCGGCCTGTGAGGGTGGCTCCACCCCCTCGGACTACGTGTCCCTGGGGATCGGCGGCACCCTGTCGGTCCAGTTCGCCCAGGGCCTCTCCGGCTGCACCGTCGAGGTGGTCGAGCTGGTGGGCCGCGACACCGAGGGCTACGACGTGTACGTCTGTGACTCCGGTGACCCGGCTGCGGCGAGCTGCGCCAACAACGACCAGCCCCTCCAGACGGCTGCGTCGGGTGGCTCGGTGACCGTCAACGTGCCCTGAGGCACCTGACGATCCGGTAGAAGGGGGCGCCACGGTGCCCCCTTTGCTGTTTATGGGGGGACGAAATTCCCCAGTGACTTCAAGGGTGAGGAAGAACTGATGAGCACGATCGAGCGGATTCTGGCGGCGGCCCTCTGTGTGAGCGTGATGGGCCTGGCCACGGGCTGTGACACCGACGAGGACACCACCGACGGCGGCATGACCGCCGACATGGGCCCCGCGGGCGACATGGGCGCCGACATGATGGTCGAGGCCCCCGCCATGGACTGGGTCCTCGTCATCGACGACTCCGAGGCGGAGAACATGGCCGGCACCCCCGGCGCCGACATCTGCGGCATGACCGTGACCTGCGACGGCGCCGCCGTGGCGGCCGTCGCGGCCCTGCTGACCCCGGGTGACGGCGAGCTGTGCGACACCGTGCGCGAGGGCTGCTCGGCCGTGCGGACGGATCCCAACGCGGCCCGCGACGACGGCTCCTCCTGCGAGGGCGGCTCCAACCCCTCGGACTACGTGTCCCTCGGGATCGGCGGCCTCCTGTCGGTGCAGTTCGCCCAGGCCCTCCCCGGCTGCGACCTCGAGGTCGTCGAGCTGGTCGGCAACGACGCCGAGGCCTACGACGTGTACGTCTGCGACGCCGCGGACGCCGCGACGGCCACCTGCGCCAACAACGACCAGCCCATCGCCACCGCGGGCGAGGGCGGCACCGTCAACGTCACCGTGCCCTGAGCACGGCGCCGCGGCGGATCACAGAGCGGGGGCCTGCGGGCCCCCGTTTCTTTTCGGACGCCGGCCGGGGGACGCGCGAGCCTTTGACGGCCGCCCGGCGATCGGCTTTCATGGCCGGCGATGAGCGCGAAATCCGGTGACCTCCAGAAGATCCTCGAAGGGCCCGACGACGCGGCGTTGTCCGCCGATGATCGGGCTCTGCTCGACCTCGCGCGGCAGGCCTTCGCCGAGCTGGGCAAGCTGGTCAAGAACATCCAGCTCTACGGCTTCGAGCACCAGGCCAACGAGCGCTTCCGTGCCCGCTTCGCCGAGGCCATGCACGGCCTCGTCGCGCGGCGGCCGGTCATCGAGGTCAAGATCGGCGCCTACGAGCTGCTGCTGTTTCAGCGGACCATCTACGAGAACGAGAGCCCGGAGCGGAACTTCGTCTACCAGTTCTTCATGGATGGCGTGCGGACGCTGACCTTCCACGCCGGCCTCGAGCTCACGGAGCTCGACGGCCTGCTGGACATCCTGCTGACCGACTTCAGCGATCCGAGCCTGTTCGAGGACGACGTCGTCACCCTGCTGTGGAACAAGGAGTTTCAGCACATCGGGTACGCCGTGGCCGAGGACTACGGCGACGACGCCCGGGAAGGCGAGAAGCACCACTACACCATCGCCGGCGTGCTGGAGAACGTGCGGCGGCGCGCGGACGTGCAGGTCGAGGCCTCCCAGGACACGGCGGACGCTCGCTCGCGGCGCAAGGCCCAGCGCCTCAGCGACGACATCGGCCTCACCGAGGCGGATCTGGCCCGCTTCGAAGAGCAGCCCTTCGCCATGGACGAAGAGGAGTTCCAGCGGCTCAAGGCGGTGCTGCACACCACCGGGCGCGAGACGCTGGAGAAGTTCGTCGAGATCCTCTTTCGGGTGAACGTCGAGGACGGCGAGAGCGGCGGCGACCGGGTGGTGGGCATCTTCGAGCGCATCGCCGACCTGCAGCTCGAGGGCGGCAACCTGAGCGAGCTCGAGCGCCTGATGCGCAAGGTGCGGCGCCTCGGCTCGGAAGACGCCCCGGCCAGCCGCCAGGCCATCGCTCGCATCTTCGGGCGCTGGGGCCAGGCCGACTTCGTGCAGCGCATCGGCGCCATCCTGGCCGACCGGGGCAGCAACCAGACGCCCTCGGCGCTGGCCATCCTCGCGCTGCTGCCCCCGGCGGCGCTGCCCCACATCGTGCAGCTCATCGGGCGCATCAAGGTGCCCGAGCGCCGCCAGGTGCTGCTGGCGCTGCTGCCGCGCCTCATCCGGACGCCCGAGCAGGCCGAGGACGTCGCCCGCATCCTGGAGACGGCGGATCAGGGGCTCGCCCACGAGCTCCTCAAGGCCCTGCGCGCCTTCCCCGACCTGCGCGTGCTCACCTCGGCGGTGCGTGCCGGCATGGCCAACACCGACGCCCATGTGCGCCTTGAGTGCCTCGCTGCCATCCCGGCCGAGGCCGCCACCCGCTTCCGCGACGTGCTCTTCAAGGCCCTGCGCGACACCTCCAAGCCTGTGCGCGGCAAGGCGATCCACACCCTCGCGCGCATCGCCGCCCCCGACGTCCACGACTTCATCCTCGACTCCATCGAGGACCGGGCCTTCGCGGCCTACGACCTCGACGAGAAGCGGCGCTTCTTCGTGGCGGCGGCCCTCACGGGCGACGCCAGCCGGCACCTCCTGGAGGTCTTCCAGCAGGGGCGCCTGATTGGCCGCTCCCGGACGCTGGAGGAGCAGCGCCACAGCGCCGCCGTGGCCCTCGCCGTGAGCATGTGCGCCGAGGCCGTCCCCCTCTTCGAGCGCGAGCTCGGCCGCCGCCTCAAGTCGGACATCGCCTCCGAGGCCGCCGCCTGGGGCCTCGCCCACATGCGGGGCGACCGGGACACCCGCACCCGGCAGCTCTACGACATCTTCTTCCGCGGCGAGCTGAGCGGAGCGACCGATGGCTGAGACCCCCCGCGGCGGTGACTCCAGCAAGGCGATGGCCGGGGCCCTCGACTTCCTGCACGGCATGGAGGACGCCGAGGATCGCTTCGAAGAGCTCTCCCGGCAGCTCGTGAACAACTTCTTCGTGCTGCTGCGCTCGGCGACGATGCACGACCTGGGCAACGAGGCCATGCGCCGCCCCGTGGCGGCGATGATCTCCACCGCCCGCGCGCTGCTGGCCTACGGCGACCAGGTGGTGCTGGCGCTCAAGGACGGCAACTTCTTCGTCAACCGCCGCCTGGTGAAGCTGGACTTCGGCTCCTTCCAGAACGCCCGGTATCTCATCCGGATTTTCGGCTTCCTGGACGTCAACCGGCTCGTCTTCAGCAGCGAGCCTGACCACGACACCATCATGCTCTTCCTCCAGGCCTTCCTGGAGGTCCTGGCCGAGAAGGGCGAGTCGCCCATCACCCAGTACCCGCTGGGCTCCATCAAGGTGCGCAAGGTCGAAGAGACCGAGGACGCCACCCACCAGCGCGACGACGATCCTCGCCGCCAGATCCTGGCCACCTACGCGTCGGGCCTCCTGATGCTGCGCCAGTTCGTCAACGATCTGCGCCGTGGCCGCTCGCCGCGCCACGCCAAGGTCAAGCGCCTCTGCCTCGAGCTGGTGGACGTCGAGCCGCGCCACCACGGGCTGCTGCTCAGCCTGCTGCACCTGGAGGGCTACAAGGGCAACCTGTTCTGCCACATGCTCAACACGGCCGTGCTGGCCATCGTGTTCGGGCGTCGGCTGGGCCTCAACCGCAGCCAGCTCGTCGATCTGGGCATGGCGGCCTTCCACCACGATCTGGGCTGGGCCCTCGTCGGCACCCTCGAGGGCACCGGGCTGCCCGCCGCCGACGAGGGCGACGACGCCCAGCTCACGATGGACGGCATCAACGACGTCCGCGACCAGGCCGACGTGGACATGGAGGCGCTGCGGGTCAAGGTCGCCCGCGCCCTCATCCGGCTGGGCGGCTTCAACGAGCTCGTCATCAACCGCCTCATCGTGGCCTACGAGTGCCAGATCCCCGAAGACTCCCCGGCCGAGGGCCTCTACCACGGCGAGATCGGGGCCAGCTTCATGACCCAGGTCGTGCGGATGGCGAGCACCTACGACGAGCTCACCACCCCCAAGGCCACGCGCCACGCGCTGCTGCCCGACCAGGCCATGCGCCGCATCCTGGACGACGGCGGCCGCACCTTCGATGACTTCCTGGCCCGGCTCTTCGCCGGCTGCATCGGCGTCTACCCGGTCGGCACGCTGGTGGAGCTGGACTCCACCGAGATCGCCCTGGTGGTGGATCTGCCCCGCAACCCGGTCCACTTCCACCGGCCGCAGGTGAAGATCCTGGTGGATCGCATGGGCAACGCCCTGCCCGACGGCCCCCTGGCCGACCTGGAGCAGACCAGCCGCACCGGCCAGTTCATGCGCTCCATCGAGCGCACCCTGGACAGCCGCCAGTACGGCGTCAGCATCACCCGGTTCTTCTTCGGCTGAGCCTCAGCGCGGCCGGAGCAGCGAGGGCGCGTAGCCATCGGGCGCCGAAAACCCCAGCAAATCCAGGACGGTAGCGGCGACGTTGGCCAGCCCGGGCCGCCCCTCGCCGGCGGCGAGCGCGGCGGGCACCACCCCATGGGGATCGAAGAGCGACAGCGGGACGGCGTTGAGCGTGTGGCTCGTCCGGGGCCGCGAGGCGTCCAGCGAGCCATCCTTGTGCCGCTGGAACATCTCGTCGCAGTTGCCGTGATCGGCGGTGACCAGCGCCACCCCCCCCAGCGCCGAGATGCCGCGGAGCAGGCGGCCCAGCGCCCAGTCCACCACCTCCACCGCCAGCGTCGCCGCGGCCAGATCCCCCGTGTGCCCCACCATGTCGCCGTTGGCGTAGTTGATGCGCGCATGCCGGAAGCGACCCGTCCGCAGCGCGCGCAGCGTCGCGTCGGTGATCTCGGCCGCCTTCATCCACGGCCGTTCGTCGAACGAGATGAGATCACTGGGGATCTCCTCCCAGACCTCCAGCGACTCGTCCAGCCGCCCGCTCCGGTTGCCGTTCCAGAAGTAGGTCACATGGCCGAACTTCTGGGTCTCGGAGCACGCGAACTGGCCGATCCCCTGGTGCACGAGGTACTCGCCGAGGGTGCGATCGATGGCGGGGGGCGTCACCAGGAAGCGCCGGGGCAGCTTCAGGTCGCCGTCGTATTGCATCATGCCCGCGAAGCGGACGGCCAGCCGGGGGCCGCGGGGGAAGGCGTCGAAGGCCTCGTCCTCGAAGGCGCGGCAGATCTCCACCGCGCGGTCACCGCGGAAGTTGAACAGGCAGACGCTGGCGCCGGGGCGGATGGGTCCCGCCGGACCCGCAGCGTCGCCGACGACGAAGCCCGGCAGGTACTGGTCGCTGACGCCCGGATGCTCCGCCCGCAGCGCCTCGATGGCGGCGCCCGCCGACGAGAAGCGCCGACCCTCGCCGCGCACGTGGATCGCCCAGCCCCGCTCTACCATGGCCCAGTCGGCCTCGTAGCGGTCCATGGTGATCCACATCCGGCCCCCGCCGCTGGCAATCCGGTAGTCGCGCCCTGCCCCGTTCAGCGCCGCGAGGCGCGCCTCCAGGCGCTCGACGTAGACCAGGGCGCTGTGCTCCTCCACGTCGCGGCCATCCAGCAGGATGTGCACGCGAACGCGGGGCAGGCCGGCAGCCGCCGCGGCGTCGAGGAGGGCCCAGAGGTGCCGCTCGTGGGAGTGTACATTGCCGTCGCTGAGCAGGCCGATGAGGTGCAGCGGCTCCCCGCTCGCGTGGGCGCCCTCGATCAGCCACCGCCACGTCTCCCCGCGGGCCAGCTCGCCGCTGGCCAGGGCGGCCTCCACCAGGCTCGCCCCCTGGGCGAAGACGCGCCCGGCACCGAGGGCGTTGTGGCCGACCTCGCTGTTGCCCATGTCGTCGTCGGAGGGCAGCCCCACGGCGCGGCCGTGGGCGGCGAGCGGCACGCAGCTTCGAGCCAGCAGCCCGTCGAGGACGGGGGTGCGGGCCTGGAAAACCGCGTTGCCGGCGTCGGGCGGGCCGAGGCCCACGCCGTCCATCACCACCACCACCACCGGGCCGGCCACGGCCGGCAGCGCGCCGCGTTTCAAGGTCCATGCGTCCATGGGCAGTAGTAGGAGACCTCGCCTCGTCGTTGGCAAGGGGAGATCCCGCCGCCGACTTGTGGTTGAATATGGATGAAAAAAAATCCGGGGGGGCTGAATGGAGTCGGGGCAGCCCCGTCTCGCGGCCCGCCAATCACAGCCAGACAGCGTATTCACCGGGCAGTCGGCGCCGGTCTCGATACGCCCAGGAACAGGAGTGGGGACGATGTTGACGACGTTCGCGGTGTTCGCGGGCCTTTTCGCCGCCGGGACCGGCACCATCGATGTTCAGGTCGTACCCGGCAATGCCTCCATCGAGATCGACGGCAAGGCCGTCAAGACCAGCCGCATCACGGTCAAGGCAGGGACCCACAAGGTCCGGGCCACGGCCACCGGCTACTCCGCTCAGACCCGGACGGTGAGCGTCGGCGCCGGCAAGACGGCCCGGGTGCAGCTCCGCCTGGTCCAGTCCAAGGTGACGAAGCCCACCGTCAAGCCCCCGGCCGGCGGCACCACGGTCGGCGGCACCACCGTCGGCGCCAAGCGCCCCAGCCGGGCCCCCATCATCGGCATCTCGAAGCGACCCTCGGGCAAGACCCCGGTCATCTCGCCGCGGCCGTCGGTCAAGCCCGGCGTCCGCCCGACCGTGCGCCCGCGGCCGACGCCGAAGGTGACCCCCAAGACCAAGACGAAGCCCGACAACGGCCCCATCGTCGTGCGCCGCCCGAGCCAGCCCGGTGCGGGTCGCCGCCCGGCTCCCGCCCGGGGTGACGTCGCGGTCACCAACGGCGGTGGCGCGCGCGGCAGCCGCGGCGGCGGGGGCAGCAACAGCCTGCGCCCCTTCGCGGTCCTGTCGTTCGTCGTGGGCGGCCTGGCCATTACCGGCGGCGTGATCACCCACAACCTCGCGGACGAGAAGGCCCAGGACTTCAACCACAGCGTGGATCGTCAGGAGAAGCTGGGCCTGCGCGATGACGCCAAGGCCCTGGACACCGCCTCGACCGTGCTCTATGGCGTCGGTGCCACCGGCGTGGCGCTCGGCGTGCTGCTCCTGGCGCTCGACCCGGGCGACTCCCGCGCGACGGTGGCCCCGCTGCCGGAAGGCGGCGCGATGGTCGGCTATGGGGGGACCTTCTGATGCGATCCTGGATCATTGCCCTCGGGCTGCTGGGCCTGGGCGCCTGCGGCATCGAGCTCAACGAGAACGAGTGCGCCACCGACGGCGACTGCGCCCGGCTGAAGCCCGGGACGGTTTGCAGCCCCGAGAAGTGGTGCGTGCTGCCCAGCGCCATCACGCCGGATCCGGACTCGGCCCGGCCGGCGCCAGACGCGGCCCGCCCGGTCGCCGACGCCGGGGCCGGCGGCGCGGGCGGTGGTGAGGCCGATGCGGGTGGTGGTGGTGGCGGCGGCGAGACGCCGGACGCCGAGCCGCCGGTGGCGGACGCCGAGCTGCCGGTGGCGGACGCCGAGCCGCCGGTGGCGGACGCCGAGGCCCCCGTCGCGGACGCCGAGGCGCCGGTCATCGACGCCGAGGCCCCCGTCGCGGACGCCGAGCCCGCCGACGCCGCGCCCTGAAGCCTCCCTGAAGCCGGGCGCTACTGCAGCGCCTCCGGCTCCACCTCCTCCACCAGCGCGTAGACCGCCTTCACGTCCAGCAGCCGAAGCTGGTCGTCCCACGGCACCCGCAGCCCCTCGGCCTTGGGGAAGAGCACGAACGCGCCCAGCGGCACCCCGCTGACGTTCTTGCCCAGGGAGGGGGTGTCCTCGTCCTCGTCCGACGCGCGGGCGACCTCCACCACCTCGCCGTACAGGGCCTCGTCGTGGGACTCCTTCACCCCGGGGGGCAGGTAGAGCCCCGCCGCCGAGCGCTCGTCGGCGCGGACGATGCGCACGAGGATGCGCGGGCCGAGGGGCTTGATGTAGCGCACGGACTTCGGGACCGATTCGGCCATGGCTGGCTCCGATTCTGGGGGACGCCCTTGATTCCCGCCGTCGGGTCGCGCACAAAGCGGGCATGGGTCGAATCATCGTCACCGTCGGCGGTCCCTGGAGCAACCCTCCGCGGCTGCAATCTCCCCTCGAGCTCGCCTTCGGCGAGGGCGAGCCTGAGTTCGCGCGGGACGTGGCCGCGCTGGGCCGCCGCCAGGGCACCTTCGAGCCCGAGGAGCTGGCCGCGCTGCGCCGCCACGTCGGCATCGTCCAGGCCTCGGTCGAGTTCGACGCGCCGGGCAGCCTGGCCCACGCCGAAGCCGCTGCACGCTTCATCCTCGACAGCGTGGCGCAGGGCGCCGTCGGCGTCTTCGTCGAGACGGGGATGCGCGTCTTCGCGCCCCTGGCCCTGAAGGGCACGCCGCCGGCCGATCCGGCCACCTTGCTGCACCTGTTCGTCGGGATCTTCGCCGATGGCGACCGGGCCTACACCGAGGGGATGTGCGCCTTCGACCTGCCCGACGTCGAGGTGCAGCACCCGGACGCCGCCGCCGCCCAGGCCGCCGCCTTCGGGCTCGCCGCCCGGATGGTCTGCGACGGCTATCGGCCGCAAGAGTCTGAAATTTATCAAAATTCCCTGAGCGCGCCGGCCTTTCGGGTCACCGCCGCGCCGGCGACCACGGACGATCCCGAGGAGCCGGTGAACGAGCGGGGGTGGTGGCGCCTGCGGCCGGAGGTGCTGGATGGCGTCTGAGGTGGTGGTCTTCTCGTCCCCGTGGCTGGCCGAGGCGCACCTGGTCCACAGCGTCCTGCTGGGCGAGGGCCTGCCCGCTCGCCTGCGCAACGAGCTCGTCTCGGGGCTGGCGGGCGAGGTGCCCTTCGACGCGGTGCGGGTCGAGGTGCTCGTGCCCGCCGAGCTGGCGGCGCAGGCCCTGGCCCTCGTGCAGGTCGCTCGCCAGCCCGAGGGCGCCGACCGCCCGTGCCCGACGTGTGGCGAGAGCAACGGTCCGGCCTTCGAGCTGTGCTGGCAGTGCGGCACCGAGCTGCCGCCGGCCGAGCCCGCCTGAGCGCGGGCCGTTGCCGGCGGGCGCCGAAAGGGCCACCATCGGCCCATGGCGCTCGCCTCCCCCCGTGCGCTGGCCGACGCCGGCGATCTGGACGGTCTCGTCCTGGCTCTCCAGCAGCGCCAGCCCTCCCTGCGTGACGTCCGAGCCCTCCTGAGCCACCGGGACGCCCGCGTGGTGCAGGCCGGCCTGGTCTGGCTGCTCGCGGAGTGCCCGCGCATCGCAGATCCCGACCTTCTGGGCGATCTGGCGGCCATCCTCCCCACGAATCTGGCCGCCCTGGCGCCCGAGGCCCATGCGCCCTGCGCGGGCCTGTACGCCGAGCTGGCCCGCTGGGGAGCCTGCCTGCCCGCCTGGCGGGGGTACGCGCTCCCGGCGGCGCTGGCGCTCCCGTGGCTCACGGCGGGCCTCCTCACCCGGCCGCGGCCCGAGGTCGAAGCGGAGGGGGCCTCCGAGCGCCTGCTTCAGGCCCTGGCGGGGGTGTCGGGCGGACGCTGCCTCGATCCGCTCGGCCTCCTCGACGGGCTCATCGCCCTCGACGCGGCGTGCCTCGCGGCCCCGGCCCTGCGCCTGCTCCAGGAGGCGGCCCGATCGGCGAGCCTGGGAGCGGAGGCCGTCGGTCCGCGGCTGACCCGGCTGGTCGAGGGCGGCAGCCTGGAGGCCCTCGCCGCCCTGAACGCCCCGTGGGCCCGCCAGGTGGCGCTGCCCCGGGGCGCGGTGATCGCGGCGCTGACGGATCCGGCCCGGGCGCCCGCGGCCGTGGCCGTGCTGGCCGGTCGCCAGGAGGCCGATCTGCTCTGGGCCCTGGCGCGGGCGAGCTGCGCGGCCCGCGCTCGACGGCGCTCAGCGTCCTGGGCGAGGTGGCCACCGTGGCGGCCGATCTGCTGCGGGTCGCCGAGAGCGATCCGCTCGCGTTCGGGCCCGGCCTCCGCACCGCGCTCCTGGCCGCCCACCCTCGCGGGATCTTCCTCCAGGCGGGGGACGTCGACGCCTTCATCGCCCTGGTCCTCCAGCACCGCGGTGGCTGCCCGCCGAGGTCGCTGGCCTGTGTCACCCGGTCCGCGACGCTCTGGTGGCCGCCGTGAGCCGGCGGGATCCCCTCGATCCCGCCTGGCCGCGCCTCCTGCCGGTGCTGGTGGCCTCCGAGGCGACGGCCGCGCCTGCCGCCGTCCGCGCGCTGCTCGCCCGGCCCATACCGCCGGTGACGGCGAGGGTCGGCCTGGAAGCCATTGCAAACCTTGAGGATTCCGACGCGGAGGCCATCGCGCTCGACCTCCTCCCGCGCTTCCCCGCCGAGGCCCTGGCGGCCCTGAGGCGGGTGGGGGAGGCCGCCGCCCGCGCCCTGCGGCTGCACCTGGGCCTGGAGCCCGCGGCCGATGTGGCCCTGGCTGCTGCCGTACATGGAGGCCGCGGTCACGCTGCTCTGGCAGCTCTCGCCGCCCCGATCCACGGGCCGGGCGGAGCTCGGCCCGCCTCAACCCGAGCGACGTCCCCGCGCGGTCGCCCTCGACGTGGCCGCCGAGCGATCCGGCGCCGCCCGCCGCCTGGCCCTGAACGCGGCCTCTACCTGCGGCCCGATCAGGCCCTCGTCCGGGTGGCGGATCTGGCTGAGGAGGGCACCTACGACACGCTCTATGGCTTGCTGCGCCAGGTGGTCGTGGGGCTGCACGACGGCACGGTGCCGGGCGATGCCCCGCTGGGCACCGAGCACACTCGAGGCCGCCCTCGCATCCCCGAGGCCGTGCGCGAGGCGCTCATCGGCCACGGCCGGGCGCTCGCGGAGCGTGGGCGCATCCGCCCGGTCTGCATCATCCGGGGACCGGATCCGGGTCATGGCCTGCTGGCCGAGATGGCCATCGATCTGGCGCGCTGGGGCGGCCTGGAGCCGCCCATGCAGCTCTGCCTGCTGGCGGCCGTCGAGGGCGTCCGTGTGCCGGGGCTGGTCCGCCGGATTCACAGCCTGCTGCGCCACCGCGAGCCCGAAATCCGGGCGGCGGCCGTGCGCATCCTGGTGGCCCAGGAGGCCGACGACCCCACGGCGCGGTACCTCGCGTTCAGCATCTCCCGCCTGCTCGGCGACGACGACGCCCTCACGCTGCGGCCAGCGCTGGGCGCCGTGGCCCGCTTCGGCCTGCGCGCGGCGACGCCCCAGGTCGCGCGCGCCCTCGAACACCCGCAGATGAACATCAAGAAGGCGGCGGCCGAGGCCCTCGCCGCCCTCGATCCGGCGGCGGCGCTCGATCGCCTCGTCTTCTGGCTGGGGCGGCACGACAACCCGGGCTTCCGCGATCTGCTCAACCGCGCCTACGACGCCAGCCGCGCCGGACCCGGTCCGCTGGTCGCCGCGCTGGAGGGGGCCGACGCCCGCACGACCGGGCTGCTGCTCCAGGCCCTCGATGGACGCCTCGGCGCCAGCCACGTCCGCCGGTTGCTGGCGGCAGGCAACCCCATCGGCGAGCGCCTGGTCGAGGCCGTCGGGCAGGGGGATCTGCGCCTGCGAGGCGGTGATCTGGCGGTCCTGCGGGTCGAGCTTCGGCGCTATCGGCTCCCCGCCGCGGAGCGCCTGCCGGCTCCCGCCCGGCCCCCCGCCATCGAGGCCCTCGAGCGCCGCGGCTTCGATCCGCTCGTCGCCCGGGCGGCGCTGGGGGATGCGGCGGCCCGCCGGCTCGTCCCTGGCCTCATCCGCCGGCTCCCGCGGGAGTGGCTCGGCCTGCTCCCCGAGCTGGATGGCCCGGCCCGGGCGCACCTCGCGCGCTGCCTCGGGGAGGTCCGCGACGCCGAGGCCGCCCGCGAGGCCCTCCCCGATCTGCTCGCGCTGCTGGACGAGGTGGTCGGGGACGAGATCGCCGTCGAGATCCTCCTCGATCTGCTCGGCCACCTGGGGGCGAGCCAGCCGGGCGGGGGCGCGAGCCGCATCATCGACGCGCTGCGTGCGCTGCCGCCGACCCCCGCTGGCCGCGGGCAGGCCCGCTGGCTGGCGCTGAAGCGGGTGGGCGCCGTCCCCGGTCGGGCGGACCTGGCCGCCTGCCTCGAAGACTGTGACCGCAGCGCCGATCCGGTGGGCTTCAGCCAGGCCCTCCTCTGCCAGGCCTTCCAGGTCGTGGCGCCCGCGCGCGACGTCCCGTCCTCGTTGCTGGCGGCGGTCCGCAGCGACCAGCCGGAGGCGCTGGCCGTCCTGGCGGCCCTCCCCGCCCGGGATCCCGGCGCCCGCATCTCGTCCCTGATCGCGGCCTGGCCCCACGCCCACCCCGCCCGGCGCGACCAGCTCCTCGACGTGGCCGAGGCGCTCCAGCCGCTGGGAACTCCCAGGTGGATCAAGGGGTTGCCGCCCTCGCCCCCGCGGCTGCGGGTCGCCCTGGAGGGGACGCCGCGCCTCGCCAGCCTGCTCCAGACGCTGCGGACGGGGGAGCCGGCGCGGCGCCGGGAGGCGGCGGTGGCGCTGCTCGACTGGCCGGATGTGCCCGAGGGCCACGAGGCCGTGCTGGAGGCCTGGCTGGCCGGCGCGATCGAGGTGCCGGTCGATCGCCAATGGCTGCTCGCCGATCTGCTGGTGGCGGTGCCGGAGCGGCTCGTCGACGCCCGGGGTCTGGAGCTGGTGGAGTGGCTGTCCCTCCCGCGCCGACGGCTCCTCCTCGACCGCCTCTGGCGCCTCTGGCTCGATGGCGTCGAGGGCGCCGAGGCCAGCCTGCGGCGGCTGGGGGCCGCCTATCTGCTGCCCGCCGTCGCGGCCGAGGTCGCCCGCGGTGGGCTGATGGCGGCCCGCCTGCTCAGCCATGGCAGCCTGCCGCAGGGCCCGACCCTCGACGCGGTGCTCGCCGCCCTGCGCCACGGGGGCCAGGGCGCCCTCGCCGAGGAGCTCGCCCAGCGCGCCCGGCCGGGACCCCTCGGCATCCCCGAGCCGCCGCCGGTCCCGCCCCCCGCCGCCGAGCCCGGGCCGGATCGGGCGGCCCTCATCGCGGCCGCCCAGGGGCCTGACGCCTCCTCTGCGCGGACGGCCCTCGACGCGCTGGTCAAGGAGCCCGACGACGAGGTGATCGCCCTGCTCCAGGCCCTCACCACCCACCGCGATCCGGCTCGGCGCATCCTGGCCCTGCGCCTGCTCAAGCGCACGGCGCCACGCGAGGTGTACCTGGAGGCGGCCCTGCCCTTCCTCGACGATCCCCGCCCGGACGTGCAGCGATCGGTCATCCGCGCCCTCGCCCATGCGCGCCACCCCGCCGCCCTGCGCCGCATCATCGAGCTGCTCCAGCACCGGCACCGGACGGTCCGCCAGGCCGCGGCGGAGGCCGTGGAGCTGTACGGCGACGACGCGCTCTCCACGCTGCGCAGGGCCCACCGCCGCGCCCGGCCCGATCGCCGCGACCTGTATGGCCAGCTCATCGACACCATCCAGCAGCGCGGCCAGCGGGCGCCCCCCACCCACCCACCGGAGGCCCAGCCACCGGACGATTGACCCGCCGACCTCCGGCCGGTCATCCTGCGCCCCCATGAAGGCCACCCCCGAGCGCCGCCCACGGCGTGTGCCCAGCCAGCGCCCCGGCCCCCAGGGCGGCAAGCGCGACCAGAACCGGCGCGAGCAGGTCAGCCGGATCTGCGGGGCGGCCGCCGGCCTGATGCTGGCCGGGGGCATCGAGGGCGTCACCATCGACGCCATCTGCCGCGAGGCAGGCATCGCAAAGGGTAGCTTTTACCGCTACTTCGCCGACAAGGCCGAGCTGGTCGCCGCCATCATCGAGCCCCTGGCCACGGCCGCCCGGGCGGCCATCGCCACCTGCGAGGCGGGCATCATCGCGGCCCACGACTTCGATGCGCTCCTCGCCGCCTACGCCACCTTCGTGATGCGCCTCGCCCCGGTGCTCGTCGCCGAGCGCGACGCGGTGCAGCTCTACCTGCAAGAGAGCCGCGCGCCCGGGGTCGGTGCGCGCGCCCCCGTGCGGGCGCTCGCCGACGAGTTCGGCGCCACGGCCGAGCGGCTGACCCTCCCGGCCCAGGCCCATGGCCTGCTGCGCGACCTGCCGGCCGCGGTCACCGGGCGCGCGGTGGTGGGCGCGGTGGAGCGGCTCGCCTTCGACGTGGGGGCCGGGGCCATCCCCCTCGATCCGGCCCAGGTCGGGGCGGCGCTCCTCTCCATGGTGTTCGACGGCCTGCGCGCGGCCCGGACGTGACCCCGCAAGCCCTCACCGAGGGGAGCATCCTCCGGCCCCTGGTGCGGCTGGCCGTTCCCTTCGCCGTCGGCAACCTGCTCAACCTGCTCACCCTGGTCGTCGATCGCCTGTGGGTCGGGCAGGTGGGGACGGAGGCCCTCGCCGCCCTCGGGACCGCCAACGCTGCGGTGATGATCTTCATGACCGTGAGCATGGGCATGTCGGTCGGCACCCTGGCCGGGGTCGCCCGGGCCACCGGCGGGCGGGACGCCGGCCTCGCCGCCCGCTTCTTCCAGCAGGGCATGCTGCTGGCCTGGGCCCTCGGCGTCGTCTTCCTGGTGGCCTCGTGGCCTGCCCCCGAGCACATCATCGGCTTCGTGAACCCGGGCGACGATCTGGACGGGCCCGCCACCGCCTACCTGCGCATCAGCATGGGCGGCCTCCTCGTCTACGCCCCGCTCCAGACGCTCACCTTCGCGCTGCAGGGGGCCGGCGAGGCCCGCATCGCCATGCGCCTGTCGGCCATCGCGCCCCTCGTCAACGCCGTCCTGGATCCCCTCTTCATCTTCGGCTTCGACCTCGGCGTCGCCGGGGCGGCCTGGGCCACCGTCGTCGCGACGGCCGTCGCGCTCGCCCTCGCCTGGCGCGTGGTCCGCTCGCCCGATCGGAGCATCCTGCCGCGCCCCGTCGGCCCCTTGCGTCTCGACGCCGCCATCCTCCGCCGCATCGCCTTCATCGGCTTCCCGGGGACGCTGGAGCACCTCGTCCGCAACATCGCCTCGTTTGCGCTGGTGAAGCTCATCGCCGGCTTCGGGGCGGCGGTCCTCAGCGCCTACACCACCGCGATGGTGCTGCTGATGATGCTCATCTTCCCGGGGCTGGCCATCGGCCAGGCCACCTCCAGCCTGGTGGGGCAGAACTTCGGCGCCGGCCAGCCGACCCGGGCCTGGCGGACGGCGTGGACCGCGACAGCCCTCTACGCCGGCTTCATGATCGTGGTCGGGGGGATCATCTACCTGCTCGCCGGTCCCCTCGTCGCCGCGTTCGACGCCAACCCCGTCGTCGTGGCGGAGGGGCGCCGGCTGCTCCACATCGTCGTCCTGTGCTTCCCACTCCTCGCCGTGGCCTTCGTGCTCTCCCGGGCATTTGCCGGCGCCGGGAACACCCTGCCGTCCATGGCGGTCGCCGCGGTGGCCCACCTGGCCTGGCAGCTCCCGATGGTCCACGCCCTGGGTACGGCCTACGGTCCCGTCGGCGCGTGGTGGGGCATGTCGTCGGCGTTCATGGTGCACGGCCTCCTGGCGGCAGGCGTGTACATCGCCCGCTATCGCCCAGCCGCTACCCGCGACAAAGAAATAGCTGTTTGATTTCAAGATTTTGGGTCGCGTCTGACATTTTCGTCATGCTGCTGCGCACTTTTTTTCGCGGTTCGTGCTAAGAAGATCGGGTCCCCGGGTCACTGAGGGGACGTACAGCGCAGCCGGGCTGCGCGGGTGGGTCGCAATGCCCCCTGGAATGTCCGTTCGAGGTCTCCCCACGGCGCAATTCCGCGTCGTCCTCGGCGGGCATGGTCTCCTCGACAACCCCCCGGAGTCGAGGGACCGAACGCCGCTCCAGGGGGCACTTGGGGCCCATCGGCCAGCCGGCTGGTGCTCGACTCTTCGTGAGGTGTCCCGCGCGGGTGTATGCTCGCCGGCGACGGCCTCAGCGGCGAAGAGGGTCGAGCCATGAGATTTCGCGAGGTGCTGGTCCTGGGTGCGCTGCTCGCAGCCTGCTCCCGACAGCCAGCCAGCGAGCGAACCCCCGACGCCGCCGCCCGCTCCCCCCAAGAGGCGGCGGCGTCGGCTCCCCCCGTTCCCCCCGTGGCCCGGGAGACTCCTCCCCCCAAAGCGTCTCCCGGGCCCGCCATCTGTGCCGACTGCCACCCGGACGAGACCGAGGGCTACCTCGCCACCGGCATGGGGCGGTCCCTCTATCGACCCCAGAGCCGACCCCCGATCGAAGACTTCACCGCCGCCACGGTCACGAACGGCCCCTTCGTCTACCGGGCCTACGTGGACACGGAGGGCCGCTGGTGGCAGGAGGAGACGGTCCCCGGCACCGAGCATCGCCGCCGCGTCGAGGTCACCCATGTCATCGGCTCCGGCAACCACACCCGCTCCTATCTGGGGCTGGTAGAGGGTGAGGTGGTCGAGCTGCCTCTGACCTGGTACTCCCGCCGCAAGATCTGGGACATGAGCCCGGGCTACGAGGGGGGAGGCAACCAGCGCTTCACCCGGCCCATCAAGCCGGACTGCCTCTTCTGCCACAACGATCTGGCCCAGGCCCGGCCCGACCGCCGCGCCGCCTACACCGAGCCGCTGCCGGAGGGCATCTCCTGCGTCCGCTGCCACGGTGACGCCAGCGCCCACGTCGCCGAGCGCACGGCGGGGAAGGGTCCACCGGCCGGACAACCCGATCCCAGCATCCTCAACCCCAGGCGCCTCGACGCCACGCGCCGCCTGCAGATCTGCCAGCAGTGCCACCTGCAGGGCGAGGAGCGCGTCCTGCTGCCGGGTCAGCGGTGGGACGCCTACGAGCCGGGCACGCCCCTGGCCAGCTACCTCTCGACGTTCGTCTATGCCGACGATCGGGGGACGGACTTCAGCATCGCCAGCCACGGCCATCGCCTTTCGCTCTCGCGCTGCGCCACCCAGGCCTCGGGCGGGCTGCCGTGCACCACCTGCCACGATCCCCACAAGGTCGATCGGGGGCGCGCCGCCCGGGACGCCTGCCTCGGCTGCCACCAGATCGAGGACTGCGGCGACGCCCACGGCGCCAGGGACCAGCCGTGCGCCCGCTGCCACATGAAACAGGGCGACACCAGCGACATCCCCCACGTCACGTTCACCGATCACTACATCCGCAAGCGGGTGACCGAGGCGCCGGGCCAGCCCGAGGTCCCGCTGGATCTCGTGGACGCCCTGGCCGAGCACCGCACCCCGGAGACGGACACCTCCGATCAGGCGCTCCTGCGCCTGGGCATCGCCCACGCCCGGCTGTGGCGCTACGACGGCCGAGACCAGCACCTGGTGGAGGCCCACCGCCGCCTGACGGATGTGCTCGGGCGGCTGCCGGACGCCGTGGAGGGGTGGCTGGAGCTGGCGCCGATTCTGGGTCGCCTGGGCGACCTGCCGGGCGCCGCCCGGGCGTTCGAGCGCATCGAGCGGCTCTCGCCCATGGGCACCCTGTACCGGACGGATCAGGCGGAAGTCCTTGAAAACCTGGGTGATCTGGCCGGCGCAGAGCGGACCCTTCGCCGCGCGGTCGAGCTGGATCCCGGCAACCGGGTGGCGGTGGGCAACCTCGCCAACGTGCTGCAGAAGCAGAACCGGCTGGCCGACGCGGAGACCTTCTACGCGAAGGCCGAGGCCCTGGCTCCGGAGGAGGCGCTGACGGCCATCAACCGGGCCTTCAACTTCATGCAGCTCGAGCAGCCGGCCGAGGCGGAGCGGTGGTTTCGCGAGGCGGCGCGGCGCGACGCGGCCAACCCACGGGGTCTGTTCGGGCTGGGGCTGCTGGCGCTGCAGGGCAACCGGCTGGCCGACGCCGGCGGCTTCTTCGATCAAGCGCTGCGGGTCCAGCCCGACTTCACGGACGGCCTCTGGATGCGAGGTCGCCTCGCGCTCCAGCGGGGTCAGCTGGCGGATGCGCGCCGGGATCTCGAGCGGCTGGTGACGCTGCAGCCGCAGCACCTGGCGGGCTACCTGGATCTGGCGGAGGTCGAGGCCCGGGCGGGCTCCCTGGAGGCGCGGCGAGCGGTCCTGCAGCGGGGGCTCGCGGCGATGCCCGGTCACCCCGCCTTGCTGGAGGCGTTGAATGCCCGTTAGGTGGCGTGGGTCTGCGCGCCGGCCCACCCGCCGGTTGCACGGCGTCGGGGCCCGGTGCTAACCCAGGGGTCTGGTGGTGGATCTGAGGAGGTGCCCATGCGTCCGGCCATTCTCTTGAGCGCCCTGACGCTGCTCGCCGCGAGCCCCGCGCTCGCTGATCGGTGGGAGCGCCAGAAGGGAGACTGCGAGGAGGTCTTCCGTGCCTGGCGGACCCAGTCGGTGGATCGCCTGCGTGACTGCGTGATGACCTGGGAGATGTACCGGGACGTCTCAAAGGTCGACGCTGATCAGCGCGCCCTGGTGCGCGAGCCCTTCGACAAGCTGTACCAGGAAGGCGACAAGCGCGACGCGGTGATGGCCCTGTCGGCCCTCAAGAAGCTGGGGCTGCGGCCCACGAAGCTGCGCAACGAGGCGGCCCCTCGGGATGACACCGAGCGCGACGGCCGCGTGGTGGAGCGCGAGCCCCCCGCTGTCCGCCGGGTTCAGCCGGTCACCGAGGCGCCGGTCGTGGCCGAGCGCCGGGTCGACGCCGCCGAGGCGCGCGCTGCCTACCAGCGCGGGATCAGCTACTTCAAGGGCGGTCAGCTCCCCGAGGCGCTCAGCGAGTTCCTCATCTCGGCCGACGCCGATCCCACCTACCCCCAGCCGCTCTACATGGCCGCCCAGACGTATGTGCGGCTGCGCAAGGCCGGCCCCGCCGTCGAGGCGCTGGCGCGGATGAAGGCCCTCAACAGCGGGCTGGCCCGCCAGCTCCTCTTCCAGGCCGCCAGTGATCAGGCCTTCCTGCCGCTGCACGGCGTCGAGGCCTTCAAGTCCCTCACCGGCGTCGCGGTCATCCAGCTGCTCAACGCCAGCGGCCCCGAGGCGGACAAGACCATCACCGAGATGGCGAAGCGCCTGGAGAAGGCCGGGATGCCGGTGGCCTCGATCTCGGCGGACCGGACCCGGCGCGAGAACACCTATGTGTACATGAAGCCCGGCTACGAGCAGCAGGGCGAGCGGGTGCGGCGGGAGCTCAACCTGGGCCTCGTGCACAAGCGCGCCATCGACTGGCCCAGCGAGTTCGACGTGGTGGTGGCCTACGGCAGCCCCGTGAAGAAGGAGTGGGTCGACGACGAGGCCGAGAAGGCGGGCAAGGCCGAGGATCCCAAGAAGAAGGAGAAGGAGGAGGAGGCCCGCCAGGCGGCGGAGGACGCGGCGAAGGCCAAGGAAGACATGAAGAAGAAGCTGCAGATGCTGCAGATGCTTCAGGAGATGGACGCGGCCAAGGACGCCGAGGACGGCGCCAAGGACACCGCGAACATCCTGCCGCCTCCCTGACGCCGGCCGAGAAAAACCAGAAAAGTCCAGGCCGGTGGAACCCGAGGGGCAGGCTGCGGTCCAATGGGCCGGTTCGCCCCGGGGAGAAGCCACCATCCGCCTCGCCACCGCCCTCCTGCTGGCCGCCGGTCTCCTCGTCTCGCAGGGCTGCGAGACGGAGGAGCTGGTGCCGCCCATGTCGGAGGGGGTGTCATATGTGGTGCCCTTCGGCGAGGTCTCCGGCGCTGAGATCGAGCGGGCGCGCTGGGCCCTCGAGGTGGCCACCCGGCGACCGGTGGTGCTGCTTCCCCCACAAGCCGTCCCCCGGCAGGCCGATGGGGCCGAGACCGACGCCGCCGCCGACTTCCTCGACGCCCTGATCCGCCAGCCCCCGCCCGACACCTTCCGCATCCTCGGCCTGACGTCGACCCCCCTGCTGGCCGAGGGGGAGCCGGTCATCGGCTACTCGCGCATCGGCGAGCGGGCGCTCGTCTACTCGACCTTCCTGCTGCCCCGGTACGCGACGGAGGCGGTCCGGCGCGGCCAGGCCCGCCGCATCGTCGCCCACGAGCTGGGCCACACCTACGGCGCCGTGCATTGCGAACAGAGCTGCGTGATGCGCGACGCCGAGTCGGGGCGAGGCCTCGACCAGCTCCCGCTGCACTACTGCCCGGAGCACCGGGCCCTGGCGGAGGAGGCCCTCAAGGAGGGGCCCCTGCACCCGAGCGCCCTGGTGCGCCTCGGCGCCGAGCGCATGCGGCTGGGGGCCTGGACGGAGGCCATCGACGCCTACCGGCTCGCGCTGCGCAGCACTCCCGGCGACTACAAGGCGCGGACGGCCATGGGGGTCGCGCTCATGGCGCGCGGCGAGCTCACGGCGGCGGAGGAGGCCTTCGTCGCGGCCAGCCGCTCAGCGCCGCGGGCGGCCCAGCCGTACTACGCCCGGGCCGTGCTCTACGCCGCCGGCGTGGCGCCCCGCCGCGCGCCGGCCTTTCTGGAGGCGGCGGTCGGCCGTGACGAGGATCCCCGCCGGGCCCACCGCGCCGCCGGCATCCTCTACCAGGAGCTGCTCGAAGATCCGGCCCAGGCCGCCCGCCACTTCCAGGCCCACGTCAGCGCCGGTGGCCGGGATCCCGACGTCATCGCCCGGCTGGTCTACCTCATCCAGCCCACCACCCTGACCTTCAACGAGCCCGAGACCATCATCGCCCGGTGGAGCCCGGAGCTCGGTCTGGAGGTCGCGTACCTGCCCCCGCGGCCACCCCCCCAGGAGGGGGCGGTGGTGCCGATTCCTGAATAAGAACGAAGGGTTCGGTCAGCTCTGGTGTGACTGGGCCTCGAGGAGCTGGGCCTGGTTGGCCTCGCGGACGGGGTCGATGACCGCGTCCAGGTCGCCCTCGATGATGCTGTCGAGCCGGTACAGGGTCAGCCCGATGCGGTGATCGGTGACCCGGTTCTGGGGGTAGTTGTAGGTGCGGATGCGGTCGGAGCGATCCCCCGAGCCGATCATCGTGCGGCGCGCGTCGGCGCGCTCCTCGTGGGCCTCCGCCTCCATCTTGTCGAGGAGGCGAGCGCGCAGCACCTGCAGGGCCTTGGCCTTGTTCTTGTGCTGGCTCTTCTCGTCCTGGCACGAGACCACCAGGCCCATCGGGATGTGGGTGATGCGGACGGCGCTGTCGGTGGTGTTCACGCTCTGGCCGCCCGGGCCGCGGGCCCGGAACACATCGATCCGCAGGTCGTTGGCGTTGATGTCCACCTCCACCTCGTCAGCCTCCGGCATCACCGCCACGGTGCAGGCCGACGTGTGGATGCGCCCCTGGCTCTCGGTGGCCGGTACGCGCTGGACGCGGTGCCCCCCCGCCTCGAACTTGAGGGTGCTGAAGACCCGGTCGCCGGTGATGACCGCGACCACCTCCTTGTAGCCGCCGGCGTCGCTGTCGGAGGCGTTGAGGGTGTCAACAGTCCAGCGCTTGCGCTCCGCGAACCGCAGGTACATGCGGAAGAGATCGGCGGCGAACAGCTTGGCTTCCTCACCGCCGGTCCCGGCGCGGATCTCGAGCACGACGCCGCGCTCGTCGTTGGGATCCTGGGGCAGGAGGAGCAGCCGGACCTCGCGATCGAGCCGCTCCTCCTCCTCGGCCAGGGCGTCCACCTCGGCCTGGGCCATCTCCCGCAGCTCGGGGTCGTCGGCCTCGGCCAGCTCGCGAGCGCCCTCCAGCTCCTCACGGACCTGGGTCAGGCGCTGCCAGGCGCGAACCAGAGGCTCCAACTTCCCGACTTCCTTGGCGATCTTCTGATACTCGCCAGGAATGTCGTAGATGGCGGGATCCGACAGCCGGGCTGCCAGCTCCTCATGGTGCCGGCAAATGGCGTCGAGGCGTTCGAACATCGGGGGGATCCCTGTGGGGGGTGGTGCCTGGGCTCAGCCGCCCATGGCCTCCAGGAACTCGCCGTTCGACTCGGTCTTGGCGATCTTGTCGAGCATGAACTCCATGGAGTCCACCACGTTGAGCGGGTGGAGGAGCTGGCGCAGGATCCACACGCGGTTGAGGTGGCTCTCGGGCATGAGGAGCTCTTCCTTCCGGGTGCCGGACTTGTTGATGTCCAGGCAGGGGAAGATGCGCTTCTCCATGAGCTTGCGGTCCAGGTGGAGCTCGCTGTTGCCGGTGCCCTTGAACTCCTCGAAGATCACCTCATCCATCCGGCTGCCGGTGTCGATCAGCGCGGTGGCGATGATGGTGAGGCTGCCGCCCTCCTCGATGTTGCGGGCGGCGCCGAAGAAGCGCTTGGGCTTGTGCAGGGCGTTGGAGTCCACACCACCGGAGAGGATCTTGCCCGAGGGCGGGACCACGGTGTTGTAGGCGCGGGCCAGGCGGGTGATGGAGTCGAGGAGGATGACCACATCCTTCTTGTGCTCCACGAGCCGCTTGGCCTTCTCGATGACCATCTCGGCCACCTGGACGTGCCGCTGGGCGGGCTCGTCGAAGGTCGAGCTGACCACCTCGCCCTCGACCGACCGCTCCATGTCGGTCACTTCCTCGGGCCGCTCATCGATGAGCAGCACGATGAGGTAGACCTCGGGGTGGTTGTGCACGATGGCGTTGGCGATGTTCTGCATCAGCACCGTCTTGCCGGCCCGGGGGGGCGAGACGATCAGCGCGCGCTGGCCCTTGCCGATGGGGCAGAGCAGGTCGACGATCCGGGTGCTGAAGTTCTTGGGGTGGTACTCGAGCTGGAGGCGCTCGTCGGGGTACAGCGGCGTCAGGTTGTCGAAGAGGATCTTGTTCTTGGCCGCCTCGGGCTCCTCGAAGTTGATCGTCTCGACCTTGAGCAGCGCGAAGTAGCGCTCGCTGTCCTTGGGCGGCCGGATCTGGCCGCTGATGGTGTCGCCGGTGCGCAGGCCGAACCGCCGGATCTGCGAGGGGGAGACGTAGATGTCGTCCGGCCCGGGCAGGTAGTTGTAGTCGGGCGCGCGCAGGAAGCCGAAGCCGTCCGGCAGGATCTCCAGGACCCCCTCACCGAAGATGGGCTCGTTCTTCTTGGTCTGCTCGTTGAGGAGGGCGAAGATCAGCTCCTGCTTGCGCAGGCCCGCCGAGTTCTCGATGCCCATCTCGCGGGCCATGGCCGCGAGTTCACCGATCTTGAGCTGCTTCAGCTCTTTGAGATTCATGGTCTCCCTCTGCGCGAGCCGTCCGGTCACTCGCTCTGGACTGCAGGAGTCCACGGGTGGCGGGGCACTGGACGGCGGGGCTGGTCCTCAGGGGTACATCCGGTCAGGCCGGACTCGTGAAGTGGAAACGTGGAACGGAAACGCGGGATGCGGGAGACATCCCAGGACGGCGGGCAAGCTAGCGACGTGTCGTGGGTTCTGTCAAGCTCTTGCGAGACGTCGGAGTCGAGAGATGATCCACAAGCCCGCGTGTCTGGTCCTGTCGGGGGGGGGCCTGCGGCTCGCCGTCGCGGCCGAGCAGGTGGTCGCGGTGTTTCCCCTCGATGCCGTGACCCCGATGCCGGGGGTGCCGGCCTGGGTGGTGGGGCTGACCCGCCACGCGGGGCGCATGCTGGTGGTCGTCCAGGCGGGCGGCCTGCTGGGGCGGTCGGGACCGCAGGGCGGGCTGGCCGTCCAGCTCGCCGCCGACGTGGAGCTGGCGCTGATGGTCGAGGCCGTCGAGGCGACGGGGCCGCTGGTCGACCGGCCGGGCAACGCGCCAGCGAGCTGGCTGGCGCCCTGCCTGGACGATCAGCAGCGGCCCGTGTACCAGCTCGACGTGCCGGGGCTGGTGGCGGCGGTCCGCGCCCCTCTCAGAAGATCGTCCGCGCCGGCCGCAGCCCGATGACCGACGAGCGGAAGCCGGGGCGGGGACGGTAGCGGTTGGCCGCCCGGCAGAAGCGCGCGTCCCGGAACCACCCGCACCCCTTCGTCACCCGCCGCTCGGCCCCCGCCACCCCGTCCGGATCGATGGCGAGGTCCTCGGTGTGGGGGCCGTAGCCATCCCCCGTCCACTCCCAGACGTTGCCGACCATGTCGAAGAACCCCAGTGGATTCGGGAGCTTCTGGCCGACGGGGTGGGTGCCGCAGGTGGCCGCCGGGTGCTGCATGCGCTCGGGCTCCGGGCAGGGCAGGCCGCCGGCCAGGCCGCTGTTGCCGCTGTACCACGCGATGGGATTCAGCGCGGGGGCGTGGCGCACATCGACCAGCGTGAGGGGGCCGGTCCAGAGGGCCGTGGTCGAGCCTGCCCGTGCAGCGAACTCCCACTCGGCCTCGGTGGGCAGGCGGTAGCCCGGGCAGCTCGGGCCAGCGAACTCGACGGAGGCGCAGGTGAGAGGCGTGGCGACGCCGGCCTGGGTGCAGCCCGCCAGCGTGTAGCAGGCCGTCAGGCCCTCCCGGGCGGACAGGGCGTTGAGGTACCGCAGGGCGTCATGCCAGGTGATCATCTCGACGGGGTGATCGAGCGTCCCACCACGGCCCGGGGCGAAGCGGGAAGGCGACTCGCCGAGGGCGGCCGCCCACTGGGCCTGCGTCACCTCCGTCTGGCCCAGGTAGAATGCCCGGGTGAGCGTGACCTGGTGGGGCGTCTCGTCGGCAGCGCGCTCGGGCTCGTCGAGGGGGCTGCCCATGACGAAGGTGCCCGCCGGGACCGGGCGCAGCGCCGGCCGCCAGGCGGTGGCAGGGACGACGGCCGGGGGCGGTCGACCGGCGTCGGGCCAGGCAGGCGGGGGCGGCGGGGGCGCCTGCGTCACCAGGGCCTCGGCGCCGAGGCGGCCAGCGTCGGGGCCCGGCAGCGGGGTGAAGGCGTCCTGCCGGACCAGCAGGAAGAACAGCGCGGCGGCGGCCAGTGCCACCGCGAGCCCGATCCACGGCCCCCGGGGCCGACCAGGGCGCGGGCGCTCCGGGGCCTCGGTCCCGGGCGAGGGCAGGGCGTCCACACGCGCCGCCGGTCGGCTCAGCTCGGTGACGACCGGCGGGCCCACCCCGGCGGCCTCCAGCAGGGCGTCGAGCGGGGCGAGGATCTCGGCGTGGAAGCGCACCGCGGCCGCGGCATCCGCCAGGAGCGGCGCAGCCAGGTGTTCGAGATCATTGGAAATTCTGGCGACGTCCGGTGCCCTGGCCAGCTCGGCCGGATCGGGCGCCGGCGCGCCGTCGAAGAGCCAGGCGCAGATCCGGCTGGTGAGGTCGGCGGGAGCGGCCGTGTGCCAGGGGCCCAGCAGCGCGGCCGCACGCGGGCCGTCGATCTGCACGCTGAGCCAGGCCGCGCGGGTGGGGGGATCGAGGGCGGCCAGGGCGCCCTCGATCAGCTCCGCGAGCAGCTCGCCCGCCTCGTCGTCCCCCAGCTCGTCCAGCAGGCGCAGGGCCTCACGGAAGACGGTGGCGTCGACCGTCGGGGCGGGCGCGTCGTCGTAGAGCCAGGCCGTCAGCGCGTCGAGGGCGGTCATGGGCCGAGGCTCCGCAGGTGCTGGCGCAGGCGCGCCTCGCGCTCGACCGGCCGGCGGGGTGGCGGCGTCGAGGGCGCCGGGACGGGCCACGCGCTCGCCCGCAGGTCCTGGTAGACCTGGTGGGCCGGGCCGTCGGCGCCGAGCCAGGCGCGCACCACCAGCGCCCAGGGGGCGCCCCCCGCGGCGGCGTCGAGCGCGCGGCTGGCCTCGCTGGGCAGGCCGAGGGCCATGGTGGCGAGCAGGAAGGCCACCGAGCGCGCGTCCAGGCTGCCCGGCGCCTCGCCGTCGGCCCCGCCCGCCGCGGCCAGGGTGCGGGCGAGGGCCCCGCGACGGGCCTCCTCCCACCGCTGGAGGCGCAGGCACCGGGCGACGAGGGGACCCGCCGGGCCCACCGTCCACGACGCGGGGAGGGCGCCGCGGTAGGCGTCGGGACCCAGGTTGAAGAGCCAGAGCAGCGTCAGCAGCTCGGGATCGGTCGGGGGCGGGGCCTGGGCCCGCGCGTCGGCCGGCAGCCCGGCGGCCGCCTCCAGGTACGGATCGGGGCCGTCTCGCAGGGCCAGCAGCCCGACGAGGCCGCGCGTGCGGTCGTCGGGCCGGCCCGGGTTGGGGGGGCGGACCCATGGGCTGTCGGCGCCGACCCGGCCGTGCAGGAGGCCCATGCACCGGGTGTGGTGGTAGTTGGCGGAGGCCACCCGCGCCAGGTCGCCCCCGCTGACGCGCCAGGCCTCACCGGCGCCGAGGGCGGGCGCCAGCCACAGGAAGAGCAGCTCCTGCGCGGTCAGGACGCCCTCGTCCACCACGTCGCGCAGGGCGGTGAACAGGCGCCGCCACTGCTCCCGGGTCGCGAGGCGCTCGTCGACGTCGGGGGTGTCGTCGGCCAGCGGGGGGGCGTCGTCCAGGGTCGTCTCCCGCGGCCCGGCCAGCGTCGACAGGGTGAGGTTTCGACCGGCGGTGAGGGCGACCCGCTCCAGCTCGTCGGGGGGCAGGGGGGCATAGGCCGCGATGATGCGGGGCTCCAGGAAGCGGGCCACCACGGCCTGGGCCGCCTCCTCGCCGTCTCGGCGGGCCAGCAGGCGCCCGTGCAGGCGGGCGAGCACCGCGTCCCAGCGCCGCAGGTTCTCCATGGCCTGGCGGGCTCGGGCCAGGGCGACGTCCGGGGCCGCGACGAAGAAGAAGGCCTCCTCGACCCGCTCGAAGAAGGCGGCGATCGCGCCCTGCGCGTCCTCGACCCCGGCGCGGCGCAGCCACGGCCCCGGATCGCCGGCCGCCGCCTCCGCCACCACCCCCAGCAGGCGCCGTCGGAAGCCCCCGTCGGCCCGCTGGGCCGCCGCCTGGTGCAGGGCCGCCCCCACATCGGTGATGGCCGAGGGGCGCAGCTCCGCCACCGTCAGCACGTCGTCCCAGGCGAGGGCGGCGTCCCCGGGCAGGCCCGCCTCGAGCGCCTCGATCCGGTTGATCCGGCGCAGGTGGCGGGCGGCGAAGGGGTCGTCCGCGGCCGCAGCGGCGCGCCCGGCCCGCCAGGCCGCCAGGAGCGCGACGGTCAGCGCGCGGCGCTGCGCCCTCGGGGCGGCGTCCGTGGCTTCGAAGCGGCGCCAGGCGTCCTCCAGCAGGGCGGCGCGCAGGGGCGAGCGACGCGGATCGGGGGGCTCTCCCGGGTCCAGCAGCGCGCCGAGACGGCGGGCGCGCAGGCGAAGCTGGGGGAGCAGGTCGTCCACGGCGCCATCATGGCCGAACCGGGCGTCGAGGTCATCGGGCATGGGGCGTCCTCCTGCCTGGAGAACGCGCCGGCGCGAGGGGATTGAAGAGCGTCAGCGCTGCGCCCGCAGCTCGAACTCCAGGGGAGAGCCACTCAGCAAGTCCGCGTGATTCAAGCGATATCCTGCCACCGGCCGGCCCCCGAGGCGCACCCCGCGGACGTAGCGTCCCTCGTCGCTGGCGCCGGGCGCCCGGATGATGAGCGTCCCGGCGGCCGTGTCCACCTCGGCGTAGGGGAAGGGGGGCTGCCGAGGAGGTACTCGTCGGAGCCGGCGACGGGGTAAAAGCCCAGGGCGCTGAACAGATACCAGCTCGACAGGGTGCCGCCGTCGTCGTTGCCGGGCAGGCCGTCGGGGGTGTCGTGGTAGACGCGGGTCTGGATGGCCCGCAGCCAGTCGGCCAGGTCGTCGGGGCGCTCTGCGGCGTGCCAGAGATACACCGTGTGCAAGGTGGGCTCGTTGCCGTGCCAGTAGTAGAGGTCGGGCGTCGTGGGGTTGTAGAGGCCGTCGCCGAGGCCTGACCGCTGGAAGTACACCTGGAGGGCGTCCCCCAGGGCGGCCGGCCCGCCGAAGAGCTGCGCCAGCCCTTCGGGATCCTGCAAGCCCGAGAAGCGCCAGTGCCAGGCGCTGCCCTCCACATAGGGGCCCTCCCCCATGTAGACGCGGCGCTGTTCCACGGGCTGGAAGGCGCCATCCGACGTCCGGGGCGCGAAGAAGCCCTGGGCGGGATCGAAGAGCAGCGTGTGGTTCTGCCCGCGCACCTCCAGCTCGGCGGCCTCGGGGCGCCCCAGCGAGCGGGCGAGGGCCGCGAGGGCCCAGTCGGAGTAGGCGAACTCGAGGGTGTTGGAGACCGCCTTGTCGTAGGTGTCGGTGGGCAGCCAGCCGCGCGCCAGGTACTCCGCCATGCCGGTGCGGCCGCCGAACTGCGAGCCGGGCGGCGGCGGACCGCCGGCCGTCCGCCAGAGGGCGTCGAACGCAGCGTCGTAGTCGATGCCGTCGATGCCCTTGAGCGCGCTGCCCGCGAAGAGCAGGTCGGCGCTCGTGCCGATCATGCTGCCCCCGTAGCTGAGGCCCGCCGGCCAGCGCGGGACGAGGCCCCCGTCGTCGGCCATCTTCAGGAGCGACCGCAGGCAGTCGCGCTGCACCTCGGGGGCCACCAGGATGTACCAGGGGTGCAGGGTGCGGAACGTGTCCCAGAGAGAAAGATCAGTATAATAGGGATGTTGCGTCTCGTGGACCTCCCCGTCGAGCCCGCGGTAGCGCCCCCCCTCGTCGAGCCGGGTGGGCATCGTGAAGCTGTGGTAGAGGGCGGTGTAGAAGGTGCGCTGCTGTTCGACGGTGCCCCCGCCGATGCGGACGCGGCCGAGCAGGTCGGCCCACGCGGCAGCCGTCTCGGCGGCGACCTCCTCCAGCGGCCGGCGATCGACCTCGCCCAGGTTGGCCAGGGCCTCGGCGGGGCCGATGAACGAGATGCCGACCCGCAGCTCGACGACGCCGCCCGCCGGCACCTCGAACTCGAGCCCGGCGCCGGCCTCGTCGCCCTGGGCGCTCCCGGCGCCGCGCTGGATGCCGCCAGCGTCCCAGACGAAGGCGCCCACGGGCGACTGGTCGGCCCGGGCCGAGAAGTACAGCGTGAACGGGCGGGTACGGCCCGTCAGGGGGCCGCGGTAGGTGACCTGGCCGTCGATCCCGGTGCCGTTGAAGACCACCCGCGCGTCTTCCACGCCGCGATCCGCCGCGCTGGCGGCGGCATCGATGAGCAGCTGGACGCGGCCCCCCTCGCCGAAGCGGTAGCGATGCACGCCGGCCCGGGTCGAGGCCGTCAGCGTGACGTCCACGTCCTGCTCCGGCAGGCGGACGTCGTAGCGACCCGGCGACGCGCGCTCGGTGGCCTTGTCCATGGGGGTGAAGAGCAGACCCGGCCGGGTGTCGTCGGCGAGGGCCGCCCGCCAGGGCAGGACGCGCAGGTTGCCGTAGTCCACCACGCCGGTCCCCACGAAGTGCGTGTGGCTGAAGCCGCGCACATCGGGATCGCTGAAGTGGTAGCCGCTGAAGTGGTGGAAGTCGGGGTGGGCCGGTCCCCAGGTGGTGTCGGGACCGAGCCGGACCATGCCGAGGGGCATCTGGGCGGCCGGCGTCTGGGCCGCGTAGTTGAAGCCGACGCCCCCCGTCCCGATGAAGAGATCCACGCTCGCCAGGACGGCCGCCGGATCCAGCACCGGCGGCACCTCGCCGGCCGCACCGGCGGCGCCATCCACCCCGGCGTCCACGGCGGGCCGGGCGTCACCGCCGTCGCCGCCCGTCCCTCCGGCGCCGGGCCCCATGTCGGCCATCCCCGGCGGGCTGACGGACTCATCGGGCGCGTCGCCCACCCGGCCGGTCTCCTCGTCGCAGCCGCCGAGGCCCAGCAGCACAGCCAGCAACATCAGAGCCGGCGGCATCAAAGACGGCAGCATCAGCCGACGCATCGGCCCACCTCCGCCTCGACGGCCGCCGCATCCGCCGGCAGCGCGCGGGTCAGGACCTCGTGGCCGTGCGCGGTCACCAGCACGTCGTCCTCGATCCGGATGCCCCGCACATCGGCGAAGCGCGCCAACGCCGTGCGCACCAGGCGATCCCCCGCACGGCGCGTGCGGTCGGCGTCCTGGAGCAGGGCGGGCACCTGGTAGAACCCGGGCTCGATGGTCACGGCCATGCCGGCCACCAGATCACGGTCGAGCCGCAGGTAGCCCAGCCCGAAGCGCGTCGAGCGCGTCCGGCCGGCCGCGTACCCCGCCCGATCCCCCAGGTCCTCCATGTCGTGCACGTCCAGGCCGAGCAAGTGCCCGATTCCATGGGGGAAAAACAGCGCGTGCACGTCGTCCTCGACCAGGCCGTCCACGTCGCCGCGCAGGATGCCCAGATCCACGAGGCCCTCCGTCAGCCGGCGGGCGGCCGTCAGGTGCACGTCGCGGTAGCGGACGCCGGGCGCGACGCGCTCGATGGCGGCGGCCTGGGCGGCCAGGACGACGTCGTACACGGCCCGCTGGGTGGGGGAGAACCGGCCGCTCACCGGCCAGGTGCGCGTTACATCGCCCGCGTAGCCGCCGCGCGTCTCGGCGCCCACGTCGGCCAGCAGCAGGTCCCCGGCGGCGAGCACCCCGTCGTGGTGCTCGTTGTGCAGCACCTCACCGTGGACGGAGACGATGGAGCCGTAGGCCGTGCCCATCCCGCGGCGGGCGAGCTCCGCCTCCATCTCGGCCCGCACCGCCCACTCGCGCCGGCCAGGGGCCGTGTGCCGCATGCCCGCCAGGTGGGCCGCCACGGTGGCCTCGGCGGCCTCCCGCAGCCCCCGCTGGGCCAGCGCGTCGTGGACGAGGCGGCTGTCGATCAGGACGTCGGCCAGCTGGGCGTCGGCCTCGGCGTCGCGCGGCCGGCGCGCCTGCCAGGCTCGCGTCTCGGCATCGGGCGCGGCGACGGTGGCCGCACACCGGCCCCCGAGGGCGGCGTCCAGCGCCTCCAGGGGCCGCACCGGCAGCCCGAGCCGCTCGGCCAGCTCGGTCGGACCGGGCGTCGGCCCGTGCCAGAGGGCGTCGTCGGGGCCGGGGCTGGGCACGAACAGGGTGGCCTCGCCATCCAGCAGCAGGCAGGCCCCCGGCAACGGCGCGCCGACCAGGTGCAGGAAGTGGCTGCTGGCCCGAAACGCGTAGCGGTTGGCGCGGTAGTTACGAGGGGGCGCCTCGCCCGCCGGGACGAGCGCGGGCCCGTCGAGGCGAGCCAGCACGTCCGCCCGGCGGCGGGCCACCGCCTGCCGCGCATCCACCGCTTCGAAGCCCGACCCACCAGGAGAATCGACCATCTGCACCCTCATCGACGCCGCCCATCATAGCGGCCGTTGTTCAGAGGTTCGCAACGCCGCTATAAGGGGGCGTCCCAGCCCGCACCCGGAGCGGGGCGGGACGCTGGCAGGTGCTGGCCGCAGCCGGGACGAGACGAGGAGGACGGTGTGTCGCTGAAAGCCGAGACGGTGTGGATGGACGGGGAGCTACGCCCCTGGTCGGAGGCGACGGTCCATGTGATGACCCACACGCTGCACTACGGCTATGGCGTCTTCGAGGGCATCCGCGCCTACCAGCGCGCTGATGGGCAGAGCCACGTCTTTCGCCTGACCGACCACGTCCGCCGCCTCTTCGAGAGCGCTCACATCCTCGGCCTGGAGATCCCCTACACGCCGGGCGATCTGGAGCAGGCCTGCGTGGCGACGCTGCAGGCCAACCGCTTCGCGTCGGGGTATCTGCGCCCCATCGTCTTCCTCGGCAGCGAGGCCCTCGGCCTGGGCGCGCTGACCAACCGCGTGCACACCGCCATCGCCACCTGGCAGTGGGGCAAGTACCTGGGCGAAGAGGGGATGACCAAGGGAATCCGCTGCAAGATCAGCTCTTTCAACCGCCTGCACGTCAACGTGAACATGGCGAAGGGCAAGATTTGCGGCCAATATGTCAACTCTGTCATAGCGAAGCGGGAGGCCCTCAAGGCCGGCTACGACGAGGCGATCATGCTCGACACCCAGGGCTACGTCTCGGAGTGCACGGGGGAGAACCTCTTCATGGTCAAGCGGGGGCGCCTGATCACCGCACCATACGGCTCCAGCATCCTGGGCGGCATCACCCGGGACTCCATTTTGGCGCTCGCCCATGACCTCGATGTCGCGGTCGAGGAGCGCCTCTTCACCCGAGACGAGCTCTACGTGGCCGACGAGGTCTTCCTCTGCGGCACCGCCGCCGAGGTGACCCCCGTGCGCGAGGTGGACGATCGCCGCATCGGTCCGGGCCGCCCCGGTGAGATTACCCGTATGATCTCCAAGGCATTTTTCGACACCCTCACGGGCTCCAGCCCGGCGCGCGCGGAGTGGCGGCAGACCTACACGCTCCCCTGAGCCCGCCACCGGGGGCCGATCGGCGGCCTCCGCGGCACGATAATTGCTCACATTTCGGCGGTCGTCGTCCTCAAAGGAGCGCCCATGCCGACCGGAACCGAGTTCATCCGCGCCCTCGAGCATCACCGCGCCCGCACCCTCGCCAGCCGCTGTCCAGATCCCGAGCCACTGTCCGATCAGCTTGTCATGTCGTGGATCCACCACGACAACATGCTGGAGGGTCGGCTGTTTCGGCCGGAGGAGATCCTGGACGCGCTGGGCGACGAGGACGGCGCGATGGATCGCTACCTCCACCCGCTGATGGAGGAGATCCGCCGCTACCGCGACGCCATTCGGCTGGTGTGGGATGTGGCCCACGAGGGCGACGAGGCCGTCAGCCTGGACAACCTCAAGGCCATCCACCGCTGTCTCACGCCGCGCTCGAAGGACCGCGGGGGCTTGTACCGGCAGACGTCGCCGGTGCACCGCGACTACTACCAGGCCATCTGCACGGCCGACAAAGTGCCGTATCACCTGCGCAAGCTCTTCGAGTTCATCCGCGCGGAGTGCGATGAGGCCTGCGATCCCATCTCCTTCGCCGCCGACGTGCACCACCGCCTGATGCACATCTACCCGTTCCGCCGGAACCCCGGCACGACGGCCCGTCTGTTCACGAACCTGCTGCTGCTGTCGCGGGGCTACCCGCCGGCCCTCATCACCGCCCATGCGCGGCAGGAGTACTACAACGCCCTGGCGGCGCCGGAGCCCGGTGAGCTCACCCGCATCTTCCGGGCGTCGGTCGGCGTGTTCCTGAGCGGCGGCGGCCTCAGCCTCGTCCGCGCCTGAGCCCCTTCAGGGCGTCCACACCTCATCGAGCACCGAGGCGGCGACGGACGCGCACCGCGCGCCGGTGAGCGTCTGCCGCAGGGCGGCGGCGTCCAGCTGTGTTGCCTTCTGGCGCGTCACCTTGAAACGCGCCTCGGGGATGGGGCTGCGGCTCTGCGCGTAGCGGCCCTCGGCGTCGGGCTGGACCCGCGTCTCGAGGCGGTAGAAGACCAGGGTGACGTCCTGCACGTCGGGCAGGGAAGCGAAGAGAGCGGGGGCACCGGTGCTCCCCGCCAGGCGGCCCGTCAGCAGCCACCGGGCCCCGTCGCAGACCGCCACCTCGCGCTGGTCCGCGGGCACCGCGCGCAAGAACCAGAGCTCGAGCCGCCCCGGCTTGACCACCACCCGCTCCGAGGCCTCGCGGCGGTCGGGCGTCGTCACGAAGAGGCCCAGGTGGCGCTGCACCAGGGCCGCCTCGTCGGTCGGACCGGCCGGGGCGACGGCCTCCGGCGGCGCCGCGGCGGCCAGGGCGGGCAGGAGCGCCGCCAGAATCCCGAGACATCTCCGCATTGTTCGGGCTACCCTCACCGCATGCGCCCTCTGCTCGTGCTGGTCCTCTTCGGCGGTGTGGCTCACGCCGCGGAGGACGCCGATCTCATCGCCCGGACCCGCATCCGCCAGGGCTGGTACGTCGGCCCCTCGGTGGTGCGCGGGGGGCTGTCGTTCCGCGCGCCGACGGCCGCCATCGACACCCGCCTCGACGCGGTGCCCGCCCTCGCGCTGGGGGTGGACTACTGGCCGGATCCGGCGCTGGGGCTGCACCTGGCGCTGCATGCGGGCCTCGGGGCGGAGGTGGGCGTCCCCGACTCGGCCGCGAAGATCGGCTACAACCTGCACCAGATCGAGGCGGGCGGGCGCTACCGCTGGCACCTCGGGCCCCGGGCCGACGCCCTCTCCCTCCAGGTGGGGGTGGCGCTGCGCGGGACCATCCAGACCGCCCAGGTCCAGCGGCCGTCGTTCATCGTGGACCGCACGGCGCTCGGGCCGGAGGGCCAGATCGCGCTGGTGTGGCCCGTCGTCGGCTGGCGGTGCTGGGTGACCCTCCAGGCCCAGGCGGGCCTGCCCTTCTTCGTTCGGGAGGGACCCACCGACTCGGGGGATCCGCAGGGCTTCGTCACCTATGGGGGCCAGGCGGCGGTGGTGCTCGGCGTGACGCCGAGCTGGGCCGTCCAGGTGCAGGCCGACTATCGGGCCCTCGACCTCGACTTCGAGGGCGAAGGCACCCGGACCGGGGGCGTGACGGACGCTCGCGTGGACGACCACTTCCTCACGGCGGACCTGCTGCTGCGCCGCGTCTTCTAGAGCGGTGAGCAAGAAGTCGGGCCGAGCCGGGCGAAGACCAGGTCGCCGGTGGCGAGGCGCGAGGAGAAAGCATGGTTGGGCCACGCTGCCGACGAGCAACGAGGCCACCGGCGACATGGGCCAGCCAGGCGACGGGAGACTCCTTGATGGGTGCTCGATCCCCCCGCTCACTTGAAGCAGCCCTCGGCGGAGGCATCGCAGGCGACGTCCTGGGGGCGAGGATCCGTGTCGGCGTCCCAGGTAATCCAGGCGGTCAGCTTCTGGTAGGCGCAGCCATCCAGGTGAATGCACCCGGCCGGGAAGTGCTGGCTGGCGGTGTTCTCGGCCAGCACGCTCAACAAGATGCGGCTCTGCGCGGGGGCCTCCCGATCGATGCGCGACTTCACGCTGAGGTACGAGGCCTCGAGGGACGCGCCGTCGACGGCCACCTTGATGGTGACGTCGCCCTGGCCGATGTCGTGGCAGCCACCCTGCGGGCTGCAGCCGAGGCTGAGCAGCAGCGGCTGGATCTCGTCGGCGAAGTCGTCCTGGCGTGGCCGGACGGTGAGGTCCGCGCGCTCGATCTCGCCACAGCCCAGCAGGCAGAGGGTGACGAAGAACGCTTTCATTCCGCGGGTTTCTGAAAGTCGAGGCCGACGACGAAGAGCTCGACGCTCACGTCGCGCGTGGCCTGGGGTTTGACGCGCTTCACCTGGCCGAAGTGGCCCTGGACCCGCTGCACGAAGTCGTTGAGCTCGCTGCCCTCGAAGGCCTTGCACACGAAGGCCCCCCCCGGCCGCAGCATGATGCGGGCGAGATCGAGAGCACGGCCGCACAGGTCGATGGATCGGACGTGGTCGGTGAACCGGTTGCCCGAGGTCGACGGCGCCATGTCGCTCATCACCACATCGAAGAGGCGGCCGCCCGCCAGCAGCTCCTCGGGGGGCGTCTCGAAGATGTCACCACAGAGGATGCGGACGTGCGGGCCGCCGACGGCGGAGACGGGCTTGAGATCGATGCCGACGACCTCGCCGGACGGGCCGACCTCGCCGGCGGCGTACTGCGTCCACGACCCGGGGGCGCACCCCAGGTCGAGGACACGCTGCCCGCGCCGGAACAGCCGGACACGCCGGTTGATCTCTTCGAGCTTGTAGATGCTGCGAGCGCGGTAGCCTTCGGCCCTGGCTCGCCGCGCGTAGTGGTCCTGGTGCCGCTGCGCCATGGGCGCACGATGGCCCGGCAGGTGCGCGGTTGCAAGGCCGGTGACGCTGGTGGGGGCCGGAGCGGCTGGGCCGGCGAGCCGGGCGATGCGGGCGGCGAGGGCGAGGCGATCGGTGGCGGGCAGGCGCGGACCGCGCAGCGTCGCCAGGCGATCGCCCTCGGCGACGTCGGGAGGCAGGCCGCTGACCCGCACCTCGCGCTCGCGGCCGTCGTCGTGGATGAGCACCGCCCACGGCGGCTCGATGCGATCCACCGTCCACCAGAGCAGGGCCACGAGGAGGCCGATCATCGAGCCACCTCCACCGGCCAGGCGCCCTCGGTGCCGATGACGAGGACCTGCTCCAGCGGCAACGCGAGGAGCTGGGCGGCCCCGAAGAGCTGCCGAGCGGCGGCCTGCTCGCGCTTGCGAGGCGGGCCACCCGGGCGCACCGCGACGATCCACCAGGGGCCGGCGCCCCCGGCTGTGAGGAGGCGCGCCATCAGCGCCCCGCGCGCGTGCTGGGGCCGAGGGCCTCCCCCTGGCTGAGGGTGATGGGGGGCTCGCCCGGGTGGTACCCGAGGAGGGTGGTGGCGCCGGTCGGAACCAGACCCCGCAGGTGCTCCACATGGCTGGCCAGCGGATCCACGGGCGGCTGGGCAGGCTCGATGGGGCCCGCCCGCAAGGCCAGCTCGAAGGCGGCCCGGATCCGGGTGGCCTTCACCGGGCCGATCCCGGTGATGGTCAGGAGCCGATCGAGCGGGGCCGTGGCCAGGCCCTCGACGCCATCCAGCTCGATGAGGACCCGGCGCGCGAGGACGAGGACATCCTCATGGGTGCCGCGCCCGGTGCCGAGGACGATGGCCAGCAGCTCGTCGGGATCGAGGGCGTGGGCGCCCTCTCGGAGGAAGCGCTCGCGGGGCCGGTCGGCGGGATCGAGATCGGCCAGCCCGGGCCGGAGCAGGTGGACTTCCATGGTCGCCTCCACAGCGGTGTGCGGAGGGCGCCCTTTGAAAGCGCCGTGCCAGGCGAGAGTGCCGTGATTTCGAGGGGTTGGCCGGTGGGGCAGGTGTCCAGGGCGTCCAGGACGTCCAGATTCTGGACGCCTACTCGAGGGGGCGGACGGCGAAGATGCCGGAGCCGCCTCTGACGCCGCCGGAGGCCGGGTTCACGCTACCCACGCGCTCGAAGGTCGAGAACGTCAGGTTGCAGTTGAGGTTGCCCATGGAGCGGGCCGTGAACTGCGACTGGGTGCCCACGCCCGTGGAGACGTACTGGTACCAGTAGTAGTGGGGGTCATCGATGGCGAAGTTCAGGGCCTGCCAGTGCGGCGCCTGCCAGACGTTCGCCGGGATGACGCCGCCAATGCTCGCGGGGGGGCACTTGTCGCCGGGGAGACCACAGCAGGGGTTGTTGCCCGGGGCCGGCCCCAGCGCCAGGCCCGAGCCCGGGAACTGGTGCGGGTGCGGGCGGCCGTTGCGGTCCGCGATCTCCCGCTCGTAGTAGGTGACGCTGCTGTCGAAGAGCTTGCGCAGGTTCATCACCGCCTCGGTCGTCTTCGCCCGGCGGATGTACTTCACGAAGGCCGGGATGGCGATGGAGGCGAGGAGGCCGATGATCGCGACCACGATCATCAGCTCGATGAGCGTGAAACCCTGGGAGCGCCTGCGGTTCATGTCCGCTGTCCTTTCGCGGCGTTGTCCGGACCGTCGGGGGCCTCTTTGCCTCGCCGATCCAAGCCTTGCCCCGACCGTAGCAGTTTTCATGATGCAGCACAATTACCGCACCGCTAAATTCCAACGGGACGGGCCCGGAGGCCACGCTAGCGGGGTTCGTCCGAAAGAAAAAGGGCCGACCCACCGGGCCGGCCCTCCTTCATTGGCCGAAGCCGAAGACTACCACCAGAAGGTCATGCCGACGCTGCTGGAGGTGTCGAAGACGAGGAAGTAGGTCCCCTCGCCGCCCATGTCGGTGTACACGGTGCCCTTGTCGCCCACCAGCTGGATGTCGATGCCGGTCTCGACGTGCAGGGAGATGTGCTTGTTGGGGAACCAGTACACGCGGGTGGGGATGGCCAGACCGAACTCGGTGATGGCCTCGGGCTTCTGGCCCAGATCGGGATCGACATGGTTGCCGATGTTGATCCGGCCACCGATGGTCCAGGCGGCCGCCTCGGCGCGGAGGGCCTGGAAGTGGCCACCGATGCCGAGGGTCAGGTCACGGCCGGCCGCATCGTTGTCCTTGGGGGACAGGTGGGTCAGGCCGAGGATGCCCTCGATGATCAGGTTGCCGGTGCCGAACTGGAAGTTGAAGCCGTTCACCCCGTTGAGGGTGTCCGTGTAGCCGATGCCCTTCTTGCCGTTGAGGTCGACAGCGTGGGCGTTGGCGACGAACAGGGAGCTCGCGGCCACCACGAGCGCGAACAGGCCGAGCTTCTTCATCTGGTCTCTCCCTTCCTTCGTCCGGTATCAAGCCGGACCGCAGAGTCGATTTCGGTGCGATCGACGACCGAGCACCTCAACCGTGGCGTACTCTACACGGGGCCCACGGCTTGTAAAGCTATTTTCGGTGGCGTAACAGACGTGCCACCAGCGCGAAGCTGGCTTCGCACCTGACGTCCCATTCCGACCCGGCGGTCAGCGCTGCGTTGACACGCAAGACGCCCTCCGCTAGAGACGCGCCATGCAGCGATACCCTGATTTCACGGCGGTTTGCGGTCTCGGACGCGGTACGGCGGTCACCATCGGGAACTTCGATGGTGTGCATCGCGGTCACCAGGCGTTGCTGCACCGCGTGGATGCCTTCGCGGCGGGTGGCAGGCTCTCGACCCTGGTGCTGACGTTCGAGCCGCACCCCGTCAGGGTCCTCGCGCCGGCCCTCGCGCCGCCGCTGATCACCCGGCTCGACGAGAAGCTCCGCCTCCTCGCGGCGCACGGGGTCGAGGGGGTGGTGGTGCAGCCCTTCGATCGCGCCTTCGCGGCGCTGACGCCCGAGGCCTTCGTGCGCGACGTGCTGGTCGACGCGCTGGGCGTCAAGGCGCTGGTGGTGGGCCATGACTTCACCTACGGGGCCCGCCGGGGAGGCACGACCGAGACCCTGGTGGCGGCGGGCGCCCAGCATGGCTTCGAGGTCGAGGTCGTGTCGGCGCAGGCGGTGGGCAGCGGGCTCGTCGCGTCGAGCTCGAAGGTGCGCGAGTTCGTGCTCGAGGGGCGCATGGACGGCGCGGCGCTCGTGCTCGGGCGGCCCTTCTCCCTGATCGGCGAGGTGGTCGCGGGGGCGCAGCGAGGCCGGAAGCTCGGCTTCCCGACGGCCAACCTGGCCCCGGAGAGCGAGCTGCTCCCGCGCACGGGCGTGTACGCGGGTTGGCTGGACTGGGAGGGGGCGCTGCGGCCCGCCGTCGTCAACGTCGGGCACAACCCCACCTTCGTCGCCGCGTCCGATCGGCCCGGGGTCGAGGTCCATGTGATCGGGGCGACGGCGCTGGCGCTGTACGGTCGGCGCTGCCGGCTCTGGTTCGCCGAGCGCCTGCGGGAGGAGCGCCGCTTCGACGGCGTCGAGGCGCTGGTCGCCCAGATCGCGCGCGACCGGGACGCCGCGGTGGCGTTGCTGGCGACCCGGCCGGCGCCCGAGCCCGTCCCGCTGCCATGACCGGGCGGTCCCTGGCCCTGGGGCTGGTGGGCCACCCGGTGCACCACAGCCTCTCGCCCCGGTTGCAGCAGGCCTGCGCCGCGAGCCTCGGCATCCGGCTGAGCTATGACCTCTTCGATGTGCCGCCCGCGTCGCTGGGGCGGTGGTTCGAGGGGCCGGCCCGGGCGCTCGACGGCTTCAACGTGACGGCCCCCCACAAGGCGGACGTGGCGAGGCGGGTGGAGGCCCTCGGGCCGGAGGCGGCCCGGCTGGGGGCCGTGAACACGGTGGTCCGGGAGGCCGGCAGGTGGGTCGGCCACAACACGGATCTCTTTGGATTCGTTCAGCTTCTTGGTGGCGCGCCCCGCGGCCCGGCCCTCGTCCTGGGGGCGGGAGGGGCCGCTCGCGCGGCGGTCGCCGGCCTGGCCGATCAGGGCTTCGAGGTGCAGGTGACGGCCCGCACACCGGACCGCGCGGAGCGCCTGCTGGCCCGCCTCGGCGTCCCCGGCGCGGTGGTGGCGCTGGCCGGCGTGGAGGCAGCGCTCTCCCGGTGTGTCGTGGTGGTGGATGCCATCGGGCCGCCCGGCGCGGCGTGGGTGGTGGCGCTGCCGTGGGCCCGCCTGCCGGCGGAGGGTCGCGTCCTCTGCCTGGCCTACGGGGACGGGGCGCGGCCGGTGGTCGAGGCCGTCCGGGCGGCCGGCCGCGGGGCCGCCGATGGGCGCGCGATGCTGGCCTGGCAGGGGATCGAGGCCCTGCGCCACTGGACCGGCCGGCGGGCCGATGCGCAGGTCGCCCTGGCCGCGGTCGGCCTCGACGAGGACCGTCGCGCCCCGACGGCGCGCGAGGTTTGACACCTCGGATCGATCGGCCGTCTAATGGCCTTCCGCGCTGCGCGCCGCGACGCGCGAAGCTAGACGTGACTTGACGCCTGCGAGAGAACGCCCATGTCGGAACGCCTCGGCGAGTTGCTGGTCCGAGAGAGCCTCATCAGCCTGGCGCAGCTGAAGTCCGCCCAGGACCGGCAGCGCAAGACCGGTGAGCGGTTGGGCTATGCCCTCACGAAGCTGGGGATGGTGGGGGAGCGGGAGCTGACCCAGTTCCTCAGCCGCCAGTACGGCGTCCCGTCCATCAACCTCGATGACTTCGAGATCGACGACGATGTCATCAAGCTGATCCCGCGGGAGCTGGCCTACCGGCACCTGGTCCTGCCCGTCAGCCGGGCGGGGTCGTCCCTCATCGTCGCCATGAGCGATCCGGCCAACCTGACGGCCATCGACGACGTCAAGTTCCACACCGGCTACAACGTCGAGGTGGTGGTCGCGTCCGAGGAGGCCATCCGGGGCGCCATCGACCGCTACTACGATCAGTCGGTGAAGTACGACGAGATCCTCCAGGATCTCGACGCCCAGAACGTCGAGGTCGCCGAGGCGGAGGCCGAGGAGGACATCGTCGATCTGGAGCGCTCCAGCGAGGAGGCGCCGGTCGTGCGGCTGGTGAACCTCATCCTGGTGGATGCCATCAAGAAGGATGCCTCCGACATCCACATCGAGCCGTACGAGAAGAGCTTCCGGGTGCGCTATCGCATCGATGGCGTGCTCTACGAGATCATGAACCCGCCGCTGAAGCTCAAGAACGCCATCACGAGCCGCGTGAAGATCATGGCACGGCTGGACATCGCCGAGCGCCGGCTGCCCCAGGACGGCCGCATCAAGATCAAGATGGGCGGCGGCAAGGAGATGGACTTCCGCGTCTCGGTGCTGCCAACGCTGTTCGGCGAGAAGATCGTCATGCGGCTGCTCGACAAGGGCAACCTGCAGCTCGACCTGACCAAGCTGGGCTTCGAGCCCGACCAGATCACGTCGTTCAAGGACGCGATCTACAAGCCGTATGGCATGGTGCTGGTGACGGGACCCACCGGGTCGGGCAAGACCACGACGCTGTATTCGGCGCTCTCGGATCTGAACAAGACGTCGGAGAACATCTCCACGGCCGAGGATCCGGTCGAGTTCAACCTGGGCGGCATCAACCAGTGCCAGATGCACGACTCCATCGGGCTGAACTTCGCGGCGGCCCTCCGCTCGTTCCTGCGCCAGGATCCCGACATCATCATGGTGGGCGAGATTCGTGACTTCGAGACCGCCGAGATCGCGGTCAAGGCGGCGCTGACGGGCCACCTCGTGCTCTCGACGCTCCACACCAACGACGCCCCGTCGACGGTGCACCGCCTCCTGAACATGGGTGTCGAGCCCTTCCTCGTGACGGCCTCGGTCAACGCCATCGTGGCGCAGCGACTGGCGCGCCGGATCTGCAAGGAGTGCAAGGAGGAGGTCAAGGTCGACCCCCAGCAGCTCGTGGATCTGGGCATGCCCCTGGCCGAGGCGAAGGACACCATCGTCCACCACGGCACCGGCTGCCGCGCCTGCAACGACACCGGCTTCAAGGGCCGCGTGGCGCTCTACGAGGTCATGCCGCTCTATGACGGCCTCAAGGACCTCGTGCTCCAGGGCTCCTCGAGCGTCGAGCTGAAGCGCGAGGCCATCCGCCTCGGCATGAAGACGCTGCGCCGCTCGGCCCTCAACAAGCTGCGGGAGGGGGTCACGACCATCAGCGAGGTCGTCCGCTCCACGGCGTCCGATAACTGATCATCCCGGTAATCCAGCCCCTCGGAGGCACGCCAGGCGATGGCCAACCTGCACCAGCTCCTGAAGCTGATGGTCGAGAAGGGGGCTTCGGACCTCCACATCACGTGTGGGAGTCCCCCTCAGTTCCGCATCGATGGCGATCTGGTGGCGATCAAGGCGCCCCCGCTCTCACGCGAGGAGAGCCAGGCCATCTGCTACTCGTTCCTGACCGAGTCTCAGAAGCACACCTTTGAAGAGAAGAACGAGCTCGATCTCAGCTTCGGGGTGAAGGGGCTGTGCCGCTTCCGGGCGAACGTCTTCGTCCAGCGTGGCGCGGTGGCGGGGACGTTTCGTGTCATCCCCACGAAGATCCACACCTACTCCGAGCTGGGCCTGCCCTCGGTCGTGGAGTCGCTGACCCGCAAGAACCAGGGCCTCGTGCTGGTCACGGGCGCCACTGGCTCGGGGAAGTCGACGACGCTGGCCTCGATGGTCGATCGCATCAACAGCGAGCGGCACGGGCACATCCTCACCATCGAGGACCCCATCGAGTTCATCCACCCCCACAAGAAGTGCATCGTCAACCAGCGCGAAGTGGGCGCGGACACAGTGGATTTCAAGACGGCGCTGCGCTCGGTGCTGCGCCAGGATCCCGACGTGGTGCTCATCGGCGAGCTGCGCGATCTGGAGACCGTGCAGGCCGCGCTCTCCATCAGCGAGACGGGGCACCTGTGCATGGCGACGCTGCACACCAACTCCGCCGTGCAGTCCATCCACCGCATCATCGACATGTTCCCGCCCCACCAGCACGCCCAGGTGCGCGCCCAGCTGTCGTTCACGCTGGAGGGGGTCATCAGCCAGCAGCTCATCCAGAAGTCGTCGGGGGTGGGCCGGGTGCTCGTGGCCGAGGTGATGATCCCGACGCCCGCCATCCGCAACCTGGTGCGCGAGGACAAGATCCACCAGATCTACAGCCAGATGCAGGTGGGCCAGACCAAGTACGGGATGCAGACCATGAACCAGGGCCTCTACGCGCTGTACCAGCGCGGGGTGGTCACCCTGGACGACGCGATGCGCTACTCCAACGACCAGGAGGAGCTGCGCAGCATGGTCACGGTCGCGACGACGAAGAAGCGGTGATGCGCTCGCGGGTCTGGCCGATGCGCGCTATGCTCGACGGGGTGGGGCCGGGAAGGAGCTGGCATGGCTGAGTGGGTCTGGGAGGGACGTACCCGCACCGGAGAGGTCCGGAAGGGCACGATCAGCGCCGAGTCGGAGCGCGATGTCCACCTGCGGCTGCGGCAGCAGAACATCCAGCCCAACAAGGTCAAGAAGAAGGGCAAGGGCATCGCCCTGAAGCTCCCGGGCGGGAGCGGCAAGATCCGCTCGGAGGAGCTGGTCGTCTTCGTCCGCCAGTTCGCGACGATGATCGACGCGGGTCTGCCCCTGGTGCAGTGCCTGGAGATCCTCGCGAGCCAGGAGCCCAACAAGACCTTCAAGCGCATCCTGACCGACGTGAAGAACAGCGTGGAGGCCGGCTCCACCTTCGCGGACTCCCTCAAGCGCCACCCGCAGACGTTCGACACTCTCTTCGTCAACCTGGTCGCGGCCGGCGAGATCGGCGGTATCCTCGATACCATCCTCAACCGCCTCGCGACCTACATCGAGAAGAACGTCAAGCTGAAGCGCAAGGTGAAGGGCGCGATGATGTACCCCATCGGGATCGCGGTCGTCGCCGTCGGCGTCGTGGCTGCGCTCCTGAAGTACGTCATCCCGACCTTCGAGCAGATGTTCGCCGACTTCGGCAACGCGAAGCTTCCCGGCCTGACCCAGCTCGTCATCAACATGTCGCACTGGTTCCAGGCCAACTTCTACTACGTGGTGATCGCCGGGGCGCTGATCATCTTCCTGGCCAAGCGGTTCGTCGGGACGGCCCGGGGCCGCAAGATGGTCGACAAGGGCCTGCTGAAGATGCCGATCATCGGCAAGCTGCTGCGCAAGGTGGCGGTGGCGAAGTTCACCCGTACGCTGGGTACGATGATCGCGTCGGGTGTGCCCATCCTCGATGCCCTCGACATCGTGGCCAAGGCGGCCAACAACGTCATCATCGAAGAAGCCATCTACTTCGTCCGCGATCGCATCTCGGAAGGGTCGAACATGTCCGACCCGCTGGCCCAGACCAAGGTCGTCCCGTCCATGGTGGTCCAGATGATCGCGGTCGGTGAGAGCACCGGCGCCATGGACACCATGCTGCAGAAGATCGCCGACTTCTACGAGGACGAGGTGGACGTGGCCGTGGACTCGCTCACCAAGCTGCTGGAGCCCATCATGATGGTGGTCATCGGTGGCATCGTGGGGACGGTGCTGATCGCCATGTACCTGCCGATCTTCGAGGTCGCCGGCAACATCAAGAGCTCCTGATCCTGCCTTCGTCGCTCGCCGTGGACGCCGCACGCCGCCGGGCGGAGCAACCCCTCGACACCCGCCTGCAGTCGCTCATGGCCGGGCGGGTCGTCCTCGTGACCCTCTTTCTGGGATCGAGCATCGTCCTGGACCCCCTCGGCGGGGAGTCGCTGGGCAGCCCCGAGAAGCGCAGCCTGCTGTGGCTCATCATCGGGACGTACGCCCTCACCATCGTCTACGGCCTGGTCTATCGCTCCCTGGTGGGCCGGCCGCAGCCGGAGGCGGTGATCGCCCGGCGGGTCGAGCGGTTCGCCGCGCTGCAGATCGGGCTGGATCTGGCGCTGGCGGCCGTGACCGTGGAGCTGACCGGGGGGACGGAGAGCGTCTTCCTGTTCCTGGGCACGCTGGTGGTGCTGTCGGCGGCGGTGGTGCTGGGCCGCCGCGCGGCCTTGTACTTCCTGGTGCCGGCGACGGCCCTCATCGTGCTGACGGTGACGCGGGAGGCCACCGGCTGGCTGCGGGTGGGCGGGCCCGTCGGCGACATCCGCTTGTTCGGCGCGTACCTGGGGGGCATCACCCACGTGAGCGCCATGTTCCTGGTGGCGCTCCTGGCCGGCTACCTGAGCGATCAGCTGCGCGCGACCGGCCAGGAGCTGCGCTTCGCGAGCGCCGATCTCGAGGATCTGCGCGCCCTGAACGCGCGCATCGTCGACAGCATCAGCAGCGGCATCCTGGGCTACGATCTGGAGGGGCGGGTCATCACCCTCAACCCGACGGGGGCGCGCCTCCTCGGCGTGCGCCCCGAGGCCGTCCTGCGTCGCCCGGTGGCGGAGCTGCTGCCCGGCGTCACCGCGGGTCAGGCGTCCCACCGCTGGGAGGAGGAGGTCCTCGTCGAGGACACCCGCCACATCCTCGGGCTCTCGCGCTCGCCGCTGCTCGACGGTCGCGGCAAACCCGCTGGATCGATTGTGATTTTTCAAGATCTGACCCAGCTAAGGGAGCTGGAGCGCACCGTTCGCCTGAGCGAGCGGCTGGCGGCGGTCGGTGAGCTGGCGGCGGGGCTGGCCCACGAGATCCGCAACCCGCTCGCCGGCATCAGCGGCAGCGTCCAGATGCTCCAGGTGAACAGCGCCGATCCTCTGCAGGCGCGCCTCATGGGCATCGTGCAGCGCGAGATCGAGCGCCTGGATGGCCTGATCGCGTCGTTCTTGCAGTTCGCCCGGCCGCGGCCGCCGGTGTTCGCCCCCATCCAGCTCGGCGAGCTGGTCGCGGAGCTGGTGGAGGTGCTCTCCCGGCGCGAGGACATGGCGAAGGTGCGCTTCGAGGTGGAGATCCCACCGGATCTGGCGCTGGAGGCCGATCCCGACCTCTTGCGCCAGGTGGTGTTGAACCTGGCGCTGAACGCGGGACAGGCGAGCCCCGCGGGGGGGATGGTCGTGCTCTCGGCCCGGGCCGGGAACGGGCAGGTCGTGCTGGAGGTGCGCGACGAAGGGGTGGGGATGACCCCGGCCCAGCAGGAGCGCATCTTCGATCCGTTCTTCACCACCCGCGAAGGCGGCACGGGCCTCGGGCTGGCGCAGGTGCACCGGATGGTCGAAGATCACCACGGAGCGCTCTTCGTGGAGAGCACCCCAGGGGCCGGGAGCACGTTCACCGTGCGGCTCCCCAGGCGACAGGTGGAGGCGGCGTGAGTCAGGCCATCCTGGTGGTCGATGACGAGCTCTCGATGCGGGAGATGCTGGAGATCTGGTGCCTCCAGCAGGGTCACCAGGTCGAGGTGGCGGCGGATGGCGGCGTCGCGCTGGAGCGTCTGGAAGCCCGCGAGTTCGATCTGGTCATCACGGACATGCGGATGCCCCGGGCCCAGGGCCTGGACGTCCTGCGGGCCTGCAAGAGCCGCTATCCGGACACGCCGGTGATCGTCATGACGGCCTATGCCTCGGCCGAGACGGCCATGGAGGCCATCAAGCTCGGCGCCCTCGACTACTTCACCAAGCCGTTTCGCCTCGACACCGTGGCGGTGGTCGTCCAGCGCGCCCTGGAGCGGCGCCGGCTGGTCAAGGAGAACCGGTCCCTGCGGGCGGAGCTCTCCGGCCGCACGCGGGTCGGATCCCTGATCGGCCGCAGCGACGCCATGCGCGAGGTCTTCGACCTCATCCGGCGGGTGGCGGCGACGCGGGCCAACGTGCTCATCCTGGGCGAGAGCGGAACCGGCAAGGAGCTGGTGGCCCGGGCGGTCCACTCGGAGAGCGAGCGGCGCGACCAGCCCTTCCTGGTGGTCAACTGCGGCGCCATCCCCGAGAACCTGCTGGAGAGCGAGCTCTTCGGCCACCGCAAGGGGGCCTTCACCGGGGCCACGGCGGATCGCGACGGCATGTTCCAGTCGGCGGAGGGCGGCACGCTCTTCCTCGACGAGGTGGGCGAGCTGCCCGCCGGCATGCAGGTGAAGCTGCTGCGGGTGCTGCAGGAGCGCAAGGTGCGGCCGGTGGGCCACCCCCGCGAGATCGCGGTGGATGTGCGGGTCATCGCGGCCACCAACCGGGATCTCGCCGCCGATGTGCGGGCGGGGCTCTTTCGCGAGGACCTCTACTACCGCCTCAACGTGCTGACGCTCGAGCTGCCGCCGCTGCGCGTGCGGCCCGCCGACATCGGCCTGCTGGCCCACCACTTCCTGGCGAAGTACGCCAGCGAGTTTGGCCGGCCGATCACCGAGATCGCGCCCGATGCGCTCAAGCGGCTGCTGGAGCACCGGTGGCGCGGCAACGTGCGCGAGCTGGAGAACGTGATCGAGCGCGCGGTGGCGCTGGCGGACGGCCACCGCATCGAGGTGGGTGACCTGCCGCCGACGCTGCGGGTGCCGCCCGAGCCCTCCGACGTCGCGCCGGCGCCGGACGAGTTCCCCGAGGATGGGGTGGACCTCGACGCCGAGGTGGCCGAGCTGGAGCGGCGCCTGATCACCCAGGCGCTGGAGCGCACCGGGGGTCAGAAGAAGGCAGCCGCGAAGCTGCTGGGCGTGACGTTCCGGTCGCTGCGGTACCGGCTGGAGAAGCTGGGGATGTAGGCCCCCGCGGCTGGTCGGGGCGGATCCACCCGGGTGCACCCGAGGTATCCCCCCTGGAGCCGGCATGCCCTATGCTGCCGCGTCGCGAATGCCCGCTGGAGAGAGGAGGAAGACGCCATGAACCCGACCCGCCCGTCGACCTCGTCGACCTTCAACCGGGTGGTCGAGCGCATCGAGAGCCTGCCGGGCTGGCTGCGGGCTCTGCTGGTGCTCACCCTCGTCGGCACCCTGCTGATCACCAACCGGCTGGCCTCCCTGACCGCCAACGAGACGCGGGCCAACGACTCGCTGGCGGGTGGGGTCGAGGTGGTCTACGTCCCCGACCAGCGCCTCTCGCGGGCCATCGCCCTGGGCTACGACCAGGCGGCCGCCGACCTGCTCTGGATCCGGACCATCGGCTACTTCACGAAGCACTTCATCACCGACCGCCGGTACCCCTGGCTGGAGTACTTCGTCGAGCAGATCCTCACCCTCGATCCCCACTGGCGGCTGGTCTATCACTGGGCGGGCGCCACCGTGCTGTACGGGCGGCGCTTCACCAACGAAAACGTGATGCTCTCCAACCACTTCTACCAGCGGGCCCTCGAGCGATTCCCCGAGGATCACGAGGCGGCCTACCGCCTCGGCGTGAACTACTACGTCGAGATGAAGAGCCAGGATCCCGAGGAGCAGAAGCGGTTTCGCGAGACCGGGCTCTCGTACCTGGAGCTGGCCGCGAACATCCCCTCGGCCCCCAGCCACCTGCGCAGCCTGGTGGCGTCCATCTCGCGGCGGCTGGGCAAGTCGCAGCTCGCCCTGCAGTACCTCATCGATCTGTACCTGGCGACGGACGATCCCGAGCAGCGCAAGGATCTGCGCGTCCGCATCGACGCGGTGCGCGCAGAGCAGGGATCCGACCAGGACATGCTCGCCGCGGCCGATCGCTTCGATCGCCGCTGGAAGGCCACCTTCCCCTACGTCAGCCCACCCATGTACGGGCTCCTCGGCGAGCCGGCAGGCGCTGGTGTCGAGGATCGCCCATGGAAGACCCTCACGCCGGACATCGCCGTGCGTGACGACCAGGAACCGGAGCCAGCCCCTTGATTCGTGACGCTCACATTCTGATCACCGGCGGCGCCGGCTTCATCGGTACGTCCCTCGCCGAGCGGCTCTGCGGCCAGAACCGCCTGACGCTCTTCGACAACATGACCCGCGACGCCCTGAGCACCAGCACCCTGGCCGATCACAAGAACGTGACCCTGGTCCAGGGGGATGTGCTCGATCTGGCTGGCCTGCGGGCGGCCGCCGCCGACGCGGACGTCATCGTCCACATGGCGTCCATCGCCGGGGTGGACTCGGTGATGCGCCAGCCGGTGCTGACCATGCAGGTCAGCTTGCAGGGCACGATGAACGCGCTGCAGGTGGCCCACGAGAGCGGCCGCTGCCAGCGCTTCGTCGACTTCAGCACCAGCGAGGTCTTCGGGCAGTACGCCTACAAGGTGACGGAGGGGCATGTGACGTCCCTCGGCGCCGTGGGCGAGGCGCGCTGGACCTATGCGGTGTCGAAGCTGGCCACGGAGCACCTGGCGCTGTCGTACCACAAGCAGTTCGGCCTCCCGACCGTCAGCATCCGGCCCTTCAACATCTATGGGCCGCGCCAGGTGGGGGAGGGGGCCGTGCACCACTTCATCACGCGCGCGATCAAGGGGGAGCCCCTCTACATCCACGGCGATGGCTCCCAGATCCGGTCGTGGTGCTACATCGACGACATCGTGGACGGGGTGCTCGCCACCCTCGATCGCGAGGAGGCCGTGGGGCACGCCTTCAACATCGGCAACCCGCGCAGCACCGTCACGATCTACCAGCTCGCCCAGGAGATCGTCCGCCTGGCGTCGTCGGGCAGCCCGCTCATCCTCCAGCCCATCGATCGCACGGACGTCGAGCTGCGCATCCCGAACATCGACAAGGCGAAGGCCCTGCTCGGCTATGAGCCGCGAGTGAACCTGGAGGAGGGCATCCTCCGCACCATCTACTGGTACCGTTCCCAGCTCCAGGCCCGCTGACTGTCACCCCCGGTGCCGAAAATCGTCACCGATGACGATTCACGGCAGGCCGGATGGCCGAGATCGGGCTCTCTGACCCCCGAATGCGTCGATCCAGGGCCCAGAAGCGGTTGGCACGCTCCCTGCTCTAAGGAAAAACCAGAGGCAGCGAGAGCCGCCCAACACCATCCGGCGACGAGAGGGAAGAAGATGCAGAAGCTTCGCAAGGCCAAGGGTTTCACGCTCATCGAGCTGATGATCGTGGTTGCCATCATCGGCATTCTGGCTGCGGTCGCCATCCCGGCGTTCATGAAGTACATCCGGCGGTCCAAGACCTCCGAGGCCACCATGAACCTGCGGAAGCTGTTCGACAGCTCCATCGCCTACTACAACAACGAGCACACCAACCGCGCCGGCGACATCCTCGCTCGTCAGTTCCCTGTGACCAAGGACTTCACCCCGCCGGCCACCGCCTGCAACGCCGGTGAGTCCAAGAAGTTCGCCCCGAACCCCGCTCTGTGGGCCGATGCGACCTGGCAGTCCCTGAACTTCGCCATCGACGATCCCTGGCTGTACCAGTACCGCTACGAGGCCGGCGGCACGGGCGTCGACTCGTTCTTCACCGCGGGCGCCTACGGCGACCTCGACTGCAACGCCACCATCTCGACGTTCGAGCGCTCCGCCACGGTGGACGCCCAGAACAACATCAACGGTGGTGCCGGTGTCTACACGAAGGACGAGCTGGAGTAAGTCTCCGCTCGGTTCGACGGTCTGAAGCCCGCCTCTCCGGCGGGCTTCTGCTTTTCGGACCTCCGAAGATGCCGGCATGCCCTATGCTGGCCCCCTGCGTGTCTGGGTTCCCTGAGGAGGTTTCACGTGCGCCCACTGAGCCGTTGCACCGCCCTTCGCCCCCACCGGGGCATGACCCTCGTCGAGCTGATGGTCGTCGTGGTCATCATCGGCGTGCTGTCCGTGCTCGCCGTGACCGGGTACCGCAAGTACACCTTCTCGGCGCGCAACAGCGAGGCGCAGAACTTCCTGCAGGCCATCCGCGCCGCCCAGGAGTCGTACTACCAGAGCTATGGCCGCTACTGCGGCCGGCCCCAGGGGGATCTCTGGCCCCCGCAGATCCCCGCGGACGTGAAGGAAGAGTGGGGCGCTCCCCAGCCGGAGGCCTGGCGCCACCTGGGCGTGAAGTCGCCGGGCTGGGTCTGGTTCCAGTACGAGATCCGGGCGGGCGGGCCCGGCGACGCCCCGGAGGGTGGGGTCTTCGCCAACCCGCCGGCGCGGCCGTGGTTCGTCGCGCGGGCGCGCGCCGACTTCCTGGAGGGGGGCGAGACGTCCCTCTTCGAGATCACCTCGGAGACCGAGACCGTCTACTCCGAGAACGAAAACCACTGATCTTTCAGCGGTTTCAGCCGGGCGAATCCGCCCCTGCCGCCTCCAGCGGCCCCCCCAGCAGCTGTGCCAGGCCGCCGAAGCCGGCCACCACCAGCACCGTCAGCGCGTAGGCGAGGGAGAGGCCGAGGGCCTCCGGCCGAGGCACCCCCAGCAGGCTCAGCAGGCCGACCAGCGCCGTCTCGCGCGGGCCGATGCCCGCGATGGAGAGGGGGACGAACGCGGCGACCAGCGCCAGAGGCACGACGAGGAGCAGAGCAGTCGGCGCGACGGGCACCGCGAGGCCGTGGGCCAGCAACGCGAAGATGGCCAGGCTGAGGCCATGGCCGACGAAGCTGATGGCGAACGCGCCCCCGAGCTGGCCCGGGTGGGTGACCGGGGGGATGAGCCGGAACAGGGCCTGGAGGCGCCCCGTCGCCAGGGCGGCCGCGACGATGGCGACGCCCAGGCCGGCCAGGATGCCGATCCAGAGGAGCAGCGTCCCCCGGTCGACGATGTCGGGCCCCACCAGGACGCCGATGCCGAGGACGAGGGCCAGGGCGGACAGGCCGATGAGGCGCTCCAGCAAGACCACCACATAGCTGGCCGCCGGGTGCCGAAAGAGGCGCCGGACCAGGACCCCGCGCACGACGTCGCCGCCGACGGCGCCCGGGACGTAGGTGTTGTAGAAGAGGCCGACGAGGGTCAGCCGGAGCACCCGGCCCAGCGGCGGTGGGGCCTCGACGCCGAACGCCCGCATCAGCATCCGCCAGCGCTGGCTCGCCACCACGAGGGCGAGGCCCAGCAGGCCGATGGCGGCCAGCAGCGTGGGGATGGGCAGCCGCAGCAAGACCGCCTGGAGCGCCGGGAGATCGGCGCTGGTCGCGAGGAACCACGCGATGGCGCCGACGGCGGCGACCTTGAGGCCGACGCCCACGAGGCGTCGCGGCGTCCAGGGGCGGGACGTCACGGCTGGCTGCGGCCGCGGCGCTCGCGCTCCATCTGCAGGCGCAGGCGGAAGAGCTCGCGGAACGTCTGCACGATGCGTCGGGTGGACGTGGCCTTGGAGTGGCCCGCGATGCGGTCGTGGACGTTCATGTAGACCGTCCGCACGGTGTAGCCGCCGCGCTTGGCCCGGATGGGGATCTCGAGGTTGAGCAGGAAGCTCCGGGAGCGCGCACCGAGCTGCTCGAGCACGGCGCGCCGGACGAGGTAGATGCCCTCGGTGCGGGCCCGCGTGCCGACGATGACGGTGGTCAGCGAGCGCAGGCCCAGAGACAGAATCTTGCGTCCGATCGGGTACTTGCGGTTCTGATACAGGGAGGTGATCAGGTCCGCGCCGGGGGTGGCCTCAAAGAAGATGAGCAGGTCGTGGGCATCGATCTGGCCGTCGGCGGGCATGATCGTGACCCACTCCTTCGTGGCGCGATCGAAGCCCGCCAGCAGGGCGGCGCCCATGCCGCTGTTCTGGGCGAGGTGCACCGCCAGGATCTCGGGGTGGTCTTCGGCGAGCTGGTCGATGAGGGCGGGGGTGCCGTCGCTGGAGCCGTCGTCGACGATGATGAGCTCGGCGTCGGCCACATGGGCCCGCAGGAAGTCGAGGGTGCGCGCCACGCAGGCGGGGAGGGCGTCCTCCTCGTTGAAGGCGGCCATGACGATCGTGAGGCTGGGAAACGGCGTCGTCACGGGATCTCCTCGTCCGGGGCCAGGCCGGCGTCCGGGGCGTCGTCGGGGACGTCGGTGGCCGGGGCCTCCTGGGGGTCGCCCGTCGCCGGGGCCGCGTCGGACGCCGGGGCCTGGGGGGCGGCCTTCACCTGGCCCTGGGCGATGGGCAGGCGGTCGGCGCAGATGGGCACGTAGTCGGCGCAGCGGCCGTAGGCCACGACGGCGTCTTCCCACAGGCCGTTGACCTCGTAGCAGCGCCCCAGGCTGTAGGCGACGTGGGCCGGGATGCGGCCCGCCACGCGGTTCTCGGCCATCTCGACGGCCTCGTCGCAGCGATCCTGGGCCGAGATGGCGCGGGCGAGGAAGAGGTAGGCGTCGGGGCGTGGGTTGGGCAGCTTGATGCCCCGGCGCAGGACCTCCTCCGCCTCGGCGGATCGATCGACCTCGATGAGCCAGGCGCCCAGGCCCACGTAGCCGTAGTCGATCTCAGGCTGCTCGTCGACCATGGCGCCGAAGAGGCTGCCGCCGGTGCGCCAGACCGGGATGGCCCGCTCGGTGAGCACGACAGCGCCCACCAGCGCCGCGGCGCCGGCGATGGCCCCCGTCCGGGGCGACACCACCCCGCGCAGGCCGTGGTAGACGAAGAGCAGGAAGCCGGGCAGGCCGATGACCAGCCAGCGGTAGTAGCCCGGCCAGCTCTTGATGGCGATGAGGGCGACGGGCACCAGCGAGCCCATCCACCAGAGGAGGCCCACGGCCGCCACCCGACGCCCCTTCCACCAGAGGGCCCCGGCGAGGATCAGCAGGCCGGCGCTGGAGGTGACGTAGAGGCGACGCTCGAAGCTGCCGATGCCGTTGAGCCAGACGCTGAGGTGCTGGAGCGAGCGGTCGATGGGCAGCAGCGTCGTGTGGAAGGACCGGATCCACACGGGGCCCAGCGCCTGGAGCGCCTCGGGGCTGTAGGCCACGCCGGGGACGAGGCCGCCGGTGAGGGCGCGCGTCCGCATGACGCCGTAGATCACGAGGGCGACGACGGCCGCCCCGAGGACGGGCCAGTGGATGCGCTGCCAGGGGTAGCCGCGGCCAGCCCGGCCGTCCGCCTCGCCGGCGAGCCAGACGACGGCGGGCACGAAGATGAGGCCGGCCTCCTTCGACAGGAGGGCGCCGAGCAGGCAGAGGCACCCGCCGAGCAGGCGCAGGAGGGTGAGGCGCGGGGCCGAGACGCAGGCGAGGGCGCCGGCGCCGAAGAGGACGGCGAAGACCTCGGACCGGCCGTTGACCCAGGCGGTGGCCTCGGCGCAGGCCGGGTGGGCGGCCCAGAGGGCGGCGAGCGTGAAGGCGGCGACGGGGGTGGCGAAGCGCAGGAAGGCCCGGAAGAGCACCAGGCTCGCGAGGGCGTGCCAGACGACGGAGCTCAGGTGGAAGCCAGCCGCGCGGCGGCCATAGAGCTGGAAGTCGAGGACGAAGGACGCGAGGGCGATGGGGCGGTAGGTGCCGATGGCGGCCTGGTCGCGCTCGGCGGACCACATGGCGTCGTGCCGGAACACCTCCAGGAACGACGACCAGTCGGCCAGGCGGTCACTGGAGACGAGGTTGTTCACGTCGTCCCAGACGAAGCCGTTGGCCACCGAGGGCAGCCAGACGACGAGGGTGAAGCCGAAGAGGATCAGGCCGAGGATCCTCGTGTCGGCGAGCAGGTCTTTGCGGATCATGGGGTCGCATCGTCGGCTGGCGGATCGGCGGGCGCAAGCCTGAACACGGGGGGCGGCAGAAAACTTCTTGGAATCAGGGGGTTATGGCTACCAGTAGTCCGCCTGGACGGTGGCGTCGCCCAGGACCCGGGCGAGGCAGGCGATGCGCCAGGGGCCGGGCTCGTCGATGCGGGCCAGGAGGGCCTGCTCTGCCGGGCCGGGCGCGTCCTGCGCGCCCTCGACGCGCAGGCGGCAGGCGAGGCAGACGCCGCGACCGCGGCAGGCGTAGCCGATGGGGAGGCCGGCCGCCTTGACGATCCCCAGCAGGGGCGCGCCGGCGCGGATCGTCGCCGTCCGCCCCCCGGGCAGGAAGGTCACGACGGGCATAGCCACGCGCCCGTGGACGACAGGCCGCTTCCCGGCTTATCGTGCCGCCGCATCGCCCCGGGAGCCCTGCCCATGACCGAACGTTCCGATGCGGCCACGGCCGGCCGCGGCTTCCTCGTCATCACGGCGGCGAAGCTCTGGTTCATGGTGGGCGGTGTGCTCATCAACTTCGGCCTGCCCTACATCTTCGGCAGCAGCCTGTACGGCGATGACACGGACGGCCGCGCGCTGTACGGGCAGTTCATCGATCTCAACAACACCTTGAGCATCCTCAGCATGGTGATGATCACCGGGGTGATGCAATCGGTGTCGCGGTTCGTGGCCGAGCGGCCCGACGCGCCTGGGGCCGTGGTGCGCCAGGCGCTGCGCCTGATGGTCGGGGTGGGGGCGCTCGTGGGCGGCGGCTTCATCGCGGCCGCCCCCTGGATCGCCGAGCTCCGCAGCAACCCCGGGCTGGTGAACGGCTACCGGGCGGCGGGCCTCATCCTCTTCGCGTACGGCCTCTACACCGTCTTCATCGGGACGCTGAACGGGCAGAAGCGGTTCTTCCACCAGGCGCTCTTCGACATCGGCTTCACGACCCTGAAGGCGACGCTGGTGCTGGGCTTCGCCCTCGCGGGGCTGGGTGTCGTGGGGGCGTTCAGCGGCTTCGCCCTGGCGGCCGTGCTGATCATGCTGGTGGCCATGTGGCGCGTCGGTCGGGGCCTGGCCCAGGGGGAGCCCGCCCGCGGGCTCTACGCCTTCGCCGCCCAGGTGATGCTCTACACCCTCGTGTTCAACGTGGTCTTCAAGCTCGATGTGCTGATGCTCAAGCCCATCGTGGTGGATCTGTACACGCCGGTCGCGGGCTGGCTGCCCGATGGGGCGCCCGTCTTCCACTGGATGCGCGAGCGCGCCGTCGAGGCGTCCAGCGACGGCCTCGTGGGCCTGTACGGGCTGGCCGTCAACGTCAGCCGCATCCCCTGGCAGGCCACCATCGCCATCACGTTCGTGGTCTTCCCCATGATGAGCGAGGCGGTGTTCGCCGAGGACAAGGAGCGCACGCGGCTCTACATCCGCCAGACGATGCGGTACTCGATGATCCTGGTGGGGGCCGCCTCGGTGGTGCTGGCGGCCATGCCCGGCGCCCTGATCGCCTTGCTGCCCAAGGACTTCGCCGAGGCGGCGGTCGCGCTGGCGTGGCTGGCGCCGGCCTACTTCTGCTTCTCGCTCTTCAACGTGGTCAACACGTTGCTCATGGGCGCGGGGCGCGCCACCGAGGCGCTCGTCATCGGCGTGGTCACCTGCGGGCTGGCGGCGGGGTCGTACTGGCTGCTGCTTGCCGGCGCCGAGAGCACCGACCAGATCCTGGCCCGGACGGGGCAGGGGACGCTCATCGCCTTCACCGGCGGGCTGCTGATGGGGCTGGCGGTGCTCTGGCGTCGCTACGGGGCGCCGGTGCCGGCGGGCACCGCCCTGCGGGTGGTCGGGCTGGGGACGCTGCTGGTGGTGGCGGGGCGGTTCGTGCCGCCCACCGGCAAGATCGTGGCGCTGGCCCTCGCCGGGGCCATCGGGGTGGCCTTCATCGTGGGCCTCGTGGTCACGCGGGAGTTCGGCGCCGAGGACAAGGCGCGCCTGAAGCGGGTGCTGCGCAGGAAGGGCTGAGCATGAGAGGCATCGCGAGGCTCGGGGTGGCGCTCCTGGTCCTGGGGGCGGTCGCGTGCGGGACGGCCCCCTCCATGAACGACTCGGGCGATCTGGTGCAGGCGCTGCAGAGCTACAACCGCCTCATCCGCTGGCAGCGCTGGAGCGACGCCGCCCAGTTCGTGGCGCCCGAGCAGCGCACGGCCTGGCTGGATCAGCGCATGCGCGGCGGCGCGGGCCTCAGCATCGCGGACGTGGCCCTCGCCGGTGTCCAGCAGGCGTCCCCCCAGGCCGAGGAGGCGAAGGTCTTTGTGCGCATCGCCTGGTACCGCGTCCCCGACACCACCCTGCGCGAGAGCGTCTGGGAGCAGAGCTGGAAGCTGGATCGGGGCGAGGGCTGGCGCCTGATGGCCGAGGAAGAGGCGGCCGCGGCGCCCACTGAGGCCGAGCCGGCGCCCGCGTGGCCATAGGCCCGTGGAGAGCCTGGATCCCAAAGAAATCCGGCAGGTTCTGCGCTACTGGCTGGCGCTGATCCGGCAGGAGGAGGCCCTGGCCGACCGGCCCCGGGCCCGGCCGCCGGGGCGCGGGCCGTTCCCGGTCGATCTCATCGAGCCGCGGCCGGGCTCCCCCTACTTCAAGCTGGGCATGGAGGGGGGCGCCCTCGCCTTCCTCATGCGGACGGCCGAGTCCGTCGAGGAGCCCCTCAACCCCGAGCGCACGGCGTTCTTGAGCCACTGGCTGCGCATCAGCTACCAGCGCGAGAGCGCGGCCGTCTTCGGTCGGCCCGAGCCGCGGGGCCAGCAGATCCACCTGGGCTTCCCGACCTTCCACGCGAAGCGCAGCGAGGAGCTGGCCTGCCTCATCCGGTTCGGGGGGGTGCTGACGTGGCTCGACGCGAAGGGCGAGCCCTGGGTGCCCCCCGACTACCAGGCGCGCAAGGCGAAGGCGCTGCCGCCGCTGCCCGCGGGGCTGCGGCTGGAGGCCGAGGTGCGGGGCGCCGACGCGCCGTTCTTCCTCGATGCCCAGCTCTTGAGCCGCACGCTGGGCGTGGTGGATGAGGAGCTGGCCGACTTCTTCGAGGCGCTGCGGGAGGCGGGCGAGATCTCCGGGCCCGACATGGTGGCGGCGGTCTGCGATCTGCTGGAGCGGGCCGGTCGCTGGGCCCCGCCGCTGGCCGAGGTGGCCGAGGGCGAGGATCTGGCTGCCCTGGCCGAGCGACTGCTGGCGGCGGTCAAGAAGCGTCTACCCCCAGGAGATCAATCGGTTTTTCCCGTTGGGCTGGTGACGGACGACAGCCGCATCCAGGCCACATGGCACCTGCAACGCGATCTGCTGACGCTGCTGAAGCACCCGCCGGGGAGGGGCCCTGGGGGCGGACGACGCCGCTGTGGCACTACCTGTCGGGGGAGCCGGCGCCGGCGGGCCACCACCTGCCGCGGGGGCTGCGGGCACCGCGGGCCCTGACGCCCGGCCAGCTCGACACGGCGGCGCGCTTCCTGGGATCGACGCTGACGGCGGCCCAGGGTCCGCCGGGGACGGGCAAGACCGACCTCATCCTGCACCTGGTGGCCGACACGCTGGTCTCCCGGGCGCGGCGCCTGCTCGAGGGCGCGCCATGGGGCGCACGCTGCTGCTGGTGACCAGCACCAACAATCGGGCCGTGGACAACGTGCTCGATCCCCTCGCCCGCGAGCTGCCCGAGACCGCGCTGCCCCTGGGCCTGCGGGCCGGCAACCTGGAGGTGACGGCCTCCCTCACGGCCGAGACGCTGGCCCGCGCGCGGGCCTGGCTGCGGGCGCAGGATCCCACGGACGCGGCCGCTCGCCACGCGGCCGCGCTGGCCGAGTTCGCGGGCGCCCTGGAGGAGGTGGACCAGGCGCTGGCCCCTTCGAGGTCGGGCAGACGGAGCGCGCCCGCCGGGAGCGGCTCGTCAGCCGGCTCGCCGATCTGGATGAGGATCTGGCCCGGGCGCCGGGCACGCTGGACGAGGCCGAGGCGGCCCAGGCGCGGGTCAAGGCGCTGCGGCGGGTGCTCGTGGATCTGGAGCAGATCGTCGAGAAGCGGACCTCGACGTCGGCGGCGCGGGCCCTGGGCCTCTGGCAGCGCAAGGTGGTGGAGAAGGACGCCGTCGCGGCGGCGGAGCAGGCCCTGGGGGCCCTCGAGCTCACCTCGAGATCCACTTCCCGCCCACCTGCGCCGAGGACGCCGCCGAGGACGAGATCCACGACGCCTGGGAGGACGCCGTCGCCGACGCCCTGGAGGCCGTCGACACCGCTCGTGACGCGGTGCAGGTCATCCTGCGGGCCCACCAGCTCCGCCGGCAGCGCGACGCGGTGGCCGAGGAGCTCGCCGAGCTGGAGCTCTCGGTCGCGGAGGCCCCGGGGGCCCCGCCCCCCCTGGCCGGCGCCCACGCGCACCTCTTCACCCTCGCCAACCGGGTCCGCGAGACCTGGGCGGTGGCCCATGCCACCGACCTGGAGCCCGTGCTGCGGCGGGCCCTGGAGCGGACGTCGGGCCGCGGCAGCCTGCGATCCATCTTCGAGAAGGACCTGGAGACCGCGTCCTGGCTGCGCCGGCTCTTCCCGGTCATGGGCTGCACGCTGCTCTCCCTCGGCAACGTCTTCCCCCCCGAGCCCGGCGTGGTGGAGCGGGTGGTGGTGGACGAGGCGGGCCAGTGCCACCCCGCCTACGCCCTCGCGGCGCTGATGCGGGCCGAGCGGGCGCTGGTCATCGGGGACGTCAACCAGCTCGAGCCCGTGGTGCGGCTCACCGCCATCGACGAGCAGCGCGTCCGCCGGATCAGCGACGTCGCGATCACCGACGCCGAGCTGGCCCCCTACCGCGTCCACGCCGAGAACCCGGGCAGCGCCCAGCGCCTCGCGGATCGGGCCGTCAAGGTGCGCCCCCAGCTGCGCGACCACTTCCGCTGCCAGCCCGCCATCATCGGCCTGTCCGACCGCCTGTGCGGCTACCACCTGGCCGTGCACACGCCGGCGCGCAGCCTGGTGGGGCAGGTGCCCTGGCTGCGCGACCCCGTGCTGCTGGCGGCCGTGGAGGGCCAGCAGGTCCAGGCCCGCGGGAGCTGGGCCAACCCGCAGGAGGCCGACGTGGTGATGGAGCTGCTGCGGCAGCTCAGCCTGCGCGGGGTGCCCTGGGGAGAGGTCGCGCTGCTCACGCCCTATGTGGGCCAGCTCGACCTGCTGCGCCAGCGCCTGCGGCAGGTGGGCGTCCCCCTGGAGTCGGATCGCGAGGCCTGGTCGGCCTCGCAGCCCGCGCTCTTCGAGGCGGGCAGCCTGGCCACCGGCACCGTGCACCGCTTCCAGGGCGGCGAGCGGACGCTCGTCATCTTCAGCACCGTGGTCGGGCGCGACCGCTCGCTGGGCTTCCTCAACGCCCGCGTCAACCTGGTCAACGTCGCCGTCTCGCGGGCCCGCGATCACCTCATCATCGTGGGCGATCCCGCGGTGCTCGCCCGGGGGCCCCACACGCGCGTGTTGACGGATCGCGCCGTCCGCCTGACCCTCGACCACCTGCGCTGATCGCGGAAAAACGCAGCGGCGGAGCGACCCTGGCCCGCCGACGGCATCGTGCTACCACCCCGCCACGGAGGTCCGAATGCGTCTGCTCGCCCTGCTCCTCACCCTCTCATCCCCGGCCCTGGCCGACGGGCCCTTCTGGCCGCACTGGAGCGACGGCAAGGCCGAGCTGTCCGGCTATGACCTGGTCCAGCCCCGCTACGGCGAGAAGCGGCACGGCCGCGCCGTCCTCATCTTCGTGACGGAGCCCTTCTCCCGGGCCCGCGGCGTGAAGGTCGATCAGTACAACCCCAATGATCCCGACCACTTCACGGCCTTGAAGCTCAACGCCGTCCGCAAGTTCCAGACCGGCATCTACGACTACAGCGTGATGACCAGCGTGTTCGCCGACCCCAGCCGGGGCTTCGCGCCGGTGAAGGTCTCGTTCTCCAGCCAGGAGTGGTGCGGGCACGTCTACGAGGAGGCCCGGTTCGGCGAGGCGGCGGACGTCCGGGTGGACTCCTACTTCGAGGGCGAGACGCGGGCGGAGCGGGTGGCCGTCGCGGGGGCCGAGGACGGGCTCTTCATCACCCTGCGCGAGCTGGCCGCGCCGACGCTGGCGGGGCAGCCCGCCAGCGCGCCGCTGCTGCCCTCGGCCCTCGACCGGCGGCTGCGCCACCAGCCCGTGAAGGCGGCAGCGATCGGCGTCCAGTGGGGCCCGTCGACGTCGGTGACGGTGCCGGCCGGCACCTTCGCGGTGCGCACGGCCACCTGGACGCGCGGCGTGGGCGGCCAGTGCCAGGCCGACATCGAGGAGGCCTACCCCCACCGCATCATCGGCTGGCGCTGCGATGACGGGGAGCAGGCCCGGCTGCTGGGCAGCGAGCGCATCCCGTACTGGCAGACCCACGGGGAGGGGGACGAGGCCCTGCTGGGTCGCCTGGGCCTCAAGCCCATGGGGGTGGCGCCGTGAGGATCGCCCTCGTCCTGCTCCTGGTCGGGTGCGGCGGCGGTGGCGAGGCGCCGGCCGAGGGGCCGGCCGCCTGCACGAAGGTGGGCCAGCAGTGCCGCCTGCCCGCCGGACCCCTCGGCGTCTGCCAGCGCGGCGAGTCGGCCGGGTTTGTCTGCACCCCGCAGCACTGACCGTGGATCCGGCCCCGCCTTTGCCGTAGCGTGCCGCCCGCACTCACCAACGTGGAGCGTCGCCATGAAGCGGCTCGTCGTCCTGCTCGCCCTCGCCCTCGCCTGCCCCGCCTTCGCCAAGGCGCCCACCACCGACGAGGAGAAGACGCTGTATGCCCTGGGCATGGCCGTCGCCCAGCAGCTCAAGCTCTTCGCCCTCTCCCCCGACGAGGTGGAGCTGGTCGCATCCGGCCTGCGCGACGGCATCACCGGGGCGAAGCCCCAGGTCGCCTTCGAGGAGTGGCAGGGCAAGATCGGCGATCTGGCCAAGGCCCGCGCCATGAAGGCGGCCGAGGTCGAGAAGGCGGCGGGCAAGGCCTTCCTGGACAAGGCGGCCAGCCAGCCCGGCGCGAAGCGCACGCCCTCGGGTCTGGTCATCGTGATGAAGCAGGAGGGCCAGGGCCCCCAGGCGACCCTCGCCGACACCGTGAAGGTGCACTACCACGGCACCCTGGTGTCGGGTGAGGTCTTCGACAGCTCGGTGGAGCGCGGCCAGCCCGCCACCTTCCCCCTCGGCGGCGTCGTGCCCTGCTGGAAGGAGGGCGTCGCCCTCATGAAGAAGGGCGGCAAGGCCACCCTGTACTGCCCGCCCGAGCTGGCCTACGGCGATCGGGGCGCCCCGCCCAAGATCGGCCCCGGCGCGACCCTCATCTTCGACGTCGAGCTGCTGGACATCACGCCCCCCGGGAAGTGAAACGCCGCCGCGCCAGCACTCCGAGCAGCAGCAGCAGCGCGGCGCCCGAGGGCTCCCGGCCCGGCCGCTGCTGACAGCCCCCGTCGTCGCCGCTCGATCCGCCTGTCCCACCCGCATCACCGGCCCCGGACGGCCCGCCGTCGCCCGGGCCGGCATCGACCCGACCCGCGTCCCCCGTCACGGCGGGCGCGCCATCGGGGCCACCCAGATCGCGGGCCGCCTCCCCGGCGTCGGCGCTGGCGTCGGCGACCGGGACGGGCGGTGGCGGCCGGTGGCCGGCGTCTTCCATCAGCCCGGCGTCCGGATCGGGCACGGCCTGGCGGTCCACCAGCTCCAGAATCCCGAATGAAAACGGCTCTTTCTGGTGCCCGATGCCGGGCGTCCACTCCAGCCAGCCCTCCCGCTCGCCGCCGTCGTTCTCGTTGACCAGGAACGACGCGCGCAAGGTGCGGCCCGCGGCGAGGCCGACCAGGGGCACCCGCAGCTCGTAGCGCGCGCGCTGGCCCTCCACGACCACCCGACCAAGGGCCCCGAGGGCGCCGTGCTCCACCCGCACCTCGCTCTGCCCGCCCGCGAGGGCCAGGGTCCACTCCCCGTCGTCGTCGTCGTAGCCCTCGCCCGGCTGCCCATCCCCCGTCGGATCGAGGCCGAGCTGCACCGAGTCGCCCAGCCAGAGCGTCTCGGGCGGGAAGTCGTTGTGGTGGCGGTCGTCCACCACCTCCACCGCCAGCCAGAGGGCCTGATCGCTCCACGCCGCGCAGGCCCGCGCCGACAGATCGGCCGCCCCGTCCGGCGTACCCTGGAGGCGCTCGTAGCGCGTCAGCACCACGCAGCCGGCGTCGTCCCAGTCGTCGAGCTGGCCGTCGGGCAGGCCCTCGGGGCGGTGGGGCACGGCGATGCGGGGTCGCTCGGCGGGCGGGGGCGGCGGGGGCGGCTCGGGGGCGTCCTCGCGGAAGGCGGGGTTTCGGGCCAGCTCGTCGCGCAGCCACGTGTAGGCCGGCTTCAGGAAGGCGCCGCCCCCCGGGCCCGCCCCTCGCCGCAGCAGCCCGTAGCCGTCGATGTCGCAGGCGGGATCGATGGCCCCGCAGTCGGACAGCTCGTAGAAGAAGGTGGTCGTCCACCAGGGGGTCGCGAGCTGGGTCGCCAGGACGCCCTCCACCGTGCGGCGCTGCCGCTCCTGCTCGCCCGCGTCATCCCACGGCCGCGTCCGGTAGCCCGTCTCCGTCAGCCAGACCTCGCCCGCGTACCCTGCCTGGTCGAGTACCTGGCGCAGCCCCGGCTTGTAGAAGCAGAGGGCGTCGTCGCCGATGTCGAGGGCGTGGTCGAAGTCATCGCAGGCCCAGAGCCCGGGGCGGACGCCGGGGACGGCGGCGTAGGTGTGGTGGGTCAGCACGTCGAAGGCGTCGGGGGCCCCCCGCAGCACGCGCTCCAGGTAGCTCTGCCAGCCGGAGACCCCTGCCAGATCGGGCCCCAGCACCCGGCACTCCGGGCAGGCCTCCCGCACCGCCTGGGCGCCCGGCCGGACGATGCGCTCCAGGTACGAGTCCACCGAGCCCTCGTAGAAGTGATCCAGGTTCGGCTCGTTCCACAGGCCGAAGTGGGTCACGCGACCGCGGAAATGGTCAACGTTTGCGCGCACATAGCGGGCGAAGGTCCCGGGCCTCGGCACGTTGTTCGTCGGCACGCCGTCGCCGTCGGGCTCGGTGGCCCAGGCGGGGGCGTAGGCCAGGGTCATGAAGACCTGGAGGCCGCGCCGCCGCGCGCCGTCGACGACGCGATCCAGCTCCTCGAAGCGGAAGCGGCCCTCCTCCGGCTCGACGTTGATCCAGTTGTTGTCGATGCGGATCCACGAGACGCCCAGCGCCGCCGCCTGATCCAGCTCGGCGTCGGGGGGCAGGTGGACGTTGATGCCGACGGCGTCGCGGCCGAGGGCCGGCCCGGCGAGCAGGAGGCTCAGGAAGAGGAGAGGGCGCATGGGACCTCCGGGTGACCGAAGGTCCAGCGTACCGATGACCGGGCCCGGAAAAAACGAAACCCCGCTGGGGTGCAGCGGGGTCTCGCCTGTCTCAGGTCCGGGTCTGCCAGGTTGCCCTGGCCCCAGGGTGCGAAGGGGGGGACTCGAACCCCCACGACCTAGCGGTCACCAGGCCCTCAACCTGGCGCGTCTACCAATTCCGCCACCCTCGCAAGCGGCGGGCATCTTCGTCCGCGGGCGCGCGGGTGTCAAGCTCTTTTTCAGGGGCGCGGCGCACGGGGCTCTCCGGCCTTCGCCGGGCCCCGCGCGGGGGTGAAGCGCACCGTGTCCCCCAGGCGCAGCTCCAGGGCCAGCGCCACATCCCGGGGCAGGGCCACGCCCCCGTCGGCGTCCACCTCGACGGGGCCCAGACACGCGCGAAACTCCAGGCGATCGTTGCTGAGCAGGTGGTCGCCTCCCGCCTCGGCCGCCGGCGTCACCCGAGCCAGGGGGCCGACGCGCGAGGCGGCGATGGTGCGGATGGCCACGCGCTCCGCGCGCACGAGCGGCCCCGCGTCGAAGATGTCCACCCGGCCGCCATCGGTGAAGCCCTCCTGCCGCAGCAGGCGCAGGGCCGGGCGCGTCTCCGGGTGCACCTCGCCGATGACCGCCTGGGCCGACGCCGGCAGCATGGGGATGTAGATGGGGTGGGCGGGCATCAGATCGGCGATGAACTGCTTGTCGGCCGCCGACAGGGCGTCGGCGTGGGCGAAGTCGAGCTCGAAGAAGTGGCGCCCGATGGCCTCCCAGAACGGCGAGCGGCCCCGGTCGTCCACGACGCCGCGCATCTCGGCGATCACCTCGGCGTCGAACCGCTCGGGGAACCCGGCCATGAAGGCGAAGCGAGCGAGGGACAGGAGCCGGCCGGCCCCCTGGCCGCGCCCCGTCCCGTGCAGGAAGAGCGTGCCGATCTCCGTCGGCCCCTTGTGGTCGGCCGCCAGGTGCAGCGACCGGATGTCCTTGGAAAACCCCAGCTCTTTCGAGATCTTGCGAGTCGTACGGATCTCGTAGGTGTAGAAGGGCTCGTAGCCACCCACCCGCGCCTGGATGCCGGCGCAGCCGACCACGGCCCCCGTCAGCAGATCCTCCAGCACGAACAGGTAGGTCTCGCCGGCCGGCCGGCGGACGCCGCGCCGCAGCCCGTGCAGGGAGGCCTCGATCCGCTGCCGCAGCAGCTCCTGATCCCGGGGGAGGGTGGTCAGCCCGACGGACGCCGCCTCGGCGAGGGCGAGGAGCGCGGCGAGATCGGCGGAGGCGACGGGGCGGATGCGCAGCATGGTGCGTGTCTGACCACGCCAGCGCCGGGTTGGCAAGCCCGCCGGATCAGCGGCGGCGGCGGCGGCGGCGGCGCTGGCCGGGCTCGCCCTCGCCCTCGGTGTCTTCCTCGAAGGGATCGAAGTCGCTCAGGGCGGCGAAGTCGCCGGTGTCGGCGGGCGACTCGCGGGCGAGCATGTGGAGCGCGGCCACCTGCTCCGACGAGATGGGCTCGGCCTCGCGGCGCAGCTCGAAGAGGTCGAGCACGCCGGGGAAGGTCGAGCTGCGGGCGAACGCCACCCGGGTGTTCTTGCGGCGACGGGCCTGCTCGAAGCGGACCTGCCCCTCGAGGGCCGCGATGAGCGTGGCGATCTCGCGCCGGGGGATGCGCAGGCGCACGGCCGCCGGCGCCACCAGCGTCTCGGCCAGCTTGCGCAGCTTCGGGCCGTCGGGGTTGGGCAGCTCGGCGATGATGGCCTGGTAGAGCGGCCAGTACAGCACCGCCAGCAGGACGCCCATCGAGTGCTGCTGCTCGCCGTTGTGGCGGCGATCCAGGGCGTGCAGCAGGCCCCGGAGGGGCTTCCAGGGCTCCTCCGCGGGGCGGCCGAGGAAGCCGGCGATCTCGGGCAGCAGCAGCTCGAGCAGGCCCAGCTCGGCCATCAGCTCGTAGGAGCGCGCCGCCGCGCCCTGCCAGAGCATGCGGACGATCTCTTCCAGCAGGCGCGGCACCGCCGCTTTGCGCAGCGAGTAGCGCTCGGTGAGGATGGCGGCCCGGGTCTCGGCGTCGGGCTCCAGCCCCAGCCGGGCCGCGAACTTCACCGCCCGCAGGATGCGGACCGGATCCTCACGAAACCGGAGGGGCGCGTCACCGATGGTGCGGATGCGGCGATCGGCCAGGTCTTCCAGGCCGCCGACGTAGTCGATGACCTCGTCGGTGACCGGGTCGTAGAAGAGCGCGTTGACGGTGAAGTCGCGCCGCACCGCGTCGGTGGCGGGGGTGCCGAACTCGTTGTCATCGCGGATGGGGCCGTCGTCGTCGTCGTGATCGGGGGCGGCGCGGAACGTCGCCACCTCGATGACCTTGCCCCCCGCGAAGCAGATGTGGGCCAGCCGGAACCGCCGCCCGATGAGGCGGCAGTTGCGAAACAGCCGGCGGATCTCGGACGGACGGGCGCTGGTCGCGATGTCGAAGTCCTTGGGCGCGCGCCCGAGGAGGAGGTCGCGCACGCCTCCGCCGACCAGGTAGGCGTGGTAGCCGAACTGGCTCAGCCGTCGCAGGACCTTGAACGCGTCCGGATCGATGTCCGCCGGGGTGATGGCGTGGTTGCCGGTGCGGATGGGCTCGTCGCCGCTCATGGGCTCGCAAGATAGCGGATGGAGAGCGATTTGCAATCGATCCGACGGTGGGGGGGGCGACAGGGCGCTCCGGCCCCGATTTGACAGGGCCCGGGGCCCCTGGTTCGATGGCCTCGCTGGCGCGGCTGGCCAGCCGAGGGGAGCAGATGGGGTACGGCTCGATTCCCGCCGTCTTTCGCGAGCAGGTCGCCAAGCTCACGGTGCGGCCCATGGTGTACGGCAAGCGGGATCGGCACTGGCGGCCGCTGACCTGGGCCCAGATGGGGCGGCGCGTGAACCTGGCGGCGGCGGGCCTCATCGGGCTGGGCGTCGAGCCGGGCGAGCGGGTGGCCATCGTGAGCGACAGCGGCCCCGAGTGGGTGCTGGCCGACCTCGCCATCCAGAGCGCGGGGGCGGCCAGCGTGCCCGCCTACGAGACCAGCACGCCCGACCAGCTCGCCTGGCTGCTCGACCACGCCGAGTGCCGCATCGTCTTCGTCCACAACCGCGCCCAGCTCAAGAAGGTGCTCCAGGTGGCCCCGCGGCTGCCGCGGCTGGTCTCGGTCATCCACCTCGACGAGCGCATCCTGGAGGAAGCGGGCGCGCCGAAGCTGCCGGCCGGGCTGAGGGCCGTCAGCCTGCTCGATCTGGAGCAGCAGGGCGATGATCCGGCGCTGCTCGCCGAGGTCGAGGCCCGCGTGGCGGCCCTGACCAGCGACGATCTGCTCACCATCATCTACACCTCGGGTACGACCGGCGTGCCCAAGGGCGTGATGCTCACCCACGGCAACCTCATCGCCAACTGCGAGGGGGCCCGCCGGGCGCTGGCGCTGTCGTCCGAGGACGTGCTGCTGTCGTTCCTGCCCCTCAGCCACAGCTTCGAGCGCATGGCCGGCAACTACATGGCCATGCTGTTCTGCGGGGCGACGGTGTACTTCGCCGAGGGCATGGGGCGCCTCATCCAGAACATGGCCGAGGTGCGCCCCACGGTGGTGACGGGGGTGCCGCGGGTCTACGAGAAGATCTACGCCCGCTTCATGGCCACCCGCGGCCAGGCGGGGCTGGTGAAGCGCGGCCTCGCTGACCTGGCGCTGAGCGTCGGCCGGCGCATGAGCAAGCTGCGGCAGTCGGGGCGCGAGCCCGGTCGCCTGCTGGAGGCGGGCTACCGCCTCACCGCGGACCAGGTCTTCGCCGGCCTGCGCGAGCGCCTCGGAGGGCGGCTGCGCTTCCTGGTCAGCGGCGGGGCCCCCCTCGATCCCGAGATCGCCAGCTTCTTCCATGCGGCGGGGCTGCTGCTGCTCGAAGGGTATGGCCTCACCGAGACCTCCCCCGTCGTTTCTGTCAATCGTCTCAACGACTTCCGCTTCGGCACCGTCGGCCGGCCCCTGGACAACGTGCGCGTCCGGCTGGCCGAGGACGGCGAGATCCTGGTCAAGGGCCCCAGCGTCATGCGGGGCTACTACAAAGATCCCACCGCCACCGCCCGGGTCATCGACGCCGACGGCTGGCTCTCGACCGGCGACATCGGGCAGTTCGAGCCCGACGGCAAGCTGCGCATCACCGACCGCAAGAAGGATCTCTTCAAGACCGCGAGCGGCAAGTACATCGCGCCCCAGCACCTGGAGCGCCTGCTCACCGGGCGGCCGCTGGTGGAGCAGGCCTGCGTGGTGGGCGATCGGCGTCCGTACTGCGTGGCCCTCATCGTGCCGGATCTGCCCGCCCTGGCCGACTGGGCCCGCGAGGCGGGGCTCGACTGGCGCACCACGGCGGATCTGCTGCGCCTGCCCGCCGTCCGCGACCGCTTCGGGCAGGCCGTCGAGGCGGTCAACACCGAGCTGGCGCGCCACGAGACCATCAAGAAGTTCGACCTGCTCGTCGATCCGTTCACCGAGGCCGACGGCCTGCTCACGCCGTCCCAGAAGGTGCGCCGCAAGCAGGTGCTCACGCGCTACGCCGCCGAGATCGAGGCCCTCTACAGCGAGTCGGGTGGCCGCCTGCGGATGCGCATCGCCGGGTAGGGCGCCTCAGCGGGGCCGGCGCCCCCGGCCCTTGCGCTCGTGGGCGTACAGGAAGAACGACGCCCGCTCCAGCAGCTGCCGCATCCCGGGGTGGAAGAGCCGCTGCCGGATCTCGCGCTCCTCGGCCCACAGAAACCAGCGCCCCTCGTCGGGGTGCAGCCCATGCTCTCGGGTCGGCGGCTCGGTGGGCATGCTGGCCCAGTCGGTGACCTCGCCGACGAAGAACGTGACCGTCTTGGTGATCTCGCGCCCGCCCCGGCGGTAGTGGTAGTGCACCTGGTCGCGAAAGTCGGGCAGCAGGCGCACCTGGGTGATGGTGGCCTCCTCGGCCAGCTCGCGCAGGGCCGTGTCGACCTCGCTCTCCCCGGCCTCCACGCTGCCCTTGGGGAACTCCCAGGCCGCGTCCGGGTTGCGGACCATGGCCGAGTGCAGCAGCAGGAACTCCGTTCGCCCCTCACGGCGGCGAAAGGGGATGATGCCGCACGACTGTTCGTAGATCACCGGTGCTCACGCCGTCCAATCGAAGTCCCAAAGCTAACAGGCCAGCACCGCGGGGGCAATCGCCGGTGATCGACCGGGGGGTGTGGGTCGAGGCGCGGGGATCTCCCCCGAGAGCGTGGGGAAGTGCCCACACCCGGTGACACCCTCCGCGGACCGCAGCCCGCCGCAGACCGAGGCAGCACCGACACGGGTGTCGGACCGCATTGCATGGCATCCCCATGAAATGATCGATCACCACACCGGCCATGGAGGAAGTCATGGGGGCAACGTGGAAGTCAGTGGGGTTCTTGTGCATCGCGCTGGGCGGCTGCAACAACATGCTGGAGAAGGCGGGTCGGCCCGGCGGCGGTGACCGCGCGGGGGAGCAGGCGGCGGAAGACGCGCCGGTCGCGGCGGAGGCGTGGCCCGATGAGGAGCCCCAGGCCCCGGGTCGCGTCCGTGGCCGCCTGGACGATGACGGCGGCTACCAGGCGGCCGGGGCGCTCGCGACCGGTGCGCCGCTGGAGGCCGATCGTGCTCGTGTGATCGGCCAGGACGGTCGTGTGATGGCCGAGTCGGAGATCGGCGTCGACGGACGCTTCGCCCTCACGGGCCTCGGCGCGATGCCGGGTCTGTTTCGCGTCGAGGTCCTCCGCGGGGCCGAGGTCGCCGGGCAGGCCCTCGTCGTCGCTCCCCTGACGGTGGGCGGGGACGCCCTGGCCCTGCCCGTGAGCACCGAGACCACCGTCGAGGCCCACATCTACGATCGGCTGCGGGCCCAGGGCCACGCGGTCGATCCCATCGAGATCGGCGTGCGGGTCACGGCGCCCCTCGCGGCGGCCTGTCGCCTGGAGGCGCTGGGTCAGGCCGTGTGGCAGGCCCACCAGGCCTTCAGCACCACCCTCGGCAGCGGCGTCGCCGTCCAGCCCGAGGCCCTCACCGCCGCGCGACTGGCCGCCTGGACGCAGCTCGCCGTCGACGTCGATCGCGAAGATCCCGAGGCGTGGCAGCGGTTTACGGTCGCGTCGGTCGAGGCTCTCGCGGGCCTGGGGATCGACGAGGGCGCCTACCTGCGCGCGGAGCGGGCGGGGAACAGGCTCTTGCGAGCGGTCTGGAGGAGGCGGACTGCCTCCCGAGGCGCCGCCGGCCCCGCCGAGCCGCCGGTCCTGAACGAAGATCCCTCGGCCGAGGATCCCCCGGCCGAGGAGCCGCCGGCCGAGGAGCCGCCGGCCGAGGCCGCGCCGAGGAGCCGCCGGCCGAGGAGCCGCCTGCTGACGGCGTGGACGAGGTCCTGCCCCTCGGCCGCCTGGCGGGCGGGGTGGCCGGCGACGTCGTCGGGGCGTGCTGGGCGGCGCCCTGGGCCTGCTCGGCGGTGGCGACGGGGGCTGGCTCGACCGCCTGCGCGGCTGCGACGGGGCCCGCCTCGTCGAGGCCGACGGGGCGGGCGGCTGGCGCATCCTGGGGTGGGGCGGCCCACGCCGGCGAGTGGGCGATCGACGTGGCCGCCGAGGGCGAGGGCGGCCTGCGCGTCGTGCAGCTTCTGGCCGACGGCGCCGTGGTCGGCGGGCGCCTGGTCGGCGAGGTGGACTTGCACAGCGACCACGCCGCCGAGGACGTGCACGCCGAGTCCAGCGTCGAGGCGCGGGTGGCCATGGCCCTGGTGGAGCGCGGCGTCGATCCCGATCTCTGCGCCGTGGCCCGACTGATCGACGGGGCCACGGCCCTGGCCGTTCGGAGCCAGGCCGACGTCGACGCCCTGGCCCAGAGCGTCGCCGTCAGCCAGGCGGTCTTCGTCCAGGCCTCGGCGCGGCGCCGGCCGAGGTGGCGGCGGCCTGCGACGCCGCCCGGGCGCGCTGGGCGGCCCACCTCCAGGTGGAGGCCGAGGCCGACGGGCTGGGCTTCTACGACCTGCTCCGCGCCGAGCTGACCGCGGCGACGGGCGCCGACGCCGAGGCGCAGGCCCGCGCCACGGCCGCGGCCGCCGGCGCCTTCACCGCCCGCCTCGGGCAGCTCGCGGCGCCCGGGACGCGTCGGCGAGGCGGCCGACGCCCGGGCCCGCCTCGAGACCGCCATCGCCACCGCCGCCCACCTCGGCGCCGACCTGGATGGCCACCTCGACGCCCTGGTCATCGCCACCGCGTCCGCGCGGGACGACGGGGCCTGCCGCGCCGCCGACGCCGACTTCCAGGCCGCCCTCGTGGGCCGGGCCGGCTTGATGCAGCGGGCCATCGCCGACGGGGCCGACCTGCTCGGGGGGCTCGTGAGCGTGCTGGTGGACCAGGGCGACGCCGCCTGCACCGCGGGCCAGCGGCGCCTGGCAGCCGAGGTCGCGGCGGCCGTCGCCCAGGCCGGTGATCGGCAGCGCGCCGCCGCGGTGGTCGCCGCCTACGAGCGGGCCTGGGCCGACGGCCTCGCCACGGGCCTGGACCTCTTCACGCTCATCCGCGGTGACGGGCGCGGCCAGGCCGCCGAGATCCTGGCCCATGCCATCCTGCGCGCCGACGGCCACGCGCCCTGAGCGGGCGGGAAAACGTCTTGAAAATCGAGCGATTGCAGCCGCTTGATCCGCCGCCCTGACCAGCGCGTGAGGTTGAGGCGGACCCCCTCGCCATGGCACAGTGCCCCGACTCAGGGGAGTGGCATGACGAAGACCTGGATACTGCACCTCTGCTGTGGGCTGGCGCTGCTGGCCTGCACCCCCGAGACCCCCGGCGAGGCCGCGGACGACCCGGGCCCGACGCTCGACGCGGGCGCCGGCGGCGCGGGCGGTGTCGGCGGCGCGGGCGGTGTCGGTGGCGTCGGGGGCGTCGGGGGCGTCGGGGGCGTCGGCGGCGAGGCCGGGGGCGCCGGTGGCGCAGGCGGAGGCGGCGGCAGCGGCGGCCAGGCCGGCGCCGGCGGCCAGGGGGAGGACGCCGGCGTCGAGCCCCCGCCCGCCTGCGTGGTCCAGCCCGCGGCCGCGACGGCCCGGCTGCTGACCCGCCTCGAGTACGATCACATCGTCCGCGACGTGCTCGGCGACGAGACGCAGCCGGCCCAGGCCCTGCCCCCCGAGAACGAGGTCCTCGGCTTCGACAACAACGCTGAGTTCCACCGCGCGACCCCGGCCTCCGTGAGCGCCTTCGTCGACGTCGCCGAGGCGGTCGCGGCGCGGGCCGTCTCCCGCGGTCCGGGCCTGCCCTGCGCGGTGGACGACACCGACGCCGCCTGCGCCGACGCCCTGCTGGGCACCACCGGCCGCCGCCTCTTCCGCCGCACACTGCGCGCCGAGGAGCGGGCGGCCTTCGCCGAGCTCTTCACCACCACCGCGGCGGCCAGCGGCCGCTCCGCGGCCACGCGGCTGACGCTGACCGCCCTGCTCCAGTCGCCCCAGTTCCTCTACCGCCTCGAAGAGATCGGCGAGGACGAGGGCGAGGTCGTCCCCATGTCCCCCATCGGCCTGGCGGGCCGCCTGGCGGCGTTCCTCTGGGCGTCCGGCCCCGACGACGCCCTGCTCGACGCCGCCGAAGGGGGTGCCCTCGCCTCGGCCGCCGACGTCCGCGCCCAGGTCGAGCGCATGCTGGCCGATCCCCGCTCCCGGGACGCCGTGCGCCACTTCCACCGGCAGTGGCTCGGCCTCAAGTCATTGGATTCCCTGGTGAAAGACCGAGCGGTCGGCTTCCCGGGCGGGGTCGAGGCGCTGCGCGATGCCTACGGCCGCTCCCTCTACACCTTCATCGAGGAGGCCTTCTGGTCGGAGGGCGACGGCATGGCCGCGCTGCTCTCGTCGCCCACGGTCTACTTGACGCCCGATCTCGCGCGCCTGCTCGACATGGACGTCCCCGAGGGCGAGCTGGCGGCGGTGAGCTTCCCCGACCAGCGCGCGGGCCTCCTGACCCAGCCCACCCTGATGGCCCGGCTGGCCCACCCCGACCAGACGTCGCCCATCCACCGCGGCATCTTCGTGCGCGAGCGCATGCTCTGCCAGGCCATGCCGCCGCCGCCCAACGACGTGGTGATCCAGCCCCCCGATCCCGATCCCGAGGCCACGACCCGGGAGCGCTTCGCCCAGCACACCGCCGACGAGCGCTGCCAGGGCTGCCACCAGCTCATCGATCCCATCGGCTTCGGCTTCGAGGGCTACGACGAGCTGGGCCGGTTCCGGGAGGTGGAGAACGGCCGCCGGGTGGACGTCTCGGGCGAGCTCTACGACCCCGGCCACCGCGAGCTGCACGGGCCCTTCAACGGCGCGGTGGAGCTGGCCGGCCGCCTGGCCCAGAGCCCGCTCGTGCGCGAGTGCGTGGCCACCCACTGGTTCCGCTACGCCCTCGCGCGCGGTGAGCAGCCCTTCGACGCCTGCGCCCTGGGCGAGATCCAGCGCGCCTTCGTCGCCAGCGGGTCCTTCTCGGATCTGCTGGTGGCCCTCGCGACCAGCGACGCCTTCCGGCTGCGGCCCGGCGCGACGGTGGGCGAGGTGCTGCCGCTGCCCGAGCCGGAGCCGGGGCCGGTCGAGCCGCCCCCGGTGGAGGACGCGGGCCAGGCGCCCCTCGGCTTCCTGGACGCGGTGTCGGCCGAGGGCCGGGCCCGGGGCTGGGCCTTCGATCCCGATGAGCCGCAACGTCCGGTCTCGATTGAGTTTTTTCTGGATGGTGGCCCAGGGGAGGGGCAGTTCGTGGGGGCCTTCCGCGCCGAGGCGCCGCGGCCGGACGTGAACGCCGCGTATCCCGACGCCCCGGGGGATCACGGGTTCGACGTGCTGCTGCCCGCCGTCGCCCTCGACGGCCGGGATCACGCCCTGGTGGCGGTCGCCCGCAACACCGGGCGCGGCGACGACCTCACGCTCCCCGGATCCCCCATGGCCTTCCGGGCCGGCCTCAACGCCGATCCCCGGCCGAGCCGAACCCACCTCCCGACACGCGGCTGCCGGAGGGCTTCCTCGACGTGGTCAACGCCAACGGCCGCGCCAGCGGCTGGGCCCTCGATCGCGACGCCCTCGATCGCACCCTCGAGATCCACCTGTACGTCGACGGCCCGGCCTTCGGCGGGGGGACGTTCGTCGGCAGCACCCGCACCGGCCTGGCGCGGCCCGACGTCAACCAGGTCATCGGCGTGGCGGGCGATCACGGCTGGGGCCTGGCCCTGCCCGCGGCCCTTTTCGACGGCCAGGAGCACCGGCTCTGGGCCTACGCCTTCAACGCCGGCCACCCGGGCAACATGGTCCTCAACCGCTCCCCCCTGAGCTTCACCCTGGAGGTGCGGTGATGCGGCCCATGAACCGTCGCTCCTTCCTCAAGAGCGCCGGCGGCGCCCTCGTGGCGCTGCCCCTGCTCCAGTCGCTGCCCGCCCGGGCCCAGCAGGCGGGGGCGTTTCCCCAGCGGCTGGTGGTCTTCTACACCCCCAACGGCGTGAACCCCGAGACGTGGTTCCCCGCCGAGGGCTCCGTCGAGCACGACTTCTCCCTCGGCCGCGTGCTCGCGCCGCTGCGGGATCACCAGCACCGCCTCATCGTCACCCGCGGCCTGAACATGCGCTCCCCGGAGCAGGGCCCGGGCGAGCCCCACCAGAAGGGGATGGGCGGCGTCCTGACCGGCACGCACCTCCAGGAGGGCGACTTCGTCGGCGGCGATGGCACCCTCGCCGGGTGGGGTGACGGCCAGTCCATCGACCAGTTCCTGGCCGATCGGGTCGGGCGCGACACCCGCATCCCGAGCCTGGAGCTCGGCGTGCGGGTCCGCGGCTCCGAGGTCCGCCACCGCCTCAACTACCGCGGCCCGGCGACGCCGCTGCCCCCCAGCGAGGTCCCGGCCGCGGTCTGGGCCCGGCTGTTCGCCGAGCAGCAGCAGGGCGAGGGCGAACTCCTGCAGATCACCCGGGAGCGCCGCTCGGTCCTCGATGTGGTCATGCGCCAGTTCAAGGACGTGCGGCAGCGGGTCACCCCGGAAGACCGCGCCAAGCTCGACGCCCACGCGCTGCTGGTGCGCGACATCGAGCGCCGGCTCCAGGCCCCCCAGCCGGGGGAGCGCTGCGTGGCCCCGATCCAGCCGCCGCTGCTCGACTTCAACGACGAGAACCTGATGGCCCGGCACACCGAGCTGCAGATCGACATGGCCATCGCCGCCCTCGCCTGCGACCAGACGCGGTTCGTGACGCTGCAGATGTCGAGCGGGGCCAACAACATCCGGTTCCCCCACCTCAACAGCAACCCCGACGACCACCAGCTCTCCCACGCCGGGCCCGCCTCCGCCGACCTGCAGGAGGAGTGGGCGCGCCGCAAGATCTGGTACAGCGAGCAGTTCCGGCGGCTGCTGGACGGCCTGGCGGCCATCCCGGAGGGGGACGCCACGGTCCTCGATCACACCATCGTGCTCTGGGTCAGCGATCTGGCCCAGGGCAACACCCACAGCCACGACAACATGCCGTTCCTGCTGGCTGGCAGCGGCGGCGGCGCCCTGCGCACCGGGCGCTACGTCGAGTTCAACGGCGTGCACCACAACAACCTGCTCATCACCCTGGCCCACGCTTTCGGCCAGGAAATCGAGACCTTCGGCGATCCGGCCTACTGCTCGGGGCCCCTGGGCGAGCTGCTGGCCTGACCCGCGAGCGGGCCCGGGCGAAGAAAATCAGATCGGCCCGGGGGGCGTCGCGTTCAAGGCCCCCACTCGTGGAGGTCAACATGGCTCGCTACTCCGTCATCTTCGCCGCGCTCCTCGCCCAGGCCTGCGCCCCGTCCAGCCAGCCCCTCGCCCGCCCCGCCTACGGATCCCCCGGCCTCTCCGCCTACGGCGGTGGCTTCCGGATCGGCCTCGTCAACGAGTGGGGCCAGCCGCTCGCCACCTATGGCAACGGCGGCGAGACCTGGGTCGAGGGTACCCTCGGGCAGCGCTACCAGGTGCGGGTGGACAACCCCACCGGCCGCCGTGTGGAGGCCGTGGTCACCGTGGACGGCCGCGACGTCATCACGGGCGACGCCGGCAGCCTCGACACCCGGGGCTACATCATCGAGCCCTACGGCCATGTGATGATCGACGGCTTCCGCACCAGCCAGAGCGGGGTGGCCACCTTCCGGTTCACGACCCCGGGCGACAGCTACGCCGGCCGCGTGGGCGGTGGCGCCAACATCGGCGTCATCGGCGTGGCCGTCTTCGACGAGGCGGCGCCCGTCGTCATGGCCCCGCCGCCCCCGAGCCCTGGGACTACGACTACGAGGACGGCTACCGCGGTGGGGAGGAGAAGGCCATGGACGCGCCTTCCGCCGCCGAGGCCTACGGCGGCCGCCCGGCCCCGCGCCGCGAGTCGGCGGGCCTGGGGACCCGGTACGGCGAGCAGCGCTACTCCCCGGTGACGGAGGTGCCCTTCCAGCGCGCCAGCAGCTCGCCCTCCACCATCCTGGCCATCTACTACGACAGCCGGGAGGGCCTGGCCCGCCGCGGCATCATCGCCCCCGCGTACCCCTACCCGACCGAGCCCGATCCCTTCCCCGCCTGGAGCGACCGCCGCTACGCCCCGCCCCCTCCCTGAGGGGGGCGAGGGGGGCGAGGGGGCCTACCAACGGGTCGAGAAGCTCGCTACCATGGCCGAAATGCAGAGCTTTGACCTCGAAGAACTCCTGGCCGCAGAGACCGATCGTGTCGAGTGGAAGCGCTCGGATCGGGACGGGTCCGCCATCCTCCAGGCAGTCTGTGCCCTGGCCAATGATCTGTCCGGAACCGAGCAACCCGGCTATCTCCTCCTGGGCGTCGACGCCAGTGGCGTTGTGTGTGGCCTCGGCTACGAAGGCACGATTGAGCGCGACAAGGCGCAGACGACGTTGCTGGACCGATTGTCGACGACCAACCTGTTGCCCCACCCTTCGATCTCAATTCACCCGGTTGAGCGGGATGGCGTGTGGATTCTGGTGGTCGAGGTTCGCCCCTTCCCGGTGCCGCCCGTCGTTCAGGTTGCGGGCCGGACGTGGGTGCGCCCTGGGCCACAAACCAGAACAGCCAGTCCAGCAGACGAGGCGAGGCTTCGCGAGCGTCAGACACCTGATCGGCGTTTCTTTGACCAGAGACCCATTCCGGATGCGACCATCGATGACCTGGAGTTGTCCCGATTGCGTCCACGGCATGAGAGCGAGAGGTCAGGGGACGACGATCCGGAGACCTTTCCAGGACTAGAAGATTGGCTTATTCAGCAGGAACTCGCTGTCCGAGTGGATGGAGTGGTCAGGCCGAACTCAACGGGCCTGCTTGTCTACGGCGTTGCGCCGCAGGCCTGGTTTCCTGGGGCTGTGGTAGAGCTGGTTCGCTATGCCGGTCAAGATGTTGACGCGCCCATCGTCGCGCGCCAGCAGGCAACAGGAGCCATCGTAGATCAGCTTGAAACGGCCTGGGCCTTCCTGGCTCGCCACATTGAGGAATACCCACAGCCAGCGGAGGGACTGATCGAGGCCTTTCGTCCTGAGTACCCGCGGGAGGCGCTCGAGGAGTTGCTTCGCAACTTGTTGCAGCATCGGTCCTACGAGGCAGCTCGGGCTCCGGGACGGGTCGAGTGGTATTCAGACCGGATTGTCTTCATCAATCCAGGAGGACCGTTTGGGCAGGCGGCATTGGGCAACTTTGGCGACCATACGGACTACAGAAATCCAACCAGTACCCGCCACCTTGTCCAGCTGGGCTACGTTCAGCGCCTGGGCCGAGGGGTACGTAGGGTCAACCGGATGCTGGCCAGGAATGGCCAGCATCCGGTCGAGGTACAAACGGACGGATACACTTGCCTCACCGTATGGAAGGCTCAATGAAGACGCTTGCCTTGTTCAACAACAAGGGGGGGGTGGGCAAGACAACCCTCACCTTCCATCTGGGCAGAATGCTCGCCAGGCAAGGCACCCGCACTCTCATGGTCGATTGCGACCCTCAGTGCAACCTCACGGCAGCTGTCGTCGGGGAAGATGACCTCGAAGACCTGTGGGAGAGGTCCGAGGCCCCCGGAAGGACGGTTGCGTCCTGTGTTGAGCTCGTCAGGAGGGGTCGCGGCGACATCCAGGAGCCGGAACCACGTGAGGTGGATGATCGTCTCTTCATCCTGCCCGGTGAACTGAGCCTCAGTTTGTTTGAGCAGACGCTTGCCGAGGAGTGGGCGAAGATCCGGTCTTCTCAGAGCTGGGAGAGAGCGATCGATGTGACGAGCGCGCTCGATCGTCTCGTTCGGCTGGCGGGAAGGCAGGTCAACGCCGAGGTGGCGCTGTTCGATGTCGGCCCGTCCCTTGGAGCGCTCAATCGGGCGGTTCTGGTCGCCTGTGACCGAATTGCCGTGCCCCTCGCGCCGGACATCTTCAGCTTGCAGGGTCTCCGGAATCTCGGCCCAACTACCAGAGGCTGGCGGGAGGACTGGCATGGTGCCCTTGAGGCACGTCGGCAGCAGCTGCAGCCTGAGATTGCCTCCCGCGAGATGCGGCCGATCGGCTACATCGTCCAACAGCATCTCGCACGCGCGGATAGACCAGTAGAGGGGTACCAGAAGTGGGTCCGGAGAATTCCGGGTGACTACAGGAAATTCGTTCTGGAACTCCCGGACGACGATGTTCCGGACGTCGTCAAGGATCCGCAGTGCATTGGGTTCATCAAGCACTTTTCGAGTCTGGTTCCCCTCGCCCAGGTGGCGCGGAAGCCGGTCTTCGACCTGAAGCAGGCGGATGGCATTGGCGGCGGGCAGGTGCAAGCGGTCGCCAGAGCCCGCCAGACCTTTGAGGCGTTGGCCACCGAGATCAAGAGACGCTTGCCGTAGCAGGCGCTCTGTCGGCGGCCCCTGGCCGCGCCCGGCCGGACAGGCTACCCTGCCCGTCGGAGGTGCGGATGTTCGCCAGACTTCTCGGTTTTCCCCTTTTGTTCTCGGTGGTTGCCTCTCCTGCCGCCGCCCGTCCGACCTGCGACGCCCTCAAGGGGATCGAGTGGGCGGACCTGGCGGGCGCGCCGGCGTCGAGCTGGCGCGAGGTGCATGGCCTGTTGCTGCCCGGCGAGCCGGTCCCGGCTGCGGACGCCGAGGCCCTCAAGGCGGTGTGCGCCGAGGGGGCGCCGTGTGGACCTTCGGCGGCCGTCAGCCTGATCGGCACCTACAGCACCTACGGCGTCGTCCTCCAGGAGGGCGGCAAGCTGCACGTCTTCCCGAGCCTCTTCGACGAGTTCTCCACCGTCACCCCGGCCCTCGACCTGCCGGCGGGCGGGCAATACGCCCTGGCGGCGTGGGGCGCGGAGTCCAACGGCCGCGAGGAGGTCTGCGACGAGGGCCCCGACGGCAAGGACGATCCCGAGACCTGTCGGACGGCTACGGTCCTGATGGGGTACAGCTTCGGCCGGGCAGTGTTCGATCGGCGCACCCACCGGCTCCTCTTCCGGGCCTTCTGCTTCCAGGAGGACGCCAACAGCCCCGCGAGCGCCGGCAGCCTGGTGGTGGCGGGGGATGCGTTCGTCTACACGGCCTGCGGCGCCGACGCGAAGCCGGTGACCTTCACCCTCGCCGACGCGAAGGCCTGCGCCGCGCCCGCAGCGGCCGCCCCGGCCCCCGGCGCGGCCGCCGAGATCAAGGCGCTGCTGGCCGCCGGCCGCAAGGCCACCTCCGAGAAGCGCTACCCCGAGGCGCTGGCCGCCTTCGATCGCATCCTCACCCTGGACGCCACCCACGCCCGGGCTCGGGGCGAGCGCGGCTATGCCCGCCTGGCGGCCGGGGATCTGGACGGCGCCGACGCCGACTTCACCCAGGCCATCGCCGACGCGGGCGGGGACGCGAAGGTCCAGGCGGCGGCCTGGTTCAACAAGGGCCTCGTCGCCGAGAAGCGCGGCGACGCCGCCGCCGCCCGGGCCGCCTTCCAGCAGGCCCACACCCTGCGCCCCTCCAAGGCCACCGCCAGCAAGCTGGGCCTGAAGTAGCCGAAACCGCCGCTTGACTTCGGCCCTCTCACGGCCACACTGCTTCGGTCGCCCACCCTCAGGAGTCCCCCATGAGCGCCCCCCGCCACCACCGTGTCTTCATCATCGGCTCCGGCCCCGCCGGCTTCACCGCCGCCCTCTACGCCGCCCGCGCGCGGCTCAGCCCCTACATGGCCTCGGGCCTCCAGCCCGGCGGCCAGCTCACCACCACGACCGAGGTGGAGAACTACCCGGGCTTCCCCGACGGCGTGATGGGCCCCGAGATGATGGAGCTCTTCCAGAAGCAGGCCGAGCGGTTCGGGCTGGAGATGGCCTACACCAGCGTCGAGCGCGTCGACTTCTCGAGCCGCCCCTTCCAGCTGTGGACGGACGACGAGCAGACCCACACGGCCGACGCGGTGATCGTCAGCACCGGCGCCACGGCGAAGTACCTGGGCGTGCCCGGCGAGCAGGAGTACCTGGGCCGCGGCGTGAGCGCGTGCGCCACCTGCGACGGCTTCTTCTTCCAGGACCAGGAGCTGGCCATCGTCGGCGGCGGCGACACCGCGATGGAAGAGGCCATGTTCCTCACGCGGTTCGCGTCGAAGGTCTACGTGGTCCACCGGCGCGACGAGCTGCGCGCGAGCAAGGTCATGCAGGAGCGCGCCTTCAAGAACCCCAAGATCGAGTTCATCTGGAACACGACCATCACCGAGGTCCTCGGCGACGGGGGCGGGGTCAACGGCGTGCGGCTGCAGGACGTGAAGACGGGCGAGACCCGCGACCTGCCCGTCGGCGGCTACTTCTCGGCCATCGGCCACCGGCCCAACACCGAAATCTTCAAGGATCTCCTGGAGATGGATTCGGTCGGCTACCTGAAGGTCAAGGCCCCCTCCACCTACACCAGCGTCGAGGGTGTCTTCGCCTGCGGCGACGTGGCCGACCCCACCTACCGCCAGGCCATCACCGCCGCGGGCATGGGCTGCGCGGCCGCCATCGACGCCGAGCGCTGGCTCGAGGCCCAGGAGGGCTGAGGCATGCAGCGGGATCTCGAAGGCAAGGTCGCCCTCATCACCGGCGCGAGCCGGGGCATCGGCCGCGCGGTGGCCGAGCGCCTGGCCCAGGCGGGCTGCCGCATCGCCGTCGCCGCCAAGACCGTCGAGCCCCACCCGGAGCTCGAGGGCACCATCGGCGAGACGGTCGCGGCGGTGGAGGCCCTGGGCGTCGAGGCCCTGGCCGTGCAGATGGACGTGCGCGATCCGGTGGCCGTGGCCGCGGGCGTCGAGGCGACGGTCGCCCGCTTCGGCCGGCTGGACATCGCCATCCACAACGCTGGCGCCCTGTGGTGGAAGCCCATCATGGACACCCCGGCCAACCGCTACGATCTGGTGGATCAGGTCAACGCCCGGGCCGCGCACCTGCTGGCCCACGCGGCCATCCCGCACCTGAAGGCGGCGGGGGGCGGGCACTTCCTGACCATGAGCCCGCCCATCATGACCGACGCCATCGGCGGCAAGACCGCCTACATGATCAGCAAGTTCGGCATGACGATGGTGGCCCTCGGGGTCGCCGCCGAGCACGCCCGCGACGGCATCGCCGGCAACGCGCTCTGGCCCGAGACGGCCATCGAGTCGGCCGCCACGAAGCACTTCAAGTTCGGGACGCCGGCCATGTGGTACAAGGCCGAGCTCGTCGCCGACGCCACCTACGCCGTCGTCCGCCAGGATCCCCGGGCGCTGACCGGCCAGGCCCTCTGGGTCATGGAGGTCATGCGAGGAGCCGGCGTGACGGACTTCGTGCCCTACCGCTGCGACCCCGCCCACGAGCCGCCGCCCATCAACGCCATGCGCATGCCCCGCGCGGGCGGCCGCGAGACGGCGGGCGGCAAGATCGTGACCTGATCGGGTGGCGACCGTCGCCCATGTGGCCGTCGGCCTGGTGGCCGGCCGCCTCTACGCCCGCTCGACGGGGGGCTCGCCCTGGCGGGCGATGGTCGCCTTCTCGGTGCTCTCCCTGGCGCCCGATCTCGACGTCCTGGGCCACCGCCTCGGCATCCGGTACGCGGATCCCTGGGGGCACCGTGGGGCGACCCACGCGCTCTTCTTCGCGCTGGTGGCGGGGTTGCTGCTCGCAGGGGTCGCGGCGAAGTCGGGCCACCCGTTCCGGCGGGCGGCGCTCTTCGCCGTGCCGGTGCTGGCCAGCCATGGCGTGCTCGACGCCTTCACCGACGGGGGACATGGCGCGGCCCTCTGGTGGCCGTTCAGCGACGCACGGGTCTTCTGGCCCTGGCAGCCGCTGCCGGTCGCACCCATCGGGCGCCGCATGCTCAGCGCCCGGGGGGCCTACGTCCTCGGCGTGGAGACCGTGTGGTGCGGGCCACTGCTGCTCTACGCGCTGTGGCCGAGGCGGCGGGTGGCCCCGCCGCCCTGATCAGCCGCGCAGGCCGTAGCGCTTGCGGAACCGATCGACGCGACCCTCGGTGTCGATGATCTTCTGCTTGCCCGTGAAGAACGGGTGCGTGAAGGCCGAGATGTCCAGGTGGATCACGTAGTGCGTGACGCCGTCGACCTCGCGGGTCTCACCGGACTTCGCGACGGAGCGGGTGACGAACTCGTGCTCCCCGTCCTTGAAGATGACGGGGTTGTAGACGGGGTGGATGCCGTCCTTCATGGCGTGGACTCCTTCTAAGCGGCGCAGCAACCTATCGGATCGTTCCCCGGGGGTCAACCTTCGCCGCCCTCCGGGGCGATCTTCCCCCGCGGATCCGCGGATCCTCCTTGCAGATCATCGGGTTGCAGCGCGCCGGTCGCGAGGGCGAGCTGCACCTGGGCGCGGATCGCGGCCAGGCCCGCGAGGGCGAGGCGTGTCCGCCGGTCGCGGATCGTGGCCTCGGCGGCCAGCAGCTCGGTGAGGGTGGCGCGGGCGTCGTCGTAGCGGGCCTGCTCCAGCCGCAGCGACTCCTCGGCCTCGACGATGGCCTCGGCGGCCACGGCCTGCTGGTCGAGGGCGTCGGCCAGGGCGGCCTCGGCGGCGGCCCGCTCCGTGGCGATGGCCCGGGCCAGATCGGCCGCCTCGGCCCGCAGCGCCCTGCCCTCGGCCTGGGCGGCGTCCTCGCGGGGGCCGCGCGTCCCGGCCGCCAGGGGGATCCACGTCAGCGCCACGCCGCCCTCCAGCCAGGCCCGATCCTCGAGGTCGGTGGAGGCGGCGGTGTACCGGCCGTAGGCCTCCAGGCGGGGCAGCAACTCCCCGAGCGCCGCGTCCTCGCGGTGGCCGGTGGCCTCGATGCGCGCCGCCAGCGCGGCGATCTCGGGCCGCTCTGCCGTCGCCGGGAAGGTCGGCAGCCGCGCGTCGCCCGCCACCTCCACCGGGCCGTCCTGGCCGATGGCCCGGCCGAGCTGCCGGGTGGCCACCGCGCGCTGGCGAGCGAGGCCGCGGACCTCCTCTTCGGCCTGGGACAGCGCCAGCTCGACGCGCAGCAGGTCGGCGCGCAGCGCGACGCCCTCACCGACGAGCGCGGCGAGCTGGTCGCGCCGCGCCTTGAGGCTGGCGACGTAGCTGGCCGCGGTGGCCTGGCGGGCGTCCACCGCCTTCACCCCGAGCCAGGCGTCGGCGGCGAGGGCGGCGTGGATCTGCCGGGCGCGGGCCGCCCCGTGGCGGGCGGCGCGGGCGTCGGCCTCGGCGGCGGGGGTCGCGTAGAGCAGGCCGGCGGGATCGAAGAGGGGCTGGCGCACCTCCAGGCCCACGGCGAGGGTGCGGCCGGGCTCGACGGCCAGCGCGCCCACGGGGGTCGTGACCGCCCGCGGCTCGTGCACGCCGTCGAGGCGGGCCTGCACGCCGACGACGGGGAGCAGGGCGGCGCGCCCGGTGGCCCTCGCGGCCGCGGCGGCGGCCTCGGCGCGGTGGTCGGCGGCCTGCGCCCCCGGGGCGTCGGCCCCCCGGGCGAGGGCCTCGGGCAGCGAGACGGGCGCCGCCAGCAGCGCCACGGTGAAGAGGACGATCATGCGGGCACCTCCACGAGGCGGCGGGGCCGAAAGGCCACGCGGTACAGGGCGGGCACGACGAGCAGGGTGAGGACGGTGGAGGCCAGGAGGCCCGAGATCATCGCCCAGGCCATCGGCGGCCAGAGCGTCGTGCCGGAGAGGACGAGCGGCAACAGGCCGGCGACGGTGGTGGCCGTGGTCAGCAGGATGGGGCGGGTGCGCAGCCGGACGGCCTCCGCCAGGGCGGCCTCGAGGGCCTCGGGCGTTGGCGTGGCCCCGTCCAGCCGCCGATCGGCCACGTCCAGCAGCACGATGGCGTTGTTCACGACGATGCCGATGAGGGCGATGACGCCGAGCATGGACATGAAGCCGAAGGCCTGCCCGCCGACGAGCAGCCCCGGGATGACGCCGGTGGCGGCGAGGGGCACCGTGACCAGGATGATCGCCACCCGGCGAAACGAGTTGAACTCCGCCAACAGGATGAAAACCAACAGGAAAATGCCGACCGGCAGGGACCGGAAGAGCGACGAGTTCGCCTCGTCCGCCCCCTCGGCCTCGCCGCCCTGCTCGACGCGCACGCCAGGGAGGGGGTGGGCCTGGAGGGCCGCCTGGAGCGGGCGGTAGACGGCGCTGAACGCGACGCCCTCGGCGAGCTGGGCGGTGATCGTGGCCACGCGCTGGCCGCCGCGGTGGTGGATGGCGGCGGCCCGCCACTGCACATCGGCCCGCGCCACCTGGCCGAGGGGCACGGCGGCGGCGCTGCGGGGGCCGACGTCCACGCCGGTGAGGGCCTCGATGGGCAGGCGCTCGCCGGCCGCCGACCGGATGACGAGGGGCACCGGGTCGTCGCCGACCTCGAACGCCCCCGCCGTCAGGCCGCGGGTGCGGCCGAGGAGAGCGCGGGCCACGTCCACCCGGGACACCCCCTGCCGACCGGCGGCGGCGTCGTCGATCTCGAAGCCCAGCACGGGCACGCCCAGGCCCAGATCGTGGCGCACGTCCCGGGCGCCGGGCAGGCCGCGGACGAGGGCCATGGCCTGCTCGACCCCCGCCTGCAAGGCGACGGGATCGTCGCTGTAGAGGCGCAGCTCGATGGGGGCCTTGATGGGGGGGCCCTGCTCCAGGCGCCGGGCGACCAGATCGGCCTCGGGCAGGCGCGCGGCCAGGGCGGCCGTGGCGGCGCGGGCCACGGCGGGCAGGTCGGCCGTCGACCGGGTGGTGATGAGGAGCTGGGCCAGGTGCGGGCTCGCCGGGAGGCGGGGCAGGTTGTAGTAGAAGTGGGGCACCGAGCGGCCCACGAAGCTGGCCACGCTGGCCACGTCGGGGCGGTCGCGCAGGGCACCCTCCACCACCCGGGCCGCCTCGTCGGTCGCAGAAAGGTGAGTCCCTTCAGGCAGTTGCACGTCGAGGACGAGCTGGTTGCGATCGGACGACGGGAAGAACCGGAAGGGCAGCCCGCCCGCCGCGACCACCGAGGCGCCCACCAGGACGACGGCGCCGGCGAGCACGAGGCGGCGGTGGCGCACCGCGAAGCGCCCGACCGCGGCCCCGCGGCCCACCACGGCTCCCGGCTGCGGCCGCAGGAAGAAGGCCGAGAGCACCGGGGTCACCAGCACCGCGAAGCCATAGCTCAGGGTGAGGGTCAGCATGATCACGATGGGCAGGGCGCGGGTGAAGTCGCCCGTGGGACCCTCGGCCAGCAGCATGGGCACGAAGGCGGCCAGGGTGGTGCCGGTCGCCGCGGCCAGGGGCAGCGCCAGCTCGCGGATGGCGGCCAGCGCCGCCGCGCGGCGATCGAGGCCCGCGTCCAGGTGTCCCTGGACGCTCTCGGTCACGACGATGGCGTTGTCGACCAGCAGGCCCAGGGCGATGACGAGCGCCGAGATGGACATCTGGTGCAGCACCCCGCCGGCGAGGCCGTAGATCCCCACCGACGCGAAGGCCACCAGGGGCACGACGGCCGCGACCACCAGGCCCAGGCGCAGGCCCATGGTCGCCACCAGCACCCCCGCCACGATGAGGATGCCCAGCAGCAGCGACTGGCCCAGATCATCGAGGCGGGCCTCCACCCGCGCCGGCTGGAAGGCGATCTCCTGCACCCCGAGAGGCGCGATGCGGCCGCTCACCTCGGCCACCCGCGCCCGGACGGCCTCGCCGAAGGCGACCACATCGGTCCCTCGCCGCGGGACGACGCCCAGCACCACCGCGGCGGCGCCATCGATGCGGGCTCGGTCCAGGGCCGGCTCGGCGGGTCGGCGGCGCACATCGGCCACCTCGGCCAGGGCCACGGCCGCCCCGGACGGCAGCAAGATGGGCGTGCGCGCCAGCTCCTCCACCGTCCGCAGCGCGCTCTCGGGCCGCAGCGTGATGAGGCGCCCCGCCGCCTCGACGGCCCCGCCGGGGAGGGTGGCGGTGCGGGCCTGGAGCTGGGCGGCCACCGCCGCGGCCGACAGCCCCAGCCGCCGAGCCACGGCGTCGTCCAGGGCGATGGTCACCTGCTCGCCCGGATCCCCGGCCCGCAGCACCCGCGCCACCGCAGGCAGGCTCTCCAGCGCGTCCTCCAGGAGCTCGGCGCCGTCGGCGAGCGCCAGGGGATCCGCAGCCCCCGTGACCGCCAGCACCACCGACTCCTGGTCGGTGAGATCGGCGTCAAGGACGGGCCGGCTCGCCTCGGCGGGCAGGCGGGCCGCCGTGAGGCGGCGGCGGACGCGATCCCACGCCGGCTCCACGTCGGAGATGTCGGGGCGCAGCTCCAGCGAGACGATGGCGACGCCGGCCCGTGCGGTCCCCTCGATGCGGTGGAGCTGCTCCACCTCGGCCAGCGACTCCTCCAGGCGCTCCAGCACCAGGCGCTCCACCTTCTCGGCGTCGGCGCCGGGGTAGGTGACCACCACCAGGCCCCAGCGGTCGGGCAGGCGCGGATCCTCCTGGCGGGCCATGGTGCCGTAGAGCAGCAGGCCGTTGGCGGCCAGCAGCAGCGCCGAGGCCAGGACGAGCCGCGGCCGGGCGAGCAGCGCGAGCAGGGCGCTCATCGCGGGGCCTCCACGCGGGCGACGGGGTCGCCGTCCAGCAGCGCGAAGTGCCCGCCGACCACCACCGCGTCGTCGGCCTGGAGGGGGGCCTGGCCCTCACCGCCCGACCCGGTGATGACGACGCGGCCGCCGTCGGCGAGCTCGGCCACCACGACCGGCACCCGGCGGGCCACGCCGTCCTGCACCCGGAAGACCCGCGGGCGCCCGCCGGCCGGATCGACCACGGCCGCCAGCGGCACCGCCAGGCCGGCCGGGCGCGGGGTGGCCAGCACGACCTCCGCCGTCAGCCCGGCCCGCAGGGGGGCGTCGTCGGGCAGCGCCACCAGCACCGCGAACAGCCTCCCGGCGCCGGCCGCGTCGGCCCCCACCTGGGAGACCGTGGCTGTAACCTGCTGATCCAGCAGGGGAAAGAAGACATCGGCCGCCATGCCCGGGTGGAGGTCCGCCACCACCGTCTCGGGGACCTCGATGGCCACCTCCAGGCCGCCCGCCCCGGCCAGGGCCAGCACCGGCCGACCCGGCGCCACCAGCTCGCCCACCTCGGCGTAGACGGCCACCACCGTCCCCGCGAACGGGGCCACCAGATCGGCCTCGGTGCGCTGGCGGCGTGCCTCGGCCAGCCCCGCCGCGGCCTCGCGGCGCCCGGCCTCCAGGGCCGCCACGCCGGTGCGGGCCTGCTCCAGGGCCTGGGTGGTGGCGGCGTCGCGGGCCCTCAGCCGGGCGAGGCGGTCCAGATCGCGCTCCGCCTGGGCGAGCTCGGCGTCCAGGCGGGCGATCCGCGCGCTGGCGGCGCGGGCGGCGTGCTGCTGGGGCGCCGGATCGAGGCGAGCGAGCCGCGCCCCGGCCTCGACGCGATCCCCCACCTGCACCGGGCGCTGCGCCAGGCGGCCCGCGGCCTGGAAGGCCAGGTCGGCCCGCTCGGCCGCCCGGGTGACGCCGAAGAGGCGGTGCGACCGTGTGCGCGGCGCCACCTCGACGGGGGCCGTGCGCACGGTGCGCACCCCCGGCGCCTCGGACGGCTCCGGGCTGCGGGTGGCGCTGGCGGTCGTCGCGAGGACGGCGCCGATGACCACCGCGATCCCGACCACCGCGCTGGCCAGTCTTTGAACCGGCCGACCAGTCGATTTGCTGATCGGCCGACCGGTCAATTCGTCCGCCCGCGAAGCGGGCGCCTGCTGCTCCCCCATGGGATCCTCCTACCGGCTCTGGGGCTCGATGCCCTGCAAGAACATGCGAATCAAGGCTTCCAGGTGCTCGGCGTCGGCGGCCTCGCCCTCGCCGGTCACCCCCAGCGCGGGCGCCATCAGCCCCCGCATCAAGAACCAGTGCTCCACCAGCGAGAAGAACATCACCAGGATGTTCGCCGGCGGCATGTCGGCCCGGACCAGCCCGCGCGCCTGGGCGTCGGCCAGCCGGGCGATGCCCAGCTCGATCAGATCCTGCCCCATGATGCGGCAGGTCACGTCCACCTCCAGGGCCATCCAGGTCAGCAGCCGCTGGAACTGGGGCCGATCCTGCAGCACCCGGAAGTACAGCCGGATGGACGCCTCCATCAGCGTCTCGGCCGGCTCCGTCTCCAGGAGGGCCCGCTGCCCCTCGTGGTAGGCCCGGAACTCGCGGAGCTTGAGCTCCTCCCACAGCGCCTCCTTGGAGCCGAAGTGGTGGTGGATCAAGCTCTTCGTGACGCCGGCCTCGGCGGCGAGGGCGCTGGTGGACGTCTCGGCGTACCCCCGCTGCGAGAAGACCTGGAGCGCGGCGTCCAGGATGGCTTCGCGGGTGGCTTCGGGGTCGCGACGGGCCATGGCCTCCTCCAGCGGTGTTGGCCGATCGGCCAGTACCAGAGATAGCGGGGCGCCTCACGCCGCGCAAGGGAAAGTTGGCCGATCGGCCAGTTTTCGGCGCGGCTCAGCCGGGGAGGCGCACCAGATCGTCGCGGTGGACCACCTCGGGGACGAGGGCGAAGGCCGCGCCGGCGGTGGCCGTGCGGTGTCCGAGAGCCGCCCGGACGTCCGCGGCGGCGTGGTTGACGAGCCCGCGGGCCACCTCGACCCCGTCGGGGCCCAGGATGCGCACGGCGTCGCCCTCCGCGAAGTCGCCCTCGACGGCCACGACGCCGATGGGCAGCAGGCTGCGGCCCTGGTCGAGCAGGGCCCGCACGGCGCCGGCGTCCACCCGCAGCGCCCCCGCCGGCCGCTGGCCGAAGGCGATCCAGTGCTTGCGGCTGCCGATGGACACGGGCTCGGGGGCGAACCACGTCCCCAGATCTTCGCCCGCGAAGAGCCGTCGCAGGATGCCCGGCTCCTTGCCCGGCGCGATGAGGGCGGGCACGCCCAGGTGGTTGACCTGCTGCACCGCCTGGACCTTGGTGCGCATGCCGCCGCTGCCGAGGCCCGAGGTGGAGCCCCCGGCCTGGCCCAGCAGCGCAGCGTCGATGCGGGGCACGACGGACAGGCGCGCGGCCCCGGGCTCGCTCGGCGGACGATCGTACAACCCCCCGACATCACTGAGGATCACCAGCGCGCTGGCCTCGACGAGGCTGACCACCAGGCTCGACAGCATGTCGTTGTCGCCCAGCTTGATCTCGTCGAAGGCCACGGTGTCGTTCTCGTTGATGATGGGCACGACGCCCCAGCCGAGCAGCGTGCGCAGCGTCCGCCGCGCCGCCAGGTAGCGGGCCCGGTGGTGCAGGTCGTCCCGCGTGAGCAGCACCTGGGCGACGGCGTGGCCATAGGCGGCCAGCTCGTCGTTCCACTGCTGCATCAGCCGACCCTGGCCGATGGCCGCGCAGGCCTGCAGCTCGTCGATGCGCTCGGGCCGCTCGGTGCGGCCGAGCCGCGCCAGGCCCAGGGCGACGGCGCCGCTGCAGACCACGACGATCTCCAGGCCCGCCTGGCGCAGGGCCACCAGGTCGCGCGCCAGGGAGACGAACGTCACCCGGTCGAAGTCCAGGCCCTCTCGCAGGACGGCGCTGCCGATCTTCACCACCACCCGCCGCGCGCCGGCAAAGGCGATCGGTCGCTCCATGTTCACCTTCAGTTCCGGGCCAGGAGGGCCTGGTAGGCGTCCATCAAGGTGCGCGTCACCGGCCCGGGGGCGGCCCAGGTCTGCGCGTCGATGCGGGCGACGGGCATCACCCCGCGCACGCTGCTGGTGATGAAGACTTCATCCGCCGCAGCCACCGCGTCCAGGCCGAACATCGCCTCGTCGGTGGGCAGGCCCAGATCCCGTGCGAATCCGAGCACATGGCGGCGGGTGATGCCCTCCAGGATCCCCACCTGGAGGGGTGGCGTGCGGACGACCCCGTCCTTGACCAGGAAGAAGGTGCTGGTGCCCCCCTCCAGCACCCGGCCCAGGGGGTCGACGCGCAGGGCCTCGTAGAACCCCGCCTGCTCGGCCTCGGCCAGCGCCATCACCGCCAGCAGGCGGCTGCCGCTCTTGGCCTGGGGATCCAGCCCCCCCTCGTCGCGGCGCGGGGTGCGCACCACCTTGAGGGAGCAGCCCTGGGTGTAGAGGTGGGCCGGGGGCAGGCTCAGGGGCGAGCAGATGACGACCCGCGTCGGCTCCCCGGCGTCGGCCAGGCCGAGCCCGGCGTGGCCGACCCCCCGCGAGACCACGAGGCGGATGGTGCTCTCGCCCGGGATGCGATCGAGGAGCGCCTGGATCCACCCGCGCAGGGTGGCTGGATCCACCGCCGGATCGAGGGCGATGCGCCGCCCGGACTCCCAGAGCCGGGCGGCGTGGTCGTCCCAGAAGAGGGGGCGGCCGTTGGCGGTGCGCAGGACCTCGTAGACGGAGTCTCCGAAGAGAAACCCGCGATCATACACCGAAATCCGGGCATCCTCGGCGGCCGTGATGGTGCCGTTGATGCTGACCCAGGCGGCCATCTCGGGCCCTCCCTGACTAGATGTCGGTGCCCTTCCAGCCCTGGCCGGGCGGCGTGGGGCTCTGCTGCTTGAAGTACAGGGGCTTGCTGTTGGTGGGGTTGGGGAGGTAGGGCCCCGACATGGTGTACGAGGTGTAGTACATCCACCACTGGGCCGTCCCGCTGGTCGGGCTGATGGTCACATACCCGATGGTCATGCCCTGGTACTCGATCTTGTAGCCCACGTTGCCGCTGGGGTTCGACGGGGTGATGCTCGTGTGGCTGCCCGTGAACTGCTGGGCGTTGGTCTCGAAGTCGACGCTGCCCCGGGGCTGGGTGACCTCGTTGCCCATGTAGAAGGAGCCCGGGGCCGTCCCGTTGGGATCCCAGGACCAGACGTCGAAGGTGCCCTGGCCCGAGACCGTGGTCACCCAGAACGTGCCCGTGATGCTGGAGAAGCTGCTGGTTTGCGCGATGCCGCGCCCGTTGTACTCGGGGGGAAGCTCGCGCATGGTGCCGTGTGCCATGAAATCCTCCTGTCGGTGAGCGGTGGCACTATAATGCGCCACGATGGCTGGATCCCACGAAGATCGGACATTGACTCAAGCAGCCCGGCCCGCGGCGCGCGCCAGGCCCGTCGCCGAGCCGCTGCCGCTGGTCGCCCAGCGCTACCGCGACGTCTCCCTGCTGGGGCGCGGTGGCATGGGGGAGGTCCGCCGGGTCATCGACGAGCGGCTCGAGCGGCCGGTGGCCATGAAGATCCTGCACGCCGGCCACGAGATCTCCGAGGAGGGGCGGGCGCTGTTCCTGGCCGAGGCCCGCCTGACCGCCCGGCTGCAGCACCCGGGCGTGGTGGCGGTGCACGATGTGGGCGAGCTGCCGGATGGTCGGCTCTGGTTCACCATGGCCGAGATCGAGGGTCGCACCCTGGCGGCCGCCCAGGCCGAGGGCGATCTGACATTTCGCCGCCTGGTGGATGTGCTCGCCCGCGTGGCGACGGTGGTGGCCTATGCCCACGCACGCCACGTCGTGCACCTGGATGTGAAGCCCAGCAACATCATGCTGGGTCCGTTCGGCGAGGTGTACCTGGTGGACTGGGGCATCTCGGCGCTCGTCCGCCGGCAGGGGCAGGTGGCGGGCTCGCCCGCGTACATGTCGCCCGAGCAGGCCCGGGGCGACGCGACGGGACCGGCCACCGACGTCTACGCCCTCGGCCTCATCCTGCGCGAGCTGCTCACGGGCGAGTCGGCGCCTCCCGGCACGGCGTCGGAGCTGGTGGCCCGCGCGGCCCAGGGCCCGCCGCCGCCGCTCCCCGAGCAGCCCCTGGACCGCACCGAGCTGGGGAGCTGGTGGCCCAGATCCTGGTCGAGGCGCCGACGGCGCGGCCCCCGGCCCGCGAGGTCCTCGTCCGCCTCGAGGCGTGGCTGGATGGGGCCCGCAGCCTGGATCGTGCCCGTCAGCTCGTGCACGACGCCGAGGCCCTGCGCCCGGTGCTGGCCGCAAAACGCAAGGAAATCGAGCAGATGCGGGCCGACGCCGCGGCCCTGCTCGCCGCGCTGCCCCCACGGCGGGGGATGCGGCCAAGGAGCCCGCCTGGACGCTCGAGGATCGGGCCGCCGAGGGCGAGCTGCGGCTGGCCGAGGCCGAGGTGGAGTACCTGCGCTCGCTGCAGGGGGCCTTGTCCCTCCAGCCCCAGCTTGAGGCGGCCCGGGCGGGCATGGCCCGCTACTACCGCGAGCTGGCCGAGCGGGCCGAGGATCGGGGCGACGCCGTGGCTGCGGCCCAGTCGGCGGCCCTGGTCCGCGTCCATGACTCCGCCGGCGCCCACGCCGACTGGCTGGCCGGGGCGGGTCGGCTGACCCTGGTGGCTGCGGGCACCGTCACCGAGATCCGGGTCCGGCCCCTGCGCTCCTACCGCCGTCGGCTGCTGCCGGACGCCGTGATCCACACGGCCCGTGGGGCGTCCATCGACGCGCCGCTGCCCCAGGGCAGCTACCAGCTCGAGCTGATCGGGTCGGGACCCACCGTCCGCTACCTGGCCGAGATCGAGCGGGGCGGTGCCTGGGACGCGACGCCGCCGGGGGAGGCGAACCCCATCGCCATCCCGATCCCGCCCGCCGAGGCGCTGGGGCCGGACGATCTCTACGTCCCGCCCGGCTGGTTCTGGAGCGGCGGTGATCACCTGGCGGCCGACTCCCTGAGCCGGCGGCGCCTCTGGCTCGATGGGTTCGTCATCCACCGCGACGCGGTGACCGAGCAGAAGTACTGCGACTTTCTCAATGATCTCAGGTCTTTGGGTCGGTCGAATGAGGCCCGGGAGCGAGAGCCGACGGCGGGGGCGAGCCGGGAGCAGGGCCTCGGGACGCTCGAGCTGGTCGACGGGGTCTACCGCCCCAAGCCGGGCAACGAGGCACTGCCGGTGTGCCTCGTGAGCTGGCACGACGCCTGCGCCTACGCGGCCTGGTGGGCGACGCGGACGGGGCTCCCCTGGCGGCTTCCCCACGATCAGGAGTGGGAGAAGGCGGCCCGTGGCGTGGATGGTCGGCCGTGGCCGTGGGGCCACCACCTGGAGGGCGATCGCGCCTGCATGCTGGGCTCGACGACGCCACCGGCCCGCGCCCGCGTGGACGCCTTCCCCGTGGACGAGAGCCCCTATGGGGTGCGGGGCATGGCCGGCGGCGTGCGGGACTGGTGCCTCAACGGCTACGACCGGGCGGGGCCTCGGCCGGACAGCCGCCTGGATCCGCGGGCGGACGTGGAGGGCCCGCGCATGACGCGCGGGGGAGCCTGGGGTGCCATGCCGGCCCTTTGCCGCCTGGCCGGCCGGTTCGCGGCACCGCCCGACGCCCGCCTGCTCGGGGTGGGCTTCCGGCTGGCGCGCTCGTGGCCCTGACGCCGGCTACCGCGGATCGAGGGCCTGGGCGAAGAGGGGGAAGACGTCCCGGTTCGCGGTGCTGCCGACCATGCAGTCCAGGTGCCCGTAATCCTTGATGACTTCCCGGCGGTAGGTCTCGGCGCCGTTCTGCTGGCAGACCAGCTCGAACGTCCGGCGGGTGGCCTCGGGCACGAACATGTTGTTGTGCTCGCCGACCACGTAGGTGATGGGCAGCTTCAGCCCGCTCAGGTCGGCCAGCTCGCGGCGGCTGAGGGCCAGGGAGTTGCCGGCCCGGGCCGCGCGCATCGCGCTGTGGCAGAAGCCCATGACCACCTGGGGAATGAGGGGCGCCATGAGCGCGATGGTGGGCGCCGAGACGCGCTCGACGTGCAGTAGATCGCCGAAGCACGCGCTGTGGCGGTGCAGCGTCTTGTCCTTGCTGCGGTAGCTCTTGGGCAGGATGGGCGCCAGCAGCGTGAGGATGAGGTCGCCGATGCGCCGGGTGATCTGGGCCGGCCGGAAGTGCAGCAGCTGGGCGCGGGGGATGAGCTTGTCAGCAAACGTCCACCGCTTCAGGCGGCCCACCCAGTTGAAGACCAGGTGCAGCGCCACCTGGCTGGCCACCAGGTGCTTGATGTGGGCGGCGTCGGTGTGGCGGCGGGCCAGCGAGAGGTGCAGCGCCGCCGACGACAGGCAGTGGGCGATGACGCCCACCTGGTCGGCGCCGGTGCGGGCGCGCACCTCGGCGATGGCGGCGGGCCAGTCATGGGCCGCCACGTCGTCGAGGGTGTAGGGCTTGAGGCTGGCCGCCAGCTCGGGGCTCGTGCGCCAGTCGAAGAGCCAGACGTCGAAGCCCTCGGCGTGCAGGTACTCGGCGAGGTTCTGATCCACCGTGTCGAGGCAGAACGACAGCGCCGACATGGCGGTGCCCGGGGCCAGAATGACCGGCCCCCGCGGCCCCCCGCCGGGCACATGGTGCAGCGTCAGGATCTCCCCGTCGCCGGCGCGGATCTCGAAGCGCTCCAGGCCACCGAAGGCCAGCGGCCGGCGCACGCCGAAGAGCTCGTGGCGGGTGATGAGGGCGGGACCGGTCTCGGCAGGCATCGTCAACCCCTTGATCTCAAAGCGTCTTCAGGTAGGCGATGAGCGCCTTCTTGTCTTCGTCGGTGAGGTCGGTGCCGTAGACCGGGCCCGTGTGGCCCTGGTTGCTGTTGCCGGCCAGGCGGGTGTCGAAGACGGCGGTCGGTCGCCCATCGATGGCCTCGACGTCGGCCTGGATGCCCAGGTTGTTGGCGTCGATGACCCCGTGGCCCACCCGGAAGGTGGGCTGTCCCCCGTTGCGCTCGGCGGCGGGGGTCAGCAGATCCCAGATGGTCGGGACGGAGCCGTTGTGCAGGTAGGGCCCGCGGGCCCAGAGGCCGTCGAGGGGCCGGTTGGCGTAGCCCGCCATCTTCTGCATGGAGGTCAGATCCCACGGCCGGCCGTTGCCCATGTCCAGGAAGAGCTGGTTGAGCTTGGGCGTGTAGGAGTCGAACCGGCGGCGATCGGTGCCGATGAGCTCGATGGGGATGATCTCGCCGATGCGCTTGCCGGCGTCGTCGTGGCAGTCGAAGCAGCGGTTCTTGAAGACGAGCTGGCCGCGGGCCACCTCCTCGGCGTCGGGGGCCGCGTAGGGCCACTTCGGCGCGGGCAGCACCTCCAGCCAGGCCTGGATGCGGGCGATCTGGGCCATGTCGATGGAGTCGTGGGTGGCGCCGGCCCCGAAGGCGGCGCCGGCGTTGCGATCTTCGATGCGGGGGGCGTTGCCGTCCCAGTTGAGGGGACGGTTCTTCGTGGTGGCCTGGGCCCAGATGGAGGCGTAGCGGGCGTTGCCGATGGCCTCCTCGGGGGCCAGGCCGTCGGGGTAGTGCTGGCCGAGGGTCGAGAGCTTGTAGGGGTTGAAGGTGTCGACGCGGCCGGGCCCGAAGCCCGGGCGATCGGGAGCGAAGAGCGCGCCCAGCATGGCCTTTCGGCCCTCGAGCCCCGCCTTGAACCGGGCGATCACCTTGCCGTAGACGAAGCGATCCAGGGCGTCCATGGGCGCCCGCTTCTCCATGGCCGGGATGAGCACCTCCGGCGTGTAGCGGGGATCGGCCACGACCCGGAACAGGAAGCCGAAGAAGCCCTCCAGATCGAGGGTGGTGGATCCCATGCCCAGGATGCGGGTGGGGGGCGCGTCGGCCGAGGCGCGCACGATGCCTGTGTGGCAGAGCGCGCAGTTCATCCCCAGCAGCGGCACCCGCATGGTGCGCTCCGAGAAGCCGATGGGGATGACCTGCCCCGGATCGACCTGGAAGCCGAAGGCCGTCCAGTCATGGGGGGCGCCGGCGGGCAGCAGATCGGCGAACACCTCGGGCAGCACCTCCATGACGCGCCGGGGCAGGCCGTTGTCGGTGTCGCCGCCGATGGAGCCGTGCAGGAAGTGCTCGGTGGCGTCCTCGTAGGTCACCGGGACGTCGTTCGGGTAGCGCCGGAGCAGGTAGATGGCCGCCGCGCCGGCGGCGACCAGGATCAGGACCAGGAGCCACAGCCCGATCTTCTTCGCGCGGGAACCCCCGGAAGCGGTGGAATCTACGGAAGCCATCGAATCTACTCCACTTTCTCAGAGGTCGGGCCCATGTGGCGTGCGAAGAACGTCAGGGCGATCTCGGGGTGGGCGACCATGTGGTTGTAGCCGTCGAAGCGGTGAGCGGTCTCGGGGTAGAGGCCCTCGGCCACGGGGGTGGCCGCCTCCAGCGTCCTCACATGGGCCACGGAGCCCCAGCGGTCACCCGTCCCCTCGACGTAGAGCGTCGGCGTCCGCGCGGCCCCACGCAGGGCGTAGAGGGGATCGATGAGCCGCAGGTCGGGGCCGCCGCCCAGGCGGTAGAAGACCCCCGTCCCCCAGCCGAAGAGGCGACCCACGATCCCGAAGGGTTTCATGTAGTTGGCCATGAAGAGGGCCAGCTTCGTCGGCTGCACCGCGATGGCCGCCCGCAGGCGGTCGGTGTGGGCCAGGGCGAAGACGATGCAGTTGCCCCCGTTGGAGAAGCCGATGGCGCCGATGTGGTCCTGATCGACGTCGCCGCGGGTCGCCAGCCAGTCGAGGGCGCCCAGCAGGTCCAGGTGCTCCTGCCAGCCGGCGGTGTAGGGGCCGCTGCGGTCGCTCTCGCCGAAGCCGCGCACGTCGAACATCAGCACGCCGTAGCCGGCCTGGTGGCAGGCGGCCGCGAGGGGCATCAGCTCGACCCGCTTGCCGCCGGGGAAGTCGTTGAGCAGGTTGTTCTGGGCGTTGCCCAGGCGGTTCCACAGCCAGCCCGGGATGATGATGAGGGTGGGCGCCGGGGTCGGGCCCCCGGTGGGCAGGAACCAGCCGCGCAGGGTCACGCCGTCGGGGGCCGGGAAGCTGATGGTCTCGAAGGCGATGCCCGCGGCGGCCCGCGGGTCCGTCCAGAGCGGCTGGCGGCCCGGCCGCACCATGGTCCGCGCGCTGAAGGCGCAGCCCAGCACGTAGAGGCCGATCAGGACCCAGAGACCGAGACAGAGCCAGGCCATGGTGCCTCCTCAGAGCGTTTTCAGGTGCTCGATGAGGGCCGCCTTGTCTTCGGGCGGCAGGTCGGTGCCGTAGACATGGCCCTGGTTGCCGTTGCCGGGCAGGGCCGTGTCGTAGCGGAACTGCTTCTCGGCCTCGGGGCCGGTCGACACATAGCCGACCTGGACGGGATCGTAGAGGTCGTAGCCGCGGTAGAACACCTTGGGGCGCTCGGCCGGCGGCTTGAGCAGATCGGCCAGGGTGGGCACCGACCCGTTGTGCAGGTAGGGCGCCCGCAGCCACACGGCGTCGAGGAGCACCGCCACGTACCCCTCGGTCTTGCGGATGAACCACTCCTGGGGCCAGCCGTACATGCGCTTCGCCTCGCGGTTGTAGCCCTCGACGGTGCCCGGGGTGATGAGGTCGTAGCGGTGGCGATCGGTGCCGATCTCGTCGATGGGGATGACGCGCCCGGCGGTGGGGCGGCCGATGGCGTGGCAGCCCGCGCAGCCCGCCGACTCCCAGACCTCCTTGCCGCGGGCGGCCAGGGTGGCGTCCACGGGGAACGGATAGGGGGGCGCGGGCTGGGTCAGCCACCAGTCGCGCAGGCGGTTGAGGTCCTCGCGGGGGATGGCCGGCTCGTCGGCCCCGGCGCCGACGGCGGCGTTCTGCATGGCCTTGTCGAGGGAGTCGGTGAACCCGTCCCAGTGGTAGGTCTTGATGTCCTCGCGCAGCTTCAGGTTGAACATCGTGGGGATGTCGGGGTTGCCGATGGAGCCATCCCGCGGCTGCTTGGCGAAGTGGAACTTCAGGTCGTTGAAGGCGATCCAGCGACCCGGGCCCGCCTCGGGCACGTCGTACCACCAGTTGAGGCGCTTCTCGACCTTGAGCAGCTCGTCCTTCATCTTCGGGATGATCAGGAAGCGATACAGCAGCCCCTCGAAGGCCCCCACGCCGCCGTGGCGCTCCATGGCGGCCAGGAGCGTCTTCGGCTCGAAGCGGGCGTCGTTGGCGCAGGCGAACAGGAAGTTGAAGTACCGCTGGCCGTAGAACGAGGTGTCCGTCCCCGACAGGAAGTAGGTGGGGGCGTCCTCGGGGCGGGCGCGGTAGTGGGAGTTGTGGCAGGCCGCGCAGGACAGGCTGATGCGCTCGAACCCGATGCGGCTCTTCGTGATGCCGATGGGGATGTCATGGCCGTCCTCGTAGACGAACCCGAAGGCGGCGTAGCCCTTCGCCGGATCGGCCCCCGCCGGGAGCTTGTCGGCGAACACCTCGGGGAGCACCTGCCACACCCGGAAGGGGATGCCGGCCGTGACCTCCTGACCCACCGAGCCATACTTCATGAACTCGCGGATGTCGTCGTAGCGGGGGGCCTCCCGCCGGAAGAGCCCGTCCCAGACGAGGTAGCCGAGGACCCCGCCCAGCACGAGGACGCCACCCAGAATCGTGAACAGAATCCGGCGCTTGCGGGAGGTGGCCATCGCCTCAGCCCTTCTTCCAGATCTGGTCGTGGGCGGCCTGCCGCGCGTACAGGCCGGGGTCGAAGAACTTCTGGTAGTACTCCAGCTCCAGGTGGTGGAACTGCAGCCAGATGCCGGGGGAGTAGAAGGCATCGACGTGGGCCGGGAAGCGGCCGTAGGTGTCGTAGATGTAGTTGCAGATGTCCTTCACGTACGCGATGCCTTCGGGGGAGAACCGGGCGGCCTCCTTCGTGAAGGCATCGGCCTGGGACGCCTCGCGGTAGGAGCGCGAGAAGACCTCGCGCTCCCCGTAGGAGCCCCCCGTCGCGCCGTACTTGTGGGCCACCACGCGATCCACCGCCTCGTCCATGGATGACACATACGGGGGGGTGAGTCCCTCCAGGATGCCATCGATGCCGATGGGGTTGGGCTGGGAGGCCGGCACCGGCGGCATGGGCTTGAGGGTCTTGGGCTGCTGGAACCGAAACCCGAGCCCGTGCAGGCCCTTGGCGTCGTCGCGCTGGTAGATGTAGGGGGGGAAGATGGAGCCGTGGACCCACCCGCCGACGCCCAGCCCCTGGCCCACCAGCATCAGGTTCTGCAGGTAGAAGAACAGCCCGTAGTCCGTGCGCAGGGTGTTGCCGAAGCCCAGCGGGCCGACGCTGTCCTTGCTCACGAAGCCTTCGCGCAGGTACTTCAGGCCGCCGATGGGGTGGTAGGGGATGTCCGGGGACAGACCCAGCTTGCCACCGATCTTGGCCATCCACTCATAGAGGTTGGACGGCTTGAACCGCGACCAGTCGTCCACGAACATCATGCGCTTCTCGCGCGGCTCGGAGACGATGATGAGCAGGGCGTTGATGTACTGCCAGGTGCAGTCCACGACGGGGAAGAAGACCGTCGTCCCCGCCACGTTGGAGTGCTGGGCGTTCCAGCCCAGGTAGTAGGGCCACTCCCGCGGGAAGTCCATGCGGCGATCCGAGATGCGCACCTTGGCGCGCTCGGCGGCGGCCAGCCAGTCGGCCTCCGTCCAGTCCGCCCAGCGCGGCGGCAGATCCTTGATGAGCTCCAGCGCCTCGCGTCCCCGGGGGTAGCGCAGCAGGAACATGCCGTCATCATTGATCATGAAGAAGTGGGTGGCCTGGCAGTTGTCGGCGCTCGACCCGGTGCGTGCGATGATGTTCAGGAAGGGCGTTCCCAGCTCGGGCGCCCCGTTGACCTTCGTCAGCGGGCCGTCGTGCATGGTGATGCCCGTCACCCCGATCGCCGTGAGCACGAGCACCGCCTCCTCGAGGGGGCTGAGCGGCTCGGGTGCGTTGGTGCTCTCATGGCTCAGGGGCCCGGCCTTGATGGACACGCCGCGGGCCACGCGGCGCGTGCGGCGCTCCACCAGTGCGCTCATCAGCGGGTAGTTGAAGAGATCTTCCAGACCTGGGTGATCGGCCATGACACGCACTCCTCGGGCGAGGTCGCCTGTGTGGTGGCGCAAGCGACCGTCCCCCGTCCGGGTCGTTCGGCGCCGTTCAGCTTCGTGATCAGATCGCATCGTGCACCCGTTGCGGGGGCCTGACAACAACCCTCTCGGGCCGGGGCCCCGAGGGTGCTACCGAAGCGTGACAGGCGCGGGGCGGGGTTCAGCCGATGCCGAAGGTGTCCCAGAGCTCGCCGGCGAAGACCTTGCCGAAGCGCAGCATGGCCTTGGCGGACTCGATGGCGCCCTGGCTGTGGAGCACCTGCATGGTGGTCATCTGGCGCAGGAAGTCGGTCTTCTCGATGTGCAGGATGCCCCGCAGCACCTTGGGGCCCGTGGCGTCGTCGCCGGCATGCACGGTGATGTACAGGGTGCTGGTGTCGGACCAGAGGTCGAAGCCCGGGTCGTCGTGGATCTCCTTGAAGCCCTCGAAATAATAGGGCTTTCCATCCACGGACTGCATGCGCATGCGGTACCACATGCGCTTGGTGGTGGGGTCGTCCGGATCCTGGACGAACAGGTTGAAGTCGCCGTGGGTGACCATGAGGGGTCGGTCGGAGAGCGTCGGGCACTCGACCGTGCCGACCATCCGCGCCGGGTGATCCGGGGTGTCGAGCATGCGATCCAGCTCGCCGGTGATGGTCAGCACGAAGAAGAGGCGGTCATCGCGCTCTTCGCCGAGGGCGGCGGCCACCTCGTAGAAGTCGAGCTCGTCGGCGGCCACGAAGCCGCGCATCGTCTCGGTGAACCGGACCGAGAGGGGCGGCGTGGCGGCGGCGCGCGTCGGTGCCGAGGGGAGGGCGTAGTCGATGTTCCAGCCGCGCTCCTCCGCCAGGTAGTGGGCGTTGCGCTCGGCCAGGGCCGAGATGGTGAGGAGCGGGTTGACCCCGAGGGGGCGGGGGATGAGGGCGCCGTCGCTGACGAAGAGGCCCGGGTGGATCGCGGTGCCGGTGGCGCCGGCGTAGACGCGGCCGCGGTGGTCGGTGACGCCGGTGGTGGCGTCGGCGCCCATGGCCGCGCCGCCCAGGGGGTGGACCGTCACCAGGTCCTTGTTGAAGAGCTTCGTCCAGATGGGGTTGGGGACGTACTTGCCGCGCAGGGCGGTGGCGGCCGCCTTGAGGGCGTCGCTGGCGCGGGTGAAGACGTCCTGCTTGCCGACGCCGGGCCAGCGGATGCGGACGCGGCCGTCGGCCAGATACAGCTGCCCGTGCCCATCGTCATGGGCCATGACCAGGTAGGTCTGGGTCCGACGGGTGACCGCCTCTTCGCCGTCGCCGAAGAAACGTTCCCACAGGCTGCGCTTCTCCTCGTGATCCTCGCCCTGGCCCGTGAGCTCGGCGGCCGCGCGAAACGCGGGGCCCAGGAACGAGCGCAGGGAGCCGGGGATGGAGCCCTCCTCGATGATGTAGCCCTCGGTGAGCTCCGGGGTGGCGCGCTGGTCGATGACGCTGGTGATGCACGGGCCCACCGGCTCGCCCTTGCGGCGGTCGCCCCAGCCGACGCCGTAGATGTCGTGGCCGGCGTCGTAGGCGAAGCCGAGCATGTCGCCGTTGCCCGTGAAGCGCGCGCCGAGCCGGTCGGATACGGCCAGGCCCGCCTCCCGGGAGCGCAGCAGGATGCCCACGGTGCCCAGCGTGCCGGCGGCCAGGATGACCACGTCGGCCGTGACGTAGAGGAGGGAGGCGTCGAAGCGGGCGCGGCCGGCGCCGATGGGCTCGAAGTGCACCACCCACTGGTCGCCGCGCCGCTCCACGTGGTGCACGCTGGCTTCGCAGAAGATCTCGGCGCCGTGGTTGGCCGCGTCGGGCAGGTAGTTCATCTGCACCGTGTTCTTCGCCGACACATTGCAGCCCGACACGCAGTCGCCGCAGAGGGTGCAGGCCTTCTGGGGCACCCCCACATGGTTGACGCCGTCCTCGAACGTCACGTTGATGGGCAGGCGCCAGAAGCGGCCCCCCACCTTCTCGGCCGAGATCTCCTGGGCGGCCGTCTTGGCCAGGCGCTCGCCGGAGTCGGGGTAGGCGGTCGGCTTGAGCATCTGCTCGGCGCGGGTGTAGCAGGTGTCGAGGAGCGCCGCGTCGGCGGCCACCTCAGCCGGCCACTCGGCGCACGAAAACACCCGTGGATCCGGGCGCATGGAGACGTTGGCGTTGATCAGCGAGGTGCCGCCGAGGCCGCAGCCGACCAGCACGTTGATGTCGCGATCGACCGTCACATCGAGCAGCGCGGTGCGCGATCCCACATGCAGGGTGTCATCGTCGCCCAGGGGGAGCTGGAGCTGCGTCTCGCCCACCAGCTCGTGCAGCGCGTCGGGGAACTCGCCCGGCAGGCGCTCCCGGCCGCGCTCCAGCAGGCAGACGGAGCGGCCCGCGCGCGCCAGCCGTGAGGCGCTGATGGCCCCGCCGTAGCCCGAGCCGATCACCACCACGTCGTAGTGAGGCTTGAGATCATCGAGGGGCAGCGCGATGCGGTTCATGTCTCTCCTGGCCGGCGACGCCGGGGATGACAACGGGTGGACTGGACAATCTTCGCCGGGGACGGTAGCCGTGCTCTGATACGGCGGTCAATGCGGTCAGCGGTTCCTTGGGGGGTGTGGTGCCATGATCAGTGCGTCCGGCGAGTACCGCTCGCCCCTCGACGGGGTCGTCTGCCTCGACACTCTCCTGTCGGGCGCGCGCATCCAGAGCCTGGGCGTGGTGGCGGGGGAGGGGCGCGTGCTGGGCATGGTGGCCCAGTCGGCCTGCGGCGACTGCCCGCTGGAGGAGGCGATCTTCGAGATCCGCCTGCCGGGGGATCCCCTCAGCCTGCCCGCCACCCCGCTGATGGTGGGCGGGGATGACGAGGTGGCCTGGCTGCTGCTGGAGTGTCCCGGTCTGCCGGCGGCCCGGGCGCTGCCCCTGGACGAGGAGGTGCGGCCGGGGGAGGACGCGTGGCTCTTCCAGCGCACCGGCGAGGCGGTGGTCGCGGTGGCGGCGCGCATGGCCTACATGGCCACGGTCGATCCCGTGCAGGCGCCTCTCGCCGTGCGGCCCGCCGAGCGGGTGCCCCACCCCGAGGTGCTGACGGGCTCCCCCTGCCTGGTGGGGGGCGCGGTGGTGGGCCTCTTGACGGGGAAGACGGCGGCCGGGCGCCCCCACATGCTCTGCGTGCTGCCCATGGGCGCGGTGATGGATCGGTGCGCGCCCCTCGGCGAGCGGGCGGGGGTGGCGATCACCCACGCCGCCTCGCGGTGCCGCCTGCCGCCCCCGCCCTGGCCGCGCTGGCGACCCGGGATGGTGGGCTGGTACAACCCGGGGCCCCTGGTCGCGACCGCCGTCAACATGGTGATCTCGAAGACTTTCGGGACGTTCGACGATCGCCGGTCCGTCGAGGGGAGCGCCGCCGCCCACTACGAGCACGCCCTGGCGCCGGTGTCGGAGGCGTCGACGGAGCTGTGGGTGGACTACGTGGCCGACACCGGGGATGGCTTCGACTCCACCTACGCGGTGGCGAGCGCCGTGTCGCTGCCGCACCTGCCCCTGCGCCACCCGACCGGCGAGTGGGAGGCCACGAAGCGGGGCCATGTGCTGGTGTTCGGCGGCGATCAAGTCTACCCGATGGCCACCGCCCTCGACTACTACCGGCGCTTCATCACGCCGTTTCGGCTGGCGGCCGCGGGGGATCAGCCGCGCCCGTCGGATGCGCTGGAGACGGTCCACCCCTGGAGCCGCCTGCCCTCCGACGCGCCGCCCGATGCGCTGCCCGGGTACGACCCCCGCGCACCCTGGAGCCCCGATCGCGAGTTCGTCGGGGCCGATGACGGGGTGGCCCCCGTCGATCGCATGCCGCCGCGGCTGCCCTGGGTGGTGGCCCTGCCGGGCAACCACGACTGGTACGACAACCTCGTGCAGTTCATGAAGATCTTCGCCTCGGGGGAGCGCTTCGCCGAGTGGAACCCGGTGCAGTCACGCAGCTACTTCGTCAAGAAGCTGCCGTTTCGGTGGTGGATCTTCGGCGTCGACATCCAGCTCACCGGCGACATCGACCAGGACCAGCTGCGCTACATGCTCGACTGGGTCGACGCCCTGCGCCCGGGTGATCAGGTCATCCTCTGCATCCCCGAGCCCACCTGGCTGGACACGGGCGGGCCCGAGCACCGGCGGTACCTGTCGGTGCTGGAGCGGGCCCTGGAGGAGGGGGGGCACCTGCGGCTGTGGCTGGCCGGGGATCTGCACCACTACCGGCGCCATGAGGGGGTCGACGGCCGCCAGAAGATCGTGGCGGGGGGCGGCGGTGCCTTCCTGCACGCGACCCACCCCACGAAGCCCATCGAGGTGCTGCCCCGCCGCGGGCGCAAGGCGGCGCCCGCGCCCCTGCAGCCGGGGGAGTACGGCCTGAAGGCCAGCTTCCCGAGCCCCCGCGCCTCGCGCATCCTCGCGCTGCGCAACCTGTTGTTTCCCTTCCTGAACTGGCGCTTCGGGGGCTTCCTGGGGGCGCTGTACGTGGTGGCCGCCTGGCTGCTCGCGCCCGAGCCCGGCAACACCAACTTCGAGCCCAACCGGCTGCACACGCTGGGCATCGGCCAGGTGGGGGAGGTGGTGCGGATGATGGGCGAGGTGGCCCTGATCAACCCCGTGGCCGGCCTCTTCCTGCTGGCCATCGTGGGGGGCATCCGCATGCTCTCCAACACCCCGAGCCCGCTCTACAACAACATCGCCGGCCTGGTGCACGGCCTGACCCATGTGCTCGCCATCTTCGCCACGGTCTGGTTCGTCTCGTGGCTCACGGTGGCGGTGATGGGCCTGACCCCCCGCCAGCCCGTCCAGCTCCTGCTCGGGGCGCCCATGGTGGGGCTGCTCGGCGCGCTGGTGGGGGGCGGGCTGATGGGCCTGTACCTCTGGATCTCGAGCACCTTCTTCGGGCTGCACCAGAACGAGGCCTTCTCGTCCATCCGCAACCCCGACTGGAAGTGCTTCCTGCGCCTGAAGATCACGGCCGAGAGCCTGACCATCTACCCGGTGGGCTTCCGGCGGGTCCCCCACACCTGGAAGCCGCGGAAGGGGCGGTCGGGGCCCCTGCGCTGGCCCTGGCCGGTCATCCCCACGCGGCCCTTCCTCATCGAGGCGCCCATCGTGCTCAAGGCGCCGCCACCGGAGTAGATCCGCGGGTCGGCACCTGAACGCGTGTTCATCGCGTCCCCGATGTACTACCCTGCCGGGCGCCATGCGCCAGTACACCCTCAAGAGCGAGCGCCCGCCGGCCCGCGCGGGCTTTCTCGCCGACCTCAACCCCGAGCAGCGGGTGGTCGCCGAGAGCCTCAATGGCCCGCTGCTGGTCATCGCCGGGGCGGGCACCGGGAAGACCCGGACGCTGACCTACCGGGCGGCGAACCTCGTCGAAAACGGCGTCGATCCGGGGCGGCTCCTGCTGCTGACCTTCACCAACAAGGCAGCCCGCGAGATGACCGATCGCGTGATGCGGCTGGTGCCGCGGGCGGCCGGGCGCATCTGGGCGGGCACCTTCCACGCCATCGGCAACCGCATCCTGCGTGAGCAGGCCGAGCGGCTGGGCTACGGCCTGAACTACGGCATCCTCGACAGCGAGGAGTCGCGGGACGTGATGGACATGGCCCTGGCGGAGGCCGTGCCCGACACCACGAAGCAGCGCTTCCCGAAGGCGGCGGTGCTGCAGAGCATGGTCTCGTCGTCCGTGAACACCGAGCGGTCGCTGGAGGCGGTGATCAAGGCCGACTTCCCCCAGTTCATCGGCATCGCCCCCGCCATCGAGCAGGTGGGCGTCACCTACATGCGGCTCAAGGCCGACATGAACGTGATGGACTACGACGATCTGCTGGTGAACTGGCGGATGCTCCTGGAAGACCACGCCGATCTGCGGGCGGCCTACCAGGCGCGCTTCAGCCACATCCTGGTGGACGAGTACCAGGACACCAACCGCCTCCAGGCGGCCGTGGTGCGCCTGATGGGCGCGCACGGCAACGTGATGGTGGTAGGGGACGACTGCCAGAGCATCTACGCCTTCCGGGGCGCCGAGCTGCGCAACATCCTCGATTTTCCTGCGCTTTTCGAGGGCACGCGCATCACCCGCCTGGAGACCAGCTACCGCTCGACGCCCCAGGTGCTGGCGGTGGCCAACGGCAGCATCCGCCACAACCGGCGCCAGTTCGACAAGACGCTGCGGGCCCACCGGGGCGACGGCGAGCTGCCCATCTATGCCTGCCTGAGCGATGCGCAGCAGCAGGCGGCCTTCGTCAGCCAGCGCGTGCTGGAGCTGCGCGACGAGGGCGTCGAGCTCAAGCAGCAGGCGGTGCTGTACCGGGCCCACTACCAGGCGATGGAGCTGCAGCTCGAGCTCCAGCGGCGCGGCATCCCCTTCGTGATCCGGTCGGGCACGAAGTTCTTCGAGCAGGGGCACATCCGGGATCTGCTGGCCCACCTGAAGATCCTGTTCAACCCGCTGGATCGGCTGGCCTGGACGCGGGTGCTGAAGCTGTACGACGGGGTGGGCAACCAGTCGGCGGCCACCATCTACCAGCACCTGGCGGGCACGGGCGATCCGTGGGCCGCGCTGGTGGCGGGGGCCCCCATCCCGAAGCTGCCCGGCAAGGCCCGCAAGTCCTTCGAGCAGGCCCGGGCGCTGCTGCTGGATCTGGGCGCGCCGCACCTGGTGGGGGATCCGGCGTCGATGCTGGAGCTGGTGCTCGATCGCGGCTACCAGACCTACCTCGATCGCGTGTACCCCAACGCCGACCAGCGCGGCGAGGACGTCCGCCAGCTGGCCCACCACGCCAGCCAGTACCCCGACTACCGGGCGTTCCTGGAGGAGCTGGCCCTGGTGGAGAGCGTGTCGGTGGAGGAGATCCAGTCCGGCTCCACCTCCGACGAGTGCCTGGTGCTGTCGACCATCCACCAGGCCAAGGGCCTGGAGTGGGACGCCGTCTACGTGCTGCACCTGGCCGACGGCCACTTCCCGCTCCAGCGGGCCATGCGCACCCCCGACGAGATCGAGGAGGAGCGGCGGCTGTTCTACGTGGCGGTCACCCGCGCGCGGCACACCCTGCACCTCTGCCACCCCCAGTGGAGCACCGGGCGCGACCGCTTCCCCGTGCTGCACCGCCCCAGCCGGTTCCTGGAGGAGCTGCCCCACACCCGGGGCGATCTCATCGAGACCTGGCGCATCGCGGAGGACCTGTGATCCGGCTCGTTTTCCTTTGGTTGGCGCTCACTTCCGGTGCGGCGCTCGCGCAGGAGGCCCCGCCGCCCCCGCCGGTGGCCCAGGCGTCCATGCCCGGGTCGGAGGGGGGCGAGGTGGATCGCGGGCGCGCCTGGGGCATGGCCCTCATCTTCTGGTCGGGGGCCGTCGTCATCATGCTCCTGGTGGGCCGGGTGGTCTTCAAGGAGCAGCTCAGCCAGCTGCGGACGCAGCGCATGCTCATCCGCCAGATCGGGCCGTTCTTCCCGGAGTTCGACACCGACTTCCTGACGACCTGGGTGCACCGCTGCGCGCCCCACGTCTGGAACGGCTGGCAGACCCACGATCTCGGCCCCGTGGTGGCCTACCTGACGGACGCCTTCCGGGCGGGGGCCGAGGCACGCTACGCCGCCGACGCTGCGGCGGGCCGGCGGCACACCGCGAAGCTCGAGAAGGTCCTGAAGGTGCACTACCTGTCGCTCACGCCGGTGGGCGAGGGCCCCCCGCCGCGGGGCCTGGAGCTCTTGCTGCGCCTGGAGTTCCGGGGGGTGCACGGCGTGACCGACGCCCAGGGCAAGGTGGTCGAGGGGTCGCTGCAGGAGCGGCAGGTGCAACACTTCTGGACTTTGCGCCATGATGGCCACCGGTGGCAGCTGCACCAGGTGGAGCCGGCCACGGCGGATCGCACGGATCTCGCCCGGCGGCCGCTGCCGCCGCCCTTGATGGAGTGGAAGCGGCCGGCCGAGCCGGCGAACGAACGGCTCGAGGGGAGCGCATGAACGGGTGTCGGATCGTGTGGCTGGCGCTGGCGGCGCTGGCGTTGGCGGGCTGCGACGATGGCGGCGGCGGTGGCGGCGCGGGCGGTGGGGGCGGCGGCGGGACGGCCGACATGGGGCCCCCGCCCGGCGTGCCGTTCGAGGGGGCCATCGCCCCCCTGCCGGCGGGCACGATGATCGAGCCGGCCGACCACTTCCCCCTCGTCGAGGGCGGCGTGTGGCGCTACCGCCGCGAGGAGGCCGATCCCCTCAACCCGGGGCCGGTGGAGCAGGGCGGCGAGGCCAGCGTGCAGTCGGTCACCCCCACCGATGACGGCAAGCTGGAGGTGGTGCGGCGCATCGTCAGCATCATCGACCTGCCCCAGGACGGCATGCCCCGCAAGGTGCGCCAGGTGATGGACGAGACCTTCGTCGTCACCCCGGCCGACCGGCTCGTGGGCCCGCGCGTCGAGTACAAGGCGCTGCGCATCGAGGAGCGCGAGGTGGAGTCGCAGGCCTTCGTCCGCCTGCTCGAGCGCACCTACCTGCCGCCCTACGTCTTCATCGAGGACGCCTGGAAGGTGGGCCTCATCCAGACCAACATCCAGGTCAGCGACATCCGGCTCATCCAGGCCCTCACGCTGCCGGGTGACGAGGAGCCCCGGGAGACGGAAGGCCTCGTCGAGGTCCGGGTGGACGTCGAGCCGGTGGGCGAGGGGCGCGGCAGCATCATCCCCATGGAGGGGCGCTACCGGGAAAACATCCGCCAGATCAAGGTGTTCGACGACTTCAGCGCCATGCTCCAGCGGTCGTACTACGTCGAGCCGGGCGTCGGCCTGGTGAAGTGGGTGTTCGCCGCGAGCAACAACGTGCCCTTCACCTTGACCGAGACGAACCTGGAGGCGCCGGCGGTCGAAGAGGGCCAGTGAGGGCGCGTGATGCACGAATTGCGTGCTCCCGGGGTGCGGGTTATGCTCCCTTGGCCGCAACGCGCTGCCGGACTCCGCGATGAACAAGACGAATCGGGTCGAGCTTAGAAGCCGTCTGCCGCGGATTCGGACTGCCCTGCCTGACTACCGCCTGCTGGGGGCCGGTGCCACGGACGTGGGCCTGCGCCGAGAAGCCAACGAAGACTCCTTCCTGCTGCTGCCGAAGAACGGCCTGTGGATCGTGGCCGACGGCATGGGGGGCCACGCGGGCGGGCAGGTGGCGAGCGCGCTCACCGTGCTCACCTGCGGCGACGCCATCCTGCGGCGGCTGGCCCAGGCCGAGGAGCGCCAGCGGGCGGGGGGCGGGCGGATCAACGTCGCCGCCGTCCTCGACGCCGGCGTGCGCGAGGCCTGCGCCCTGGTCTTCGACACCGCCCGGGAGCGGCCCGAGCTGACCGGCATGGGCAGCACCGTCACGCTGATGCTGGTCTACGGCTCCTTCGCCTGGTTCGCCCATGTGGGCGACAGCCGGGCCTACCTGCTGCGCGACGACGTCATCCACCAGGTCACCGAGGATCACTCGCTGGTGCAGGAGCAGGTGGCCGCGGGGCTCATCACCCCCGAGCAGGCCCGGGTCTCGGTGATGCGCAACATCATCACCCGCAGCATCGGCTTCGAGCGGGACGTGAAGGTCGACATCGCCGCGCTGCCCCTCGCGGTCGGCGATCGCTTCATGCTCTGCTCCGATGGCCTCACCGGCCACGTCGAGGATGCCACCATCCGCCAGGTCATGCGGTCCGACGCCACCCGCGTGGCGCCGCAGACGCTGGTCGACCTGGCCAACGCCGGGGGCGGCGAGGACAACAGCACCGTCGTCGTCGTCGAGGTGAAGGGCACCCGGGGCCGCCAGCGGACCAAGCGGACGCGGCGCAGCGCCTGACGCCATGGGGCTGGAGCGCACCCTCGCTCGCCTCCTGGACGTCGGCCTCGGGCTGATCGAGCCCATCGCCGGCGATCGGCCCTGGATCACGAGCTTGCGTGGCCGCGCCCTGGTGGACGCCGGCGAGTACGAGCGCGCCATCCTCTACCTGCACACCCAGCTCGACCAGCACCCAGGCGCCCCCTGGCTGCACTTCCACGCCGGCCGCGCCGCTCAGGCCAAGGGCCTGGCCCGCCAGGCCCGCTCCCGGTTCGCCCACGCCGCGGCGCTGGCGCCCGCCGAGCCCACGTTTCGCTTCGCCCTCGGCTACGCGCTGCGCCAGGAGGGCATGCTGGACGCCGCCGCCCGGGAGTACACCATCGCCCTCCAGGCGGTGCCGGGCGAGCCGCGCATCCTCTTCAACCTGGGCATCGTCGAGCGCGAGCGCAGCCGGCTGGAGGCGGCCCAGCAGTGCTTCGAGGAGGTCTTGCAGCGGTGGCCCCGGGATGTGCGCGCCCTCTACACCCTGGGGGTCTGCGCCTATGAGCGCCGCGACCTCTACCGCGCCCGCCGGGCCCTGGAGCGGGTGCTCGAGCTGGATCGCAAGCACCACAAGGCCCACTACCAGCTCGCCCTCATCCACCTGGACGAGGACGACGCCGAGGCGGCCCGCGCCGCGCTGCGCACCACCCTGAAGCTGCAGCCCAGCTACGCCCCCGGGCACTACGCCCTGGCCCGCACCTGGCTCGACCAGGATCCGGTGCGCGCCCGCCACCACCTGCGCGAGGCCCTGCTCGGCCACCCCCCGGTCCTGCGCGCCCACCTGGATCTGGGCCGCCTGTACGAGCAGACCGGCCACCTCGAGAAGGCCCGATCCGAGTACCTGCTCTACCGCCGGCACTTCCCCGACCGCCGCCAGGACTGGATCACGGCGCGCCTCCAGGCCATCGACGCGGCGCTGGAGGCGGCGTGATCGATCCGGGCGTCCGCCGGATCGCCCTGGCCGATGGCGAAGACGACCTGGTGGTGGAGGAGCCCCTCGAGATCCGGGTGGATGGCCGCCCCCTCGCGGTGCTGATGCGGACGCCGGGTGAGGATCTAGACCTGGCCGCGGGGTTCCTGGCGACGGAGGGCGTGGTCGAAGATCCGCGTGATCTCGCGGGGTTGAGCCATTGCCTCGACCCCTCGATCCCCGATCGCCACAACGTGGTGCTGGCCGCGCTGGCCGCGGGCGTCGAGGCGGGGGCGGAGCGCTTCGAGCGGGCGCAGCGGGCGCTGCACGCCCTGTCGGGCTGCGGGCTCTGCGGCAAGGCGAGCATCGAGCGCGTCTTCCAGCATGCCCCGCCGCTGCCGGCGCGCCGGGCGCTGGCGCCCGGACAGATCGCCACGCTGGCCGAGGCCCTGCGCGCCGCGCAGCCGCGCTTCGCCCGGACGGGGGGCCTGCACGGCGCGGCCCTCTTCTCGGCGGACGGGGCGGTGCTGGTCGCCCGCGAGGATGTCGGGCGCCACAACGCCGTGGACAAGGTGATCGGGGCGCGCCTGCGGGCCGATCACTGGCCGCTGGAGGGCACGGCCCTGGTGGTGTCGAGCCGCGCCGGCTTCGAGATCGTCCAGAAGGCACTCGTGGCGCGGATCGGGGCCGTCATCGCGGTGGGGGCGGCGAGCACGCTGGCCCATGACCTGGCGGTGGAGGGGCGGCTGGCGCTGTACAGCTTCGCCCGCGGGGGGCGCTACCGGACCCACGCCTGAGGTGGATCAGGGCCGGGCGGCCCGGATCACCACTCGGTGCGGAACATCAGGCCGCCACCGTCCTCGGTGACGTGGAAGTCGATGGGCGGCTGGCCCACCGTCTTCTCATCCTTCTGCATGTCGGCGGTGGGGTTGAGCCAGAACGACACCCCCACGATGGCGCCGACGGCCACCAGCAGGCCGAGGATGAAGAAGTTGTTGCTGTCGGTCTTGACCTGGCAGGTCTCGGCCTCGGTGATGCACAGGCCGTTGCAGCGCTTGCGGCCCTCCGGGCACACCTGCGCCAGCGCGGGCGTCGCCGCCAGGGCGACGCAGATGCTGGTCAACAGCGCGATCTTGCTCGCGATTTTCGTCACGGGCCGCTCCCGTCCACCAGTGCCAAACAGTCGGGAGGACACGGTACCCCGGCCAGCGGCCCGGCGAAACGGGGGAAATGTAGGTGTGGCGGTCTATTGTCAGCCGACGCGCCGACGACGGCGGCCGAGGGCCAGGCCCGCGATGACCAGAAGGGCCGCCGACGGCCCGCCGCCGGTGCTCACGTCACAGCCGTCACAGCCCGAGTCGCTGCCCTGGGGCATCGCCGCGCCGTAGCGGCGGGCCAGCGTCGGGCGGCGATCCTCGACGATGCGCGACTGCCCGGCCACGAGCGCCTGCTCGATGATGGCCGCCGCCGGCACGTCCATGCCCCGCACCGTCTCGCCGTCCTGCCGCTGGATCACGTCGGGGTTCTGGCCATCCTGGAGGGTGAACCGCAGCCCCGAGGCCGTCTCGATGGTCGCCTCGTCGAAGCGGAAGCCCGTGTCATCACAGGTCACATACTGGGTCGCCGTGCGGACGTTGGGCACATCCTCCAGATCCGGGTTGGTGTCGAAGATGGGATCGGCGTCCATCTCGGCGGAGCTCATGGTGGTGTACAGGCGCGTCATGTACGGGTGCGCCTCGAAGAGCCCGGCGAGCGCCTCGCGGGGCGCGTTGATCTCCTCGCGGATCTTCTGGATCAGGGCCGGGCCGTCGACGGTGGCCACCTCGGCGTCCCAGCAGAAGGGACACTGGAGCAGCTCCTGGACGGTGACGTCGGGCTGGGTCGAGGTGATGACGGTGGCCAGGACGCGCTGCATGTCGGCATCGAAGAACGGCAGGTTCTCGATCACGGTGCTCCAGCTCGGATCGTCCCCGAGCCGGTCGAGGGGGATGGGGGCGGGGGGGGCGAGCTGCTGCCGACCGGCGAAGTCGGTGGCGAAGGCGCGCCCGCCGGCCTCGTCGGCGGCCTGGCTCACCACGTCGGCGTAGTTGGAGCCACCGCTCTGCCAGTTGATGGCCCCCTCGTTGATGACCACATGGCGGAAGTTCACGGGCACGGCGCGGGCGTCGCCCAGGACGTGGACGATGATGCCCATGTCGGGGTTGGCGGCGTTGGCGGTGGGCCGCAGCGGGATGGCCGGGCTCGGGGCGGTGAACGTCAGCGCCAGCGGCACGACCTCGGCGCTGCCCGCCCCCGGGACGAGCTTGATGGCGACGAAGGCCGCGCCCATTTGCACATACGGATCAAGGGTTTCCTCGGCCCCGGCCGGCACCTGGTAGCCGTTGGTGGTCAGCCACTCGATCAGATCCTGGACGGTCTCGCCCTGGAGGATCGTGCGGTCGTAGGGGCCGACCTGCTCGCGGGAGAGGATGTTGACGTCGGGTCCGGCCGCCCCCGCGTCAGCGAACCCGCCCCCCTGGCCGCCGCCACCGCCGGCGCCGCCCGCGCCGCCGAAGAACTGGTCGTCGCAGTCGATGAACTCGGTGGAGAGCTGGAAGACGGGCCCATAGGCCTGATCGAGGGCGGTGAAGAGCTGCTCGCTGGAGAGGCTGGTCTCGACGTCCGCCGGGACCGGCAGCAGCCAGCCGAAGTCGGTGGGCGGGCCGGCCCAGGTCAGGCGGACGTGCATGACCACGCGGTCACCGTCCCGGGCGAAGAGGATGCGCTCGGCGGCCTGGACGACGGGCTGGCTGTTGTCGCAGAAGAGGCCGCCGCAGGCGAGGGCGGCCGAGGGGCTGGCGGCCAGGGCCGCGGCGAGGACCAGAGCTTTCATGTGACCTCCGGAGTGGGGACGGCACCACCCGACGGAGGTGTCGGCGCGACCTTACCGCCGACGGCGGAGGCCCACCAGTCCGAGCAGCAGCAGGCCCAGCGTCGCGGGGTTGCCGCCGTCGGTGGCGTCGCAGTCGCAGCCCCCGGACTTGTCGGCGCCCTCGTAGCGCGCCCGCAGCGACGAGGTGCGATCGCTGATCACCTGGGGCTGCCCGCGCTCGAACATCTGCTCGATGATGCGGGCGGCGGGGGCGTCCTTGCCGCGGACCGTCTCGCCCGCCTGGCGCACGATGGCGTCAGGCACGCTGCCGTCGTCGTTGAACTGGAACCGCAGGCCGCTGGGCGTCTCGACGTAGGACAGCGAGCTCAGCTCGCGGCCCTGGTCGTCGCAGACGATGTACCAGGTGGCGGTGCGGGTGCGATCGACGGTCTCGAGATCGGGGTTGGTCGCGAAGATGGGATCCTGGTCCATCTCGGCGGGGCTCATGGTGGTGAAGAGGCGGGTCAGGTAGTCATGGCTCGCGAAGAGGTCCTTGAGCTTGACGCGGGGGGCGTTGACCTCGTTCTCGAGCTCGGCGGCGAGGGCCTGACCATCCACGGCCTGGCTCCAGTCGACCACGCCGAAGCAGTCCGGGCACGAGAAGAACTGGTTGGCGGCCACCCCCTCGGGCACCTCGAAGTAGCCCGCCAGCACCCGCTGCACGTCGGCGTCGGTGAAGGGCAGCCAGCGCTGCAGGTCGCCCAGGGTCTCGGCGGTCTTCACCCCCTCGATCACCTCGTCCGCGAACGGATCGAACATGCCGGCCACCAGGTCGGAGGGCCCGGCGTAGTCCGTCGCCCAGGCCTTGCCGCCCGCGGCCTCGTCAGCCGCAGCGCTCACCACGTCGGCGTAGTTGGCGCCGGCGTTCTGCCAGTCCACGGCGGCCTCGTTGATCTGGATGTGCGCGTAGTTCTTGGGGATTGCGCGGTTGTCATCGAGGACGTGGACGATGACGCCCATGTCGGGGTTGGCGGCCACCCGGGTCGGGATGAGGGGGATGGCCGGGGTGTCGCTGGTGAAGCGCAGGTGCAGCGGGGCGATGTCGCCGCTGTCGGCTCCGGGCAGCAGCTTCACGGCCACGAAGACGGCGCCCATCTCGATGTAGGGGGTGAGGGTGGCGTCCACCTCGGCGGGGATGGCGAAGCCCTCCGAGTCGAGCCAGTCCCGCAGGACGCCGACGTTCTGCGCCTCCAGGATGACGCGGTCGTAGGGCCCGATGGCCTCGCGGGACAGGACCTGGACGCCACGCCCGCCGCCGTCCTCGTCATCCACCGCGTTGGGGGGGCCGCCGCCCGCCTGGCCGCCCGCCGCGAAGTCGGGCTGGAGGCAGGTGTCGCCGAGCTGCCGGACGAGGTTGAAGATGGGCCCCGCCTGCTGATCCAGGGCCGCGAAGAGCTGCTCGCTGGAGAGCTCGGTCTGCACGTCCGGCGGCACCGGGAGCAGCCAGCCGAACTCGGTGGGGGGGCCCTGGTAGCTGATGCGGACGTGCATGTTCATGGTCTGCCCGTCCCGGGCAAACAGGATGCGCTCCGCCGACTGGTTGACCGGCTGCGTGGTGTTGCAGAAGAGCCCGCCGCAGGCGAGGGCGGCGGCCGGCGCGAAGAGCGCCAGGCCGGCGGTCAGCGTGGAGAGGAGGCGTGCCATGGGGGTCGTCCCTTTCGGAAGTGAGCGTGGGGAAAGGCGATTCAGCGGCGACGGCGCAGGCCGACGAGGCCGAGGAGCAGCAGGCCGAGGGTGGCGGGGCTGCCGCCGTCGGTGGCGTCGCAGTCGCAGCCATCGCTGCTGCCAGTGCCCTCATAGCGGGCCCGCAGCGCGGACGTCCGGTCGGCGATGACGGCCGGCTGACCCCGCTCGAACATCTGCTCGATGATGCGGGCGGCGGGGGCGTCCTTGCCGCGGACCGTCTCGCCGGCCTGGCGGACGATGGCGTCAGGCACGGTGCCGTCGTCGTTGAACTGGAACCGCAGCCCGCTGGGGGTCTCGACGTAGGACAGGAGGCCAGCTCGGCGCCCGCGTCGTCGCAGACGATGTGCCAGGTCGCGGTCCGCTGGCGGTCCACGCTCGCCAGATCGGGGTTGGTGGCGAAGATGGGATCCTGGTCCATCTCGGCGGGGCTCATGGTGGTGAAGAGGCGGGTCAGGTAGTCGTGGCTCGCGAAGAGCTCCTTGAGCTTCGCGGGGAGCGTTCACCTCGTTCTCGAGCTCCGCGGCGAGGGCCTGGCCATCGACGGCCTGGCTCCAGTCGACGACGCCGAAGCAGTCGGGGCACGAGAAGAACTGGTTGGCGGCCACCCCCTCGGGCACCTCGAAGTAGCCGGCCAGCACCCGCTGCACGTCGGCGTCCACGAAGGGCAGCCACCGCTGCAGATCACCGAGGGTCTCGGCGGTCTTGACGCCCTCGATCACCTCGGCGGGGAAGGGATCCACCATGCCGCTGATGAGATCCGAAGGCCCGGCGTAGTCCGTCGCCCAGGCACGACCGCTGGCCGCCTCGTCGGCGGCGGCGCTCACCACGTCGGCGTAGTTGGCGCCCGCGTTGAGCCAGTCGATGGCGGCCTCGTTGATCTGGATGTGCGCGTAGTTCTTGGGGATTGCGCGGTTGTCATCGAGGACGTGGACGATCAGGCCCATGTCGGGGTTGGCGGCCACGCGGGTGGGCAGGATGGGGATGGCCGGGGTGTCGCTGGTGAAGCGCAGGTGCAGGGGGGCGATGTCGCCGCTGTCCGCGCCCGGCAGCAGCTTCACGGCCACGAAGACGCTGCCCATCTCGATGTAGGGGTCAGGTCGCGTCCACCTCGGCGGGGATGGCGAAGCCCTCCGTGTCGAGCCAGTCGCGCAGGACCATCACGTTGTCGGCGTCGAGGATGACGCGGTCATAGGGGCCGATGGCCTCACGGGAGAGGACCTGCACCGACGGCGGCGCCGGCTCCGGCGAGCTGGCGTCGTCCTCGGCCCCGCCGAACGCGGCGTTGCCGGGCACCCCGCGCGCCTGGATGCAGCTCTCGTCGAAGTCCTGGACCAGGTTGAAGATGGGCGCGGCCTGCTGATCCAGGGCGGCGAAGAGCTGCTCGCTGCCCAGCTCGGTCTCCACGTCGGGCGGTACCGGGAGCAGCCAGCCGAACTCGGTGGGGGCCCCTGGTAGCTGATGCGGACGTGCATGTTCATCGTCTGGCCGTCGCGGGCGAACAGGATGCGCTCCGCGGACTGGTTGACGGGCTGGGTGGTGTTGCAGAACAGCCCGCCGCAGGCGAGGGCGGCGGCCGGTGCGAGGGTGGTGCCCAGGGCCAGCAGCGTGTGTCGAGTCCTCATTTTTTCGTGACCTCCCCGTGGTTTCCCATGCGATCTCCCCCAGAGATCGGCGCTGGACCCGTGAGTGTGCAAGGCGCGGGCCGTCCACCCGGCCCCCCGATCTCCGAAATGGCACTGACTCCGGGACGATGCTAGAGTGTTGCAGAACTCGGAGGGCAAGTGCCCGTGCACAGCAACTCCTTCATGTCCGCTCTCCGCCCCGGCACGCTCATCGCGCGGCGGTTTCGCATCCTCGAGCTGATCGGCGAGGGGGGCTTCGGGGCGGTCTACAAGGCGGAAGAGGTCGGCGTCGGTCGCCATGTGGCGATCAAGCTGATCCACCGCCCGGACGGCATCTCCTCCGACGACGTCGAAGAGCTGAAGGCCCGCTTCGAGCGGGAGGCCCAGGCCCTCGGGCGGCTGCACTCCCCCTTCATCGTGAACCTGGTCGAGCTCGGCATGTTCGGGCAGCGCGTCTACCTGGCCATGGAGTTCGTCCGCGGCCGGCCGCTGGCCCAGCTCCTGGCCGAGGAGGCGCCCCTCAAGCCCCTGCGGGCCTGCGCCCTGACGCTCCAGATCCTGCAGGGCCTCGCCGAGGCCCACCAGGCCGGGGTCATCCACCGGGATCTCAAGCCCGACAACGTGATGGTGGAGCGCCTGCCCCTGGGCGGCGAGACCATCAAGCTGCTCGACTTCGGGGTCGCCCGGTTCCAGAACGCCGGGCGCGGTGACATGAAGACCCAGGATGGTCGCGTCCTGGGGACGCCCAGCTACATGGCCCCCGAGCAGGGGCTGGGTCGGGTCTCGCCCCAGAGCGATCTGTATGGCCTGGGGGTCATCCTCTTCGAGATGCTCTCGGGCCGGCTGCCCTTCGTGGGCGAGACGGCGCTGGAGCTGATGACCCGCAAGCTCAACACGCCGCCGCCCATCGAGTACCTCTTCCAGCTCGGCCTGCCGCCGGCGCTGGTGCAGGTGGTGGCGAAGGCGCTGGCCACCGAGGAGGTCGATCGCTTCGCCGACGCCCAGGCCATGGGCGAGGCCCTGCACGCCGCCCTCGACGAGTCGAGCGGGGCGCCTGCGGCCTCGGGCTTCATGGAGAGCACGGGGGTCTTTCGGGGCGAGGACACCACCGGCAACCACATGCGCGGCGCCGTCGAGGCGGCCGCGCCCGCCGAGGGCGACGACGAGGCCGATGGCAAGGGCCGCCTGGTGATCTTCGGGGTGGCGGGCATGCTGCTCGCCGCCGCGGCCGCGGCGTTCGTGGTCTTCTGGCTGCGCCGCCCCGCGGACGTCGCGCCCCCGCGTCCCGTGGCCGCCTCCCAGGTGGACGGCGGCGCGGCCCTGGTGGTGATGGACGTGACGGCCAACCCGGCGGGCGAGACGCTCAGCCCGCGCGAGGTCGCCCTGGCCCAGGGCCTCGCCAGCGCGCGGGTGGCCGATGACGCGGGCCGCAAGGCCGACGCCCTGGCGGGCTACCGGCAGTTCCTGGCGGACGCGCCGCCCAGCCACCCTGAGCGCGCCGCCATCCAGGCGCGGGTGGACGCCCTCAGCGCTCCCTGACCGGCCAGCGGCTCAGCGCACGCGGATGCGGGCGACCACGCCCCGGTGATCCGAGACCACATCGTCCAGCACCCGGTACTCCTCGATCTCGAGCTCGCGGGGCACGAGGATCCAGTCCAGGCGCTTGCCGGTGGTCGGGAACGTGATGAGCTTCGCCTCCGGCTCGAAGCTCTCCAGCGCCAGCGTGTCGGCCAGGCGCTGGAGATCATTGCCGTTTTTCCATGACATATTGAAGTCGCCCATGATGAACACCGGGCGGCGGCGCTCGCGCAGGACCTCGATGAGGCGGTCGATCTGGGCGCCGCGGACGCGGGAGCGGGCGAAGTCGAGGTGGATGGACACGATGTCCAGGCCATCGGGCCAGTGGGGGTGGTCGACCCGCGCCACCACGAACCCCTTGGAGAACGTCGGGGGCGTGGGCGGGAAGGTGACCGACAGGGGGTCGTGCAGGGCGTATCGGCTGATCAGGGCGGTGCCGTAGCGCAGCCGCGGGCCGAGCACATGGTCGCCGCGCAGGTGCACGGGGTAGCCGGCGGCGTCGGCCACGTACTCCACATGGTCGAAGCGCCCGCTCCAGGCGGAGGGACCGTCGGCTTCCTGGACGGCCACCACGTCGGGGCCCTCGCGGTTCATCACCGCGGCGACGGCCTCGAGGTTGTCGCGCAGGCGCTGCGTGGACGTGAAGAGCTGGTGGAACCCGGTGCTGCGGCCGTGGGCCAGGTTCAGCGTCATCACCGTGAGGTGGTCGGCGACGTAGGCTGCGTCGGCGTGGCCCTGGACCTCGGGGACGGCCCGGGTGGGCCCGCGGGTGGCGCGCGTCACGAGCCAGGCCGCCGTGTAGAGGAGAAGGAGCGCGACCCCCAGGCGCCGGGCCGTCCGGACGAGGCGAGGGCCGACCAGCGGCCGATCACCAGTCACGCTCGCGTCGGTCGGTCTTCTCGCGCTCGGACTGGCGCTTGTCATACTGCCGCTTGCCCTTCCCCAGACCGAACTCGAGCTTGGCCCAGCCATCCTTGAAGTACAGCTCGATGGGGATGGCGGAGTAGCCCTGCAGCCGGATGCGGTCGTGCAGGCGGTCGATCTCGAGGCGGTGGAGCAGCAGGCGCCGACGGCGCCGCGGCTCGTGGTTGAACCGGTTGCCCTGGAGGAACTCGGGGATGTAGGCCCCGATCAGCCAGGCCTGGCGGTACTCGATCTGGACGTAGGCCCCCTCGGCGATGTTGGCCTGACCCAGCCGGAGGCTCTTGACCTCGGTGCCGGTGAGCTGGATGCCCGCCTCGAAGGTGCTCTCGATCTCGTAGTCGAACCGGGCGCGGCGGTTGCGGGCGATGGGGACGCGCGTGTTCTTCTTCGTCGTCATCCGGCCCTCCGCGTCAGCAGAAAAGGTGGCGGGCCCTGTCGCCAGGACCCGCCAGGAGGTCTTCGACCCGGCCGTAAGCCGAGTTCTGTCACCCGCCGAGGTCTCCCCCGGCGAGGGGTGATCATTCATCTAGAGATCCGGTTGCCCGGATCCCGAGCGACCTGACCCGAGGCTACCGGGCGGGCACCCAGGCCCCGTCACGCGGGGCACCTCGAAACGGTCTTGCTCCAGGTGGGGTTTACCAGGACAGGGGACGTCACCGCCCCCCCGGTGCGCTCTTACCGCACCCTTTCACCCTTACCGCGGCGGACCGCGGCGGTTTGCTTTCTGTGGCACTTTCCTTCGAGTCGCCTCGACTGGCCGTTAGCCAGCACCCCGCCCTGTGGAGCTCGGACTTTCCTCCCGCGCTCGCGCGCCGGCGATCACCCGTCCGGGTCGAACTCCCCCTCCAAGCTGGCCGGCGTCAGCCGGCCTGCGCCTCGCCGCCGTCGCCTTCGACGAACACCAGCAGGCGCTGACAGTTGTTGCAGGCCTCCAGGCTCTCCCCCTTCTGCAGGCGGATGAAGACCTGGGGCGGCACGGACATGTTGCAGGCGCCGCAGTTGCCCACGATGACCTGGGCCACCGCGAAGCCGTTGCGGCCGCGCGAGATGCGGTCGTAGCGGCCCAGCAGGGCCTTGTCCATGCGGGCGCGCACGTCGGCGCGGCGCTTGTTGTGCTCCACCGCCGCGGCCTCCTTGGTGGCCAGCCGGGCGGCGAGCTCCGCCTCGAGGGCGGCCATCTGCTCCTTCAGGGCGTCGCGCTCGGCGACCTTCTGGCGGTGGTCGGTCTGGACCTCCTCCAGCTCCTGGAGCAGCTTCACCAGCTCCTCGCTGCGCTTCTGGTTGTTGCGCCGCGCGGTCTCGAGCTCCTTGTTGAGGGCCGTCAGCTCACGCTGGGAGCTGATGCTGCCCAGGCGGGCGCGCCCCCGGCGGTTGTCGTCCTCGATGGCCTTGAGCTCGTTTTCCTTTTCCTCACAGAATTCGCGGGTTTCCGCGATCCGGAGGGCGCGCTCCTTGAGGATGCCCTCGAAGATGGCGAGGCTCTCGGCGTTCTCGCTGCGGAGCTTCTCCAGGGTGCTGCGTGCTTCCCGGGTCTCCCGGAGCTCATCGTCCAGCCGCTGGAGCTCTACCAGCAGCGCGAGCGTGTCCTTCAATCGAGCCTCCTCAGTCCTGCACCGCGGTGGCGATGGTGGGCCCACCAGGGTTCGAACCTGGGACCAACCGGTTATGAGCCGGCAGCTCTGACCGCTGAGCTATGAGCCCCTACGGCGCCCTGGCGCATCCGGGTCACGGAGACTAGCAGGAAGGGTCGAGGTTGCCTAGCTGGCTGCTGAAAAAGGCGTGGGCCGGCGGGCCGCCCGACCGATGGGCCGGGCGTCGGCGGATCAGGTCTCGACGAAGGCCCGCAGCCGCTTGGAGCGGGAGGGGTGGCGCAGCTTGCGCAGGGCCTTGGCCTCGATCTGCCGGATGCGCTCGCGCGTCACGTCGAAGTCCTGGCCCACCTCCTCGAGGGTGTGGTCGGAGCGCTCACCGATGCCGAAGCGCATCCGCAGCACCTTCTCCTCCCGGGGGGTGAGGGTGGCGAGCACCTTGCGGGTCTGCTCCTGCAGCGAGAGGTTCACCACCGCGTCGCTGGGGCTGACCGCCGACTTGTCCTCGATGAAGTCGCCCAGGTGGCTGTCTTCCTCTTCGCCGATGGGCGTCTCGAGGGAGATGGGCTCCTTGGCGATCTTCAGGACCTTGCGCACCTTGTCGAGGGGCAGGTCCATCTTCTCGGCGATCTCTTCCGGCGTCGGCTCCCGCCCCATCTCCTGCACCAGGTAGCGGCTGGTGCGGATGAGCTTGTTGATCGTCTCGATCATGTGGACGGGGATGCGGATGGTGCGCGCCTGGTCGGCGATGGCCCGGGTGATGGCCTGCCGGATCCACCAGGTGGCGTAGGTGCTGAACTTGTAGCCGCGCTTGTACTCGAACTTGTCGACGGCCTTCATGAGGCCGATGTTGCCTTCCTGAATCAAATCAAGGAATTGCAGGCCGCGGTTCGTGTACTTCTTCGCGATGCTGACCACGAGCCGCAGGTTGGCCTCCACCAGCTCGGTCTTGGCCCGCTCGGCGGAGCGCTCGTGCTTCATGATCTGCCGCGTCAGCGCCTTGAGCTCGCTGGCGTTGCAGCCCGCCTCCATCTCGACGCGCCGCAGCTTGCGCTGGGCGTGGGCGAGGGTGCGGTCCTGGTTGATCAGGTAGATGCGGTCGCGGATGCGGTAGCGCGACACGATGCGCTGCACCACCTCGACCTCGGTGGCCTGGCGCAGCGCCCGGACGTCGGCGCGCAGCGTCTGCAGGTCCACCGCACCCAGCCGGGTGCAGATGCTCGACAGCGACTCCTCGGCCGACGTCATCCGGTGCTGGAGCAGCTTGATGCGGGCCGCCATGCGGTCGATGACGCGCTTGAGGAAGCCGATCTCGATCAGCTTCTCCTGGATGCGGTCGCGGACGTTCTTGACCCGGGTCGTGAGCTGCTTGCGGTAGGCCGAGCGCATGGGCTGGAGGCCGGCGAGCCGCTCCTCGAGCTTGCGGCGCTCCTTCTCCAGCTTGCGGATCTCGGCGCCGCAGCGGGTCAGGCGGTCCATCGGGGGCTCGGTGATCTCTTCACCCTCGCCCGGCTCGATGAGCACCTCCTTGACCCGGAGGGCGCGGTGCTCGACGCGCAGGATGAGATCGAGGGCCATCTGCACGGCGACGGGGCTGGAGAGCACCGCGTCGCGCATCTTGAGCTGGCCGTCCTCGATGCGCTTGGCGATCTCGACCTCGCCCTCGCGGGTGAGCAGCGAGACCGAGCCCATCTTGCGCAGGTAGACCCGCACCGGGTCGTTGGTGCGCCCGAACGCGGCCTCGGCGTCTTCGGCGGGCGCGCCGTCCTTGGTGCGGGTCGTGCGGCGCCGGGTGGCCGCCTCGTCGCGATCGATCACCCGGATGCCGAGCTGGCGAAACGTCGTCAGCAGGTCATCGAGGTGCTCGGGCAGATAGCCGGACGGGAGCGCGCGGTTGACCTCGTCGTTGGTGAGGAAGCCCTTGCTCTGTCCACGCGTGATCAGCTCGCGCACGCGGCGCAGCTCTGGAGACACGGCCATCTAGTTCGCTCCCTCGGCGGGTGGCTGAGTCGTCGGGGTGCTCAGACGCTGGGTGATCAAGGCCAGCCGACGGTTGGCCTCCGCGAGCTCGGCGGCGAGCTCCCCACCTGGCGCTGCCCTCAGACGCCTGAGGATGTCTTTGCGCTGTCGTCGCCAGTGACCGTGCTCCAGGCGGAGCACCGCGTCGTGGAGGGCGCGACGCACATGCGTGCGGTCCAGTCCCGAAGGCCTCGCCTGTCGTTCCCGCCAGAATGCAACCACCTGGGCGTCGGGAAACTCGCGTAGCAAACGGTCCTCGTCCAGCACTGCGTCGCTCTCGACCTCGCGGCAAAGGCGCACAAGGAAATCAGCAAGTCCCCCGTGCGTCAAGTACTTGTGGCCTTCGCGCCGCACGAGATCGACCGCCAGATCTGGGAAATCTGCAATGTATTCAGCGAGTTCTCTCTCGTAGCGCGGAAGCGGCGGCATGGGCCTGACGGGCGCCGGTGGCGGCGGTGTGTCGGGTCCGTCAGGGAGGTCCATGTACGCGCCGGCCTCGTCGGGCTCCCACATGGGGGGCGGGTCGAACACGGGCGGAGGCGGCGGCGGCGCGGGGGGAGGCGCCGGGGGGGCGGCGGCGGCCGGGGCGGCGACCGCCTCGGCGATGGCGCGATCCACGAAGTCGAGCCCCACCCCCAGGGTGGCCGACACTTGCTGGCGATACAGATCCCGGGCGAGCGGGTCTTGCAGCAGCCGCAGGGCGGGGGCCAGGGCCCGCAGCCCCTCGGCCCGTCCGAGGGCGTCCGCCGGCCGGCTGGTCGCCTCCCGCTCGATGTACAGATCGAGGAGCGGGCGCGCGCTGGCGAGCAGGGCCCGGAAGGCGTCGGCGCCGTTCTCCCGCACGTACGAGTCGGGATCGTGCCCGCCCGAGAGCAGCACGGCGCGGGGCTGGATGCCCTCCTCCAGGAATGGCAGCAGGCTCGCAAAGGCCGCCTTGGCGCCGGCGGCGTCGCCGTCCATCACGCAGATGACCTGGTCGGAGAGGCGCTTGACGAGCCGCACCTGCCGGGGGGTGAGGGCGGTGCCCATGGCCGCGACGGTGCCCGGAAAGCCGGCCTGCCAGAGGGCCACCACGTCCAGGTTGCCTTCGCAGAGGATGACCCGGCCCGCGCGGCGGGCCGTGCTGCGGGCGGTGTAGGCGCCGTAGAGCTGATCGCCCTTGGTGAAGATGGGCGTCTCGGGCGAGTTGACGTACTTGGCCGCCTTGGCCCGCGCGTCGAGCACGCGTCCGCTGTACCCCGTCACGTTGCCCCGCACGTCGACCACCGGGCACATGAGCCGCCGCCGGAACCGCAGGTAGTGTCCGCGGAGGGGGGCCGCGGGATCGGGGCCGGTGTCGGGCACCAGCAGCAGCCCCAGCGTCACCAGATCCGCCAGATCCAGCTTCGCCTCGTCGACGAAGCGCTGGAACCGGGCGGGATCACCGTCCGCGTAGCCGAGCCGGAAGGCGGTGGCCGTCTCCGGCGTGAAGCCGCGGCCGGTGAGGTAGCGCTGGGCGGGCTGGCCCGCGGGGCTGAACAGCGTGTCGGTGAAGTAGCGGGTGACGGCGTCCTGGGCGGCGTAGAGCCGCTCGGCTTCCGTGCGCTGCCGCTCCCGCTCGGCGCGCCGGCCCGGGGGCTCGGGGCGCTCCTCCGGGATCATCACCCCCACCTCGGCGGCCAGCTCGCGGACGGCCTCGGGGAAGCTACGGCCCTGCTGCTCCATCAAGAAGCGGACGGCGTCGCCGTGCACCCCGCAGCCGAAGCAGTGGTAGGTGCGGCGCACCGGCGACACGCTGAACGATGGGGACTTCTCGTTGTGGAAGGGGCACAGGCCCATGAAGTTCGCGCCGGACTTGCGCAGCTTCACCTGCCGCCCGATGAGCTTCACCAGGTCGACCCGCTCCAGGATCTCGGCGATGGTCTGCTCGGGGATCAAGTCCGGGGCGCCTCCCGGCGGAGGGGGGAAGCCAGAGGCGGGGTGCCTCAGTCATCCTCCAGATAGTACTCCTGCCGATCGATCCGGTGGCCCTTGAAGTGGGCGCGGAACTTGTCCACCAGCTCCTTGGCGGTCCGGTGGACGGGGATCTGGATGAACGGCCGCAGCTCCCGGCGCTCGACGCCCGCGTTGAAGATGTCCACGCGCTCGCCGTTGGCGGTGCCCCACCACTTCGCCCGGATGATGGCGCTCTCGAAGTACTCCTCCTCCGGGGGGAGCGCCTTGACGAAGCGGCGGATCCAGGTCAGGTCGCGGTCGTGGAAGAGCCCGCGCAGCCCCGAGCGGGTGCGCACGTCGGGGTTGTCCTCGTCGGCCAGGATCTCGAGGAGCGGATCGAGGCAGGACGGGTGGGTGAACTCCACCTCGACCTCGAAGTCCAGGTGCACCTTCTCGACGTTGATGCCCTTGAAGTCCTGGATGCGCGACGTAGAGCCCGACAGCCAGTTGACCACCCGGAAGAACAGCGACCACACATCCTCCAGCGCCATGGCGTGGGGGTAGTCGGCCTCCTGATCCTCGCAGAAGAAGTGCAGGTTGCGGCTCGGGCCGCGGTGGAACCGGCAGCCGACGGTGTCATTGGAGCGAAAACCGTAGAGTGCACGCGGAGATCGCGCGATCAGCCCCACCGCCTCCTTCACCTCGCGATCCTCGAAGAGGCTCAGATCGTCCGAGAAGGTGTAGAAGTTGGTGTCGACGTCCCGCAGCTCGATGACGCCGCCCTGGTCGTCGTCCTCGACGGTGAACAGCAGGGAGTTCTCGGCCCACGGCGTCGCGACGTCGTCGCCGATGTAGTAGAGGCCGCCGTCCTCTTCGGTGAACTCCATCTTCTCCTCTTTGAGGAACTCGCGGATGCGCTTCGCCCACTCAGAGAAGTCGTAGTCCTTGGGATCGACGACGTAGAATTCCATGCATCCCTCACCGGCAGGCCCGCCGGGAGAGGCCGGTGCGCGCCTCTTGCCCGGATCGGGGGCGCCAGAGCCTACTGACGCACCGACCCGACGTCAAGGGAAGTACCTCGCCGCCCCTCGCCGCCCGGCGGGGGGGCTCAGGTGACCGAGACGTAGCCGTTCTGGATGAGGTAGAGCAGGTCCTGCCAGGTCTCCAGGTCGGTGGCGTCGCTGTGATCGAGCACCAGGCCGACCTGGCGGTGGTTGATGACCACCTGCAGGGTGTCGAGGGCCTCGGCCGAGAGGGCCGACAGGCGCGCCTCGAGGGGGACGTTGAGGCTGAGGTGCTGCTCGCGCAGGGGCAGGTGGCCCTCGTAGCGGCGCAGCTCGTCGATCTGGCGCACTCCGTCCACCAGGAGCTGGCGGGTGCTGCCCGTGATCTCCTGCCCGAAGGCCGGGGCCGGGTTGAGGGCGTCCATCCGGAAGACCCCGTGGCTCCACGCGAGCATGCGCACGAAGCACTTGAGGGGCGGCACATCCGTCAGCATGGACTCGCCGGCCCGGCTGGGGTCGGCGATGGTGGCGTAGTAGACGTTGCCCTCGCGGAAGAAGATGCGGCCGTCGCGGCCCGCGTCGTCCGTGAGCACCAGCACGCCGGTGCGGCCGCTGCCGTGGAACAGTTCCACCAGGTCGGGGACCGTGACGTCATCGTCAGGGAAGCGCCCCGACATGCCCTGGCCACGCTCGATGGTCTGGCGCACCGGCGGCGTCATGCGGTCGAGCCGGGCTTCGGCGTCGGGCGGCGGCGGCTCGGCGGGGGCGCCCGACGTGCGGGTGGCCGGCCGCTGGCTCGTGGGGCCGTCGTCCAGGCGCAGCAGCTCCATGATGGAGGTGCCGACGAGCACCTTGTCGCCCACCTTGAGGCGCGCGACGGTGACGCGCTCGCCGTTCACGAAGGTGCCGTTGGTGCTCTTGAGGTCCTGCACCACGATCTGGCCGTGGAAGGTGGCGATCTTGGCGTGGCGCCGCGAGACCATGTCCTCGTCGAGGACCATGTCGAACTCGCTGCCCCGCCCGACCACCATCTCGCGGTTCGGCCGCAGGGGGAACTGGCCCCCCTTGTACTTGCCTGCGATGAACCTCAGCGCGTAGGTCGCCGCCACGACTCGCAATCCGGACCGGTTTGAAGGCATCGGGGTACCACGCCCGCCCGCTCGCGGGCAAGCGGCACGGTGGCCGAACCGCACCGCGCCGGCCGGCAGGGGACTGGATCTGCGGGACACCCCCGCGTATACCACCGCGTCTGCTATGATCGCGGCCGACCATCCGGCCGTGGATGGCCGAAGGAGTCGCCATGAACCTGCTCGATACGACGGTCCAAGAGGCGATCAGCATGCCGGGGGGCAGTGAGCTCCTGCTCATCCTGCTCATCGTGCTGGTCGTGTTCGGCCACAACCGCATCCCCCAGCTCGGCGAGGCGCTGGGCAAGGGGATCAAGAACTTCCGCAAGTCCTTCGCCAAGGACGAGAAGGAGACCCAGCCCACCGAGCGCACCGTCCGCCAGATCCCGGAGGATCGAGAGGGCGACGTCGCCGACCGCATCGAGAAGTCGGATCACAGCCACGTCGGCTGAGAGACAGCGGGGCGTCTTGGCCCGCGGGCGCGGCCCCGCCTCCGTCTACAGGAAGAACCGCCAGCCGAGCTGGACCGCGAGGGTGCCGACGGCGCTCGCCTCGAACAGCGTGCGGTCGTAGGCCGCGTAGCCCCCCTCGATCTCCAGCAGCAGGGCGCCGTAGCCCGTGTGCCACTCGCCGCCGAGGGCACCGAACACGCCGTATTCCGTCGACTTTTCGGTGTAGGTGCCGAAGGCCTGGCCATCGGCTTCGCCGTCCATGGTGGTCTTCAGCAGCCAGGCCCGGCCACCGAGGCTGGCGTAGGGGCGCAGGGTGCCGTCCAGGGGCAGGCGGTAGAGCAGGCCCAGGCTCAGCCGGAGCTGCTGCTGGTCGACGGTGTACGACGCCACGCCGTCGCCCGGCAGGCGCGGGTCGGTGGGCAGCTCCCCCTCGCCGGTGGGGCCGGCCCACTGCCCGGCCACGAAGAGCTGGAGTGCCCGATCCAGGGCCGGCAGCAGCCAGCCCAGCTCCAGCTCGACCGCGGCGCTGGCGCCCAGATCATTGAAAGGACTGGAGAAATCGCCGCCGACCTTCACGCCGGCGACGACCCCGCTGGTGCTGAAGCCGCCCTGCTCGTACAGCAGCGGCTCGGCCAGGGCCGGGCCGGCCGCGACGAGGGCGATGAGCCCGAGGGTGCGGTGCATGGTGGCCTCCTTCACTGCACGGTCTGATCGACGGAGTCGAGGGCGCCCATGGCCCCCGCGCCACCGGCGACGAAGAAGAAGGCGCTCTCCTGCGCCGAGCCCATGAACTGCCGCGGCTCGGTCAGGCGCACGCCCAGGTTGTTCCAGTTGCGGATGTCGGCCGGCTCGTCGGGCGCCCGGTTGCAGCCGGGGTCGTTGGCCGAGCGGCAGATCTCGCCGGAGATGCCCCCGTCGGTGGGGCCGCCGCGGCCGCCGAAGAGGAAGAGGAAGCCGTTGGCGCCGCCCGAGCCGTAGCCGGCGAAGTCGCCGCTCACCTCGTCGGTGGGGATGAAGGTCAGGCTGCCGTCCGGCTCCACCCCGGCCGCGTCGACGGCGCGGCTCGTGCCGCCGTTGGTGCGGCCGGGCCCGACGAAGAGCCAGGGCTGGCCGTCGGGGACGACCGCCACGTCGGCGTGGGTCACCCGCACGGCCCCCAGCTCGGCGCGCCCGGGGGAGAGGGTCGAGGCCCCGGTGCGGAAGGCGCCCACGGCGTCCGCCAGGTCGACGCGGGTGACCTCGTAGGTGTCGAGCACGCCGCCCGCGCCGCGGCCACCGATCACGTAGAGCCAGCCCCCCGCCGCGTCGGGCACGGCGACCACCGCCGCCGCCTCGCGGGCCGTCTGCAGCGTCCCGGCGCTGTGCCAGATCCCCAGCGATCCCGGGGGCAGGGGCGTCTCCTCGCCCGCCTCGGCGCCCGCGTCCGTGAACCGGGGCTCGGCCACTTCCGCCAGCAGGCGCACGGCATCCACACCCTCGCCGGCCTCCGCCGTCCGGTAGACCCGGTAGGCCACCGCGCCGGGCACCTCGGCCCAGGTCAGGGTGATCTGCAGCCCCGGGATCTCGGGGAGCTGGACCACCAGCACCTCGCCGGGCAGGGACTCGCCCCCCGGGTTGCGGGCGTCGTCGGCGGCGTAGACCGCCGCCACCCGGTAGTGCCACACGCCCCCGCCGATGTTCGGGGCGTCCGCCTCGATGGTCAGGCCCAGATCGACGATCTCGGGGCCCGCCAGCGGATCGAGGATCTCGGCGCGCCAGACGGTGTCGACGGGGCCAGCGCCGTCGTTGCCGCCGAGCAGGTACAGGAAGCGGCCCAGGCGCGTCGCCCCGGCGAGGGTGCGGGGCGCGGGCAGGGCGTGGCGCTGCTCGGCCCACGCCCCCATGTCGCCGAAGACGTCGATGGGGGTGGCCTCGACGGACCCGAGGGCGCTGGCGGCGCCTCCGGCGTCGCCGCCGACGGCGTACAGGTAGCGGCTCGTGCGCGTGGGACGACCAGCCGCCAGGCCCGGGGCCCGGCGCGCCGTCGTCATGGCCGCGGCAGCGCGCCAGGGGTTGAGGTTCTGGGCGGGTGTCTTGATGGAGACGGCCGAGAACCGGGAGGCTGCGCCGTCGGCATTCGTGAGCGTGATCAAGCAGATAGAGCCCGCGGCGAACTGGTCGGCGGGCAGCCGGGCCACCACCTCGGTGTCGCTGCTGCGCACGATGGGCGCGTTGGCCTCGCCGGTCATGCCGTCGGGCGTGCGGCAGGTCATCGTCACCGATCCGCCCGCCGCGACGCTGAACTGCTCGCCGAAGATGCGGGCCTCCTGGGGGCCGTTGCCGTCCAGGGACGCGGGCTCCACGCCGTCGATGATCGGGGGCTCGCCCTCGGTCACCGTCAGCGCAGCCTCCATCACGCCCACGGTGGCGTCCGGGTTCACGACGATGACGTCGTAGCGGCCGGCGGGCAGGCCGCCGGGCACCGCGGCGGTGAGGGTGGCGGCGTCCACGAACACGACCGCCCGCAGGGCCATGGCGACGGTGCCCGGATCGGCCGGGTTGGGGTTGAGGTAGGCCCGGGGCGTCGAGGCGAAGCCCACCTGGCCGTCTCCGGCCTCGGCGCGCACCGTCACCGCCGTCGTGACGGTCGGGGACACATAGGCGGGATCGATGCCCGTCAGCCCGATGCGCAGGTCGGCCGTCACCGTCAGCGCGCCGGGCAGCTCGCCCTCGCACCCGAGCCGCGAGGTCACCCGCACCGTCCAGGCCCCGCTGGCGAGGCCCGCGGGCACCGTCGCGAAGATCTTGTTGGGGCGGTCGGGGGCCGGCCGCGCGTCGGCCAGCTCGACCTCCTCGCCATGGGGGCCCAGCAGGTGGACGGTGTCGGGCGCCGCGTCCAGGCCGGTGGTGTAGATGGTCACCTGCAGGTTGATGCCGCTGTACGCGATGGGCGGATCCACGAAGAAGACGATGGGCGTCGGGTGGACCTCCAGGATGGCCGGCTCGGTGGCCTCGCAGCCCTCGGCGTTGACCACCCGCACGTCGTAGACGCCAGGCAGCAGGCCGTCAGCGAAGGTGGCCTCCAGGGTGGTCTCGTCGATGAAGCGCACGGCGGTGGCGGCCACGTCGCCTACGAAGACCCGGGCCACCGGCGTGAAGTCGCTGCCCCGGATCGTGAAGGTGTCCACATCGGCCTCGCAGACCTCGGTGGGCTCGATGCTGGCGATGGTGGGCACCGGCACGATGAAGAAGACATCCGCCGCCGCGTGGCCGCAGAGGGCGGGATCGGCGTGGCTCACCGCCACCTCGACGGCGCCCTGGGGCAGGCTGCCCTGGGGGATGAGGGTGGTCAGGGTGGTGCAGGCCTGGGCCTCGTGGCCCGGGTAGTCGAGGGGCGCGCAGCCGCCGACGGTCGCCGCGACGGCGGCCCCGTTCAGGGTCAGGGTCGGCTCCACGCCGTCCACCACCAGGAAGCCCGTGCCCGCCACGGTGATCTCGCGGTCACCGGATTCGATACAGATTCCGCTGGGTTCCACCGACGCGATGGTCACCGACGGGGGCACCGTGAGCAGGCCGTCGGCCCCGCTGGCGCAGCCGGCGGGGGCCGGGTCGATGATCTCGACGCGCGGGTGCCCCTCGGGCAGGGGGCCCTGGGGCAGCGTCGCGATCAGGCGGGTGCAGTCCTGCCAGGCCAGGTCGCCCTCGGTGCGCGGGGTGCAGCCCTCCAGGGCGTCGGCCACCACGGTCGTCTCGCCGATGCGGACCGACGGTCGCGCGTCCCCGATGCCGATGAAGTGCATGCCATCCACGACGATCTGCCGGGCGCCGTCCTCGGTGCAGAGGAGGCCCGGCTCGACCGTGACGGGGATGGGCGGATCGAGGACGACGAGGCGCTGCTCGAAGGTGTCGCTGCACCCGGCCGGGGCCGGGTTCTCCACCGTCAGGCTCTCCGCCTCACCCAGGTCGCCCGGGGCAAAGTCGGCCTCGAAGCCGCCGCAGCGCTCCACCGCCAGGCCCTCCACCTCCAGTGGGGCGCAGTCCGTGGGGCGCACGGCGCTCGCCGCCTGGCCACCGAGGGTGACGGCGGGGGGCGTGCCGTCCACGGTCAGGAAGTCCCGACCGCTCACCTGCACGGCCACCGTCTCGACGTTGCGGCACAGATACAGGGGCTGGACCTCCGCCACATCCGGCGGCGGCACGAGCGTCAGGCCGGTGCTCGTCGACGTCAGGCAGCCGGCGGGGGCGGGGTTCGTCAGCTCGAGCGTCGGGTGGTAGGGCTCCGCGATGGCCTGCCGGGGCAGCGTCACGGTCACGGAGCTGCACCGCTCGACCGTCACGCCCATGGCCTCCAGGGGCTCGCACCCACCCGCCTCGCCCACCGCCAGATCCACGCGGCTGCCGTCGGCCAGGGTCATCGTCACGCCCGGCAAGGCGCCGTCGATGCGCAGGAGATCCGCGCCATGCAGCGTCACATCCCGCTCGCCCTCCACTGGGCAGGCCAGCGGGGGATCGACCCGCTCGATGCTGGGCGGCGGCACCACCCGCAGGTTGATGGTCTCCTCGCTGTGGCAGGCCGCCGTCTCGGGGTTGTTGATGACCACGGCCGGGTAGCCCGGGGGCACCGCGTCCCGGGGCAGCGTGAACTCGCCGGTCGTGCAGAGCTTCCCCGGCACGCTCGGGTGGGGGATGTCCACGCACCCCGAGAAGCTGTCGAAGGGCCGGTCCGCCTCACCGACCGCGATGCGGGGGGCCGCGTCGGCGATCTGCAGGAAACCCGCGCCGCTCGCGGTGAGGGTGCGATCGCCCTGGGCCAGGCAGACGACGCCGGGGGTCACGGCCGCCAGCTCCGGCGCGTCGGCCACCGCGAGGGGGCCCGCATCGAGCACGGATTCTCCCTGCGGATTGATGACTTGCAGATCGTACAACCCCGCCGGCAGGGCCAGCTCGGGGTGGATCTCCAGCGTCATCGTCTGGGCGTCCTGCCAGGTCAGGCCCGTGGACTCGGCGTCGGTCCCGAGCCACGTCTGCGCGGGGCCGTCGGCGGTGGCGCCGTCCAGCAGGCGGCCCCGGGTCAGGCTCACCTGCGGCAGGGCGGTGCGTGCGTGATCCGGCAGGCCGACGACGACGGGCGCGAGGCGCTCGCCGTGGAGGACCACGGGCGTCGTGAGCTGCTCGCCGCAGACATACCCCGGCTCCAGTGGTCGGCCGGCCGCCGGCGCGTCGAGCGCGGGCTTCGGCCCCTCCAGGGACTCGCTGCACCCGGCGACCAGCGCCAGCACGAGCCACCCCGTGATGCTTGCTCTCATCCGTTCCCCCCGTGATGCCTGGGCTGCGTGCCGTTGAACGACGCTTCCGCCTCACGGACACATCGCGACGCCTTCGCCGTCGAGGCATCCTCTGGGGTGCACCTCGAAAGGGACCCACGATGCGCACCCTCCTGGCCCTGCTGTTCCTCGCCGGCGTCGCCCACGCGGGCGAGTCGCCCATGACCACCCGCCGCCTCAGCGAAGCCGACTTCAAGGCCCTCCACGCCCTCACCGGCGCGGCCGCGCCTGCGCCCCGCGGCGTCATGGTCGACCTGGGCGGCGGGCAGGCGTACCTGAGCCTCCCGCCGGGCGCGACGGCCCCCGTCCCCGGGGTGGTGGTCATCCATGAGTGGTGGGGGCTCAACGACCACATCAAGCACTGGGCCGACCGCCTGGCGGACGACGGCTACGCGGCCCTCGCGGTGGATCTGTACGGCGGAAGGGTGGCCACCACCCCCGACGAGGCGATGGCGGCCATGAAGACGGTCGACACCGACAAGGCCTCGGAACTCTTGAAGAAAGCCGTCGCTTTCCTGGGCGCCGATCCCCGGGTTCAGGCGAAGAAGCGGGCGGTCATCGGCTGGTGCTTCGGCGGCGCCTGGTCGCTCCAGACGGGCCTGCTGGCCGGCGCCGATCTGGCGGCGGTGGTGATGTACTACGGGCGCGTCGAGGCGGAGGCGGCGAAGCTCGCGGGGCTGCAAGCGCCGCTGCTGGGCATCTTCGCCAACCAGGATGCCCACATCACGCCCGAGGCGGTCAACGCGTTCGAGGCGGCCCTGAAGGCGGCGGGGAAGACGGCCACCGTCCTGCGCTTCGACGCCGATCACGCCTTCGCCAACCCGTCGAGCGCGCGCTACGACGAGGTGGACGCGGCGTCGGCGTGGCTGAAGGTGCGGGCCTTCCTGGCCGAGAAGCTGAAGGGCTGAGGCCGCCGGTCAGTGCGCCCCGGCGGGCTCGGGGGGCAGCCGGCGGGCGAGGGCCTGGATGGCGTCCACCGGCTTGCCGGCCGCCTGGCCCTTCTCGATGAAGCTCGCGAGCTGGGCCCGGGTCTGGTCGCCCACCTTCGTGAAGTGGTAGCCCAGGTAGACCTCCAGCGGCAGCGGCAGCAGCCGCTCGCCCAGCCAGAGGATGAAGCGCAGGGTCGTCCGCCGCGCCATGAACCAGACCATCAGGCGGGCCCGCCCGGGGGCGGCGATGCCGGCGGTCTGCTTCATGGCCCGGCTCGCCAGCCGGCTGCCGTCTCCGCGCCCAAAAGCCTTGAACTTCCAGTCGTTGACCTCCAGGCCGGCCATGACCGGGTTCATCAGCGCGGAGCCCAGCGCGAGCTGGGGCGTGACGTCGGGCACCGCCTTCGAGGGCCAGCCGCCCTGGTTGAGGAGCTGGACGACGCCATGCAGCCGGTCGCGGGGCCCGGAGAAGGGGTTCTTGGCGGGGGGCCACCAGAACGCCACCCCGGGCGGATCGACGTGCTGGCCGGGCAGGGGCGCCTGGTAGCTGATCATCGGGATGAGGCCACGCACGAGGCGATCGGCGGGCATGCGGGCCGTGAGGTACTGCACGTCCTCCAGCCCCGGCTGGAGCGTGACGACGGTGGCCTCGCCCGCGGCCGCCAGCAGGGGCTCGAGCCACGGCCCCTTGAGGGCCGTCGACGACATGCACAGCCAGACCTGATCCCAGGAGCGGGCGGCCACCTCCTCGGGCGTGCTCACCAGGTCGAACTCGCGAAAGTCGATCTGCTTGCCCTGATCGGGACCCTTCAACGGGTAGAGGGGCATGCCGTCGGCCTGGAGGCCCTCGCGGTACTTCGGCTTCACGAAGAAGGTGATGCGCGCGCCGCCCTTGAAGAGGTGGTAGCCGTAGACCTGGCCGACGGCGCCGGCGCCGACGAGGAGGATGCGCGGGCCGCTCAAGGCTTCACCTCTTCCACGGCCACGCGGACCTCCTCGATGCGGCCGGCCGCCAGCCGGAACACCCGCTTGCCGGCGGCGTCGGCGGGCGTTGGCGTCAGCTCGGCCACGCCGATCTCGTCGTTCAGGGTCGCGTCCTTGTCGAACACCTTCACCTGCACCCTCGTTTTGTCCGTGAGATCAAAAGCTTCGCTCACCGCGTCCTCGAACTCCACCGCCAGCGCGGAGCCGCCGTCGGCCAGCAGCACCTGCCGCTCGTCGACCCAGACCTGCACCATCAGCTCCGGGTCGCCCATGGTATCCCAGTCCTTGCCGTCCGCGGTCGTGGCATGGACCTTCACCCCCAGCACCCGGACGCGGTAGTGCCGCGGCTGATCCAGATCCACCGTGTCGCCTCGCGTGCGGGGGGCCTGCGTGTCGGGTCCCAGCACCGCGCGGCCCAGCCCCTCGACCTGGTCGCGGGCGTGATCCACCGAGTGCTTCAGGGCCGACTCGGCGTCCTGCACGCTGTCCTTCAGGGCTCCCCGCGCCCGATCGATCATGTCCTCGGGCAGGGCCGCGCCCGCCACGGTGGCCCCCGCGGCCAGGGGGACGCCCGGCGGATCCCCCGGCAGCACGGCGATGCGGCGCTTGCCGGTGACCAGCTTCTCTTCCTCGATCTGGAAGGTGGCCTTGCTGTCGAGGTGGTGGGCGAACCGGGGCTCGACCTCGATGCGGACGACCACGCCGCTGGTGGCCAGATCGACGTCGCGCACCTGCCCGATGGCCAGGCCCCGCATGGCCACGTTGTCGCCGGGCTTGAGGCCGGCGGCCTCGGGGAACGTGACCGCCACGGCGAAGGGCGTCTCGCTGCACGCGAGGAGGGCGGGCAAGAGCCCGATCATGCAGAGGATTTTCATCAGAGCAGCCCTCCGACCATGCTGAAGATCAGCTCCACGGCGATGGCGGCCAGCAGCCCCGCCACCACCGCCCGCGTCGTGGCCCGGCCCACGGCATCGCTGCCGCGCCGGGCGCCCCGGCCGGCGTTGAAGGCCACGGCCACGATGCAGACGCCGCAGACGAGGGCCCGCACGAGGCCCACCAGCAGCGGCCGCGCCTCGACGTCGCTGAGGACCGTGTGTTCGAAGCCTGCCGTGTTCTGCCCGAGCAGCACCACATAGCCCACGAGGCCCCCGAGCAGGCCGGTGGCCTCCAGCACCAGCGCCAGCAGCGGAAACGCCACCACCGCCGCCAGCAGGATGGGCGACAGCCAGACCGCCTCGGCCGAGGTGCCGAAGGTGGCCAGGGCGTCCGCCTGCCGCAGATACGTCTTGATGCCCACCTCGCTCGCCACCCGCGCCCCCACCCGGCCCGCCAGGAAGAGGCCGGTGTACAGAGGCCCCACGTGGTGGCAGAGCACCACGCCCAGCATGGCCGGGAGCGGATCCAGATCGTCGAAGGCGGCCCCGAGGGCCTGGCCGATCTGCAGCGAGGTCACCAGGCCCAGCACGAAGCCCGAGACCGCCACCGCTGGCAGGCTCGTCACGCCGACATCCCAGAGGCGCTGGAGGAAGGGGGGCAGCGGCGGCACCCGGACCCGCCGCAGCTGGGCCCCGATGCCGCGAAAACTCGCAAGAACTTCAGAGACTTGCGCTCGCAGGGGCCGCCGCTGGGTGCCCGGCTCAGAGGCCGGGGGATCCTCGGCGGCGAACCAGGCCTCCAGGTGATCGCGGATGACCGAGACCGCCTGATCCCGGGGGCCGAAGCGGGCCAGATCATCGCCCCCCATGAGGGAGACCAGCCGGTGCTCGGCGGGATCGAGGTAGAGCACGCGGTCGGCGATGCGGGCGGCCAGGGGGTAGTCATGGGTGACCACCAGGGCGGCCTGGCCCGGCACGGCGTCGCGGGCCGCGAGGATGGCCTGGGCCACCCGGGTGGACGAGGCGGCGTCCAGGCCGGCCGTGGGCTCGTCGTAGAGCAGGACGGCGGGGGCCTGGACCAGGGCGCGGGCGATGGCGGCCCGCTTGCGCAGCCCCCCCGAGAGCGCCTGCGGCCGCGCGGCCAGGTGGCCGGGTCGCAGGCCCACGGCGGTGGCGGCGGCCTGGACCCGGGCCTCGAGCTCCGCGGGCGGCAGATCGCGCGCCGGGAAGGCCAGGTTCTCGGCCACGGTGCGATCGTCGAAGAGGGCGGCGTCCTGGAAGACCATCCCCACGACCGGGGGGCGGTGCACGGTGCCGGCGTCGGGGGCCTGGAGGCCGAGCAGCAGATCCAGCAGCACCGACTTGCCGCCGCCCGACGGCCCCACCACCACCACCACCTCGCCCGGGGTCAGCTCCAGATCCACGCGATCCAGGATGAGGCGGCCGCCGAAGCCCTTGCTGACCTGATCGAGGCGGGCGGTCTGGCTCAAGCGGGCTCCGGGGGGTCGGGGGCGTGACCGGGCAACCGCCCGACCCCGCGGGTTCATGCCCGGATGGTGCTACAGCGGGGCCGCCGAGACCAGGGCGCCTTGCCCTCGGCGGGGCCCTCGGTCATGGTGCGGCCATGTCTGCACCCCTGAGCGAAGTCCTCCAGCGCCTCGATCGGCAGCCCTACGCCACCTACCGCGATCTGCGGGGGCAGGGCTACCCGGTGGGCCCTTTCTCCTTTCGTTTCACGCGGATCCAGGGCGATCCCTTCGCCCCGCCCAGCCACATCCGGGTCGACGCGCCCCACACCCGGCCCGCGCTGCCCCCCGAGGCGACCCACAGCGCCGACGCCCGGCGGGCCAGCGCCGACTACCTGCACCGGGCCCTGCTGGCCATCCTGACCCGCAGCGAAGAGGAGGAGGGCGGCAAGCCTCGCCTGACCATGGCCGGGCTGGGCCAGGAGGTCCTCGATCGCACCGCGGTGCGGGTGGGCGCGGACGGCAGCGTGGTGGTGCGCGTGCGGGTGGGCCTGCCCGCCCACAACCGCCGCATCCAGGGCCGGGAGGCGGCGCGGCTCATCACCGACGAGCTGGCCTGGGCCCTCAAGCGCGCGCTGAAGGTGGATCTCGACGCGCTGCTCGCCCATGTGCGGGCGGTCGAGGACCAGGTGGCGCTGCGGGCGGCGCTGGCCGAGCGCAAGCTGGTGGCCTTCCTGGCCGAGGGGGCCGTGCTGGCCCGGGCCAGCGGCGTCGACGATGGTCCGCTGGCGGACGCGGTGCCGCTCCAGGTGCCCGAGACCCTGGCCGTCGAGCTCGACGCCCCCCACGCCGGGCGCGTGCGGGGCCTGGGCGTCCCCGAGGGGGTCACCCTCATCGTGGGCGGCGGCTACCACGGCAAGTCGACGCTGCTCTCGGCCCTGGCCCGGGGCGTCTACGACCATGTGCCGGGGGACGGGCGCGATCGCTGCGTCACGCGGGCCGACGCCATGAGCGTGCGGGCCGAGGACGGCCGCTTCATCGGGGGCGTCGATCTGCGCCCGTTCATCAGCCACCTGCCCGGGGAGCGCGACACCTCGGCGTTCGACTCGGTGGACGCCTCGGGCAGCACCAGCCAGGCGGCGGCCATCGTCGAGGCCCTGGAGGCCGGCGCCCGCGCCCTGCTGGTGGATGAAGACACCGCGGCCACCAACTTCATGATCCGCGACGCCCGCATGCGCCGCCTGGTCCCGACGGCCGCCGAGCCCATCACGCCCTTCATCGACCGGGTGCGCCAGCTCGCCGAGGCGGGGGTCAGCTCGGTCCTGGTGGTGGGCGGCGCCGGCGACTACCTGGACGTGGCCGACACCGTCATCCGCATGCAGGCCTACGTGCCCGACGACGCGACGGCGGAGGCCCGGGAGGTGGCGGCGCTCCTGCCCCTGGGCGAGTCTCCCCGCGCCCCCGGCCCCTGGCCGACGCCGGCCCCCCGCATCCCCGATCCGGCGGGCCTTGATCCGAGCCGTGGGCGAAAAACCGAGCGAGTCCGCGCGGTTCGCATGCGATACCTCGAGTTTGGCGAGTCGGAGGTGGATCTCTCGGCGGTGGCGCAGCTCGTCGATCCGGGACAGACGCGCCTCATCGGCGACGCGCTCCTGTACCTGGCGCGGGGTCTGTGCGACGGCCGCAAGACGGTGGTGGAGCTGCTCGCGCTGCTGGAGGCCACCTGGGCCGACGACATCGCGGTGGTGGCGGGCTACGAGACGGTGGATCGGGCCCGGCCCCGGCCCCTCGAGGTGGCGGCGGCCATCAACCGGCTGCGATCGCTGAAGCTGAAGTAGGCGCCTACCGCTCGTCGCCCAGGGCCGCCTCGTAGCGGCTGCGGCGGCTGGCATCCCCCAGCATGGCGTGGGCGTCGTCGATGACGGCGGCGATCTCCTGGACCGCCCCGAAGAGGGGGCCGTCGGGCCGCATGCGGTGGGGATCGAAGCGGCGCCGCAGGCCGTCCCAGGCGGCCTCGACCTCGGCCCCCGTGGCGCCGCGGGGCACCTCCAGGATGGTGTAGTAGTCGGCCGTCTGGACGTCGGCGAGCTTGCGCGCCACCAGATCGGCGTAGCCCGGCTGCTCGTCGGGGCTGCGCGGGGCGCCGGCCCGGGCGATCAGGTCGCCGGGCAGAGCGGGCAGGGCGGTCGTGCCCACGGCGAGGGGCGCCTCCAGGATGCCCAGCGTCGCGAGGCCGTACAGGACGGCCAGCACATCCACCTCGCCCAGGCGCAGGCCCCGCGCGATCTCGGCCGCCGAGCGGCGGCCGTCGCACGCCCGCAAGATGGCCTCCTCGTCGCTGCGCAGGCGCAGCGTGTCGCCGGGGTGGCGCTCCAGCCGCGGCACCAGGGCGGGGGTGCCGTAGGCCTGATACAGCCGCAAGCGCCCGTAACGACGACGGATTCCGTCCAGGATGAGGCGGCCGGCCCCCAGCCCGAGATCCACGGGATCGGGGGGACGTGGCCCGCCCGCCACGGCCAGGGCCTCGCCCGTCTCCAGGCCGAAGAGGGCCACGATGCGCTCGATGACGTGGGCGCGCAGGGCACGCCAGGCCGCGTCGGCCGTCACGAAGCCCTGCTCGATGAGCACCTCGTCGGCGGAGGCACCCGTCTGGCGGGCGCGGCTGCGGGCGCGCGCAGCCATCGCTCGCGTCACGCCCCCCTCGCTCACCAGCGTCGCCGCCAGATCCTCCTCGGGATCGCTGCTGTCGACGTAGGTAGGCTGGCCGGCGTCGAGGAAGACGCGACGCAGCGCCCCGCCTGCGGCCACCTCGACGCGCCCCGTGAAGCCCAGGCGCCAGGCGGCGGCCAGGATGGGGCCGAGGGGCCGCTCGCCCAGCGGGATGCTGCGGCCGGGCTGCAGCCGTCCCTGCCACACCGCCTCGTCGGGGGGCACCGGGGCCTCCGGGGGCACGAACCCGCGGCCGGGCCGATCGGCGGGCGCCTCGGGCGGCTGGCTCGCGGGTTGGCGCCGCAGCGGCGGCAGCGAGGGCGCGGGGGCGCAGCCGGGGGCGCGCTGGCCGCGGGGGGCGCGCTGGCCGCGGGGGGGGCGGGAGGCGCGCTGGCGGCGGGGGGCGCGGCGGGAGGCGCGCTGGAGCGGCTCACCACCGGGAGGGGCGGCAGCGACCCGCGCGCGGGGCCCGAGGGGCGCGCCGGCAGGGAAGGGCGCGGCGGCGTCGGAGCGGCCGGGGGGCGGCTGGTGGTGGGCGGGGCCACCAGGACGCCGGCCGGCTGGCTCGCCGAAGCGCTCGCCTCCGGCAGCGTGGGCCGCGCCAGCTCGTCGGGGGCCCAGTCCGGGCTGAGATCATCGATGCCCGAGAGATCCACGGCCTGCTCGGCCGGCAGCGGCGAGGGCGCCACGGAGGGGCGGAGCAGCCGGTTGAGGGACGAGAAGTCGGCGCCATCCGGGGACGGCTGGAACTCGCCGGGGCTGGACGGCACCGGCGGCACGCGGCGTGGTGGATCCGTCCAGACCAGGGCGTTGAGGGACGAGAAGTCCACGGTGTCTTCCGAGGCGTCGCGGGGCGCCCGCCCCGGCCCCAGCAAGGTCGTGACCTTCTCGACCAGCAGGTCCAGCTCCCCGGGCTGGCGGAAGAAGTCGTCGGCACCCGCGGCCACGGCCTGCGCGCTGGTGCCCACGGCCTCGAGGCCCGTGCCCAGCAAGATGACCGGTACCGTCGCGCCAGCCCGCTCCTGGCGGATGTGCCGGATGAGGCGGTCGCCCCCGTGGACCGCCAGGCCCAGGATCACGAGGTCCGGCCAGCGCCCCATCAGGGCCTGCTCGGCCTCGGCCAGGCTCACGGCGGACGCCACCCCGTAGCCCCGCGCCGTCAGCCGCAGCACGAGGGTGTCGGCGATCCGGCGGTCCGCCTCGACGATGAGCACTTCCTTCCGCACGGGGCGGGATGGTAGGGACGCCGGGAGAATCTCGCAACGTCCCGGGGTCCCTCGCGAAATGTCGGCCGCCTCCGCTCCTGTCCGGTCCACCTCCGGGCCCGCCCTCCCCGGCGCCCGGGTGACGCTGCGCGGGCGCCTGCTCTGCCCCGCCGCCGAGCACCCGGTGCTGGTGGACGTGCGCGACGGCCTGCTGCACCTGGAGGGCGACCGCATCGCCACCGTGGAGCCCGCGCCGGCCGACTGCGGGGTGCCCGAGACGCTGCCGGGCGCCGTCTGGCTGCCCGGCTTCGTGGACACCCACGTGCACTTCCCCCAGACCCGCATCATCGGCAGCGCCACGGGGCCCCTGCTGGACTGGCTGGCCTCGTCGGTCTTCCCGGAGGAGGCCCGGTTCAAGGAGCGGGCCTACGCCGAGGTAGTCGCCGCCGAGTTCTGCGAGTCGCTGCTGCGCCAGGGCACCACCTGCGCCTCCATCTTCTCGAGCAGCGATCCTGGCGCCACCGATGTGCTGTTCAGCGCCCTCGCGACCGTGGGATTCCAGGCCGACGTGGGCCTGACGCTGATGGATCGTGGGGCCCCGCCCGAGGTGCTGCTGGCGGCCGGGCCCGCGCTGGAGGCGGCCGAGACCCTGGTGGCCCGCTGGCACGGCCGGCGGCTGCGCTTCGCGGTCACCCCGCGCTTCGCGCTGAGCTGCTCGCCGGCCCTGTTGCGGGGCGCGGGGGACCTGGCCGCCCGCCACGACCTCCCCATCCAGACCCACCTGGCCGAGAACCCCGCCGAGATCGCCGAGGTCGCCCGCCAGTTCCCGGGCAGCCACGACTACCTCGACGTCTACGCCGACCATGGCCTGTGCGGCCCGCGCAGCCTGTTCGCCCACTGCGTCCACCTGCGCGACGGAGCCTGGGACCGCCTGGCGGGCGCCGACGCGGCCGTCAGCCACTGCCCTGACAGCAACTTCTTCCTCGGCAGCGGCTGCATGCCCCTCGACGCGCCGCGCAGCCGCGGCGTGCGTCTCGGCCTGGGCACGGATGTGGGCGCGGGCCGGTCGTTCTCGCTGCGGCGGGTGGCGGCCTCGGCCTACGACGCCGCCCTCATCACCGGCTCGGCCGCGACAGGAGAAGAGCTGCTCTGGCTGGCCACCGCAGGGGGCGCGCGGGCGCTCGGCCTCGGCGACCAGGTGGGCCGCCTCGCGGCCGGGTTCAGCGCCGATCTGGTGGCGCTCGCTGCGCCCCCCGACCGGGAAGGCGCCGCCCTCTGCGACGCCCTCATCCACCAGCGCGACGCGGGCCCCGTCCTGGCGACCTGGGTGGCAGGCCAGCCGCGCTGGTCCACTTCATCCGGGGTAATCCATGGAAATCGTTAATGTTTTCTCGACGCCGGTGACGATGGTGCGCTTCGAGCCGGCCGATCCCCTGAACGCAGCGCTGGCCGCCGCGCTGGTGGCGGAGGCGCACGTCCACCCGGGCATCCTGCGCAGCAACGTCGGCGGGTGGCACTCCGTGCCCGACCTGGCCCTGCGGCGGGAGGGGCCGTACCCGGCGCTCATGCAGCGCATCGTGGACGCCGTTGGCGGCCTCATCGGCGAGCTGGCGCGGCGCCAGCAGGCCCCACAGCGCGCCTACCGCTACGGCATCCAGTCGTGGGCGATGGTGATGGGCCCGGGGGACTACACCGTCCTGCACGACCACGCCGAAGCCCATGTCTCGGGGGTCTATTACGCCGACGCGGGCGACGAGGTGGAGGGTCCCTCGGGCCACCTCGCCTTCGGCCGGCCGGGCGGCGGCTTCGCCGAGATCCCCGGGCTCACGCTCTTCCCCACGACGTTCTCGGTGCGACCGCAGTCCGGCATGATGGTCTTGTTTCCCGGGTACTTGCAGCACTATGTGCACCCCTACCGCGGCCAGCGGCCCCGGGTGGCCATCTCGTTCAACGTCCGCGCCGAAGCCGCCGGCCCGCCTCCGGGAGCCGGCCTCTCGGCCTGACTCCCCGTCGGCGACGCGCGAACACCGCGCTTCCGTGGGCTCGAACACACCGCACATGGGCCGACGGGCGGCTGGCGCCGGTGGGAGGCGAGTCGAGAGGGCGAGGTGCCCACCCGGCGCTTCCAGCCACAGTGCAAGACTTCACCTTCCACCAGGCATACCCGGTAGGCACCCAAACTGGCCACGAACCGGCGCAGAATCCCGGAATCACAGGGTTGGCGTCGCAGGGACCGAGGCTGCGGCCAGCTTTTTTTCAGAAAATCTGCGACACGCGGCGCGACTGACCGAAGGGATAGGTGGACCGACAACGGAGACCGCCTCCCATGGCCGAGAAGCTACGCATCGAACTCCCCCGACACGCCGTCATGACCGCCCGCCTCGCCGCGCTCATGATGATCTACGAGACCACCAGCAAGGTCGTCGACGACCGCTTCGCCTTCATCCCCACCGAGAAGTGCGCCGAGATCCTCCTGGGCGTGCTGGGCCAGGCCCAGCGCCTCTTCCCGCTCATCGACGTCTACGCCTTCCACTTCCTCTCCAACCACCTGCACCTGCTCATCGGCGCCCCGTCCCTGGCCCACAAGAGCGCCTTCTTCGAGTGGGACGCTTCAGCGAGATCTCCAAGCGAATCAACAAGTTGCTGGACCGGACGGGGAGCCTGCTGGAGCAGAACCACTGCATCCAGATCACGACGCTGGAGGACGCGCTGGAGCGGCTGGCGTACATCATGGGGCAGGGGACGGCGCAGTTCCTGGCGCTGCACCCGGCGGAGGACATCTTCCCCAGCTCGACGCCGACGCTGCTGTTCGGCAAGCCGGTCGAGGGGGCCTTCACGCGCCAACCGGGAGCCCGCTAAAGCTGACGGTGCGGGTCGACCGGTTGCCGGGTCTGGAAGACCTGAGCGCGAAGGACCACCGGGCGCTGATGTGGCAGCTGGCCGACGACCTGGCGGCGCAGGCGCGCCCGAAGCGGAAGAAGGCGGGCAAGCGGGTGCCGACGCCGGAGGCGCTGCGGCGCGTGGACCCGATGACGCGGCCGAAGCAGCGCGACCGCAGCCCGGCGCCGGTGGTGCATGGCCCGCCCGAGCACCAGGCGGAGTGGCGCGAGGCCCAGCAGGCCCTGCGGGCGGCGTACGACGTGGCGACGAAGGCGCACTACGCGTGGCAGGCCGACCCCACGCAGCCGCGCATTCCGTGGCCGCCGCACACGCTGCCGCCCGCCTTCGCCCGTCCGAGGCGACCGCGAGCCGGCGAGGCCTGGACCGCCCGCCGGCGGGTTCGAAGTCGCTGACGTGCGCGGCCGTGGGGCCGACGGGGGAGGTGCGTCTGGAGGGGGTGGATGGGGCACTCGGTGAGGGCGTGCGGGCTGACCGGCCTCCAAGACCTGCGAGTCCGCCGGAGCCTGGCCCGTCACCCGGGCCATTCAGGCCGCCTCCTGGCTACCGTCTTCAGCCACCGCAGGACTTCACCTTCATCGTGATGTACCTACGGCTGTAGGCTTGGGGAGTGGGGCTGAGGGGGCCTGGGGGCAGCCGGGCCTGCCCGGGCCATTCAGGCCGCCTCCCGCTACCGTCTTCAGCCACACCGCAGGATTTCACCTTCTTCACGATGTACCCGGTAGGGCTGGGGGGCGGTGGGGCTTGGGGAGTGGGGCTGAGGGGTGGGGCCGGGGGCAGCCGGGCCTGAATGGCCCGTCACCCGGGCCATTCAGCGCCCTGGGGCGCCGTGTTCAGCCACACCGGGATTTCACCTTCTTCTGATGTACCCGGTAGGGCTTGGGGGCGGATGCGACGCTGGGCCTGTCGCGGCGCCGGGGGTTGGGGCCGCTTGCGGCGCGGGTGCCTTGGCACCACCCCGCGGGCCGCCTATGCTGCGCTGCCCTGCTGGAGGAAGCGCCCGTGACTCGCCCCCTCGCCTTCTGCGCCTCGGCTTTGCTGGCCGGCGGCGCTCTCGCCCAGCCCATCCAGGCGCCCCTGCCCGATGGCTCCGGCCACGCGGCGGTCCGTGAGGCGGCGCGTCTGCTGCGGGCGGAGGGGCGGCGCATTCGCCCCGATCAGGCCCCCGGCGCGCGGCCCGGGCCGCGGCCCATGGCCATCACCACCGAGGGCAACGGGAACATCCTCGTGGTGCGAGGGACCGAGGGTGAGCTGGATGTGAACTGGGAGGACGGTCGGCAGCTCTACCAGGCCATGACCTCGATCAGGCGCGGGCCTTCTACGAGCAGAACCCCGGCCGCAACCCCCACTTCCTGGTGCTGAACACCACGTTCCTGGTGCAGAGCCCCCAGGCGTTCTACCTGCCCATCGCCAACAATGTGCGGGGGATCGGGTACGAGTACGACCACGACACCGAGCTCTTCGATCTGCCGGGTACCAACCTCAACGGCATCATCTTCATGAACTCGTATCGGGGGTACCTGCAGAACGGGCCGCTGGGGCAGTTCACCTTCAACCAGGAGATCGGGCACCGCTGGGGGACCTTCATCCGGTTCCAGATCCCGTCACGGGCGAGCCGTCCGATGAGCTTCTCGGCCGCGACTGCCAGCACTGGTCGTTCTTCGCGGACGCCGACAACTCGGCCATGGAGGGCAACGACTGGAGCGATCTGGGCAACGGTCGGTTCGCGACGATCTCCAGCAATATGTGGGGGTTCAACCAGCTCGATCGCTACCTGATGGGGTTCGTGCCCAAGGAGGCGGTGGGGCCCATCTGGTACGTCCGCGATGCCGAGAGCTGGACCTGCGCCGAGGCGTTCCGCGGCCGTCAGTACAACCCGCGCTGGGAGCCGCCGACTCCGCTGTCGTTCACGGGGAGCAGGTCGAGATCGAGGGGGAGCGGGTCGATCTGACCATCGATGACATCATCGGTGCATGGCGAGCGCCGGCCTGAGAGCGCCATCTCGCGGCGGACGTGGAGCGCGGCGTTCCTGCTGGTGGCGCGCCAGAACGACACGGTGGATGCCCGGGCGGTGGAGCAGGTGGACAACCTGCGGCAGTCCTGGGAGCGGGCCTTCGAGCGCGCGGCGACGGCGCCGGGTTACCCGGGTCCCGATCTGCTGACCACGCTCGATGGCTCCCGCGAGGATCCGCCGCCCTCGAGGGCATCCCGCCCGGCGAGCGCTGCGTGCGCGATGAGGACTGCGCCCAGGGGGCCGATCACTGCATCGGGCTGGGCTCGGGGTGTGGGTCTGCGCGGCCACCTGTACCGCCGAGGCGCCCTGCGGCGCGGGGTTCTGCTGTACGCCTTCGCTGCCCGATGTGCCGGCCGCGGAGTCGCCCTGGTACTGCATCGCGGCGGCCGGGGAGGGGCGCTGCGAGGTGGCCCCTTCGATCCGATGCCCGATCTGCCCCCGGACGCGGCCGTGGACGCCGCCGTCCAGCCCGAGGACGCCGGCGTGTCCCCCGATCAGGGCGGGGATGTGGTGCTGGATGGGACCGGCGGGGGCGGGGGCGATGAGGGCTGCCGCCAGAGCCCCGGCGGCTTTGGTGGCCACCCGGCCCTGTGGCTCGTCCTCGGTCTGCCGCTGCTGAGGCGCCGCCGTCGGCGGTGAACCGAATTGCACTCGCCTCGATCCCGGCCGGGATCCTAAAACCCGGGCGTGCTGACCATCGCCCCCGCCTCCACCGTGTCCCCCGACGCCCTGGCCGACTGCCTCAACGCCACGGCCCGCCGCGATCCCCTCGTCGTCCCCGTCGATCCCCAGGAGGTCATGGCCCAGGAGGCCTTCGTGGCCACGGCCGACGGCCTGGTGGTCGGGGTGGCCTGGTGGCGACCCGTGGGGAAGGCCCGCGAGGTCGAGGCCCGCGTCCGCCCCGAGTGTCGCCGCAAGGGGGTGGGGCAGGCCCTGCTGGATCACCTGAGCGGGGCCGATGAGGAGCTCTTGTGCTCGTTCGACGCGGGTCACCCCCGGGCCCGCCGGTTCGTGGAGCGGCGGGGCTTCACGCTGGAGGGGGTCGTCTTCTTCCAGCGCTGGGACGGCCTGCCAGCCGATGTACCCCGCGCCTTCCCGAGCTGCACGCTGCACGATGGCGAGGACGCAGGCGCGGCCCTGGACCTGCTGCAGACGGCTCACGGGGCCGCGTGGCCACCGCCGGTGGCCGCCGTGGCCGATCTGCGCCGGCCCGAGGTGCTCCTGCGCGTCGCCCGGGTCGAGGGGCGGCCGGCGGGGGTGCTGGTGGCGTGGCCGGCGGGGGACGTCTGGACCATCGGCGGGCTGGCCGTGCTGCCCGCGCTGCGGGGGCGGGGCGTGGGCCGCGCCCTGTGCTGCGATCTGATGGGGCGGGCGGCGGAGGAGGGCCGCGGCGTCGTCCTGCGGGTGCACCACGCCGACGAGGGGCAGCAGTCCTGGACGGCGGGGCTGGGCTTCTGGACCTATCGGAGCTGGGCCTGCTATCGCCGGGCGGCGCGGGCCGTCGCACCGAGGGCTGCGGCAAGCTCCTGAAAGAAAAGAAGAATCTGACGATCAGTCGTAGATGAGCACGCCGTCTTCGCCCCGTCGGGCCTCCCGGGCGGGGGGCGGAGGCGTGGCGTCATCGCCGGTCTTGCAGGCCCCGGGGGTGCCCGCCTCGGCGCAGGCGCAGCGGCCGCCGGTGCCTCCGCACGACCCCTTCAGCTCCCGGTTCGAGAAGATGACCCCGACGGCCATGCCGGCCATGAGCAGGGCGACGAGGCCAGCGGTCAGCAGCACGACTTCCATGAGCGAAACCTCCAGGCCCGCCCCGGACGCGGCGGGCGGCGCACCATAGCAGATGTAGTGGCGTGGCGCAGGTCGCGGCGACGCCGCGGCGCTTTTCGGCATCGCCTCGATCTGGCACCTTCGTTCGGATTGACTTCAGGAGCCGCCATGGTCCGCCGCCCGATGACCCTCACCGAGAAGATCCTGTACGCCCACGCCCTCGAGCCTCCCGCCGAGGGCCTCAAGACCGGGGACGTGGTGCGCATCCGGGTCGACTGGACCATCGCGAGCGAGCTGGCCTGGAATGGCATGAAGGAGACGTGGGATGCCCTCGGGCGTCCCCCCATCCACGACAAGGACCGCTTCTACCTGGCTGTGGATCACACGGTGGATCCCGTCACCCTCGTGGAGGATCCCCGCGCCCGCAAGCTGACGGAGCTGTCTCGGGAATTCGCGCGCGACGCCGGCCTGCTGCACTTCTACGATGCCAACGAGACCATCCTCCACACCCGCTTCTACCGCGATCTGGTGCAGCCCGGTGAGGTGGTCCTGGGCGCCGACAGCCACACCTCCAGCCATGGCGGGATGGGCGCCTTCGCCATCGGCCTGGGCGGCGCCGACATCACCGTCGCCATGGTGCTGGGCGAGTCGTGGATCCAGGTGCCCGAGGCCATCGCCGTGGAGTACCGCGGTGCGCTGCCCTTCGGGTTCACGGGGAAGGACGTCATCCTCAAGACCCTCGGCGAGCTGGGTCGCAACACCACCGCCATGGAGCGGTCGGTGGAGTACATGGGCGAGGCGGTGAGGGCCTTTACGCCCGACATGCGCTTCACCATCGCGAACATGACGGCCGAGTTCGGGGGCCTCAACGGCATCTTCGAGGCCGACGGGCAGGTGGCGGCGTGGCTGGAGGCGCGCGGCGGGTACAACGACCAGGCCCGCTACTTCCGGGCGGACGCGGACGCGCGCTATGTGAACCGGCATGTCATCGACCTGAGCACGATGGAGCCGCAGGTCGCGAAGCCCTTCTCCCCCGACAACGTGCACGCCATCTCGTCGGTGGCCGGCATGGCCCTGGATGGGGCGTTCATCGGGGCGTGCACCACCACCGAGGAGGAGCTGGTCCTGGCGGCCCTCGTCCTGGAGCAGCAGCTCGCGGCGGGGCTCGTGCCCAGCCCGAGCGCCAACCGCCTCGTCGTGCCAGGCGACCTGAGCATCATGGATCGCCTGCGCGACACGGGCATGCTGGCCATCTACGAGCGCGCCGGCTTCCGCATCGGCCCGCCGGGCTGCTCCATGTGCCTGGGCATCGCCAGCGAGAAGGCCCGCCCCGGCGAGGTCTGGATCACCAGCCAGAACCGCAACTACCAGAACCGCATGGGCGCGGGCTCCCTGGCCTGGCTCGCGTCGGCGGCGGCGGTGGCCGCGTCGTCTCTGGACCTGGCCGTCGCCGATCCCCGCCCCTGGCTCGACCGGGTGGATCGCGACCGCTACCAGCAGGTCCTCGGGCGGCCCGCCCTGGCCGATCCGCCGGCGGTGCGGACGGTGGAGCCTTCGCCCGCGCCCCGGACCGGGGGGGGCGCCGTGGCCGCCGCGGCGACCCAGGCGGCCCCCGGCCAGGTCATCACCGGGTGGGTGCAGCGGTTCGGCGATCACGTCGACACCGACGCCATCATCCCGGGCGAGTTCTGCCACCTGACCGACCTGGCCGAGCTGGGCGAGCACTGCTTTCACTATGTGGCACCAGGATTTGCGAAGCGGGTGGCCGAGGGGAAGAGCGTCGTGGTCGCGGGGGAGGGCTGGGGCTCGGGCTCGAGCCGCGAGCACGCGGTCTGGGCCCTGAAGGGCGCCGGCGTCCAGGCCGTGATCGCGCGCAGCTTCGCCTACATCCACCGCCGCAACCTGGTCAACGAGGCGGTCGTGCACCTGGTGCTCACCGATCCGCGCTTCTACGAGCTGGCGAAGGACGGGGCCGAGGTGCGGGTGGATGTGGCCTCCGGGCAGGTGACCGTGGAGGGTGACTGCTTCCAGGCCGAGGCGCCGCCCGCCATCGCGCGGGGGCTCCAGGCGGCAGGGGGCATCGTCCCGGCCATCCTCCAGCACGGCAGCGAGGTGTTCGAGCGCCTCACCGCCTGATCGGGCCGGGCGCGCGGGTTGCTGGCGTGATCTCGCCCGGCGATCCATACTCGTCGGGACCCTGGCCGGGAGGGCTCCCCTCGGTGGAATGGATCGTCATTGAAGCGGTGGATGACACCGGCGCGCGCCTCACGGCCTTGCGGCTGTCCGATGGCCAGAGCCGCCTGCTCTTCGCCACCGAGCAGCCCGCTCCGCTCAACGCCAGCCTCCACCCCCAGGTGACCCGCATCGCCGTGGACGCGGTGTCCCGGGGGGCGACGGGCGGCCGCTCCCGCAGCCGCGTCGGCATCGTCAACCTGGAGCGCCCGGGCGTCGGCTGGCTGCGCCAGTCCCTCGATCCCCAGTGGCGCATCGGCCACGCGGTCTTCGACGGCGCCGGTAGCCGGCTGGCGCTGGAGGGGGCCTACGATGGCGTGCCCATCAGCGATATCTATGTGTATGCGCTGACCTTTTCGGGCAACTCGGTCCGCGAGGAGATCCTGGCGGGGGCGGGCAACCCGGCGCGCATGGGGTGCCGCCAGCCCCTCTTCGTGGAGGGGGGCAACCAGCTCCTGTACATGCGCAACACCCTCGCCGAGGGGGCCTGGGAGATCTGCGCCCTCGACCTGGATCGAGATGGGGACTCGGCCAGCCTGCTGGAGGGCCGCGCGCCGTCGGTGCTCGCCCTCACGCTGACCGAGGGCGCCGATGCCATCCCTGACATCCGGCCGTGCTACTGCGGTGCCATCAGGCAGGTGTTCTGGGTGGGTCGCACCCGCGGCGCGACCCGGCACCAGGTGCGCACCGCTCGCCTCGGCGTGCGTCCGCACACCGATCTGGGACCCTCCCACCTGAAGGTGGAGGAGCTGTGTGTCGCCCGTGGGGGCGAGCTGCTCGCGGCATCGGCAGACGGCCAGATCTGGCTGACGGACGTCGAGACGGGGGCCACGCTGGCCATCGTCCAGGGCGGGCACGGGGTCAGCCACCGCGGCCTGGCGTTCGACGAGGCCGAGGGCCGGCTGCTGTTCTGCACCAACGACGCGACCGGCGCCCGGATCCGCATGGTCGATCTGGCCAGCCGTGAGATCGCCACCCTGCACACCCTGCCGGACGTCTCGGTGATCGCCCTCCACGGCGTCGTGGATGACGCGGCGGTCTGGGCGCGGCTGGAGGGCTTCGCCTCCGTCGAGCAGCCCGGCAAGCCCGAGGGGGACGCCACCGCCGTCCACCGCATCGAGGGCATGGACGCGGATCCCGACGTGCTCATGGGCCGAGCCACCGACGAGGCCCCCACCTGGGATGGCTCCGTCGAGATGGTCGAGGATCCCACCCTGGAGGTGCGCCTGCCCGCCGAGGATCCCGCCGCCGACGGCGAGACCCGGATGGAGGCGGCGCCCGAGATCCCGGCGCCCCGGCCGGCCCGGCCGGAGGAGCCGCCGGATCCCCAGGCCGACTTCCCCCGCTGGATGAAGCACGTCGGTGGGCTGGACGATCCTGACAAGGCATTGATCTCGCTGGAGAAACTCCGAGAAGACCCGACGCTGCGCGAGGCCGCCCGCCTGTACCTGGGCACCCAGCGGCGGCGGGCCGCGGGTCGCGAAGATGTGCCGATGCCGCTGCTCCAGGCCATCGTGGCGGCCGCGCACCTGCAGCTCAACGAGGCGCGCGGTGAGCTGCTGGAGCTCTGCCGGCGTGGGCGGCCCCGGGTGGATGACGGGGGCCTGCTGGAGACGGACGAGCACTTCGCGCTGGCCGCGCTGCTCTACATCGACGGCCACACCCCCCGCTTCTCGTGGTCGAAGGTCTACCGCGACTACGAGGGCATGCTGGTCAAGATCAACGAGGTGCTGGAGGAGGAGGGCGAGGGCGCGGCCACGCGCATCATGGCCGCCTTCGCCGATGGCTACTCGCGCCAGATCGCCGGCGTGCTGGCGGTGGTGGATCCGTCGTCGACGCCGACGTTCGACGAGCGCCGGTTCAAGGAGCAGTCCCTGGCCCAGCTCGCCGCCCAGGCCACCATCGAGGAGGCCCGACGCCAGGCGGCGCTGGAGGAGGCCGAGGTCGCCCGCGAAGCCGAGCGGCTGGAGGCCGAGCGGCGAGACGCCGAGCGGCTGGCGGCGGAGCGGCGGGAGGCGGAGCGGCGCGAGGCGGCGGAACGGCGGGAGGCCGAGCGTCGGGAGGCCGAGCGGCAGGCGGCGGAGCGTCGCGAGGCGGAGCGTCGGGAGGCGGAGCGTCGGGAGGCCGAGCGGAGGAAGGCCGACGAGGCCGCGCGCTGGGAGGCCCAGCGGCGCCGGGCCGAGGAGGAGGCCGCAGCGGCGGAGGAGCGGGCCTGGGCCGAGCGCCGGGCCGCCGTCGAGCAGGCGGAGTCCCTCGCCGCGCGCCAGCAACGCGAAGCGCGCCAGGCCGCCGAGGAGGCCGCCGAGCGCGCGCGGGCCGAGGCCGCCGCCAAGATCGCGGCGGCCGAGCGGGCCGCCCGGGAGGCCGAGGCCGCCCTGGCCGCCGCCGAGGCCGCCGCGCGCCTCCAGCAGCCCGCCGCCCCGACCCGCCCGGCGGCAGCCCCCGCCCGGACGGCCGGGGCCCCGTCCGGGGACGCCTTCAACCCCCTCATGGGCGCCAGCACCCCCCCGCGACCGGCGAACCGTCCCACACCGCAGCCCGACCGGCGCGACGTCCCCGACTTCGGCAGCGCCACCCGCCGCGGGGAGGACTTCGCCCCCGACGAGAGCGTGGATCTGCCGGCGGCCGCTCCGCCCCCGGCAGCCGCCCCGCCCATCGTGCCCATCGCGGGGCTCTTCGCCGCCGCGAGCGGCCTGTCGCTCGCCATCCTGGGCCTGACCGGCCTGGGGGGGCTGGTGGCGTTCCTCGGGGTGCTCTGGGTCGCGGGTGGCGGTGGGCTCTTCGCCGACCGTCGCTGGGGCTGGATGCTCGCGCTGGCCGGCTATGGTCTCAACGCCATCGGCCTCATCGCCCTCGGCGTCGGTCCCCTGCCCGAGTGGCTCTCCGGCCCGCTCTTCGTGGTGTGGGGCATCGCTGCGGCGGGCCTGGGGGCAGCGCTGCTGCACCCCAACCTGCGGGCCCGCTTCGGGCCCGGACGGCACAAGTTCTAGAAAACAAAGGGCTTTCTCGCCGGCAGGGCGGGCGGGTCAGGGCACCGTGACCCGGACGTTGCCCCCCATGGGCGCGGTGATGAGGGGGGCGCCGTTTGCCACGCAGGTGGCTGAGGCCAGGTCGCCATCGTCGCAGACGAAGACGTCGTAGGCGTCGAGGGCGTCGCCATCGGGCTCGGTCGCCTCGGTCACCTGGACCACGCACCCGCGCAGATCCCGGTCGAAGTGCACGACCAGGAAGCCGCCGAATCCCAGCGACACATAGTCCGATGGGCTGGACGCCACCGCGCAGTCGGCGCCGTCATCGCGCGCTGCGTTGGGGTCGGCGCGGACGGTCGGGCAGCCGTCGCCCACGTCGTAGCACAGGTCGCCGTCACCCGGGGTCAGGAGCGCGGCGACGGTGGGGACGCTGGTGCCCTCGCAGGTGGCGACCAGGCCACAGATGTCGGCCCCGGGAGCGCCGACCTCGCTCACCCCGGAGGAGGCATCCACCACGAAGACCCAGTCCATGGCCGGGGCGGCCATCATCGCCGGCTCCGGCTCCGGCTCGGGCAGCGGCTCGGGCTCCTCGCCGCTGATGCGGCGCACGTCCTCGGCGACGCGCCCGCAGGGGTCCGTCACCTGCACGCGGAAGTAGACGGGCCCGTCGACCCCCTCGATGGCGTCGGCGAAGACCACGAAGCCCGGCTCCTCCACGACCCCGTCGGCCGTGACGTTCAGGGGCCCCTCCAGCAGGACGGTGCGCTCCTCGCGGATCTCGCGGCATGGCATGTCGCCGGGGCAGGTGGCGGGGCCCACCTCGAGGGTGAAGCGCAGCTCCAGGCTGCTGTAGCGGTCGAGCTGGGCGCCGAAGACGCGCACGCTGCCGAAGAGGTGCACGCCGCCCTGGGGGCCGTAGTTGAGGGGGGGCGTCTCGCCCTCGGCCAGGGCGACGAATGCCGAGCGGCCGGTGCCCAGCTCGACGCTCAGGTGGGGCTCGTCGGCGCACTCGGCGGTCTCGGTCAGGCCGCCCGACGAGGCGCAGCCCTGCCGGTCCTGAGCGCAGGGCCCCTCCACGTTCTCACAGCCCCCCCCGCACCCGGCAGGCAGCGCGGCGGTCAGGGCGAGGATCTTCCAGAGCTGCATGGCGCACCTCCTACGTGAAGTTCCGCCCGCAGCGCGGGCAGACATCGTTGAAACGACTGACGTTTCCCCGCCAGCCACAGCCTCCGCAGGTGCGGGCGCCCATGAAGGGGTGCTGGCGGTCGGGACGCCGCAGCAGCCGTCGGGCGAGGCCGAGGAGGCCCAGCAAGACCACCGCTGCGGCGGCGGCCTGCCAGGCCACGAAGCCGCCGGGGAGGGGATGGAGGAGCACGTCGGTCAGCGTCACAGCAGAGCCTCCAGCCCCCCCGAGAGGTGGGCGAATGCGCCCGCGGCGTCCACATCCATCGTACCACCGCTGGCGAAGAGCGCGGCGAGGGCCTTGAGGATGCGGGCCACTTCGACGCGGCGTGGGCCGTCGCTGGCCAGGAGCGCCTGGACGAGCGGGGCGTCGAGGTTCACGTAGAGGCGGGCCTCGACGCTGCCGTCGATGGCCGCCGTGTGGCGCCGCGCGAGGCCGAGCAGCGCGCTGGAGATGCGGCGATCGGCTTCGTCGGCCTCCAGCCGCGCCTTCAAGGCAGCCTCGTGATCCGGCACCAGCACCAGCGGCAGGGTGACGGGGGTGAACCGGGCCGGCACCAGGTGCTGGCCGGGGCCCGCCAGCAGGCTCTCCAGGGTGGCCTGGATCTCGGGCGTGACCCGGGCGGGGCCGAAGAGGGCCGCCTCGCCCTTGCGGGTGCCGGTGCGGATGAGCTCGGCCCCCACGCGCTGGGCCTCGCGCTCGCAGAAGGGCAACACGGCGTAGCGCGTGCCATCCACGACCGGGATGTGCTGGGCCTTGAAGAGCATGGCCTCGTGGTCGCCGGCGTCGCCCGTCTTGACCGGGATGCGCCCGCGGGTGCGGCGCCGCAGGGCCTCCAGCGACAGATCGCCCTGGCTGGTGGGCACCTTGAGGCGCGGCGAGAGCAGGGTGAAGAGGCGGTCGTCGCAGAGCGAGGCCCCGAGGAGCGCCTCGTTGTGGCGCAGCAGGACGCGCCGCCAGGCGGCCTCGTCCTCGTGGGCGACCTGCTGGAGGCCGGCGATGAGGGCCTCGCGGACCTCGGCCTGGGCCTGGCGGTAGAGGGCGTCGGTCTGCAGCGCCTCCCGGCTCGCCGTCGGCGTCAGCTCGTCGGACTCCAGGACGGCCCCGCAGAAGCCGGCCCAGACGGGCAGCAGCTCGCGGGCGTCGCCGTCCACCAGCATGCCCCGCACGAAGGCCGAGACGTGGCGGTTGTCGGTGGTGCCATAGGTGCCACCGTCCTGCACCCAGGCGAGCCCCCGCACCACCGCGCCCTGCACCGGCACGACGCACAGAGGCGTGAACCGCCGATCGAAGCGCTCGGCGAAGGCGAGCGCCTCGCGCTTCCAGCGGACGGGGTGCAGCTCGGGCTGGCGCCAGGGGGGCGGCAGGTTGATGCGCTGGCCGGCGGCGATGATGGGCAGGGGCAGCAGGCCGCAGTGCTGGGTGAGGAACGCGATGAGGACGTCGGCGTCGGCCAGGTGGTGGAACTCCGCGGCCAGGTGGACGGTGACCTCGGAGCCCACGGGCCGCGCCGGCAGCGGCTGTAGCCGGTAGCGCTCGCCGCCGCGGCTCGAGAAGAGCCAGCCGGCGTCCGGCTCGCGGTGGGAGGTCGTGCGCACCTCGACGCGGTCGCTCACGAAGTAGGCCGACAGGAAGCCCAGGCCGAAAGCACCAATCAGTTCGCGGGTTTGCGTGGCTTCGCGCAGCCGCCCCGTCGCGCCGGCGCCCACCGTGGCGAGGTCGCGGACGAGCTCGTCGTGGGTGAGGCCGGCCCCGGTGTCGGTGATGACCAGGGTGTGGGCCTGGGGATCGGGCGTGACCGTGATCAGGGGCTCGAAGTCGGCGTCGCCGGCCAGGCGGCGCCGCGTGCAGGAGTCGTGGGCGTTCTGCACCAGCTCCCGCACCGCCACCTGGGGTGACGAGTACAGGTTGTGTCCCAGCACCTTCATCAGGCCGCCCAGGTCCACCTGGGTCGCCCGGAGCTCCGCGTCTACGGCCATGTGCATCCCCCTTGACGGCTGCCGGTTAGCAGCGGCGAACCAGCGGGTCAAGCGGCTTGGCGGGCGCGTCCTTGATGGGGGCGCGGGGGCCGGGCCATGATGCCCGCTTCCGGGGAGCGCGGGGTGGACGCATGAGGCGGTTTTCGTGGTGGGTCGGGGCACTGCTGCTGGGTGCCGTGGGGGTCACGGGCTGTGACTCCGAGTCGTCATCGGGTGGGCAGCAGCAGGGGCCGGCCCTGGACGGGGGGGGCCCCGACGCCGCGGATCCCGACGCGGGCGTCGCCGACGCGGCGCTGGTGGACGCGGCCGCCGACGCGGCGCTGCCCGATGCCGGCGAGCCCGAGGGCATGCAGGTCCGGCCCGGGGTGGAGACGGTGACGGTCACCGGCGTCGAGGGCGGGGCGCTGATCTCGCTCTACGGGCCCGATGGCGAGCGCATGGTGAGCATGCGGGCCGACGCCGCTGGACAGGCACATTTCGCTTATATTCCGGCTGAGTACACGGTGCTGGAGTCTGGCCTGGGGGCCGACATCCCCGTGCTCGGTGGCACGACCCTGAAGGCCGGCGATGGCTATGTGATCCGGGACGAGACGACGCGGCCGGTGGTGGAGTCGGCCCCCTTCCGGGTGCTCGCGGTGGCCGACGTGCCCGATGTGAGCCTGTACGAGAGCCAGACGCTGCACGGCATCGTCGATCCGCTCATCAGCAACGTGGGCGATCAGGACGTCAACGAGGGCTTCAACTACATCACCATGCGGGACGGGGTGAAGCTGGGGGTGATGGTGCGCCTGCCCGATCCCGCCCTCTACGGCCCCGGGCCCTACCCCACCGTCATCGAGTACTCGGGCTACGCGCCGTCCCGCCCCGACCAGAAGGAGCCGGGCACCAACATCGCGTCGAGCCTGGGCTTCGCGACGGTGGCCGTGAACATGCGCGGCACCGGGTGCTCGGGGGGCGTCTTCGACGTCTTCAACCCCGCCCAGCACGCCGATGGCTACGACGTGGTCGAGACGGTGGCGCGGCAGGACTTCGTGCTGGGTCACCGCGTCGGCATGGTGGGGCTGTCGTACTCGGGCATCGCCCAGCTCTTCGTGGCGCGGACGAACCCGCCCAGCCTGGCGGCCGTCACGCCCCTGTCCGTCATCGCTGATCCCTGGCAGGAGCAGTGGCCCGGCGGCATCTACAACCAGGGCTTCACCCGGAGCTGGCTGGAGCAGCGCGACAGCGAGGCGGCGGCCGGCGGCCAGAGCTGGACCCATGACCGCATCGCCCGGGGCGACACCACCTGCGCGGCCCACCAGCGCCTGCGCAGCCAGAACATCGACTTCGAGGCGTTCCTGCACGCCCTCGAGTTCTACAACCCCGACGCCCGGGATCGCAGCCTGCCGCGGCTCGTCCACGAGATCCGCATGCCCGTCTACCTGACGGGGGCCTTCCAGGACGAGCAGACCGGGGCCCAGTTCGGCAACATGCTGGATCACTTCGAGAATGCGGCCGCGCGCAAGTTCATCGTGTTCAACGGCCGGCACCCGGACGGCTACAGCCCGATGGTGCTGACCCGCTGGTTCGAGTTCCTGGAGTTCTATGTGGCCCGGCGGGTGCCGCGCCTGCACCCGGCCGTGCGGCTGCTGGGGGGCCAGGAGTTCTCGTCCACCTTCGGCGTCGAGGGCCTCGAGTTCGAGCCCGACCGCTTCGCCGACTTCGCCGACGAGGACTACGCCGGCGCCCTCGCGGCCTACGAGGCCGAGCCCGAGGTGCGGGTGCTCTTCGAGAGCGGCGCTCGACCCGACACGGAGCCGGGGGCGCCCGCGCACCGGTTCGAAGCGTCGTTCGACACCTTCCCCCCGGCCGAGGCGGTGGGCCACAGCTACTACCTGGGTCCCCGCGGCACCCTCGTCCCCGACGTCGTGCCGGCCGAGGCGGGCATCGACCAGTACCGCCACGATCCCGACGCGGGGACGAAGACCTTTTTCGGTCCGCGGGGTTACGAGCTTCTCGCTCCGCTCTGGGACATCGACTGGACCGACTTCGCCGCGGGTGATCAGGTGGCCTACGCCACCGAGCCCTTCGCCGAGGACGTGGTGATGGTGGGGGCCGGCTACGCCGAGCTGTACTTCGCCAGCGAGGCCGACGACGCCCACATCCAGGTCACCCTGAGCATCGTCAGCGCCGCGGGCGATGAGACGTACATCACGTCGGGCTGGCTGCGGGCGGGGCACCGCATCGTGGACGAGGCCGCCTCCGACGAGTTCCGCGTCGAGCACACCTTCCGCCAGGAGGACTTCGAGCCCCTCGTCCCCGGGCAGGTGGTGCCGGTCAAGATCGCCATCCCGCCGTTCGGCCAGGCGTTCCGGGCTGGCTCGCGGCTGCGCCTCACCGTCACGACGCCGGGCCGCAACCATGGCACCTGGGAGTTCGAGAACCCGACCTACGACGGGGCCCGGCCGATGCACCAGATCTACCGGGGGGGCGCGCACGCCTCGCGGCTGTACCTGCCGGTCGTGAGCGGCATCGAGGTGCCGCCCGAGCCCCCGGCCTGCCCGTCGCTGCGCGGCCAGCCCTGCCGCCCGTACCAGCCCCAGGACAACCAGTCCCCGCCCTGAGCCCCGGCACCGCCGGAGGCCCGGCGCCGCGGTCAGTCGTCGTCGTCGTCCTCTTCGCTGTCGGCGGCGGCGGCCCCCTCGGGGTCGTCCAGGTAGCGCTCGATGGCCACCCGGATCTGGGAGAGGCCGTAGCCCAGCTTCACCACCACCCAGTCCACCTCGGCGCTCTTGCAGGCCGGCAGCAGGATGTCGGTGACCTTGTGGCTGATGAAGCGGGCCAGCAGGATCACGAAGCCGACGCGCCCGCCCTCGATGCGCTCCGACAGGTTCTGCACCTGCCGGATGTCATAGCCGCTGAGCCACTCCAGCGACGTGAAGCCCAGGGCGTCCTGGATGAGCGCGCGCCGCTGCTCGCGGATCTCGCCCCCCACCATCACCGCCGCGTGGCCGCGGGTGCGCTCCAGGTACGGCCAGTCGGGGGGGATGACGTCCTGGCTGGTCAGGACCTCCGGCTCCTCCTCGTCGTCGCCGGTCTCGGCCCGGCGGACGGCGCGGCGCAGGCGCTTGAGGCCCTTGTCGCCGGAGAGGGCGTCCAGGTGGCCGATGAGCAGGCGCACGAGCCGCGGATCCTCCGGCGTGACGCCGGCGTTGAGGGCGCGGGTGGCGGCGCGCCGCACGTTCTGCGGGTCCGGGTGCCGCTCGTTCATCACGAGCTGGAGGCTGTTGAGGGCCACCTCCGGGTTGGTCGGCGCGCCCTCGGCGTCGGGGGTGAAGCCCCCCAGCTCTCGGCGCAGCGTCTTCCACCAGAAGATCGCGTCGCCGCTCCAGGTCCCCGTCTCGGGCTTGTGCTGGCGGCTCAGCCCGGTGACCCAGCCCGGCTGGTGATCGCTGGAAAACTGCGTCAACCGCGCGAAATCTTTGCGAATTTGCCGTTCGAGGATGGCCTTGATGTGGGAGGGCGAGTCCTCCTGCAGGTGGCGCAGCCGGCACGCGAACAGGCCCACCAGGGCGCGCTGCACCCCGCGCGGGTAGTCGGCCCAGAGCGCCAGCCGCTGCAGCTCGCGATCGAGGGCGGCGGCCTCGGCCAGGCGCTCCTCGTCCGTCTCGCGCACCGCCGGCGCTCCCAGCCGGGCGGCCATCTCCTGGGCCGCGTCCACGTCGAAGCCGGGCTCCGGATCGTGGGTCTGGTGCGTCCAGTTCGGTGCGATGACGAAGTCATCGAGGACCGAGAGATCGATGGACTCGTCGGGGATCTCGATGGAGTCGTCGGGGACGGGGCGGGGCGCCGCGGGCCCCGGCGCGGCCACCGACTCCACCAGCGGCGTGGCGCTCAGGGGGGACTCCAGCCGCACCACGCCGCCCGCGAGCTGCCACCGCAGGGCCATCAGGCCCCAGGCCTCCAGGCGCTCGGTGCGCTCGGCCAGCAGCCGGGCCAGCTCGGCCTCCAGCGCGCGGTCGGGCCCCTGGGCGAGCTGGGCGTGCAGCCCCGCGATGCGCCCCTGCAGGTCCATGAGCTGGAGGCCCACCGCGCCGAACTCGGCCCGGCGCAGCGCCGCGCGCTCCGCCTCGGATCCCTGGGGAGGCGTGGTCACCGCCCGGCGTACTCGGGGGTCTGGCGCGTCAGCTGCGCCGTCACCGCGACCCCGAGGTCCTGCGTCATCAGGTGGCCGGTGTTGAACGCGGCCACATAGGCCAGGCCTCGCTCGATCTCGGCCCGCGTGGCCTCGTTGAGCACCCGCTTGCAGCCCTGCACCGTCAGGGGCGGGTTGGCGGCGATCTCGCCGGCGAGCTGGCGGGCGGCCTCCAGCAGCGCGTCGCGGTCGGGGAGCACCCGGTTCACCAGCCCGATGCGCTCGGCGTAGGCGGCGTCGAAGTCGCGGCCCGTGTACACCAGCTCCCGCGCGATGCCCGGCCCGACGATGGCAGGCAGCCGCTGGAGCGTGCCGATGTCGGCCACCATGGCCAGGCGCGTCTCGCGCACGCTGAAGCGCGCGTCGGCGGCTGCCAGGCGGATGTCGCAGGCCGTGATCAGGTCGACGCCGCCCCCGACGCACCACCCGTGGACGGCGGCGATGACGGGCACCCGGCAGCGCTCCACCGACGAGATCACCCCTTGCAGCCGCTCGATCAGGCGGTGCAGGGCGAGCTGCTTCGCCCCGTCGGGCGGCCCGCCGGGGGTCGGCAGCTGCGGCATCATCTCCATCAGGTCCAGCCCGGCGGTGAACGACCGGCCGTTGCCCGAGAGGATGGCCACCCGCACGGCGGGGTCGGCGTCGATCTGCGCGACGACGCCGCCGAACTCGTCCCAGAAGGCCGGCCCCATGGCGTTGAGCTTCTCGGGCCGGTTCAAGGTGAGGTGGGCGATGGGCCCCTCAAACTGTAGATCCACGGTCATCGGCTCTCCCCGGGCGGGCGCACTTCGACCCGCGACGATAGCAGGACCGCACCGAGGACAGAAGCCGCTTGCCCGCCGGCACCCGCCGGGCCCATCCGGGCGGGGGCGTCCTGAGGTACCATGGGCGGGTGCTGGCGCAGGGCGTGGCTCCCCGGGGGTCGCGGGCCGCGGTGGCCCTCCGTCGACTCCGAGGTGCGATGCGCGCGACCCTGCGCCGCCGCCTGGCGGTGATCCTGTACGTCGGCACGCTGGCCGGGCTCACGCTGGTCTGGGCGGTGGTGGTGGCGGCCTGCCTGGCGCCCCTGCCTGCCCGGCTCGCCGAGGCGGACGCCGTCGAGGTGCGCTGGGCGGATGGGGGTCTGGCCCATGTGCTGCTGGCCCCTGATGGCCGCTGGCGGGTGGCGATCGGGCCGGAGCGGGTCGATCCTCGCTACCTCAAGTCTCTGATTCGATTGGAAGATCGGCGATTCTCGCTGCACCCGGGGGTGGACCCGATCGCCATCGCGCGCTCAGCCCTCATCAACCTGCGCCGGGGTCGGGTGGTGACGGGGGCGTCGACGCTGACGATGCAGCTCGTGCGGCTGCTGGAGCCGCGGCCGCGGACGCTGGGCTCGAAGGTGGTGGAGGCGTTCCGGGCGTTCCAGCTCGAGCTGCGCCTCTCGAAGCCCGGCGTCCTGCGGCAGTACCTGCGCTTCCTGCCCTTCGGCGGGAACGTGGAGGGCATCGAGGCGGCCGCGTGGGCCTACTACGGGCACGGCGCCGAGCGGCTGTCCCCGGGGGAGATCGCCACGCTGCTGGCCGTGCCCCAGGGGCCGGGCAGCCGGGCGCCGTCGCCGGCCCACCGCGCGCGGCTGGAGGCGGCTCGGGATGGCATCCAGGCGTGGCTGGCCGCCCGCGAGGTGCTGGCCCCCGGGCCGCCGGTGCCCGTCCCCGAGCGGCTGGCGCCGCCACCCCAGGAGCTCCCCCACGTCGCCCCGTGGCTGCGGGCGCGGCGGCCCGGCCAGGCCCGCCTCGCGACCTCGCTCGATCCCCGGCTGCAGGCCGAGGTGGCCGCCGCGCTCGCCCAGGGGGTGGATCCGCTGCTCGGGGCCGGCGTCCACAACGCGGCCGCGGTGGTGGTGGATCGGCGCACGGGCCAGGTGCGGGCGCTGGTGGGCACCCCGGCGCTCGACCCGCCCACGCCCGGCTCGGCCCTGCCGACGTTCGCCGTACGGCGCCCCCTCGGGCCGGGCCTCGCGGTCTCGGCCCTGGGCGTGGCGGCGGCGTTGGCCCGGTCGGCCGCGGTCTCGCCCGGCGAGGCGCTGCTGCCGGTGGAGGCCCTCCCGCCCTTGCGGGTGCCCCCGGAGGCCGCGCCGACTCGCACCTACGCGCGCTTCGCGACCAGCGTGGGGGGCCGGGACGCCTGGGCGGCCGGGGTGGACGATCGCTACGTCGGCGTGGTCTGGGCGGGGAACCTGGATCAGCACCGCTCTGCGGCGCTGGCGGGGCCCGTGGTCGAGCCGGCGCTGGCGCTGATCTGGGCCGCCCTCAGCGGCCGCTGAGGCGCCGCCGGCGCGCCGGGGCCAGCAGCACGATCAGGAGGAGCAGCGGGGAGGCGGGCGCGCCCGGGACCGCCTGGCAGCCGTCGGCAGGCGCGGGATCGGCGTCGTCGAGGCCGAGCGCGTCCGCGCTCGCCGCGTCCACGGGAGCGGCGGTGTCGGGGGCGGTGTCGGGGGCGGCGGCGTCAGGGGCTGCATCCGGGCGGCCGGCGGCGTCGGGCAGGGCCGCGTCGGGCAGGGCCGCGTCGGGCAGGGCCGCGTCGGGCAGGGCCGCGTCGGGCAGGGCCGCGTCGGGCAGGGCCGGCGTCGGGTGTCGCGTCAGGCGGGTTCGCGTCGGGCAGGGTCGCGTCGAGCGGGGCGCCGGCATCCGGTGGGGTCCCGGCGTCGCGCACCTCGCAGCCGGGCGGGGGCGGCGCGTCGCAGCGGGCCCGCGCGTCTCCCGCGCAGGCGACGCGGCCTTCGGCGGCACACGGCCCCACCCCGGCCGTGCAGGGCGCCCCCACGACATCCTCCGCAACTGCTGGATCACATAGAGGAAATCCGCGTTCCATCGTGGCCTCGACGCTGCCCCGGAGGCCCTTGATCACCACCACCGCCGTCGTGGCCTCGGCGGGCTGGTGGAAGAGGGCAGCCTCTTGCCCGCAGGGCGCGTCGCAGCGGACGTCCCCGGTCCACCGCGCTCCCCGCGCCGCGCAGGCCGCCGCGCAGGTCGCCTCGTCGGCGGCGGGCGGGACGCAGACGGGCAGGGCCGGCGCGGATCCGCAGGTGCAGCCGCAGCCGACGCCGCAGCCCTCGGCGCCGCCGCAGGCGTGGCGGCCCGTCCACGGGCGGCCGATGGCGGCGCAGGCCTCGGGGCAGGCGGCGGCGGCGTCGGCCCGGGGCCCCAGACAGCGGACGGCCTCGTCCTCCACCGCGCAGTCGCAGGCGCACCCCGGCTCGGGGCGGCGCCCGCGGCCCGGGCCAGCTCCGTGGGCAGGGCCGCGGCGGTCTGGGGGCCCGGATCGGCGGGATCCGCGCCCCCGCAGGCCATCACCCGCAGGTTCGGCTCGCTCGGGGTGTCGGCGACGCGGGTGTCGAAGAGCTGCACGGTGAAGCCGGCGTCGCCCCGGGCGCGCACGACCAGCGGCTCCCCGGCGCGCAGCGGCACGCGGCGGGCGATGACCCGGGCGCGCCCCGGCCCGAAGGCGGCGCGCACGATCTCGCCGGGCGCCCACAGCCGGCTGGCGGCGTCCAGGGCCGCGCCCGCGTTCAGCCGGCCGGCGCCCTCGAAGAACGTGGCGGGTCGCCCGAGGGGGTCGGCGGGCGTCCCCGGCGCGGCGGCGCCGACGGGGGTGGCGGTCATCGTCAGCAGGGCTCGCAGGCGCCGCACCTGGGCGTGGTCGTGCTGCCAGCCGCCGTCGGCCTCGAGGAGCTGGGCCAGCACCCCGGCCACGAGCGGGGCGGCGAAGCTGGTGCCGTCGAAGCCCCGGTAGTCGTCGGGGAAGGGATCGGCGCCAGCCGCACAGGGGGGCGCGTCGCAGGCGGAGGTGTTGGCGTCGGGCAGCAGCAGCGGCGTGCGGAAGGTGCCCCCCGGCGCCACCAGATCCGGCTTGGGCACCGACTGGCCGGGGTGGCCGGGCTGGCTGTAGGCGGCGCGCTCGTCGTAGGGGGTGATGGCGCCGACGGTGATGGCCTCCCGCGCCGAGCCCGGGCTGCCCACCCGGCCGAGCGCGGGCTGGTTCGTCCAGCCGTTGCCCGGGGTGGTCACGAAGAAAATCCCGTGTGTTCTCACCAGGTTGTTCACGGCGGCGTCCTCAGTGAGGACGGTCTGCCCGCCGTTCACCGTGCGCGAGATGTTCACCACGCCGATGCCCTGGGCGCGGGCGTTCTGGAAGAGCCACTCGTAGGCGTCGATGTGGGTGCAGGAGTTGCCCGCCCCCGATCGTCCCCCACCTTGAGGGCCACCAGCTCGGCGTCGGGGGCCATGCCGGCGGTGCGGGCGCGCCCGTCGGGCTCCAGCCAGGGCACGTCGGCCTGGATCGCCAGGGGCGTGTCGCGGGTGGCCGCGTCGAGGGGAAACGCGCAGAGGTAGTCGCCGTAGCCGCTGCGATCGGCCAGGTCCAGCTCGAAGCGACCGGCACCCTGGCCAGGGAAGCTCGCGATCTCGACGTTGGGGGCGCCCGGGGAGCGGCCGCCGTCGGTGTAGCGGCGGTAGCTGAGGGTGTAGCGCGCGTTGGCGACCTGCGGGCGAACCTGGACGACGAGGCGGCCGCCCACGCGCGGTGAGAGGGGCAGCGGCAGGTCGCGGCACCAGCCGTCTCGCGGGTCGAAGCGGCCGTGGAAGCTCACCGGCAGGCGACCCGCGGGGGCGCCGAGGCCCCGCCCGGCCACCATCCCGCCGACGGCGGTGCCATGCCCCTGGGCGTCGGTGGCCCGGGGGTACAGATCACCTCCGCGATCGACACTCGCCCCCACGAAGTCGGCCCAGGCGCGCAGGCGGCCGGCCAGGTCGGCGTGGGAGTCGTCGAAGCCGGCGTCGATCACCGCGACCACCTGGCCCACGCCCGTAAATGCTCGAACAGGCTCGGGATCTACGGCCCCCCGCTGGCCGGCCTGCCGGGCCGCGAAGGCGACGGTGGCGACGGTGGGGCGGCTCGGCTCGATGAAGACGATCCCCGGATCGGCGGCGGCGAGGGCCTGGGCCTGGCTCCGGGTCAGGTCGGCGGCGAGGGCGTGGACCACCCCCGTCCACAGGTGCGTGACGCGGCCGCCGAGCTGCTCGACGCGGGCGACCTCGGTGGGGCCGGGGGCGTGGTCGTAGCTGACGAGGAGTCGGACGACCTCGCCGGCGGCCAGGCGGCGGTCTTCCTCTGCGCCCTGGTCGGGCCCGAAGGGGGCGAGGAAGGGGAGCCACGCCCCCAGGATCAGCCAGCCACCGAACAGCATCGCCCCTCCGCAAAGCGCCATCCCCGTGCGACCCGTGGGCGGGTGGGGCATCCGTTCCCCCTCCGGCCAGCGCCGCAGCGGCCCGTGAACCGCACAGACGGTTGACGGTCCCGGCGTGGAGACTACCATGGGGGCCGGCGTTCACCGGGGAGGACCGTGGGCGATCCTGAAGACAGCATCGAGATCCTCGACGCCGACGCGGTGGTGCCCATCGAGCCCATGCGTCCGCCGTCGCCCACGGTCTCGGGCGACGAGCTGCTGCGCGCCGACTCCTTCACGCGGTACCTGGCCGAGATCCGCGGCTACTCCCTGCTCTCGCGGGAGGACGAGGACCGCTACGCGCGCGCCTTCTACGAGCTCAAGGACGTCGAGGCCGGCAAGCGCCTGGTGACGGGGAACCTGCGCCTGGTCGTGAAGATCGCCATGGAGTACCGCCGCGCCTGGGTGAACATCATGGACCTGGTGCAGGAGGGGAACATCGGCCTGGCCGAGGCGGTGAAGCGCTACGACCCCTACCGCGGCGTCCGCTTCTCGAGCTTCGCGCGCTACTGGATCAAGGCCCTCATCCTGCAGTTCATCCTCAAGAACTTCCGGCTGGTCTCGTTCGCGAACACCCGGGCGGGCCGCAAGCTGTTCTTTCGACTGGAGAAAGAGCGTCACCGCCTGACCCAGCTCACCGGCGAGGCGACGCCACGTCAGCTCGCCTTGAACCTCGACGTGAGCGAGGAGGACGTCATCCTCGCCACCCAGATGCGGCAGAACTCCCTGTCGCTGGAGACGCCGCGGGGCTTCGACGGCGACGATGGCCGCACGCTGGGGGATGTGCTCTCCGACAAGGGCGTGGACGTCGAGGCCGAGGTCGTCCGCGACGAGCTGATGGCCACCGTGGATGCCCAGATGAAGGCCTTCGCCGAGACCCTCACCGACGAGCGCGAGCGCGCCATCTGGTTCGAGCGGATGGTGGCGGAGGAGCCCGTCGCCCTCGCCGAGCTGGGGGATCGGTTCGGCGTGTCCCGCGAGCGCATCCGCCAGGTGGAGGCACGCATGAAGGCCCGCTTGAAGGTCTTCCTGACCGAGAACCTCGGCGAGAGTATCATCCTCGACTTCACCAGCGACTGAAGCCCGGCGCCATCGGCCCGGCACCAAGGAGATCCCCCGTGAGCGAGACCATCCAGGCCCGCCTCGACGCCCAGCTCAAGGACGCCATGCGCGCCCGGGACAGCCAGCGCCTCATCGCCGTGCGCATGCTCAAGGCGCGCATGGGCGAGACCATCACCGCCAAGGGCTTCTCGGGCACGGTGGATGATGCCCTGTGGATCCAGGTGATGAGCGCCTACCTCAAGCAGCAGGAGAAGGGGCTCGAGCAGTTCGAGCAGGCCGGGGCCGGCGACTCCGAGCCCGCCGCCCAGATGCGCTTCGAGATGGCCTTCATCCGCCCCTTCCTGCCGGCCAAGGCCGACGAGGCGACGGTGCGGGCGTGGGTGGCGGAGGCCATCACCGGCCTCGGCGGGCCCGGCAAGGCGAAGCTGGGCGCGGTGATGGGCGCCATCATGAAGGCGCACAAGGACGAGGTGGAGGCGGGCAGCCTGCGCGCCCTCATCGAGGCCGAGCTGGCCGCCGGCTGATCGTCAGGCTCGCCAGAGCGCCAGCAACCAGATCCCGAAGCAGACCACCGTCGAGGCCCCCCACCGCAGCAGCGGGCCGGGGCGCACCTTCAGCTCGGCGTCGAAGCCCCGGCGGGTGACGGCGAAGGCCGACGCGACCCACCCCAGGAAGCCGAGCAGGATGGCCATGCGCCAGCCGGCCGCCGGCGTGGGGTCGAGGGCCAGCAAGGCGGCGTGATCGGCGACGAGGGCCGCGCGATCCCGGCCCCGGAGGGTGGGCCCGCCCTCGGCAAGCTGGGCATCGGCCATCAGATCGGCGATGCGGGCGTTGACCATCGGCAAGCGCTCGCCCAGGGGCTCGCCCAGGTGGCGGATGGCCAGGATGCCCCCCCGCAGGCGGCGCCAGGCGGCGAGGGCGTCGTCGCGGCGGCCCTGGGCCTCGGCCAGCCGCGCCAGGCCCTCCAGGGCGTCGGCGGCCTGGGCCGACACCCCGCCCGCCGGGGCATACCAGCGCAGGGCGTACTGGAAGTGCTCGATCTTGCTGGCGAAGTCGGGCGCCGCCTCGGCCCGCTCCAGCTCCGCGCGCCCCTCGACGACGCAGCGGATCCAGACCACCGCCAGGACGGCGGCCAGCGCAGCGAGGAGCCAGCGCACCGCTACACGAAGTCGCGGCGGCTGAACATCAGCGCCGCCAGGACCAGCGCGAGGCCCGCGTAGGTGGCCCCGTAGAGCGTCGCCTCGACGATGTAGGTGCCGCTGATGGGGTGCCCGTACACGACGTAGGGCGTGAGGTTGTAGAGCGTCAGGTCGGGGACCACCTCGGCGACGCCGTGCACCAGCGTCTGCACCCGCTCCAGCAGGGGGTCGAGCTGCTCGCCGGGCTCGGCGAGGTTCAGATCCGCCAGGCGATCGGCGAAGCGGCCGAGGACGAAGACGCCGAAGGTCAGGCAGCCCGAGAGGAACGGGCTGGAGAAGCTGGAGAAGACGAGCGCGACCGCCGTGATGATCATCACCTCGACGTAGACCAGGAAGAGCGCCTGGAGCATCTCGGTGGGCAGCACCAGGCCGGTGTAGGCCACGAGCCCAGCCCCTGCGCTGACGGCGAGGGCCCGCCGCGCCACGTCGTAGGGTCGCGACGAGTCGCCGTGCTCCCCGGGCTCGAAGGGCCGCGCCCCGAGGGCGACGAGGACGAAGTCGATCACGACCCAGCCCAGCAAGATGAGGATGAAGTAGATGGTGTCGGCGGCCTGGCTGGTGACGGCGCCATAGACGGCCGCCAGGGCGGCACCCAGGAAGACCACCTGGATGGCCAGGGTGAACGCCAGGCCGAGGAACTTCCCGAGCAGGAACTGCGACCGCAGGATGGGCTTGGGCGCCACCGTGTAGATCGTCTTTCGCTCGATCTCTTTGTAGACGAGGTTGACGCCCACGAAGATCGCGATGACCACCGACAGCGTCGACGTGAGGAAGAGGCCCATGTCCTTCATGAGCCGGACCTCTTCGTGCAGGGAAGCCGAGCTGAACGCCGCCACGACGATGAGCATGCCCACGGTGAGCAGCATCATGGCGGCGAACAGGCGGTTGCGGATGGCCTCGCGGAAGGTGTTGAGGGCGATGGCCAGGATCTGGGTCATGCGTCGCCCTCCGCATCACGGGCCGCCTCGACGAAGAGGGTCTCGAGGGAGCGGCGGTGGGGCACCACCGACACGAGGCGCGCCCCGCCGGCCAGCGCGCCCTGGATGAAGGGGCCGACGTCGGTCGTGCCCGGCAGCGAGAACACCCACAGGCCCGGCAGCGTGCGCGGCTCGCCGCCGTCGGGCGTCAGGCGCGCCACCAGCTCCGGCGAGGCGTTTGCCAGGCTGACGTCGATGCGCTCCACCTCGTCGCCCAGCAGCGTGTGCAGGGGTCCGATGCTGCGCAGCCGGCCACGAGCCATGATGGCCACCCGGTCGCAGAGGGCCTCGACGTCCTGCAGGATGTGGCTGGAGAAGAACACCGTCTTGCCCTGCTCCTTGAGGGCGAAGATGAGGTCGCGCACGTCCTTGCGGCCCATGGGATCCAGGCCGCTCATGGGCTCGTCGAGCACCACCAGGTCGGGATCGTTGATGAGGGCCTGGGCGATGCCGATGCGCTGGACCATGCCCTTGGAGAACTTGCGCAGGGGCCGGTTGACGGCGTGGCGCAGGCCGACGCGATCGACGAGCGCCTCGGCGCGGCGGCGCCGCTCCCGGGCGTCGATGCGGAAGAGCCGCCCATAAAAGTCAAGAAACTCAATGGGTTTGAGGTAGTCGTAGAAGTAGGGGTGCTCCGGCAGGAAGCCGAGCCGGGCCCGCGCCTCTCGGTCACCGAGCGGACGACCCAGGATGCTCGCCGTCCCGGACGTGGGCCGGATGAGGCCCATGAGCATCTTGATGGTGGTGGTCTTGCCGGCTCCGTTGGGGCCCAGGAACCCGAAGATCTCCCCCGGCTCGACCCGGAGGGAGACCCCCCGGACCGCCTCCACGCGCTGGGCGATGCCCTTGAGCTGGAGGCGCGAGAACAGGGGGCCGATCCCGGGGAGCGCACCCAGGAAGCCGAGGTCAAAGGTCTTGACCAGATCGTGAACTTCAACGGCTGCGTCGCTCATCGTCGGCTAAACTGCCAGAGGCCGCCACGTGTCGCAACGAGTCCGCGGCGTGCAGAGATGCGAGAGGGAGGAGAGAGCATGGAGCGGCGGGTGCTGTGGCTGGTGCTGGCGGGCCTGGTGGGCTGCGCGGAGGGGGGAGGCGGCGGGGACGCTCCGCCCGACGCGGCGAGCCCCGGGCCAGATGTCTGCTGCTCGGCGGCTGACGCCCACGAGCCCGACGCGGGGCCGGGGGCGGACGCCGGTCGGCCTGGCGCGGTGGACGCGGGGGCGCCGGTGGACGCGGCCGCCCTCCCGGAAGCGGACGCCGCCTCCGGCCCCGACGCGGGGGCGCCCGAGGACCTGGATCTGGCGGGAGGCGAGGTCGCCGGGCGGTGGTGCGGGGCGGTGACCGCCCGCGACACGCTCACGGTGCCGGCCGGCCAGACGCTGACCATCTGCGCCGGGACGTCGGTGCGGTTCGAGGGGTCGCCAGGGGCGTCCCTGCTGGTGCTGGGTACCCTGGTCGTGCGCGGCACCGCGGAGCAGCCGGTCACCTTCGGCGGCGCCTGGCGTGGGCTGCGAGTGGGCGGCACGCTGGATGCGGAGCACGTCGTGATCACGGACGCCGCCAACGGCCTGGAGTCGGCCGACGGGGCCGATGTGCAGGTGCGGCACGGGCGCTTCGAGCGCTGCCAGACCGCGCTCGTCCTCGCCGGTGGTGGCACCTTCAGCCACACCGCCGTCATCGGCGGGGACTCCCTCACCCTCACGGGCGGGCTGCTGCGCATGACGGACTCGGTGCTCGACCTGGGCCACCCCGAGCAGTCGCCCGACTGCACCCGCATCAGCGGCGGCGGCCTCGCCCTCGATCATGTGCGGTTCACGGGGTGCCACTGCCCGCTGCACATCGACCGGGCCCCGGACGGCGTCGAGGTGACGGCCAGCATCCTCGACGGGGCGGCCAACCCGGTGATGATCGCCCAGACCACGGGGCGGTTCACGGGCAACCACCTCATCGGCGCACAGGAGGACTTCCTCGACATCGGCGGGGGCTTCAGCGTCGACATCGCCGGCAACTACTACGGCGGCGACGCGCCGCGGCTGGGGAGCCGCGATCGCGCCCAGTTCCAGCACGCCGAAGACTGGTCGATGGCGCCGCTCGAGGGGGTCGGGCCCCGGCCCTGACCGTCAGCGCCGGCAGGCCAGGCCCAGGCAGATCCAGCCCACGATCCAGGCCGTCCCACCGAGGGGAGTGATGGCCCCCAGCCGCCGCACATCGGTGAGGGCCATCGCGTACAGGCTGCCCGAGAAGAGCAGCAGGCCGGCCACGAGGGCGACGCCCGCCGCCGTCACCAGCCGCGGGTGGGGGCTCCAGGTGCCGATCCAGGCGACGGCGAAGAGACCGAGGGCGTGGTGCAGGTGGTACTGAGCGGCGGTGTGCCACCACGCCAGGGCCTCGGGGCCGACGCGCCCCTTGAGGCCGTGGGCGCCGAAGGCCCCGAAGCCGACCGCCGCCGCGGTGGCGAAGGCCCCGATCATCGCCCAGGTGCCGCCCTTCATGGTCGGGCCCGGTGGATGATGACGGTGCGGCGGCTCTCCAGCTCCTCGTCCTGGCGGGCGATGACCGTGATGCGGTTGACGCCCTGCTCCAGCGGGACCCGGGCCGAGAAGCGCAGCCGGTCCGCGGTGGCGGTGCCGTTCGACTTGAAGAACACCTTGCGATTGTTGACGAAGATGAGCAGGTCCTTCACCACGGCCTCGCTCTGGACCTCGCCGCTCAGGGTCAGGGCGTCGTCCTCGGTCTCGGTACCGGGGGGCCGGTCACCGAAGCTGATGACCGGCGGGCCCTTGGGGGCCACCGGGGTGGCGGCGGTCACGCCCTGGGCGTCGGGATCGAGGGTCACGTCGCCCGCGTAGGCCCACCCCACCATCGCGTCCCCCAGCGGGACGCGGTACCAGTCTCCCAGTCGGGCGTCGGAGATGGCGAACGGGGCGGTGGCGACGACCGAGCCCGCCTCGCCATAAGTGCCCGAAATCACAACGGTGTCTCGACTTCGGGGCAGCAGGCGGACGCTCTCCTTGCGGGGCGTGGTGTCGGCCTCGACCACCCGCAGGACGATCTTCTCGGACGTGGCCTCGCGGATCTCGTTGTCCACGGCGGAGACCTGGACGGGCACCTCGAGGGGGCCGTCGGCCTTGACCTGGAAGCCGAAGCGCAAGCGGGCCTGCTCGCCGGGCGCCAGCCCCTTGTCGTGGCTGACACGGCCGCGGTGGATGAAGACGCCGCGCTGGCCGGCTTCACCGTTGTCGCGCAGGGTACAGAGCACCTCGAAGGCGGGCCCCTCGCCCACGTTCTTGATCTCGACCACCAGCTCGGCCTCCTCGCCGCGCTGCAGGATGCCGTCGGCGTTGCCGCGGCCGTGGTCGTCCACCCACCAGGCCAGGGCGAAGCGGGGCCGGGGGAGCTGCTCCACGGCCACCTTCAGCTCGACGGGCGGCGGGGCGGTGCCGGCCTCGACGTTGAACTCGACCTTGACGGGATCGCGGCGCGTCAGGGCGCTGCGCGGGGCCTTCACCGGCACCTTCCAGGTGCGCGACTCCCCGGGGGGGATGTCGCCGAAGATGAGCTCGTGGCCCTCGAAGTACTCGTTGTCGGAGCGGGTCTCCCCGTGCAGGCGGACGAAGGGGCCGTCCCCCTCGTTGTGCACGGTGACCTGGAGGGTGATGGACTCGCCCGCGGTGACGGCGTTGCCGGGGCGGTCCGTGACGATCTCGACGCGGGCCTTCGGCTGCCCCGTGGCCGCCACCGGGCGCCAGTCGATGCCGCGGGTGGCCAGGGCCTGGACGATGCGATCTTCTTCCTCCGCCTGCGCCCGGGAGATGACCCCCGCGGCCTCCTTCAGCATGCCCGCCCGGTACCCGGTCTCGCTGGCCGCGATGATGCGCTGGGCCAGCTCCACCTCGAAGTCGACCACCAGGGTGCCCGGCTCCTCGGCCTTCTTCTTGTGCAGATCCTCGTCGCGCAGGTAGCGGACGGTGTGCAGGGGGCGGACCTCTCGCGAAACCTGGGCCGACTCGTGATCCAGGTGCGCCGGCAGGTCCTTCTCGCCCGCCAGGCCGTCCTGGTGGAAGAACGTCGTCTCGTCGTCGTTGAGGATGACCGCCGCGGTGGCGATGTCGGGCGCGATGCCCACCGACTGGATGCTGATGTCGCCCGGGGTCAGGTACTGGGCGATGGTCAGCTTGAGGGCCGAGTCGTCCTTGTTGTCGTAGATGACCTGGACGGAGCCCTTGCCGAACGTCTGCTGGCCCACGATCAGCGCGCGCTCGTGGTTCTTGAGGGCGCCGGCGACGATCTCGCTGGCGCTGGCGCTGTAGGTGTCGGTCAGGACGACGACCGGGTAGGTCTCGGTGCCGGCCCGGGTGGCCATCTTGGGCTCGCGCACCTTGTCGCCGTAGCCCACCGTGGTCACCAGCGGGCCGCTCTCGACGAAGAGATCCGAGACCTTGATGGCCTGGTCGAGCAGGCCGCCCGGGTTGCCCCGCAGATCGAGGATGAGCCCCTTGAGCTTGCCCTTGCTGCCCATGTGCTTGATGGCGGCGGCCAGCTCGTCGTAGGTCGTGTTCTGGAAGCCCCGCAGCTTGACCAGGCCCACGCGGTCGGCCAGGAGGCGCGAGGCGACGCTCTTCACCTTGATGTCGGCCCGGGTGAGGGTGAACTTGCGAGGGCGGTTCCAGCCCTCCCGCAGCACATGGATGTCGACGGAGGTGTCCGGCTCGCCGCGCAGCATGTCCACCGCGTCGCTCAGCGCCATGTTCACCGTGCTGTCGAGGCCGATCTGGACGACGCGATCTCCGGCCTTGAGCCCCGCCCGCGCCGCCGGCGTGTCCTCGATGGGGTTCACGATGGTGAGCTGGCCGTCCTTGATGCTGATCACGATGCCCAGCCCGCCGAACTTGCCCCGCGTCGAGAGCTTCATCTCGCGGTAGTCGTCGGGCCGCAGCAGCACGCTATGGGGATCGAGGGTGGAGAGCATGCCGTTGATGGCGGCGTACTCGATCTCCTGCAGCCGCTCGTGGGAGGTCAGGTTCTCCTGGATGAAACGGAAGATGTCCTTGAATTTAAAGAGCATTTGCCAGAGGGAGCCCACATCCCTCAGGTCGAACGTCTGCTCGGCCTTGTCCAGCCGGATGGTCACCCGGGTGGGGACCTCCTCGGCGTCGCGCTCGATCTCGACGAGGAGCTCGGCTACCTGGCGCTGCACCTCGTCCATGGCCGCGCCGATCATCTTGCGCTCGTTGATGCGCGACGGATCGACGTAGCTCTCTTTGATGTGGATGACCGCGCGGTTGAGGATCGCGAGGCTGCGCAGCTCGTAGGCGTCGGCGGCCTCGGGGCGGGCGGCGGCTTCGCGCGCGTGGAACTCCAGGCGCCACCCCGGATCACCGAACTGGTAGGAGACGCTGAGGTAGAACGCCCCCAGCAGTGCGATCAGGGCGGCGGTGGACTTCAACATGGCGTTCATCGCGCTCGCGGCCGGGCCAAAGCCGGCCCGTGACGGACAGTGTATGCTGGCTGGTCCCTGGGGGCCAGCCTAGCGACCCCGATTGCAGACAACACGGACCGCGCCCCGGTTCGGCCGGCGCCGCGCTGGCACGGCCCGGGTGCCTCCGAGCGCTGGCACGGCCCGCGTGCCGCCGACCTTGACAACCCGACCCCGCCAGACGTACGGGTAGGGCTGTTGACTCGACGTGTAGAGCGCAGATGAGCGACCCTCGTCCCCTGGTCCTTCTCGCTGATGACGACATCGAGATCCGGAGGCTCGTTCGCCGCGCGATCAGCGGGCTGGACGTGGACATCCTGGAGGCTCAGGACGGCGAAGAGGCCCTCGAGAAGGTCATCGTCGAGGCCCCCGATCTGGTCATCCTGGACGTGATGATGCCCACCCTCACGGGCTGGGAGATCTGCAAGTACATCCGGAGCAAGCCCCACCTGGCCGAGACGCGGGTGGTGATGCTGACGGCGGTCGGGAAGACGGTCAACGAGCTCACCTCGCCGCTCTACGGCGCCGACGCCTACCTCGACAAGCCCTTCGACCTGCAGGAGCTGGCGTCGGTGGTCAAGCGCCTGCTCGAAGAGCTGGCGGCCGAGCAGGACGACGACGACTTCGACGCCGGCGACGATCTCGACGACCTCGACTGAGCCTCTCGCTGCCACCGCGCGGCCTGCCTCCACCCCTACTCCTTCAGCAGCGCCTCCGCCTCCCGGGCCAGCGCTGATCCCGGTTCCACCATCTGACGGACCTGCTCGGCCAGGCGGCGGCGCTCGTCGCCACTCGCGGCGCGGGCCCGCTGCATCAACGGGCCCGCCTGGGCTTCGATCTTCCGCGCCAGATCTCGGGCCTGGCTCAGGCCGGGATCGTAGCTGAGGGCCCGCCGGGTCTGGCGGGCGGCCTCGCCGTAGCGGCGGCTCACGAAGTCGCGCAGGGCTTCGTAGACCAGATGCCGGGCGAGGTCTTGCTGGATTCGCCCCCGCAGCGCCCCACCGAGGACGCGATCGGCGCCCAGGGCGCGCTCGAGGGCGCCGATGGCGTCGCCGCGCTTGTTGGCCTTCTCGGCCGCCTCGGCCTGGCTGAGGGCGGCGGTGAGGGTGTCGAGGGCGCGAGAGCGGGATCGGGCCTGGCGGCGCAGGTCCTCGCTGCGCGCCTCGCGGGCCGCGCGATCGAGCCAGGTCCGGGCGTCCGCGAACTTCCGGCCGCGGTACTGGTTCATGGCGCGGCTCATGGCCTCCCGGGCCTCGGCGTCGCCGCCGGCGGCCGGGCGAGCTCGGCCGCGGCGGGGCAGCGGTCGCGGGGCAGCCGTCGCGGGGGCAGCCGTCGCGGGGGCAGCGGTCACCGGGGCTGCGGCCGTCGCCGGGGCCGCAGCCGTCGCAGGGGCCGCAGCCGTCGCCGGGGCCGCATCGCTCCCGGGGGCCGCGCCGCTGGCCGGGGCTGCCGCGGCGATGGCCTCGAGCAGCGCTCGGGCCCGGGCATCCTGCGGGTCGTCGGCCAGGACGCGGGCCGCGAGATCACGCGCCTCGGCCTCATGGCCGGCGTCGCGCGCCTTCTCGGCCTGGGCCATCTGCTGGTCGCGCTCCAGGGCGCGAACACGGTCGGTCAGCAGCCGGGCCTCGGCGGCATAGAGGCTGCTCGGCGGCACCCGCAGCAGCGCGGTGCGCGCCTGGGCGCTCTCCCGGGCGTCGAGGTGCACCCCCGCCTCCCGCAGGGCGTGCAGCGCGCGCTCCTCGGCGTCCACCTCGGCCAGCAGGCTGGCGAGCTCCTCCGGCGGCGCCCCGGTGGCCCGCGCGGCCTCCAGGGACGCCCGGGCCTGGGCCCAGTCGCGGCGGCCGGCCGCCTCCCGCGCCACCTCCACATAGCCCGCCGCCATCTGGGCGGCGTCCTCGGCGGCGCGCTGCCGCTTGAAGTGCCGCGTCAGGTACATGGTCCCGAAGACCGCCAGGAAGGTGGCCAGCGACCAGATGATGAGCCAGGTCCGGGGCACCCCCGGCGTGGCGGGCGGCGTCATGGGCCGGACGCGGACGTTGGGGTCGGTGGCGCGCTGGGGATCACGGGGGCGCTCGCGGGGTGTCCCCAGCGTCGTGAACTCCAGCACATGGCTGCCGATCTCGATGCGGTCGCCGTCGTAGAGCTCCTGCCGGGTCACGCGGCGGCCGTTGACCTGGGTGCCGTTGCCGCTCTGCAGGTCGACGACGCGGAAGCCCTCGGCGTGGCGATCGAGGCGCAAGTGCTTGCGACTCGCGGAGATGTCCAGGATCACGACGTCGTTGTCGTTGCCGCGGCCCAGGTGGGTGAGGGGTCGGTTGAGGTACCAGGTCTTGCCGACCTCCTCGCCCGCGACGGCCACCAGCCGCCCCCGGGGGAGCGCCGGCCCCACGGCGGGGGCCTCCCGATCGAAGACCCGCGTCACCTCGGCGGTGAACTCGGCGTCGTCCAGCACCACCGAGGGCTCGGCGGGCGCCGGGCGGGCGGGGGCACGCTGTCGAGCACCACGGGGACGGGCACGGCGGGCGCGGACGGCGCCAGGGGCGGGCGCGGCCGCGCGGGGGCAGGGCCGGCGGCCGCGCCGGGCCCACGACCCGGGGCCGCGGGGGCACGGGCGCCGGGATGTCCACGATGCCGGTCGGGGGCTCGCCCATGTGGGTGAGCGCCTCCAGCGACTGGTCCGCCTGCGTCACCAGGTGCAGCTCCAGGGCGTCGAGCGGCGGATCCGACTCGGGCAGCGGGATGGAGCGCATCGGCAGCGACTCGGGATCCGACAGCTCGCTGAGGGGCTGCTCCTCCGGGTCGGGGATGCTCGCCAGCAGCTCCAGCGGCAGATCCACGGCGGCGGTGGCGTCTCCACCGGGCAGCGGCTCGCCCGCCAGCAGGGCTTGCAGCTCGCGCTCGTCGAGCAGCGCGGCCGCCTCGAGGGCCGCGGGGTCGGGCCTCAGGGCCTCGGCCGTCGCGACCTCGGCGTCATCGGCCGGGATGAAGCCCTCGGAGGTGAAGAGCGAGCGGATGGGCCCCTCGTCCGGGCGCGGACGCTCGATGGCCCGCAGCCCGGTGCCGCCGTCATCCTCCCGCCGATCGTCGCGTTGCCCCATGCGCCCACTGTGGCGCACTGCGGCGTTTCAGTCGAGCTTCGCCGGCAGGTGGTCGCCGTAGAGGCGCTCCATCCCAGGGCGCTTGAAAGTCACGGCGCCAAAGGCGTTGACGAGGATGCCGACCACGACGGCCACCCGAAACCACCGGCCGAGCGGCCAGCGGCCGAGGGCCATGACGCAGATGAGCAGGGGCAGGAAGTCGAGGGCGAACCGGAAGCTGAACTGCTCCCAGCCGGTGTTCTGGTACAGGAAGATGGGCACCGCCAGGACCAGGGCCGTCAGCCCCAGGTGCAGGCCCAGCCGGCCCACGCGGCGGGTGCGCAGCAGCCAGAGCAGAGCGGGGGTCGACAGCAGGATGCTCATCCCGTGCTTGCTCAGCTTCAGGTAGGGCGCCTCGGCGACGATCTTCGGCGTCAGGGCGAAGGCCGAGACGAGGTTGCGGGGCAGGAAGTGCGGGTGGAAGAGGCCGTAGTCGCGGATGCGGGGGATGGTGCCGCCCGCCAGGTAGATGTGGCCGAACTCCATGGGATCTTCGAAGCGGACGTAGTTGTAGAGCAGCAGCAGCAGGCCCACGGCGGCGCAGGGCGCGCTGAAGAGGACGAAGCGCCGCACCAGCTCCCGCCCCGGCAGGCGCGCGCGGTCGTTGGGGAAGAAGAGCTGCAGGTAGAAGAAGACGGCGGCGAAGAGCAGCGTGGCGCGCGTGGAGAAGGCCGCCGCCAGGCAGAGTCCGGCCAGGAAGGGTCGCCGCGTGTCGATGGCGAAGTACAGGTAGAGCAGGTGGAAGGTCACGCCGACGATGAGGGCGGTGAACCAGACCTCGCCCAGGACGGCGCACCAGAGGTGGGCGCTGCCGAAGGCGAAGAGGACGGTGAGCCAGATCTGCTCGGTGGGGCCGCGGGGGCTGTGGCCGCGCCGCTCGAGCTGGCGCAAGAGCAAGAAGAGCAGCAGGGTGTTGAGCCCCGCGAAGAGCACGGTGAAGAGCACATCGTTGGTGCCGTAGCCCACCACCGCCACGGCCGGCAGCATCAGCACCGCCGGGGCCGGGGGGAACGAGACGAAGGTGTGCTTCTCGCTCTCGCCCCGATCCGCCCAGGGGACGTCGATGAGCTCATGCTGCAACGTCTGGAACTCATTGGGCTTTCCCGGCCGCCGGGTGAAGAAGCCCTTGACCACCGGGCCGTAGGTCTCGGCGGAGCGGCCCTTCAGGCTCAGGGCCTCGTAGCTGGCCCAGTCGTTCTGGTGGGGCGGGCGGCGGACGAGCTCGGCCGTCCCATGCAGGAAGGCGTCCGCCAGGTACACGAAGTGGTTGTCCTGGCTGTGGATCTTGAGCCGCGGGCCCGCGAAGGCGGCGAAGACGGCGACACCGACGAAGAACAGAACCAGAGGCAGCCGCATCATCCCATCCCGGAGCCGACGGGCCGGCAGGGTGGCATGGGGCGGCCGGCGGTGTCCACCGGCCCCGGGGCGATGGGCCTCAGAGCCCCTGCAGATCGCGCTCGAGTGCGTCGTGGGCCGCCTTCAGCTCGACGCCGCTGCGCGCGTTGAGCAGGGCGACGAGGTGGGCGTAGTAGCGGGCGCCGCCGAGCTGCGGGGCCTGGCGCCGCAGAGCGTTCCACTGGCGGCTGTCGAGCCGCGCCCCCAGCGCCTCGAAGGCCGCGATCTCGTCCTCGAAGCCGTCGGTGGGCAGCCCATGGGGATCCCGCTCGGGGTTGGCCCCCCCGAAGCGGGCGAGGCGCGCCGGGTTGAAGATGCCGCGATCGGCGAACCGCGCGCCGCCCATGCGCAGGAAGGTGTCATGGCCGAGGAGGTCGGCCATCGCGACCTGCGCGTCGGGGGACGCGCCGGCGCGGCGCAGGGCGGCGTCGCGGAAGAGCTGCGTGTCGCCCACCTCCAGCGCCTCGCTCAGGTCGCCGACGGTGGTGGCGAACTCCCGGTCGTAGCGGCCGATCATGCCCTCCCAGGGATCGGGGCCGGGGGGGATCTCCCAGGGGAAGCGCTCCCGCGTCTTCATCTTCATGATCTTGCCCATGATGCGGCGCATGGCGGCCTGGAAGGCCTCGCACTCGGCCTCCTCCAGGGCGCAGGACGAGACCATCAGGCCGGGGCCGCGGTCGACGACGGCGAAGCGATCCCACGAGAGCCGGCCGATCTGGCGGCGGTGGTCGGTGAAGAGCGGATCGGGCGCCGGCGCGGGCAGCGAGTCGGACCAGCAGTCGTCGCCGGCGAGCTGGTTCTCCCACAGGGGCAGGTACCGCTCGCGCACGATGCAGTCGTTGAAGACCTTCCCGCAGCCCACATCCGCCTCCCGGACGCCCGGGATCGAGCGACCCAGCTCGGAGGCGCGGCAGATGACTGCCTCCAGGTAGGTCTGCGAGGCGCGGCCCGGATCGGGATCGAGGGCGGCCAGGTCGCCGCAGAGCAGGTCCATGCAGCCCTTGGGATCGTCCCACTCGTAGCAGACGCCCCGGGCGTCCTCGTCCCAGGCGGCCAGGTTCTGGGCGCCGCAGAAGCGCGTCTGGCAGCCGCGGATGGCCTCCTCGGGGTCGTAGCCGTAGCCGATGTTGTCGGGCAGGGGCCACGCCGCCTCGATGTCGCCCACGTCCTGGGCGGCGGGGATGAGGTCGTCGCAGATGTCGTCCAGGACCTCCTGGCTGATGCCCTGGATGCAGCCCTGCATGGTGTACTGGGCCTGGCCGACCAGCGCCGCATGCTCGGCCTTGGTCACGCCGCCGGCGAGCTGGCCGTTGAGCATGTTGCACCGGTTGCGGTTGGCCTGGTTGACGGCCGCGTTGCCGGGCTGCCAGTCCTCGTTGCAGGCCCGCTTGCCGCTGGCGCCGTTGGGGTTCCAGGTGAAGTCGGAGGGCTGGCAGACCTTGCCGCACGACCACCGGGCGCCGTTCCAGATGTCGATGCGGTAGGCCACGTTGGCCTGGCCGCCGGGGTTGCCGGCCAGGTCCCAGATGGTGCCGGGGACGCTGTCCAGGACGGCGGAGGCCGGGTAGGACGAGGCGGGCGGCACGGTCTTGAAGCAGGTCTGCAGCTTGTTGAGCATCACCTGGACGAGGGCGAAGCGGTCCTGGTCGGGCAGCAGGGGCAGGTAGCCGCAGACGTCGTTGCCGAAGTTGACCACCGTCAGGTCGCGGGTGTTCCCGTCCCGGCGGTAGGCGTCCACTGCCTGCGCGTCGAAGATGATCTGGAACGACTGGGCGTTGGCGTTCATGAAGGCGTCGTCGCAGGAGGCGCCGTTCCCGCACTGGTCGTCGCCGATGTGGCCGGAGAACTCGTGGGTCGCCTCATGCACGACGGTGCTCGCGCGATCCATGACCGTCTTGTTCCAGAACCACGGAAAGTAGAACGTACACGCGGAGTTGCTGGCCGGGTTGCTGGCGAAGGTGAAGCCGTCCATGGGGCCGGGGGCGTCGCCATCGGCCAGGCACTCCCAGTCGTAGCCCTCCTCCGAGATGTAGTAGCTGGCGTACTGGCTCAGCCACCGGGTGACGGGGGTACCGTCGGGCAGGATGCCGCCGGGGGAGATGGTCTGGTTGAGGGTGTCGTTGTCGCGGTGGATGCCCACCAGCTCCGTCGCGTAGCCGCCGCCGATGACGCGGCCGCCCCACTGGTTGGGGTTGCAGACCTCGCTGTTGGACATCATGCCCGACCAGTAGTCGTTGTTCTCGTCCAGGCCGAGGTGAGTGCGCACCAGCGTGCGGACCTGGTCGCGCTTCGCGGGGGTGTCGCAGACGAGGTCGGTCACCCAGGAGTCACCGCTCGACCAGCTCGGCAGCCACGTCCAGACGTCGAAGTCGCTCACGTTGGGGGGGCAGGCGGCCAGCGCCACCACGGGGGCCAGCATCGAGGCGAAGATCACCGAGATCATTCGAGTTTTCATGGCCGACCTCACCGCGTCTCGTAGAGGCGATAGCGCTCGTTCTCGGGCAGGAGCAGCCGCAGCTCGCCGCGCGCGCGGGCCTTGGGCAGCGCGCGGTACATGGCCTTCACGGCCAGGCTGAGGGCCGGGTTCTGGGCGTTGGCGACCAGGCGCCGCAGCGCCGCGAGGGCGGTCTGCGAGCCTGCCCGGCCCCGCTCACCGAGGGCCCAGGTGGCCACCTGGCGCACCAGCCCTCGGGCGGCGGATCGATGGGGTGGGATCCCTCCGGGTAGGGCGGCACCTCCAGCCGGGCCTGCTCCAGCAGCCAGGCGATGCTGCCCGGGCTCTCCACGAGGGTCAGCAGCCGCAGGCACAGGAGGCGCTCCGAGGTGATCTGGACGGGGATCGGCCGGCACCGCTCGACGATGCGATCGGCGGCTACCGGGCCGGCCTCCGCCAGGGCGCGCCCGGCCTCGGCTTGCTGGGCCGCGTTGGCCTGGGCGCTCGCCTCGTCGGTGGGGGGCGTGCGCCAGGCGTCCACGAGCGCCGCGAGGGGACCATCCACCGCGGGCCCTGCCATCGGATCGAAGAGGCGCGGCGGGAGCTGGTCCTCCGTGGGCGAGGGCGGGCCCGGGGGGCCGGCGTCCGCGGGCTCGGCGTCCGGGGAGGCCGCATCAGGGGCCGCTGCGTCTCGTCGCGCCGCGTCGGGGCCGGCGTCACGCGGAGCCGCATCGGCGCCCTGATCCGGTGATCCACCATCGGCGGTCGGGCCGCGGTCGGCCGCGCCGCGGTCGGGCGTTTCGTCGTCGTCTGGACAGCCGGTCAGCAGACCAGCCACCAGGAGCCAGAGGGTTCCCCGTTTCCACATTGCAGTTCCTCCAGGAGACAGCGGTGTCTCCTGGGGCCGACACTGGACCTCCGCCGGGGCGCCGTCAATGCCCACGGGCAGGTCCGTCAAAGGCGAAAAACTACAGCGAGATCAGGGTCTTTCGCGCCGCGAGCGGAGCTGGTCGCCGAAGCGCTGGAGGAGGTCGCGGCGTCGGTCTGGGGTGAGCTGGCGGAAGCGCCGCAGGTTGTCGAGGAAGCGGGCCCGCTCCGACGCCGGCAGGCTCACGAGCCGGCGAAAGAGCGTGCGGATCTCGGCCCTGCGCTCGGGGGCCATGGTCTTCAGGCGGTCGAAGTCGCGCAGGATCTGCCGGCGCTCGCCGGTGGAGAGGGAGCGAAAGGCGCGCCACCGGGCCTGGAGGGTCTGGCGCTGGGCGTCGGGCAGCCCCTTGAAGCGCTCCCACCGCGCGCGCAGCTCGGCCTGCTCGCCGGGGGTGAGGGCCTGGAAGCGGCGCAGCCGGGCGCGCAGCTCCTCCTGGCGCTCGGGCGACATGGCCTCGAAGCGGGCGCGGGCCCCCTCGGAGGCGGGCGCCGGCGTCGGCTCCTGGGAGCGCGCCGCGGGGGCGAGGCCCAGGAGGAGGGTCAGGAAGACCAGCTTCATGGCACCACCTCCTCGGCCTCCACGCGGTGGAGCTGGGCGATCAGCTCGAACGTGGCCGGATCCTCCAGGGCGTCGAGCACCTCGACCTCGTCGTAGCTCTCCAGCAGATCGAGGTGGGCGAGCATGTCCAGGTCGTCGTCCGTGGGCGCCGCGGCGACGGCGGGGGGGGGCGGCGCGTCGAGCAGGGGCGGGCGGCGCAGGGCCAGGAACAGCGCCGCGGCCGCCGCCAGGGCGATGAGCCCGCCCGCTACGAGCCGGCGCCGAAACGGCAGCACCCGCCCGCCCGCCTCTTCGCCGAGCCGGGCCTGGAAGCGGGCGTCGAAGCCGGCGCCGGGGAGCGGCTGGTCCTGGTCGAGCCAGGCGTCCACCCGCGCGGCCTCGTCGGCCTGCAAGGCGGCCAGGCGCTCGGCGAAGCGGGCGTCGAACCCGGCCGACGGGGCGGCCTCGGGGAGCGCGGCGTCCAGCAGGGCATCCAGGCGGTCGCCCGTGTGGGGGTCGCTCATTCACCACCTCCGGCGGCCGCGAGGGGCCGATCGGGCTCGAGGGCCGCGAGCAGCGCCCCCCGGGCCCGGTTGAGCATGGACTTCACGGCCGAGACGCTGGTCTCGAGGGCATCGGCGATCTCCTGGTAGCCCAGGCCGTCTTCCTTCTGCAGCAGCAGGGCGGCGCGCTGGCGCTCGGGCAGCGCCGCCACCGCTACCCGCACACGGGCCTGGAGGCTGGCGGCGTCCAGCAGCTCGACGGGATCGGTGCGTGGCGCGGCGGGCGGGGTGGCCAGATCGTCCAGCGCGATCCGGCCATGGCGGTGCTCGGCGCGCGTCACGGCGTTGAGGCAGTGGTTCGTGGCCACCTTGAAGATGTAGGCCCGGAAGGCCTCCCGCGGCTCGTAGCGGTGGCGGGCGCGGTAGATCTTCAAGAACACATCCTGGGCCAGCTCCTCACCGCGGGCCTGATCGCCGGTGTAGCGCACGGCGAAGCGCACCATGGGCACCCGCCACCGCGCGAAGAGCTCGGCGAACGCGGCGGCATCCCCATCCCGCGTGCGGCACATCAAGGCGGCGTCCTCGTCGTCCATTCAGTCGTCCATGAGCAGGTCGAGATCCTCCAGCATTTCCAGGGACTCCAGGAACTCGAGCTGGCGGATGACCTCCTCGTCCTCCGCCGGCACCTGCGGGGGGGCCGGCGCACTCTCGGGGGCCGGGGGCGGCGGCGGCAGGGCGGCGTCCGGTGCCGGGAGCAGGCCGACGAGCCACCACAGCCCCAACGAGGCCTGAAACCGGTGAGGCCGCCGGAGGTTGCGCGGCGGCGAGGGGCCGGCCGGGATCAGAGCCCGTCGCCGCAGTCGAGGTCGAGGACGGATCGACCAGGGGGGCCGAGGGCGCCGGGGCCCGCCCCGCCTTCACCGGCGGGGGCGGCGTCGAGGAGGACGCTGGGATCGATCCGCAGGACCGTGCCGGCGCACCAGATGGCGGCCGCGGGCCGCCCGCGCCGCCCGCGCCGGGGCCGCCCGCGCCGCCGGCGCTGCCCGCGCCGCCGCGGCCGCCCGCGCCCGGACCGCCGATGCCGCCGCAGGCGAGCCAGTCACGCCCGCCGCCGCGGTCGCCGCCGGGTCCGCCGGGGCCCCCGGGGCCGCCCGGGGCGCCGTCGCCGCCACGCCCGCCCGCGCCGGGGGACAGGTGGCTGGCGAGGACGCTCAGGCCGGTGGAGGCCTCGGCGACGAGGGCGAAGGAGCCCCCGCCGGCCCCACCGCCTCCGCCAGGACCGCCCCCGCACCCGGCGCCGCCGCCGCCGCCGCCCGCGCCCGCGCGCTCGAAGATGCCGCCGGCCCCGCCGCCTCCGCCGCCACCGCCGCCGGGCAGGCCGTCGCCTCCGGGGCTGCCGGCGCCCCCAGGGCCCCGGCCCAGCGTCCTCGATCAGGGCGCCCGCGGGGGCCGGGGCTGCGGCGGCCCCCTGCGGCCCCCGGCCCGGGGCTGCACCCATCCCCGCCGTCATCGCCGGTGAAGACGGTGGCGTCGTTGCCGCCGCCCCCGCAGCCGGGCGGGGCGCCGGCCTGGCCGCGCTCGCGCCGGTAGCCGCCGCGGCCGCCGTCTCCGCCCGAGCGCACGCGCTGGCGCCGCCGCCGCCGGGGTCGCCGCCGCAGTCGCCGCCGCGGCCTCCGGGGCCCCCCGCCGCGCCCGGCGCGCCCGCGACGCCGGGTGACCCCGCCGCCGCGGCGCCGGGGGCGATGGCCACCCGCAGGAGCCGCAACCCCGGCGCTCTGCGCGCCACGACGCCATAGGTCGATCCGCCGGGCACGGCCGCGTCGGCCGTGGTGATGGCCAGGTCGGCGACCTGGGTGGGCACGTCCAGATCCACCGCCAGCACCCCGATGAGGTGGTCGACGGCGCCCTCCGCGTGGAGGGTGGTGGTCGACGTCACCTGCCGCGCCCAGCCCGCCGCCCGGTCGTAGCCGCCGAAGAGGTGGACGCCCGCGCGGAGCGAGAGCCCGCCGGGGTAGCGCCCGGCCCCCACCACGACCCCTTGTGGATCGGGGAGCCGCGCGGCCCGATCCAGCGCTGCGGGCAGGCTCTGCAGGGGGTGATCGGGGCTGCCGTCGCCCGCGTCGTCGCCATCGGGGGCCACGAAGATCAGCCGATCGGCCTCGCCGTCGACCCCGTCGCAGTCCGCGTCGACCCCCGCTTCGTCGAGGGGGTCGGCCTGGCCGGGCGCGATCTGGGCGTCCCCGTCATCGCAGTCGCCGGGGACGACGGCCATGCCCTGCTGGGCGGGACAGACCGGTGGGATGAGCCCGTCCCCGAAGCCGTCGCCGTCGGCATCGATCCAGCCGGGCGACAGGCCCTCGTCGATGGCGCCGTCGCAGTCCTCGTCCTGGCCGTCGCACCGCTCGTCGACCGGCCCCCGGGCGCCCTCGCACGGGCCGTAGGCGGCGTCGATGCAGCGCTGGACCCCCGCGTGGCACGCCCCGATGCCCTCGGTGCCGGCGGGGCCGTCATAGCAGGCGCGGTCGGCGCCCTCGTCGACGGCGCCGTCGCAGTCGTCGTCGGCGCCGTCGCAGCGCTCGGCAGCGCCAGGAAAGCGTGTGGGATCAAAGGGTTGGCAGTCGTCGGCGTCCAGCGCGCCGTCGCCGTCGTCGTCGTCGTCGCAGGCGTCGCCCGCGCCGTCTCCGTCCGCGTCGGCCTGGTCGGGGTTGAACACCGCGGGGCAGTTGTCTTCGCCGCCGAGCACCTGGTCGTCGTCAGGATCCGGATCGCAGCCGTCCACGGCCTCGTCGATGTGGCCGTCACAGTCCTCGTCGGTGCCGTCGCAGGTCTCTTCCCCGGGCACCACGGCCGCCTCGCACTGGCCGGACCAGACCCCGCGGGTGCAGGCCTCGGCGCCGGGGGCGCACCGGCCCACGCCCTCGGTGCCCGGCGGGCCGTCGTAGCAGGGGCGCGGGGCCTCGTCGGCCCGGCCGTCGCAGTCCTCGTCGACCCCGTTGCAGACCTCGTCGACGGGGCCGATGGCGCCGGTGCAGTCGCCCACCCAGGCCCCGTCACGGCAGGTCTCGACGCCGTCCATGCAGCGCCCGACCCCCCGGACGTCCTCGGAGAAGGGCCAGCAGGGTCGCCCCACCCCCTCGTCGATGCGGCCGTCGCAGTCGTCATCGTCGCCGTTGCACTTCTCTTCGGAGCAGAGGCCAGCGTCGGGCGGGGGTGGCGTTGCGTCCCCCGCGGCGTCTCCGCGGGCCGCGTCGGCGGGGGGGCGTCCATCGTCAGCTTCGGCCTCTGCGTCGAGCAGGGCGTCCGGCTCAGGGGGGGATGCGTCGCCCCCGGCGTCCGCCGGGTAGCTCGGGAAGTCGCCGGTACAGCCCGCCAGCAGCGCGAGGGCAAGCCAGGAAATCCGCTTTGCGATCAAGGGCCTGGCCTCAGGCCTCCCGGCACAGCAGGAAGCAGTTGGGCGTCTCGCGGTCGCGCTTGTAGGCGCGGCCGATGGTGACGTGGTGGCTGATGCGCCTCAGGAAGTCGTGCATCTCGGCGTACACGAAGCGCTGGAGGCCCTGCTTGTTGTGCTTGACCCGGGGCCAGTCGGCCGGCTTGCCGGGGGGGACGTCGTAGTAGTCGACCACCATGCTGCCGCGGGTGTCGCCGGGGGTGGGCCGGCAGATGAAGTAGCCCGGGCCGACGACCTGGCGCGTCACGCCCTCGTTGTAGCCCCAGAGCACGGCGGGCTCCCCCTCGGGCGGGCGGCAGAAGCGCTTCTCGAACTGCCGAAACGCCGGCAGGGTGTTGCGGCCGTAGTGGCGCACCGTCTCCAGGGGGCCGTAGCTCGGGGGCACGATGTCGTCGGGATCCACGGCGCGGCCGCGGGCGAGCTGCCAGAGGCGGCGCTGGGCGCGGGGGCCGGTCGCGCGGATCTCGGCGACCCGCGCGGCAGGGCTCAGGGCGTCGAGCCAGGCCCCGAGGGCGTCGATGTCGACATGGGGTTCGAGGCTCCGGGCTTCCAGGCTCATGGGCTGACGTCCTCCGCGGCGGCTCTGGGGAGCGTACCAAGGGGCGCGCCATCCTTCACCTGCCAGATGCGCACGCGGCCGTCCGCGCCGCCGCCGGTGAAGAGGCGGGGGCCGTCGAAGGCGAGGCCGAGGACGGTGTCGCCGGTGTCGAAGCCGCCGATGGCGGTCCCATCGGGCTGGTAGAGGGCCACCCGGCCGGCCTCGCCGGCGACGGCGAGGCGGTCACCGTCCCGCGCGGCGCAGGTCGCCGCGAAGCCGAACCGTGCGTGGCCGACGATCCCGGCGGGCCCGATGGAGGCGAACCCCTGCTGGCCCACGGCCAGGACGCCGTCGCCCTCCGGAAACAGCGCGACGATGAACCCCAGCCCTGGCTCGAAGCCGGTGGCGCTGGCCCCGCTCTGCAGATCCCAGGTGGCGACGCGGCCGTCTGCGCCGCCCGACCAGACGGTCGAGCCCTGGAGCGCCACCGTGAAGGCCGTCCGGGCGTGGGCGCCGCGAGCCTTCCACACCGGGCCGGCGTCGGCGAGGCGGGCGACGGTCCCCCGGGCCGTGGAGGCCAGGACGTCGGCACCGACGATCCAGGCGTCGTTGAGGGGCTCCTCGGACAGCCGGAGGCGGCGGCGGGCGGCGCCATCCATGCCCCAGAAGGCGACGCTGCCGTCCGCGCCCACCGAGGCGAAGCCGTCACCGGCCCGGAGCAGGCGCCGGACGGCGCCGTCGTGGGCCACGAACGTCGTGGGCCCGGCTTCGCTCCACAGGACCAGCCGCCCGGTCACGTCGCCGCTCACCACCGGCGAGCCGGGGAGGACGGCGCTGACGCGACCCTCATGGGGTGGGGTGGGGACGACGCGCTCCCCCGCCGGTGGCGCGCTCACGGGACGCGACCACCGCCAGGCCAGGAAGCCCGCCGCCGCGAGGAGGGCCGCAGCGAGGAGGGCGCGGGTCACTCGATCACGGCCAGCAGGGCGCGCAGCTCGGCGTCCACGCAGGCCACGAGGTCGCCCCCTTCCAGCGCCGCCTGCTCGGCCGCAGGCAGGACGTGCCAGGTGTAGGTCTCGACCTCGAGGTGGGTGCAGGCGCCGGTCGCGAGCACGGCGCGCACGGCCTGCTGCCAGTCGGCCCGGGTGGTGCCGAGGGGGCCGTCACCGCCCCACCAGGTCGGCACATGGAAGTGGCAGCGCCACGCCTCCGCCCCCCGCCACTCGGGGTAATCCCAAGGAACTTCAGGGAGATCCACCGCCCGCAGGAGGCGGCCGTCGGGCGTCCTCGCCACCACCTGGTGCAGGTAGCGTGGCTCGGCGAAGGCGGCCAGGGCGGCCCGGGCGGCGGGATCCGCGGGCGCTGCGAGGTGCAGGGCGCTCGACACCTGGACCTTCCCGATGGGCACCTCGGCGGCGACCAGCGCCTGGACGCTCTCGGCGGCGTCCTCGAAGTGCACCGCCTGGTGGCAGCAGTCGTAGCACAGGCCCAGGTGGGCCCGATCGCCGGGGCCGTCGAGGTGATCCTGGAAGAAGGCGATGGCGTCGGCCGTGGTCTCCAGCGTCGTCCAGGGCTCGGGCTCCAGGCACAGGCGGATGGACACCCCGGTCTCGTCGGCCAGGGCCCGCAGGCCGTCAACGGCCTGGCGCAGATGCGCGGCGATCTGGCGGTGGGCCTGCGCCCCGTCAGTGGCCGGGCGAAACCCGCCCGCCACCGTCGAGATCGTCCGCCGAGCCGGGCCGGGCAGGCGACTGAGCACCCGGGCCAGCCGCAGGGTGTAGGCCACGCGCTCCGGGTCGAGCCAGCCCGGATCGTAGACCGCCGCCTTCACCGACTCCGCGGCGAAGTCGCCGTAGGGGAAGCCGTTGACGGTGAAGACGTAGAGGCCCTCCTCCAGGCACGCCTCGGCGAGATCGAGGAGGGCGGCGGGCGAGCGCAGCAGGGCGCTCGTCGCGGTGTTGCCGAGGCGCAGCCCCAGCCCGAAGGGCACCGACGGGGCGAATCGGGCCTTCACGTCGGCCACGGGGCCCCGCAGCACGTCCAGCAGCTCGGCGAGGGTCTCGCCGGGGTGGACGTTGGTGCAGTAGGTCAGGTGGAGGGGGCCGCGCTGCATCCGCGTCAGGGGGCGACGCAGTCGACGCGCCGCGTCACGAACTGCCAGTTCACGGCGTTGCCCGGCTGGGGCACGAGCAGGCTGATGAAGTCATCGTACGGCCCGCGGGTGGCGAACCAGTAGGGCTCGATCTCACCCGGCCAGATGAAGGCTGGCTCGGTGGACCAGAGGTTCAGCTCGTCGTTGGCGCCGATGGCCACCACCCAGAAGCCCGTGGCCGGGCCCCCATCCGCAGTCACGGCGGGCCCGGAGACCACCACCTTGGACTCCGAGATGGCGAACTCGGCCCGGCGGGCGTCGGCGCTGGTCAGGATGTCGAGCCACTCGCGAGCCTGGCCGCGGCGCACGAGGGCGCGCACGGCGACGGGGCCGTCGGCCGGGGTGCGGATCTGGACGTAGGGCCGCACGACCTGCTGGTGCTGGGTGATGGGCTGGCTACCGTTGAACTCGCCCGGATCGGCGAGCTCGGCGGGCACCCCCTGCTGCATGGCGCCGGCAGCGCCGGCCGCGTAGGAGAACGACGCCACGCGCCAGCTCCCCCCCGACGAGACGTAGCCCACCATGATGTTCGAGATGTCCACCCCGAGGCGCGTGATGCGCGCCCAGGAGATGTCCGGGATCTGCTGATCTTCGAAGCGAATCACGTTGTTGGGGCGGCCGCCGGCCGGCCAGTCCGGGCCGCCGTCGGGGTAGGCGCGGATGATCTTGTCGGGGCAGATGATGAGCGCCGAAGCGTTGTTGCCCGAGTGATCGGCCACGTCCATGTCGAGGATGTCGGTGCAGCCCAGCACCTCCGGCGGCTTGACGGGGCGGAGATCGGGCTGGCGGTGGTGCCAGAAGGCCGTCCACTCGCCGGCGTCGTTGCGGGCCACCAGCAGGTTGAACCCGCCCGCGGCCACCAGCCCCCGGCCCTCGTGGGCGCCCGTGATGTCGAAGCGCTCCAGCTCCAGGATGTCGGGCAGCGTGCCGTTCGCGTCCCGGCGCATATGGGCCAGCTTGCCCACCCAGCGGTTGTCCTCCACCCGCACGCCGATGTGGTAGGCGTCCGCGCGCTCCACATCCGACACCAGGAACTGCACCGGCGGGGTCGCCACATTGCGCGCGGGGCGGAAGAGGCGGCTGGTGGAGTTGGGGGCGATCTCGCAGCACAGGCCGTTGTCGCCCTGGCCGTCGCAGTCCTGATCCACCCCGTCGCACGTCTCCACCTCGGGGGTGCAGGCGTCGTTCAGCTCGATGCCATAGGGATCGCCGTTGAACATATGGGCCGTCATGGGGACGACCTCGATGTGGACGCCGTCCTCGTGGCCGAAGGTGAAGAGGAGCGTCCGCTCGCCCTCGTTCACGGCGGCCCGGGCGGTCGGCCAGGGCCAGACGTTCCAGGCCTCCGAGGAGCGCCAGAGGGCGTCGACGCCCGCGACCATCAGCTCGACGAGGCCCTGCCGGTCGTCGGCGGAGGGCAGCGAGCTCTGGACGCCCACGATCCAGCGGCCAGCGTCGGGCGCGAAGCGCAGCAGATCCGGGTTGGTCCCGAAGCCGATGTTGAAGGGGTTGTCCGTCCCGAAGGCCGGGTGCACGGCGATGGCCTGGTTGTCGGGGTTGGTGTAGGCGACGAGCGCGCGCTGGCCGTTCGTCAGCAGGCGCCCGGTGCCGCGGACGCAGGGGAAGTTCCCCTGGGCGGCGGCGGTGTCATCGTCCAGGAAGATGCACTGCCCCGGCCCGCCATAGCGCAGCAGGGCGCCGTTGCCGATGCCGGCGGAGCTCTCCGGCTGGGGCAGGCCCCCCTCGTCCACGATGGGCTCGGGGACGAGCTCGTCGGCCTCGCCGGTGAGCGTGACCCAGGCCAGGGCGCCCTCGGGCGACTCCCCCACCACCACCAGGCGGCGGCCGAGGGCGGCGAGCTGCGGGCGGCCCTGGATGGGCAGCACCAGCGGCGCGCTGGCCGGCTCGTCGGCCTTGTAGACCGCGATGCCCTGGCCCACGCTGCCGACGGCGATCCAGGGGATGCCGTCCACCGTCAGGGCGGCCACGTAGTCGGCGTCGACCGGCGCCAGCTCGAGCCCCTCGTCGGCGAAGGTGCCGTCGGGGCCGACCTGGCGCAGCCAGACCGCGCCCCCCTCCACCCAGATCAGATAGGTCGTCTCGCCGCGCACCATGGTGGCGACCTGCTCGAACTCGGGGACGGGGCCCATGGGCATGCCGCCCGCCCCGCCCATGCCGCCGGCGCCGCCGCCCATGCCGCCGTCGCCGCCCATGCCACCGACGCCGCCCATGCCGCCGTCGCCGCCCATGCCACCAGCGCCGCCCATGCCACCGGCGCCGCCGCCCATGCCCGCCATGCCGCCAGCGCCGCCAGCGCCGCCGCCCATGCCGCCGGCGCCACCGCCCTGGCCGGCCTCGCCGCCAGCGCCCATGAAGGCGTCCGAACCCCCGTTGCCGCCCGGGCCGGTCGCGTCGATGGCGGCGTCCGTCGGCGTCAGATCCGTCTGATTGCCATCATCGCAGCCGAAGGCCAGCAAGACGGCCAGGCAGCACCCCAGGGCGTGGAAGCCGCGTCGGGCCTCGCGCCTTGGCTCGCTGTGCGAGCCGAGTCCAGTGGGCATGAGATCTCCCCCCCTTGGTCAGGAATGGTGACGCGCGATCCTAGCAGGCCCGCTCGCCCGGAATCCATGTAGCCGATCAGGGCGCCTCGCCCGCCCGATCGGCGCCGGGCGCCGGCCGGAAGCCCGGCCCGTCGATGCGGGTGCGGACGTGGTACGGACGCTTCCCCTGGGCTTCGTGGTAGGTGCGCCCCAGCAGATCGGCCACCAGCCCCGTACAGACGAGCTGCACGCCCACCACGATCAGCAGCACCCCCAGCAGGAGGAGCGGCCGATCGCCGATCGAGGCGCCGGTGATCAGCTTCTGCAGCGCCAGCCACAGGCACATGAGCGTCCCCACGAAGCCCGTCACCAGACCCATCAGACCGAAGACCTGCATCGGCTTCACGAGATAGGACTGCATGAAGCGCACGACGATGAGATCGAGGACCACCCGCAGCGTGCGGCCGATGCCGTACTTGGAGGTCCCGAACTGCCGCGCCCGGTGGTTGACCTTGACCTCCAGGATGCGGGCGCCGGCCCAGCTCGCGATGGCCGGGATGAAGCGGTGCATCTCGCCGTAGAGGCGCAGCTCCTGGGCGACCTCACGGCGCATGACCTTCAGCGTGCAGCCATAGTCGTGCAGGTGCACCCGGGTCACCCGGCTGATGATGCGGTTGGCCAGGATGGACGGCAGGCGCCGGTTGATGAAGGCATCCTTCCGGTCGGCCCGCCACCCCGCCACCATGTCATGGCCCTCGGCCAGCTTCGCCAGCATCATGGGGATGTCGGCCGGGTCGTTCTGCAGATCCGCGTCCAGGAGCGCCACCGCGTCCCCGCGCGCTGCGTCGATCCCTGCCTGCATCGCTGCCGTCTGGCCGAAGTTGCGGCGAAACGAGATCACGACCAGCGCCGGATCCTCGGCGGCCATGCGCTGCAAGACCGCGAAGCTCTGATCCCGGGAGCCATCGTCGACGCAGATGACCTCATAGGCCAGCCCCGTCGGATCGAGGGCGGCGTGGATCTCGGCCAGGAGCCGAGGGAGGCTCTCCTCCTCGTTGAAGACCGGGATGACGAGGGAAAGATCGAGGGCCACGTCCACCTCCGTGCGAGGGCCGGCAGCCTAGCGGGGTCGGCCCGCGATGTCACGGCTCCCACCGGACGCCGGACGCGGCGAGGCGCGGCGGGGTGTCCAGAAACTGGACGACCTGGACGACCTGGACACCTGGTTGGTGAGTCGACCCCTTTGATTTCAAGCACTTGGACCTGGCACGCGGAACGCAAAGAGGCCCACGGAGAGGCGCGTCATCCGTGGTGGCGGGGGGGGCGCCAGCAGCCGGAGGGGCGGGGACGGGAGTGATGTGCTGGAGCGATTCTCGACAGCGATGCCGCCGCGCGCCCGGATCGGCATATACTCCACGCCTGCACGCACCTCCGGGGGGACTGGCGTGAATGTCATGAGCAAGGTGCGCCCGCTGGCCCTTGGTGTCCTGGGAGCTCTGCTGGCGCTGGTCCCGACCGCCGCGCTGGCCGTCCCCGAGGGCACCCGGAACCTCCAGATCAACCAGGGTCTCTACCGACGGACGCCGGTGAACGTCTTCGCCCGGGAGGGGGAGCTGATCCGGTTCTGCTCCAGCGATGACGGCCACAATGACACCCAGCCGCTCTATGGCAACTGCATCGGGCCGACGCTCGAGCGCGGCGGGCCCTGTGGCCCCTGCGAAGGGGCCGGCTGTGATCCGGTGGGCCCCGACGGGGGCCGGCGGTGGAACCTGGAGCACCCCGTCGATCGGCACCTCTCCGTCCTGCGAGAGCGCCGCGGGGCCGAGATCCTGCTCTCGCCGCCCAACCCGTCCGCCTGCCAGGGCGACGTGCAGTGCGGCGGCGGGCAGACGTGCCGGGCGCGGCCCGACGGCGGCCCGTGGTCCGGCGGCGAGGCCGGCTACTGTGCGCTGGCGTTCCCGGTCGCGGAGGGCCAGGGCTTCTGCAGCGCGTGGATCCCGGAGGGCAGCTTCCGCTTCCACGAGTTCCGCGCGACGGCCACCGGCCACTGGACGCTCGACTTCGTCGGAGAGCGCTACTCGGTCAGCACCAACGCCGATCCTGATCGCGACAAGGTGGTCTCGACGCGCTACTTCGAGATCGACGTGCGGCTGGCGGATGGGCGGGACGCCCCCCCCGGCCGGGTGAGCGCGCTGGCCTGGCGGCTGACCGGGCACGATCGCAGCTACCCGAGCTGGGCCGACTTCTATGTGGCGGCGCCGGGCCAGGTGTATGTGGTCGACCTGAGCGCGGTGGCGGGGTGGCGCTGGAGTCTCGCCGCCAACCGGACGGGCCCGGCCGCGGGCGGCTGGCGCAGCGCCTGCCTGGGGCCGGTGGGGCCGGACGGGCGGTGCGTGGCGACGGCCGATGAGAGTGTGCAGCAAGACCAGGCCGTGGCCGAGGTCGCCCAGCCCTATCGCATCTACCTGGCCTACCCCGACGCGCCTCTCGAAGCCGCCGTCGAGCCGACGCTCACCGACCTGACCTTCGAGGACGAGGAAGGCACCGCCACCCTGAGTCCCAACGGCGACGGCCGGCAGGACTCGGGCGTGTTCCGCTTCCGCTCCAACCTCGTGGGCACGTACGCCATCACCATCGACACCGATCTCGACGGCCGCCTCGACGCCGATCGGGATCGGGTGCTGACGGGAGTGGCCGTCCAGGGTGAGAACAGCGTGCGGTGGGACGCCCGCGATGCCGCCGGCCAGATCGTCCGCGCGGGGACCTATCCGTTCCGGGTTCGGCTCTACGCCGACGAAGCACACATCGTGATGACGGATGTGGAGGACGCCTCGGCGGGCTTCGTGGTCTGGGAGACCGACGGGCGCAACGCCCCTCGGCGGGCGAGCCGCATGTTCTGGGACGACCGGGCGGTGCGGGGGGCCGACGATCGGACGCTGCGCAGCCACGGGCAGGCGCTCTCGGCGCGAGAGCGCGGCTCGCTGCTGCCGACCGACGTCCTCGGCCCCGACATTGAAGGTGGCGTCCATGAGCGTCGCCGCTTTCGGCAGGCGGCCGATCCGGTCAATCGCCAGGATCGCGCGGCCGCGTTCGACACCTGGGTCCGCGGGGCGCCTGCGGAGCAGCAGACCGCCGAGTGCCGCCGCTGCGCCCAGCCCGTCGGGGCGATCACGATCGGGCCCATCGACGAGGTCGCAGCGGATGACACCGACGGTGACGGCCTGTCGGATCACATCGAGGGCATCTGGCGCACCGGCGTGAACACGCCCGACACCGACGGCGACGGCCTGCTCGATGGCCGGGATGAAGACCGCAATGACAACGGGATCCTCGACCCGGGGGAGACGGATCCCCGCGATCCCGACACGGACGACGACGGCCTGACCGATGGCGACGAGCGGGCGCTCGGAACCGACCCGCGCAACCCCGACACCGACGGGGACGGCCGCTCGGATGGGCAGGATGGCTGCCCCCTGCTGGCCGACGACGGCGGTGACGCCGACGCCGACGGGATCGCCGACGCCTGCGACCCCGACGATGACAACGACGGCGTGCCCGACGCCGACGACAACTGCCCGCTCATCGCCAACGTCGATCAAGCCAACCTCGACGCGGCGCTCGGCGACGTCGCGGGGGACGCCTGTGATCCGGATCGCGACGGGGATGGCGTGCCCGACGCCCGGGATAACTGCCCCCGGCAGGGGCCGGCGGATCAGCGCGACACCAACGGCGACGGTGAGGGCGACGTCTGTGATGCCGATGACGACGGCGACGGGCGGCCGGATCAGGCGGACAACTGCCCGCTGGTGGCCAACCCCGATCAGCTCGACACCGATGGGGACGGTGCCGGGGATGCCTGCGACGAAGACGACGACGGGGACCACCTGGCGGATGTGGTGGACACCTGCCCGCTGATCGCCGATCCGGGCCAGCCCGACCGGGACGGGGATGGTCGAGGCGATGCCTGCGACGATGACCGTGACGGTGATGGCGTCGCGAACGCCGTCGATGTCTGCCCCGACGCGGCTGATCCTGCCCAGACCGACGTCGACGGCGACGGCGACGGCGACGCCTGCGACGCCGACGATGATGGGGATGGCATCCTGGACGTCGACGACGTCTGCCCGCGCCGGGCCAACGCCAACCAGCTCAACACCGACGGCCAGCCCGACGGCGGCGACGCCTGCGACGACGACGACGATGACGACGGCGTGCCCGACGTCGACGACGTCTGTCCCCTGGTGCCCGACGCTCTCCAGCTCGACACCGACGGGGACGGCGACGGCGACGCCTGCGACACCGACGATGACGGGGACGGCATCCTGGACGCCGCCGACAACTGCCCGGCGACGCGGGCCGTGGACCAGACCGACACCGACGGGGACGGGCTGGGTGATGCCTGCGACACCGATGACGACGACGATGGCGTGCCGGATGGGCGAGACGACTGCCCGCTGGTGGCCAACCCCGATCAGCGCGACACCGATGGCGATGGCCAGGGCGATGTCTGCGACGCGGACGACGACGGGGATGGCGTGCCCGACGCCGCGGACAACTGCCCCCTGCGAGGCCCGGCCGACCAGACCGACACCGACGGCGACGGGCTGGGAGACGCCTGTGACGGCGATGATGATGGCGATGGGGTCATCGATCTCGCCGACGTCTGCCCCCGAGTGGCGGATCCGAACCAGGCCAACACCGACGGCCTGCCGGATGGGGGCGATGCGTGTGACGACGATGACGACCAGGATGGTGTCCTCGACGCGAACGACAACTGCCCACTCGTCCCCAACGCCGATCAGCGCAACAGCGACGGCGCCGCCGACGGCGGGGACGCCTGCGACCTGGACGACGACGACGACAACCGCCCGGATGCCAGCGACAACTGCCCGCGGACGCCGAACCCGGGCCAGCAGGACGCCAACGGGAACGGCCGTGGCGACGCCTGTGACGCGGACGCCGACGGGGATGGCGTCGGCGATGTCGAGGACGACTGCCCGGCCGATGCCAACCCGGCCCAGACCGACACCGACGGTGACGGGGATGGAGACGCCTGCGACGCCGACGACGATGGGGACACCCGCGCCGACGTCATCGACAACTGCCCGCGCGTCCCCAACCTGGACCAGGCCGACCTCGATGATGACGGGGACGGCGACGCCTGCGACGCCGACGACGACGGCGACGGCATCCTCGACGTGGACGACGTCTGCCCCCGGGTCGCGGACGCCAACCAGCGCAACACCGACCGCCAGCGCGATGGCGGCGATGCCTGCGACGACGACGACGATGACGATGGCATCCCCGATGCCGTGGATCGCTGCCCGCTGGTGCCCGACGCGGCCCAGGTCGACACCGATGCCGATGGCCTGGGGGACGCCTGCGATGGCGACGACGATGGCGATGGCGTCCCCGACCGGCGGGACGACTGCCCCCTGAATGCCGATGCAAATCAGGTAGATACCGACCGCGATGGCCGGGGAGACGCGTGCGATGACGACAGCGACGGCGACGGGATCGAAGACGCCCGCGACCTCTGCCCGCGCGTGGCTGACCCGGCGCAGACCGACACCGACGGAGACGGCGAAGGGGACGCCTGCGACGCCGATGACGACGACGACGGCGTACCAGACGGCGAGGACGACTGCCCCCGCGCGGCTGATCCCGGCCAGGAGAACAGTGATGGCCGGCTCGATGGCGGCGACGCCTGCGACGCGGACGACGATGACGACGGTGTGCTCGATGTGACCGACAACTGCCGGACGGTGCCCGACGCCACCCAGGTGGACACCGACGGCGACGGGCTGGGGGACGCCTGTGATCCGGACGATGATGACGATGGCGTGGTGGACGCCGAAGACAACTGCCCGCTCATTGGCCCGGCCCGCCAGACGGACTCGGACGGCGATGGCCGGGGCGACGTCTGCGACGCCGACAACGACGCCGATGGTCGGCCGGATGCCGAGGACAACTGCCCCCTGACGGGACCCGCCTCGCAGACCGACACGGACGGCGATGGCCTCGGCGACGTCTGCGACAGCGACGATGATGGTGACGGCGTGCCCGACGCCCAGGACAACTGCCCGCTCACGGGCCCCGCCGATCAGACCGACACCGATCGGGATGGCCTGGGCGATCGGTGCGACCCCGATGACGACGGTGACCGCGTCCTGGACGGGGCCGACAACTGCCCGCGGGCCGTCGGCCGCGGCCCCGTCCAGCTCGATCTCGATCGCGACGGCGTCGGGGACGTCTGCGACGACGATGACGACGGCGACCGGGTGGCCGACGCCGTCGATGTCTGCCCGCGCGTGGCCGATCCGGCCCAGGTGGACACCGACGGTGACGGACTCGGCGATGCCTGCGATGGCGATGACGATGGGGATGGCATCCCGGACGCCGAGGACGACTGCCCCAGCGTCGCGGATCCGCTCCAGCGCGACGTCGACGGCGACGGCCTCGGGGATGCGTGCGATCCCGATGACGACGAGGACGGCGTGCCGGACGCGGTCGACGACTGCCCCCAGCTCGGCGCCGCCCAGGGTGATCTGGACGGGGACGGCCTGGGGGACGCGTGCGACCCCGACGACGACGGGGACGGCATCCCCGACGGCTCCGACCGGTGCCCGCGGGTCGCCGATCCCGCTCAGCGCGACACCGATGGCGACGGGCTGGGCGACGCCTGCGACCTGGACGACGATGGCGACGGCTTGCTGGACGCCGCCGAGGACCGCAACGGCAACGGTGTGGTCGACCCCGGCGAGACCGATCCGCAGAATGCCGACACCGACGGCGACGGGTTTGACGATCTAGACGAGGTCCTGCGGGGGGCCGCGGCCGCGAGCGCGGATGGCGACGGGGATGGCCTGCTCGACAATGAGGAGGACGTCGACGGCGATGGCGTTCAGGGTCCGGGCGAGACCGACGCGGCCAATGCGGACTCCGATGGCGGTGGGGAACCCGACGGCGCCGAGGTGCGCAACGGTCGGGACCCGCTGAATCCGGCCGATGATCGGCAGGACTTCATCGACAGCGACGGGGACGGGCTCGCCGACTGGGAAGAGGACGTCAACCGCAACGGCCGGCGCGACGAGGAGGAGACCGACCCCTTCGATCCCGACACCGACGGGGACGGCCTCGACGACGGGGTGGAAGCGGTCGGTCCGACCAACCCGCTCAACCCGGACACCGACGGCGACGACCTCCCGGACGGCATCGAGGATCGCAACCACAACCGGACCTTTGACGCCGACGAGACGAACCCGCGCGACCCCGACACCGACGAAGATCGACTGCTGGACGGCCTGGAGGACCACAACCGCGACGGGCGCTTCCAGCCCGGCGAGACGGATCCACGTCGGGCCGACACCGACCGGGATGGCATCTCGGACGGCCGGGAAGATGCCAACCGCAACGGTCGCCTCGACCTGGGCGAGACGGACCCGCGGCGGGCGGACACCGACGGTGACGGCCTCCAGGACTCAGAAGAGGACCGTGATCTGGATGGGACGGTCGACGTCGGCGAGACGGACCCTCGCAACCCCGACACCGACGGCGACGGCCTGGCCGACGGTCGGGAGGATGCCAACCACGATGGGCAGCGGCAGCCGCGAGAGACCAGTCCGCTCGACGCTGACAGCGACGACGGCGGCGAGCTGGATGGTGCGGAGGTGGCCGGAGGACGCGACCCGCTCAACCGGATCGACGATCTCCTCCCCTTCGTGGACGGCGACCGGGACGGCCTCGCCGACTGGGAAGAAGACCGCGATCGGGACGACTTCGTCGACGTCGGCGAGACCAACGCGCGCGACTGGGACACCGACAACGACGGCATCAGCGACGGGGTCGAGGTGCGGATCAGCCCTACCAGCCCGTTCAACCGCGACACCGACGACGATGGCCTGCTGGATGGCCAGGAAGACCTGAACGGCAATGGCCTCCTTGAGCCGGGCGAGACCGATCCGGTCAACCCGGACACCGACGGCGACGGCATCCCCGATGGCGATGAGGACTTCGATCGGGATGGCTTCCGCGACGCCGATGAGACCGATCCCCTCAACCCGGACACCGACGGGGATGGGCTGCTCGACGGCGCCGAAGTCCTCACCGATGCCCTCGATCCGGACAGCGACGACGATGGCCTGCCAGACGGGCTGGAGCTGGCCGGGCCGACCAGCGAGCTCGAGCCCGACAGCGACGGGGACGGCCTGCTCGACGGTCTGGAGGACGCGAACCACAACGGCCGACTCGACCCGGGCGAGACGGCGCCGATGGACGCGGACAGCGACGACGACGGCCTGCTCGACGGGGTGGAGGACGCGAACCACAACGGCCGCCTCGATCCCGGCGAGAGCAGCCCCATCAACCCCGACACCGATGGGGATGGCCTCGCGGACGCCATCGAAGACCGCAACCGGGACGGGCGCCGCGACGCCACCGAGACGTACCCCGATCGGGCCGACACGGATGGCGACGGGCTGCCCGATGGCGTCGAAGATGCCGACCGCGATGGGGTGGTCGACGCGGGCGAGACCAACCCCCGCCGAGCGGACACCGACGGCGACGGCCTGAGCGACGGGGCCGAGGACCGCAACGGCAACCGGGTCCTGGATCCGGGAGAGACCAACCCCCTCGCCGCAGACACGGATGGCGACGGCCTCTCTGATGGGATCGAGGTCGCTGGCCACACCGACCCGCGCCGAGTGGACAGCGACGGGGACGGCCTCGCCGATGGCCTCGAAGACACCAACCACGATGGCATCCGCCAGCCCACCGAGACGGATGCCGCCCGCGCCGACACCGACGGCGACGGCCTCGCGGATGGCCTCGAGGACGCAAACCGCAATGGAATCAGGGATCTGGGTGAGACCGATCCTCGCCTGGCCGACACGGACGGCGATGGCATCCCTGATGGGCGAGAGGACCTCGACCAGGATGGCGAGCTGGACCCGGGCGAGACCGACCCGGCGGTCCGCGACTCAGATGCCGACGGCCTGACGGATGACCTGGAGCTCGCTCTGGGTACCGATCCCCGCGACCCGGACTCGGACGGGGACGGCATCCCCGACGGCATCGAAGACGCCAACCAGGACGGCGTTCTCCAGGCCGATGAGCTCGATCCCCTGGATCCCGACTCCGATGGAGATGGCATCCCGGACGGTGTCGAGGACGCCGACCACAGCGGCCGCCGCAATGGCGTCGAGACCGACGCTCTGCAGGCCGACACCGATGGGGATGGCCTCGCCGACGGCGTGGAGGATCGAGATCGCGACGGCATCCGCGATCCCGACGAGAGCAGCCCGCTGCGGGCCGACACCGATGGCGATGGGCTGCCGGACGGCCTGGAAGACCGCGACGGCGACGGCCGGCCCAGCGGCGGCGAGACCAGCGCCGTCGATCCCGACACCGACCACGACGGGTTGCTGGATGGGGCCGAGGACGCCAATCACAACGGCCACGTCGACGTGGGCGAGACGGATCCTCGCCGGCGGGACAGCGATCGCGGCGGCGTGGACGACGGCGCGGAGGTCCGCCTGGGCCGGGATCCGCTTGATCCCCGGGACGATCCGGCCGGCTTCGTCGACCAGGATGGCGACGGGCTCGCCAACACCGCCGAAGACCTGAACGGCAATGGCCAGCTCGACCCCGGTGAGACGAGCCCGGCCCTGGCCGACACGGACGGCGATGGCCTCCCCGATGGCGCCGAGGTAGGCGGTCGGACCAACCCACGGGTCGCCGACACGGACGGCGACGGCCTGCCCGACGGCATCGAGGACGCCAACCACAACGGCCGCCTCGAATATCCTGGCGAGACCGATCCACGGTCGTCGCTGACTCCGATGACGGCCTGAGTGATGGCCAGGAGGATGCCAACCACGACGAGGAGCGCCAGGCCAGCGAGACGAACCCCCGCGCCGTCGACACCGATGGTGATGGCCTCAACGACGGCAACGAGGACGTCAACCGCAACGGGGTGGTCGATCCGGACGAGACGAACCCCCGGCGGGCCGACACGGACGGCGACGGCCTGGTGGACAGCATCGAGGACGCTGACCGCGACGGCCAGCTCGACCCGGGCGAGACCGACCCGCGGCGGGCGGACACCGACGACGACGGCCTCAGCGACCGCCTTGAGCGTGCCACCCAGACGAACCCACGCCTCGCCGACACCGATGGCGACGGCCTCGCCGACGGCGTCGAGGATGCGAACCACGATGGCCGGCTGGACGCCGACGAGACCGATCCCCGGGTCGCTGACACGGACGGTGGCGGCGAGTCCGACCGCGCCGAGATGCAGGCCGGCCGCAACCCCCGGTATCGCCTCGACGATCAGGTCCCGTTCCGAGACACCGATGGCGATGGCCTTGCCGACTTCGCCGAGGACCTCAACCGCAATGGTCAGCTCGATCCGGGCGAGACCGATCCTCGTCAGGTGGACACCGACCAGGACGCCCTGCCCGATGGCGTCGAGGTGAACGGGCTCACGGATCCTCGCAACCCGGACACCGATGGCGACGGCCTCAACGACGGCATCGAGGATGGCAACCGGGATGGCCGCATCGATCGGCGCGAGACCGACCCGACCGTCGCCGACACCGACGGGGACGGTGTCATCGACGGGGCCGAAGACACCAACCACAACGGCCGCTTCGACGACGGCGAGACCAACCCGCTGGAGCCCGACAGCGACCGGGACGGCCTCACTGACGGCCAGGAAGATGCGAACGGTGACGGTCGGCGGACGCCCGACGAGACCGATCCGCGGCTGGCAGACTCCGACCAGGACGGCATCCCCGACGGCATCGAGGACCGCAACCGCAATGGTCGGGTCGACCCGGGCGAGACCGACCCGCGGCTGGCGGACACCGATGGGGACGGTGTGCCCGACGGGGCCGAAGACCGTAACCGGGATGGCCGCATCGTCGACGGCGAGACGGATCCGACGGCCGTCGACAGCGATCGTGACGGGCTCGCCGATGGGCTGGAGGACGTCAACCGCAACGGCCGCTTCGATCCGGGCGAGACCGACGCCCGGCGGGCTGACACGGATGGCGATGGTGTGCCCGATGGTGTCGAGGACTCGAATCGCAACGGTCGGCTCGACGAGGGCGAGACCGACCCCCGTGATCCCGACAGCGACGGCGATGGCCTCGTGGACGGCGCCGAGGATCGCGACCACGACGGCGTCATCGACGGCGGTGAGACGAACCCGCGCGATCCGGACACAGACGCGGATGGCCTGGTCGACGGCGTGGAGGATCGCAACGCCAATGGCATCGTCGACCCGGGCGAGACCGATCCTCGCGATCGGGACTCGGACGACGACCTCTTGCTGGATGGCATCGAAGACCGCAACGGGTCGGGCACGCTCGATCCGGGCGAGACGGATCCCCTCTCGGCGGACACCGACGGAGACGGCCTGCTCGACGGGGTCGAAGATCAGAACGGCAACGGGGCGCGCGAGAACAACGAGACGCACCCCCTCCTGGCGGACACCGACGGGGATGGCCTCCTCGACGGCGACGAGGACGTCGACCAGGACGGCCGGGTGGACGCGAGCGAGACCGACCCCCGCGATCCCGACACCGATGGAGGTGGGGAGTCCGATGGCGCCGAGGTCCGAAACGGCCGGGATCCGCTGGATCCGACCGACGACGGGCTGCCGTTCCTGGACTTCGACGAGGACGGGCTGGCGGACTGGCAGGAGGACCTCAACCGCAACGGAGAGGTCGACCCGGGCGAGACCAACCCGCGCAACGCCGACTCGGATGGAGACGGCCTGGTCGATGGGGACGAGGCGAGGCGCCAGCCTCCGACCGATCCCCTCAACCCCGACACGGACGGCGACGGCGTGCCGGATGGCGCCGAGGTCGATGGGGCCAACCCGACGGATCCGCTCGTGGCCGACACGGATCGCGACGGCCTCCTCGACGGGGAGGAGGACTTCGACCACGACGGTGCCCTGGACGTGGGCGAGACGAACCCCAACCGGCGGGACACGGACAGCGATGGCCTCATCGACGGGCGCGAGGGACGCATCAACCCCGCGACCGGTCGAGTGGAGGGCGCGGGCCGGACGGATCCCCGGGTGCCGGACTCGGACGGCGACGGGCTGACGGACGGGGCGGAGGATCTGGATGGGGATGGCGTGGTCGACGCCACCGAGACCGACCCGGCCCGGGCCGACACGGACGGGGGCGGCGAGCCGGACGGCGCCGAAGTGCGCAACGGTCGCAACCCCTTGAATCCCTTGGACGATCGTCTGCCCTTCGTTGACTCCGACCAGGATGGCCTCGATGACGGAGCGGAGGACCGCAACCGCAACGGCGTGGTCGACGACGACGAGACCGATCCCGCCCAGGCCGACACCGACGGAGATGGCCTGCCGGACGGTGTCGAGGTGAACGGGAGCAACCAGACCGATCCTCGCCTGGCCGACTCGGATGGGGACGGCCTGGAGGATGGGCTGGAGGATCGCAACCGCAACGGCCGCGTGGACGAGGGCGAGACCGATCCCAACGACCGTGACTCCGACGACGACGGGCTGACCGATGGCGAGGAGGACGCCAACCAGGATGGCTCGGTGGACCGGGGGGAGACGAGCCCGGTGGACCCCGACTCGGACTCCGACGGCCTGGCCGACGGCATCGAGGTCCTGGGGGACAACCCGACCGACCCCCTGGTGCCTGACAGCGACGACGACGGGCTGACCGACGGCCGGGAGGACGCAAACCGCAACGGGCGCGTCGATCAGGGCGAGACCAATCCCCGGGACACGGACACCGACGGCGGTGGCGAAGGTGACGGGGCCGAGGTCGCGGCGGGGCGTGATCCCCTCGATCCCTCCGATGACCAGGAGGCGCCCGACGAAGACGGCGATGGGCTGTCGGATGTCCTGGAGATCGAGACCGGGACCGATCCCCACAACGCCGACACCGATGGTGATGGCATCCCCGATGGCGTGGAAGATCTGGATCTGGATGGCATCCGCGACCCAGACGAGATGGATCCCCGCGAGCCTGACACCGATCTCGATGGCCTGCTGGACGGTGCCGAGGACCAGAACCGCGACGGCGTGCGCAACGAGGGGGAGACGAACCCCCTCAACGAGGACACCGACGGCGATGGCATCTTCGACGGTGTCGAGGATGCCAACCAGGACGGCGTCTGGGACGAGGACACCGAGACGGACGCGCGCCGCGCGGACACCGACGGAGACCGCCTGGATGACGGCGCGGAGGACCGCAACCGCAACGGCCGCTTCGACAGCGGCGAGACGGATCCTCGCAACCCGGACACGGACGGCGACGGGCTGGTCGATGGCGTCGATGACGACCCGCTGGTGCCGACGGAGCGGGCTGACGGCGGGCCGACGGCCCTGAGCGGCACGTCTCCGGCCGACTGCACCTTGAGCACGCCGGATGGGCGCTACGGCTGGCTCATCCTCCTGGGCCTGGCCGTCCTGCTGCGGCGGCGGAGGCGCTGAGGCGGTCCTGCTGCGGTCGCGGAGGCGCTGACAGCGAGCCGTGCCGTGACGGCGCGCCGTCGCCTGCGCGCCGGGGATCGGCCCGCCCCTTTCACCTGGGGTCGCCGCCCAGGCCAGGGAGCTGGGTGTGAGCCTCTGGGCTACCGGGCGTGATTCCACTCACCCGCCAGTCGAGGCGCGACGCTCGCTCCAGTGGCTGGGGCGGCGACCGTGGCAGCCATCGAGCCCGGCGCGCCTGCCCACGGGTCAGGGCTGGAGGTAGGGGTGGAGCCCAGCCCGACGGCCCACAGGTCAGGGCTGGAGGTAGCGGGACACGGCGGTGCCGGCAGGACCAGCGGCAGCGAACGCGGGGCCAGCTTTCGAGGTCATCGATGCCGACTCGGGGCCGGCAGGTCGATCAGGGCACGACGCAGCGACAGATCTGGTCGTCGAAGCCCTGGTTGCAGCGGGCGCCGCCTTCGACCTCGCAGGTGTTGTTGCGGTCGCTGAAGGCGGCGAGGCACTGGGTTCGAAGGACTGGCAATACTGGTCGCAGGAGAGGTTGCCGTTGGGGCCGTCGACGAAGAACTCGCAGAAGCGATTGGCGCCGTCCGTGCCTTCCTGGCAGAAGCGGACGGTGCTGGCGCCGGCGAAGGCGCCGCAGCTGGCGCTGACCGAGCAGGCGCCAGCCTGGCAGGTCCCGAAAGTGTTGCACTGCGCGCCGTTGGGGGCCGGCTGGATGGTCGGAGGGGTGCCGCCCTCGCAGCCGTCAAGCTCCTGGCAGCCGTCGGCGCGGGCCACCTCGGTGGCGGCAGGAGGACCGCAGAGAATGGCTGGATCGGTCTGGCACAGGTCGGGGGCAAGGCAGCGTGGCACCCCTGGCCGGATGCTCGCCTGGGTGGCCGTGCAGACGACCACGCCCGTGGGCAGGGTATTGCGGGTGTAGCGCGCATCCTCGCCGCAGTCGACCTCCGGGCATGCATCGTCGGTCTGGGGCACCGCAGGCTGGCCATCGGCACCGCAGATGCAGAGCCCGAGGCGGGTGCCGGGGCGGCAGCCGCCTCCCTCACCGCCGGCACCGCCACCAGCGCCGGCACCGCCACCAACGCCGCCGCCGCCACCAGCGCCGCCGCCAGCGCCACCGGCACCTCCGGCTCCGCCGAGACCGGCGGCTCAGCCCCCGGCACCAGCGCCTGCGTCGGGGCCGACCACCGCGACCAGCGAATCCTCGGCCTTGATCTGGGGGCCGCCGTCATCGGCGATCTCGACCTCGGCACAGGCGCTGGCGAGCAAAGCGAGGCCGAACAGCAGGGCAGTCGTGGTGCGCATGGTGCCTAGACCCTATCACAGGGGCGGTCGAGCTGGTCGAGAGGCCGCGCACCGTTCCCGCGGTCGCCCCGAGGATGGGATCGGGCCCCCGCCCCGCGGCCGTGGCGCCGAGAGGTCCGCGAGAGCCGCGCGCTTGCTTCGACGGCCGCTCGCGAAGACCTGCTGGCGATCGCCGCCTCTTGACCGATCCGGGGCCCCGCGCCGCGGCCGCGCCGCCGAGACGCCCGCGAGAGCCGCGCTTGCTTCGACGGCCGCTCGCGAAGACCTGCTGGCGATCGCCGCCTCTTGACCGATCCGGGCCCCGTCCCGCGGCCGTGGCGCCGAGAGGTCCGCGAGAGCCGCGCTTGCTTCGACGGCCGCTCGCGAAGACCTGCTGGCGATCGCCGCCTCTTGACCGATCCGGGGCCCCGCGCCGCGGCGCGCCGCCGCTGAGACGCCCACGAGAGCCGCGCTTGCTTCGACGGCCGCTCGCGAAGACGCTTGGCGATCGCCGCCTCTTGACCGATCCGGGGCCCCGCGCCGCGGCCGCGCCGCCGAGACGCCCGCGAGCCGCCCTTGCCTCGACGGCCGCTCGCGAAGACCTGCTGGCGACCGCCGCCAGTCGACCGAAACCGGCCCGCCCGCGGCCGTGGCGCCGAGAGGTCCGCGAGAACGCGCTGCTTCGACGGCCGCTCGCGAAGACCTGCTGGCGACCGCAGCCTCTTGACCGATCCGGGCCCCGCCCACGGCCGCGCCGCCGAGACGCCCGCGAGAGCCGCCCTTGCCTCGACGGCCGCACTGCCGAGAGGTCCGCGAGAGCCGTGCTTGCTTCGACGGCCGCTCGCGAAGACCTGCTGGCGGCCGCAGCCGGTCGGCCCCGTCCGGAAAAGATTGGGGTGCAGCCAGACCCCCGGTCCACGGCGTCGATGGGCAGGTCCCGGGTTTGATGCCGGATGGCCGCCACACCTGCCTCCCGGTCGGTGCGGGCGGCTTAGCCTGGCCGGCCTGCGCCGCCGGACGCTGGTCTTCCCCAGCGCGTCGGCGGACGGCGCTGCGTCTCGGTGCGCCGGGCGCCTCGGCCGGCTGGCCCGACGCTTCGCCGGCGGGTGCATGCTACCGTGGGCAGGGCACGGCGGGCTCGGTCCGCTGGCGAGGAGATCCCGATGAACGAACCCGATCAGCTCGCCGCCCTCGCCGCCCTCGCCGCTCGGGGCGACGGGCAGGGCCCGCGGACCCGCCACCGCGCCGCCGATGGCCGCCCGCTGTACACCAACGCCCTCATCCACGCAGCCAGCCCCTATCTGCGCCAGCACGCTCACAACCCCGTGGACTGGCGACCCTGGGGCGAGGCGGCCTTCGCCGAGGCCCGACGTCGGGGGGTGCCGATCTTCCTGAGCGTGGGCTACAGCACCTGCCACTGGTGCCATGTGATGGAGCACGAGTCCTTCGAGGACGAAGAGGTGGCCGCGGCGCTCAACGCCAGCTCGGTGCCCGTGAAGGTCGATCGAGAGGAGCGACCGGACATCGACGCCGTCTACATGCAGTTCGTCCAGCTGACCACGGGCCGCGGGGGATGGCCCATGACGGTGTGGTTGTCGCCCGAGGGTCGGCCGCTCTTCGGGGGTACGTACTTCCCGGCGAGAGATGGCGATCGGCCCGGCGTGCCGGGGCTGCTGACGCTGGTGCGAGGCCTGGCGGGGCTGTGGAGCGATCCGGCCTTCCAGGCGCAGGCCGATCCGGCCCTGGAGGCGATGTCCGCTCGCGCCGAGGTGGCCACCGACCTGCCCCCGCGCTCGGCCGTGGACGCTGCCGCGCGAGCCTTCATGGCGCAGCATGATCAGCGCTTCGGCGGGTTCGGCCGGGCGCCGAAGTTCCCGCGCCCGAGCATGCTGGCGCTGCTGCTGCGCGTCGGCCGACGGTCCGCCGAGCCCGCCATCCGGGCGGCGCTGGCCCTGACGCTGGAGCAAATGGCGCTGGGTGGGCTCTACGATCACGTCGACGGGGGCTTCGCGCGGTACAGCACGGACGCGGCGTGGCGGGTGCCCCACTTCGAGAAGATGCTCTACGACAACGCCCAGCTCGCCTGCGTCTACCTCGACGCCTGGCAGTGGACGGGGGAGGCGCGCTGGCGCGCCGTGGCCGAGGATGTGCTGGCCTGGCTGGCCGGCTTGATGAGCCAGCCGGCGGGCGGCTTCTCGTCGGCGACGGACGCCGACAGCCGCGACGAGGTCGGGCACCTGCATGAGGGCCTCTTCGCGACCTGGACCCCCGCCGAGCTGGCGGCGTGCCTCGGGCAAGACGATGGCGCCTTCATCACGCGGGTCTTCGGGGTCGTGCCGGAGGGCCACCTGGACGGCCGGAGCGTCCTGCACCTGACGACCGCCCTCTCGGGTGCCGATGCTGCCCGGTGGCAGACCCTCCGGCCTCGTCTCCAGATGGCTCGGGGGGAGCGGCCGCAGCCGGCGCTCGATGACAAGGTGGTCACCGCCTGGAACGGCATGGCGATCAGCGCGTTCGCCCGGGCCGGGCGCCTGCTGTCCGAGCCGCGCTGGACGGACCGGGCCCGGGCCGCCGCCGACTTTGCCCTCACCCACCTGCGAGGCGCCGACGGACGCCTGCTGCGGAGCTGGTGCGCGGGCCGGCCCGGCCACCCCGGCGTGCTGGAGGACCACGCGGCCCTCGCCCTGGGCCTGATCGATCTGCTCGAGGCCACGGGCGAGGCTCGGTGGCTGGAGGCCGCGCTGGCCATTTTCTCTTTGATGAACGAGGAGTTTGCGGATCCAGACGGTGGCTGGTGGCGGACGCCGGCGGACGGGGAGGCCCTGCCCTTTCGCGAGAAGCCCCTGGAGGATGGCGCCGAGCCCTCCGGCAACGCGCTGGGGGCGGAGGTCGCTCTGCGGCTCGCCCGGGTGGTGGGAGACGACGCGCTCCGGCGCCGGCGGCCGGCGCGGTGCGGGCGGGGGCCGAGCTGATCGGCCGTGTGCCCGCCGCCGTGCCTCGGCTGGTGGGCGTGCTGGACGCCCTCTACGCCGAGGCGCGCCTCGTGGTCATCGTGACGCCGGACGACCAGCCCCCACGGACCTCCTGGCCGCCTGCGCCGAGGCCGGAGATGCGGACCTGGTGGTCCTGGCTGGCCGGGCAGATGGCCCGCTGGCGGCGCTGGCGCCGGTCTTCGCGGGCCGCACCGCCCAGGGTGGGCGACCCACCGCCTACCACTGCCGGGGGACGGCCTGCGACCTGCCCGTCACCGAGCCCGCCGCCCTGGCCGCCCTGCTCAGGCAGCCCGCAGGCGCCCCGTGAGGATGGCGATGGCCACCTTGGCCATCACCGTGAACAGCAGCGCGCCGAGCGCCCAGATGCCCAGGCAGATGAGCCCCTCCAGCAGAGAGGGCGCGTACTCGACGATGTCACCGGCGGGCGACGGGACGAAGCCGGGCACCACCAGCCCCATCCCCTTCTCGATCCACACGCCGACCACCGCCAGCACCGACGCCGCCACCAGCAGCCCGCGGCGGGCGCGCAGCCGCGGCGTCAAGAAGATCACCATGGCCGTGGCGCCCATGGCCAGACCCGCCCAGATGTAGGGCGCCACCACGCTGTGGCCGTGCAGGCCGAAGAACAGGTAGCGGGCCGAGGCCACGTGGGCGGAGTCGGTGTAGAACTCCTTGAAGACCTCGCAGCCGAGCAGGAAGTAGTTGAGCGGCAAGGCGAAAGAGGCCACCCGCGCCAGATAGCGGAAGACCGACTCGCCCACCTCCAGCGTCCGCGATCGCTCGATGGCGTAGAAGCAGAGGATGAGGAGCGCGGGCCCCGAGGCGAAGGCGCTCACCAGGAAGCGCGGCGCCAGGATCGCCGTGTTCCAGAAGGGGCGGCCCCCCAGGCCGCTGTAGAGGAACGCCGTCACCGTGTGGATGCTGATCGCCCAGCCGATGGAGAGGAAGACAAGGGGCAGGTAGTAGCGCCGCGTGGGCTCCTGGCCGCGATACCGCGCGTAGAGCACGTAGCCGGGGATGTGGAGGTTCAAGACCAGGTAGCCGCCCAGCACGACGACGTCCCACGCCAGGATGGAGCTGGGGAAGTTCAGCCGGCCGATGCCCGGGATGAGGTGCAGCACCCGGTCGGGGCGGCCGATGTCCACCGTCACGAACGCCAGGCACATGACGATGGCCGACACCGCCATCAGCTCGCCGATGAGCACCACCCGCTTCAGATCGGAGCGGTGGTAGACGTAGCTCGGCACCACGAGCAGCACCGCCGCCGCCGCGATGCCCACCAGGAACGTGAAGTTGGCGATGTAGGCTCCCCAGCTCACCTGGTCGGAGAGGTGGGTGACGGCCAGGCCCTGCTCGAGCTGCTGCGCGTAGGCCCAGACGCCGACGCCGGTCACGGCGACGAGGGTGGCGAGCCACAGGTAGTAGGCCTTCGATCCGAGAGCCGCGCAGCGGATCATCGCCCCCCAGTAGCGGAAGTAGCCCATGGGACAGCCCCCTCAGTCGAAGTAGTAGAAGACCCGCGGGTGGGTGGCGAGCTCCTCTCGCAGGACGAAGACCCGCTTCTCCTTGAGAATCTGGGCCACCTCGCTGGTCGGATCGTTGAGATCCCCGAACTTGCGTGCCCCGGTGGTGCACGCCTCCATGCACGCGGGGTTGTTGCCCAGCCGTGTGCGGTGCAGGCAGAAGTGGCACTTCTCCACCACGCCCCGCGGCCGCGGCCGATTGCTCAGGTAGCCCTGGTGGGGGTTGATCTCCCGGGCGGGGATCTTCGGCTCGGTGAAGTTGAACCGGCGCGCCTCATACGGACAGGCCGCCATGCAGTAGCGGCAGCCGATGCACCAGTCGTAGTCGATGACCACGATCCCGTCGCGCTCCTTCCAGGTCGCCTCCACCGGGCAGACCTTGACGCAGGGCGGGTCGTCGCACTGGTTGCACTGCATGGGCAGGTAGACCTTGCCGGGCTTCGGCACCTCGCCCTCGTAGTAGAGGTCGCCCTTCTCGGGATCGAGGGTCCCGCGGTCCAGCTCCACCACCTTGATGTACTGGATCGCCGGATCCCGCCCCTGGTTGTTCTCCTCGACGCAGGCGTAGACGCAGGCCCGGTTGCCGTTGCAGAGCGACAGCGAGATGGCGAAGGCGAACGCGGCGCCCTCCACCGGCGGAGGATCCCCGATCTTCACGGGGCGCCCCGCCCGCGCCTTGCCCTCGGCCTCCAGCCGCGCGAAGACGAGCGCCTTGTCGACCGGCGTCATCTCCTTGTAATGCTTCTGAAAAAACCGATCCCAGTCGGTGCTGCAGGCCGTCGTCGTCGAGGCTGCGGCGGCGGCGGTGCCGAGGCCGAGCAGCTTCAAGAAGCCCCGGCGATCGCGATCAGGCTCCGTCGGGCGCGTCATGGGTGCTCTCCTTTGCGGACGCCGCCGCGGGGGAACGGGGGCGGGCTTCGCCACCACCATCGGCAGGGCGGGCGCGTGGGGCGAGTGGCAGTCGGTGCAGACGAACCGCTGCCGCGGCCCCGACCAGCCGCCGATCGACTTGCCGTGGGCGCCGAAGGCCCAGGCCCGCGCCTTCTCGACGTGGCACTGGCCGCACAGGGCGTGGACGGTGTCGAAGCTGGTCGTCCCGCCGGCCGCGAGCCGAAGCCGGTCCATGTCGCCCGGCTCGTGGCAGGTGGTGCAGGCGAGGGGCCCGTGGGCGAGGGCCACGGCGTGCTTCTTCGTCTGGCCCCCGGCCACCACCGCCGGATCGACCTGGGCGTGGCACTGGCTGCACGGAAACGCCGCCACCTTCCCGCTGCGGGAGCCCAGGCTGACCTGTCCGCGGCTCGGGGACGGACCCGTGGCCACGGGTGAGCTGGCATCCCCGCAGGCCACCAGCAGCAGGGCCACGGCGACGGCGGGCAAGGCGTTCATTGGCCGTACCGCGACTTGAACTCAGCCGCCCGCTTCGCGCGCTCCGCCTTCTCGGCGTCCGTCATCTTGCCGAGGTACCAGCGGTGCTCCTCCGACTCCAGGACCGCCTTGATGCCGGCCTCCAGCGCCTCGCCCGCGGCCTTGCGGGCGGCGTCGGCGTCCGCCTTCGCGTCGTGGGCCAGCTCTTCGAGCTCGGGCACGAACTCGGTGTAGAAGTGCTTCGCGATCTCGTAGGTGCCGTGCCAGTGGGTGTAGTCCGGGCCCTGCATCGACGCGGCGTGGCGCGCGCGGCGGCCCTCGTGGTGCCACAGCTCGAACCAGATGAAGTCGATCTTGTTGGCGAACTGGACGGGCTTGAGCAGCGGCTTCGCCAGATCCATGAGCTTGAGGCCCGGATCGGCGAACTTCACGTGGTACTCCTCGATGAGGGCGTCGTACTGGGTGTAGAAGGCGTCCACATAGGCCTGCCCATGGCAGGCCAGGCAGACGTCCTCCATGTTCTTGCGGCGCGTCTCCCAGCCCACCTTCGCGCCCGGCAGGCCCATCTTGGCGTCGGAGACCTCGGGCCGTACCGACTTCGCCGGCCGGTTGTTCCACGAGATGCGCAGGCCCACGTCGTGGGTCACGCCCTGCTGCGCGGTCGCCGACATATGACACGTGGCACAGGTCGGGGCGGCGTCATAGTCCACGCCGACCACCCACTTGTCGTTGTTCAGGTTCATGTCCTCGATGTTGGCCCGGAAGGCGATGCCGTGCTTCGACTCGTTGTAGATCTCGATCTGCGGGTGGTCGGGGCCCATGTGGCACTTGCCGCAGTTCTCGGGGTTGCGCGCCTGGGCCACCGAGAAGCGGTGCCGGCTGTGGCAGGCGGTGCAGGAGCCGCGGCTGCCGTCGGGGTTGAGCCGCCCGATGCCGGTGTTGGGCCACGTCGCCGGATCGAGCTTGCCGTCGGGCAGCACCTTCACCTCGGCGCCGTGGCACTGCCAGCAGCCGTTGACCGCCGCCGCCGAGAGGCCCTCCGGGAAGGCGTGGGTCTTGAGCAGCTTCGCGCCCTCCACCACGTCAGCCAGCACATTGTCCAGTGATCCCAGGATCTTGCCGGCCTGTGCGTGGTGGCTGCCCGCGAACTCGGCGGCCTCCTTCTCATGGCACTTCGAGCAGTCCTGCGGCGAGACGATCGTCGAGATGCGGCGGTTGTGGTGCAGGAAGGCGTCGGTGTCGTTGGGGTGGGCCTGGTGGCACTCGTAGCAGCCGACGCGGGCGCGGAAGTGCCGCGAGGCGCCCCACTGCTGGACGATGGCGCGGCTCTCCTTCTGGTGGCAGGCCAGGCACTCCTGGGTCTCGGCGCTGAACGCCGAGGCGATGCCATCGACGGCGGCCTGGGCCTGGCCGACGAGGACGCTGCCGACGGACGGGCCGGGTGACGCGGGCGGGGCCGGCTCCTCACCGCCTTGGCAGCCGGCGAGGGTGGCCAGGAGAGCGACGGCGGTGAGCCGGGCGACGAGGTGGACCATGGGCCTGCTCCTGGGCTGGATGCAGGCACGCTGTGCAGAATCGGGGCCGACGCTGAAACCTTGAACCAACGCTGGGCATCGCCGCCGGCCGGTTACCGGCGTGCCTCGACGTGGCGCGCGGCGTGTTACGGCCGCGTCGCGCCGTAGCGCTTGGCCTCATCGAACGCCTGGGGCAAGGCGAGCCCCGCGGCCAGGGCGTCGAGGCTGCGCTGGAGGCAGAACACCAGGACCTGCGCCCGCGCCTCCAGGCCCGCGCGCCGCTTTGGGGAGACCACCCAGGCGGCGTGCTTCAGCGCCAGGATGGACAGGCGGTCGACGAGCTGCCCCACCGACTCCGAGTTCACCACCACCCCGGGGGTGTCGAGGGACGCGGCGGGGCGATAGTGGGCGTCGACGGCCGCGTCGAGGGCCGCGACGGCGGCGTGTCGAGCCAGGTTCGTGGCGTCGATCTGCCGCTTCACCTTGGCCAGCTCGGCATCCGGCAGGCCCCCGCGGGCGGCATCCTCCAGCGCCCAGAGCGCCCGATTCCGTTTGTGCAGCAAGGCGATGGCTCGATCAGGCCGATCCGCCAGCAGGCTGGACCACCAGGCCTGGGCCGTCGGGGGGGGAGAAAAATCGTCGGAGAACGTCGACACGCCCATTTTTTTTGTTTGCTTCAGGTCAAAAGCGCCGGTATAAACACCGCCCATACCGACTGCGGAGTCGTAGTTCAGTCGGTTAGAACGCCGGCCTGTCAAGCCGGAGGCCGCGGGTTCAAGTCCCGTCGACTCCGCCAGAAAGCCCCGAGAGTCCTCCTCTCGGGGCTTTTTTTTTGCCGCGCGCCAGGCGCTCCCCCGCGCGGGGGGCGCTCGACCTCCAGTGGCTGCATCCTCGGCCCACCTGAGCGGGCCGGACGTCAGCCTACCTGATCCCAGCGGTCCACCAGCTCGCCCATGAGGGCCTTGTTCACCGTCCGGGGACGCGCGCCCTGGCCGGGGCCCACCAGCCCGTCGCGCTCCATCTGGTCGACGATGCGGGCGGCGCGGTTGTAGCCGAGGGACAGCCGGCGCTGCAGGTGGCTGGTGCTGGCGCGCCCGTCGCGGAAGACACAGCGCACCGCCTCCTCGTACATCGGATCGTCGGCGCCATCGTCGCCGCCCTCCTCGTCGCCCTCCTCGGGGCTCTCGAGGACGGACGGATCGAGGTACTGCGGCTCGCGCTGGGCCTTGATGAAGTCGACGATCTTGGCGATCTCCTCCTCGGACACGAAGGAGCCGTGGACGCGGTCCAGGCGCGACGTGCCGGGGGGCATGTACAGCATGTCGCCGTTGCCCAGCAGGTGCTCGGCCCCGTTGGTCGACAGGATGGTGCGGCTGTCGATGCCCGAGGACACCCGGAAGGCCATGCGGGTCGGGAAGTTGGCCTTGATCACGCCGGTGATGACGTCCGTCGACGGGCGCTGGGTGGCGAGGATGAGGTGGATGCCGGCCGCGCGCGCCTTCTGGGCGATGCGGGCCACGCAGTACTCCACCTCCTTGCCGGCGACCATCATCAGGTCGGCGAACTCGTCGATCACCACCACGATGTAGGGCATCCGCTCGGGCTCCTCGCCCAGGGGGGCCGAGAAGTCGGGAACGTCCTCGCGCTCGCCGGCCAGCCAGCGATCGAGGGCGCGGTTGTAGCCGCGGATGTTGCGGACGCCGGCGTCCTTCATCACCTCGTAGCGCCGATCCATCTCCTGCACGGCCCAGTTGAGGGCGGCGGCCGCCTTCTTGGGATCGGTCACCACGGGCAGCAGCAGGTGGGGGATGCCCTCATAGACGCTGAGCTCCAGCATCTTGGGGTCCACCATGATGAAGCGCACCTCGTCGGGGGTGGCGTGGTAGAGCAGGCTGGTGATCATGCCGTTGACGCCCACCGACTTGCCGGAGCCGGTGGTGCCGGCCACGAGCAGGTGGGGCATCTTGGCCAGGTCGGTAAAGACCGGGTTGCCGTGGATGTCTTTGCCGAGGGCCATGGGCAGGGCGTGCTTCTTGTCGCGGAAGGCCGGCGATCCGAGGATCTCCTGCAGGTAGACCATCTCGCGCGTCGCGTTGGGCACCTCGAAGCCCACGACGCCCTTGCCGGGGATGGGCGCGACGATGCGGACCTTGATGGCCTTGAGGGCCATGGCGAGGTCGTCGGCGAGGCTGGCGATGCGGCTGATGCGCACGCCGGGGGCCGGCTCGAACTCGAACATCGTGACCACGGGGCCCGGGTGGATCTCCGTCACGCGGCCGTCGATCTTGAAGGTGCGCAGGGCCTCCACCAGGCGATCGGCCTGGCCCTGGAGGCGCTCGGGGTCGATCTCGACCTCGTCGGTGCGCTGGAAGTCGAGGAAGCGCAGCGGGGGCAGCACGTAGTCGGCGGCGGCCCGGTCGGGCGTGAGCGGGAAGTCGAGCTGCACCGGGGACGGGGCGTGGGTGCGCCGGTGGACGACCGGCGGCGACGAGACGGCCGGCGCGAAGAGCGTGTCGTTCTCGCCGACGGGCTCCTCGGCCTCGACCACCAGGGCGTCGGCGTCGAGGACGGGCTGGAGCGTGGTCGACGCCTCCTCCTCGACCGGCCGCCGCCGCCGGCGGGCGGGCTTCTCGGCGGGCGGTGCCTCGGCCGCCTCGGCCACCGGGGCCGCCGGAGCCTTGCGTCGGGGGGCCTCGGCCTCGGCGGCGCCCAGCACGAAGGCGCCCGTCGGGCGGGCCCCGGGCAGATCGCCGAGCTGGAAGCCGCCCGTGTCGAGGGGCCGATCGGGCAGGCGGGCCGCCTTCGGGCGGCGCAGGCGCCAACCCCGCGGATTTGTTTCGGTCTTCGGCTCCTCGGCCCCACGCTCCGCGGCGCGCTCGGCGGCCGGGGCCTCGGGCTCCTGGGCCTTGCGGGCGGTCCGGGCGTCCTGCTTCGCCTGGGCCCGCGCGGCGGCGGCCTCGGCCTTGCGCCGGGCGTTCTCCTCGCGGATGGCGTGGTGCTTCGCCTTCAGCTCGTTGCGGCGGATGCGCCAGTTCTTGAAGCGATCGCTCAGCCGGCCCTGCACGTTGCCGGCGAGGCTGTTGGCGCCCTTGCGCGCCTCCTCCGAGGCGTCGCGGGCCTTGCGGGCCAGGGGCCCGGCGGCCTTGCCGGCCAGGCTCACCAGGCTGATGCGGGTGGTGACGATGAACGTCAGGGCGATGACCGCATACACCATGATGTAGGCGCCGGTGCGGCCGAAGAGGGCCTGGAGGATCTCGGCGCCGTAGGATCCGATGAAGCCGCCCGCCTGGTGGCCGAGGACCACCTGGCCCTCCATCCACAGGTGGGCCGCCATGGCGCCGAAGAAGACCAGCACGGGGTAGCCGATGGCGTCGGCCACCCGCAGCTTGATGGGCCGGCCGGTCACGAAGCACACGCCGGGCAGGGCCAGGGTGACGGGGAGCAGGAACGCCGCGGCGCCGAAGATGTAGAGGAGCACGTCGGCGACGAAGGCGCCCACCGGGCCGATGAGGTTGCGGGCCTGGCCGGTCATGGCGGCCTGGCCGTTGGAGGCGACGTCGTCGAGGTGGAACGAGGCAAGCGCCAGCATGAGGCAGAGGCTGGCGGCGAGGATGCCGATGCCGACGACCTCGTTCTTCAGGCCGGTCTCGCCGCCTTCCACCGCGGCGACGGCCTTGGTGGCCTTGGTGGCCCTGGTGGCCTTCGTCGCGCGGGTCGGCCGGGTCGTCGCAGGCTTGCTGGTGGTCGTACGACCTTCGCTGCTGCGGGGCGCCCTGCTGGTCTTCTTGGTCTCTGTCGCCACCGCTTGTGCCATCGTCGGCTCCTTCACCCGGAGCAGACATTGTAGTTGGGTGTGGGCGATAATCAACAAACCGGCCAGTTTTGGCCAGGGCCTGCTTCTACAGCACTCACGCGGGTTTGGCCAGCGCGGCTTCATGGACGGGGTGCAGAATCGACATTTGCGGGTCGATTCAATCGGTGGGGTCGGCGGTGGGGTCGGCGGTGGGGTCGGCGGCGGGGTCGGCGGTGGGGTGGGCCAGCTCCGGCAGGGGGTATCGCGACAGCCCGACGCGGCGCCCCTCGGGATCGCGCAGGTAGATCGTGAAGGCCGTCTCGGCCTCGATGGGCACGCCCGCCTCCGCCAGGCGAAGTCGCAGCCGCGCCTGCTCCGCGGCGTCCACCCACAGCGCGAAGAGCGCCATGTCGCCGGGGGCCACCGGGGGCTCGCCCGGCTCGGCCCGCTCGATCATCAGCACGGCGTCCTCCAGGCCCAGCCAGATGGAGCGGGGCGGCTGGCGCCGCACCACCCGCAGACCGAGGACGCCCGCATAGAAGGCGGCGAGCGCGGCGGGATCGGCCGTGCGCAGGGCCAGGTGGTGCAGCTTCACGGGGTCACTCCTCGTCGTCGGGCAGGTCTTCATCGGCCAGGGAGAGCCCGGCGTGCGGGTCCACCACGGCCAGGCCGCCCACCGTCGCGTCCGTCCGGCCGAGGATCTGCTCCATCGCGGCCTGGGCGGCGGCCTTGACGGCCCCGCGCTCGAAGAAGGCGTTGGCGAGCTGGCGCAGGGCGGGCAGGGCGTTGGCGGCCCCGATGGTCCCCAGCCGGGTGGCGATGGCCGCGCGGGCGGGCGCGTCGACCCGCGGCAACAGCGCGATCAGGTCATCCGCGCGCAGCTCCACGGCGCCGGCCGGGTGGCGGCCGAGGGCGTAGGCGGCGAGGTCCAGGCCGAGGGTGGTGCGGCGAGGCCCCCGCAGGAGGCGCCGGATGTCGGCCCAGTGAGGCGTGTCGGCCATCAGCCAGGTCTTGAGGGCCGCGAGGGCGGCGGCCTGGAGGCGGGGCTCGACGGCGCGGTCGGCGAGCCGGATCAGCGTCACCGGCACCCGATCCGCGTGCAGGGACAGGCGGGTGGCGAGGTCGCCGGCGAGGCGGACCCAGGCCACCAGCACCGCCGCGCGGTCGCAGCGCACCTGCCCCGTCACCTGGCCCGCCTCGACCCGCAGGCCCGCGTTCAGGGCGTCGGTCAGCCGCTCGCGGGTGGTGGGGCCGAGGACGGCGAGCAGGAAGCCGGGATCGCCCTGGAGCTCGGCCAGATCGTCGAACGCTACGTCGAACGTGCGCACATCCCCCAGGCCCAGGGTGCGGGCGAGGAGGCCGCGATCGACCTCGCGGCGGATGCGGACGTCGGCCGGCAGGCCGGGGTGGGTCGCGGTGATCTCGAAGGTCGGATCAGCGCCCGCGACGCAGCGGGCCTCGATGCGGGCCAGCCGGATGCTGTGGGTGATCGTGAAGGCGGGGCCGGGCCCGACCTGGAGGCCGGCTCGGCCCAGCTCGGTACGCCAGGCGCGGCGGAGGTCGTCGGCGGTGCGCTCGCTGCCCCCCACCGCGGTGGGATCAGAGACGGACGATCGTGCAGTCGCCGTCGTCGTTGACGCGGAGCTGGACGCGGCGGTCGCCGAACCAGCCCTCACGCACCAGCGAGATGCAGCTCTCGCCGAACTCGCTGACACCCCAGCCCTGGGCCAGGAAGTTCTCGACGGGCTCGCGGAGGCTCGGGTCGAGCCGGCGCGTGATGAAGCCGTAAGCCACCTTCTCTGCCGCGTCGCTCATCTGCTTGCTGAACATGGCCATGGGTCGCTCCTCTGTTCCAAGACGGCGCGGAGAGTTCGTCGGATCGGCCCCGGGTGTCAAGGGGGGAGTTTCAAGCGGTTGATCTTACTGCCTAATTTTCTTGCATGAGGGTGGCGGAGACTCGCCCTCCGTGGGGCGCGTACAGGTGAACGCGGCCGCCTTCGGCGGTCAGGCAGCCGTCGCCTTCGGTGATCTCGGCCCGGAGGGCGGCGGTGAAGAGGGCGTCGGGCACCCGAAGGGTGGTGGTGCCGCCAGGGGTGGCGTCGTAGGACAGGCGGAGGAGGAGCTGGTCGGAGTCGTAGGTGAAGGCGAGGTCGGTGCCGGCGACGGCCTCGGGGTAGGGGCGGGCGAGAGCGCCGGCGGTGGGGGCCTCGCCGCGGTCGGGGTGGTAGATGCTCATGCCCTCGCCGTTCCAGTCGTCCACCGTGGCCGAGTACTCCCAGAGGGTGCCGTGCAGGCCCAGGGCGTCGAGGGCGGCCTGGTGGGCGGCGACGTAGGCGGCGGCCCCGTCGGCGGCGGCGGGGATGCCGTACTCGCCGATGAGCACCGGCACCCCCCAGGCCCGCCCCACGTCCGCCCAGCGGCCCAGCGGCTCCTCGAAGCCGTCCGCCCCGCTCCAGACCCCCCGGAGGATGACGCCGGCGTCGTAGAAGTGCGGGGCGAAGACGAGGCCCGCGCCCGGCGGGCGGGGCAGGGCCGTGCGCGCGGTGATGGCCTCGGTGCCGGTGGCATCCACGAAGATCAGGGCGTCGGGCGCGATGGCGTGCAGCGCGTCGGCGAGCTCGCCATAGAAGGGGGCCAGGACGTCCTGGGCCCACCGGGCGGGATCGGCCGTCCCCCAGCCGGGCTCGTTCATGATCTCGAAGCCGATCACGTTGGGCTCGGGCCACAGGCTGGTCGCCACATGCTCCCACATGGCCTTGAAGGCGTCGCGCAGGCCGTCCTCGTTGGCCCAGAAGCGGTCGTAGGCGAGCTGGACGTCGGGGTTGCTCAGGTAGCCCGAGAACCAGGTCGAGCAGTCGGGGGGCATGGTGTAGTCGGCGTCGGGGAGGGCCCAGTCGGGGAAGCCGTCGCCACAGAACACCCGGTGGTACACATCCTGGTGGAAGTCGACGATGACCCGGATGCCCCGCTCGCCCAGGGCCTGCACCAGCGCGGCGTAGCGATCCAGGTAGGCGTCATCGTAGCGGCCGCGGGTGGGCTCGAGGGCCTCCCAGGTGAAGGGGACGCGGGCGACGTTGAGCCCCCAGGCCCGGATGCGCTCGGCATACGCCGCCGCCTCTTCGGCGAACGGGCGGGCGTCGGGCTGGTCGGGGCGCGCGGCCTCGGCGAAGGGAAAAGGGAAGAAAGGCGGGAGCTTGGAGCGCCCCCCGGCGTTGACTCCCCGCAGCAGGACGTCTCGACCGGCGGCATCCACGAGGCGGCTCGACACCGCCCGCAGCCGCTGGTGGTCCAGCGTCGGGGCGGTGGCCACGCAGGCCGCGACCTCGCCCGCCGCCCCGACCTCGGCGTCGTCACAGGCGGCCAGGCACACCAGCATCCAGAGGCCCGCGCAGCGCTTCATCACAGCTCCTCTCATCCATCCCAGGATGCACGGTGCGGCGGCCCCTGCCAGAGCGGCCCCCAGCGGCGCCGCCGACGGGCGGCGACCATCACGGGGGTACTGGTCACCTGCCGATTGAGTCATACTGTCGGCGTCTCGACGGGAGGGGCACTTCTGAGCGCGGCCGGGCTGTTCTGGGTGGAGGGGGAGTTGCCGGGCTCGCTGCGCGCTGCGCTGGGGCACGGCGTGCTGGGCCCCGCCGAGCATCCCTCTCTTCCCCTGCTGATCGCCGGCGCTGATGTGGAGGCGCGGGTCGCCGCCGCGGTGACCCGGGGGTGGAGACCATCTTCGCCATCGCCGAGCTCGAGCGCTGGCCGGCGCTGCTGGCCGCCGGGTGCCACCACCTCTTCCCCGCCGAGGCCCCCGCCGAGGTCCTGGTGCCTCTGCTGACGCGGACGGCCCAGGCCATCCGGGATCGCCAGAACGAGCAGGCCATCCAGCGGGCCGTGGCGGCCTGGTGCGGGGTCGGCGTGGTGGTGGCCGACGCCGAGGGCCGGGTCGGGCTCTACAATGACCAGGCGCGCGCGGTGCTGGGCATCAACTTCGAGGGGTTCGACGACCCGAAGGGCCAGTACACCCGCACCTACCAGGTGTTTCTCGGGGACGCCCACCCCCTGCACCACGCCGCGACGACGGGCATGGAGGTGCCCGAGACGCTCTTCGAGCTGGCCCGGGGCGGGACGGTGCGCGTCCTGGTGGTGCCCATCAGCACCGGCGGCCGCCACATCGGCGCCCTCGCGATCTTCCGCCCGGCGAACGCCTCGGCGGACCAGACCATGGCCACCGGCGTCCACGCCCTGAAGAACCCCCTCAGCGTCGTCCAGGGCTTCGTGCAGATGCTGCGCGAGGAGATCGGCGAGACCCTCGATCCGCAGGCCCTCCACCTGCTCGATCGCATCGAGCTGAACACGTCCCGCGTGTGGTGGCGCGTCGACGACCTGCACCGCTACATCCGCCTGGCCGAGGTCCGCTTCGAGCGCGAGGCGTGCCCCCTCGAGGCCGTCCTGGCCGAGGCCGCCAGCAATGTGGCCCGCCGGCTCGGCCGCGACGCCCCCATCGAGGTCGCGCCCGAGATGCCGACGATCACAGGGGATTTTGCCCGCTTCGTCGATCTCTTCGAGGCCCTGATCCACAACGCCTTCCTCTACCACCCCGGGGGATCGCCGCCCCGGGTGCAGGTCGCCGCGGTGGTCCAGGAGGGGCTGGTGCGGGTGCAGGTCGAGGATGACGGCATCGGCGTCGCCCCGGATGATCGCATCCGCATCTTCGAGCCGTTCCACCGGCTGCACCGCTACGACGACGTGGAGGGCACGGGCCTGGGGCTCGCCATCGCGCGGCGCATCGCCGAGCGCCACAGCGGCCACATCGAGGTGCACCCGGCCGAGCCGCGGGGCTCCATCTTCACGGTCACGCTGCCCCTGGGGCTGCGCGAGGGGCCGCCCACCTGAGCCGCGGCGGTCAGCCGTCGCCGTGCAGGCCGTGCTTCTTGAGCAGCTCGCGCAGGTGGTAGCGGGTGAGGCCGGCCATGCGGCCCGCCCGCGTGATGTTGCCGGCGTGCTGCTCCACCAGCTTCTTGAGGTAGAGGGCCTCGAAGGCGTCCAGCAGGGACTGCTTGTGCTCCTTGAAGGCCACCGTCGCGTCCACCGCGAAGCGCAGCTCGCCGTCGGGCACCTCGCCCGCGCGCACCATGGGCCGCATCGGGGCGTCGCCGCCGAGCATGAAGTCGGCCCGGGTGAGGGTGGGGCCGTCCGCCAGGCTGGTGGCCCGCTCCACCATGTTCTTCAGCTCGCGGATGTTGCCCGGCCAGGGGCGCTCGCCGAGGGCCGCGTAGGCCTCGTGGCTGATGCCGAGGGGCGGCAGCCCCAGCTCGGCGCGCCGCGTGTTGGCCTGGGCCAGGAACGCCTCCACCAGCAGGGGGATGTCCTCGCGCCGCCGCCGCAGGGGGGGCAGCTCGATCTGCATGACGCTGAGGCGGAAGTAGAGGTCCTCGCGGAAGCCGCCCTCGGCCACCATGCGGCGCAGATCGCGGTTGGTGGCCGCGAGCACCCGCACATCCACCTGGATGGAGCGGCCGCCCCCGACGCGCTTGACCTCCCGATTCTCCAAGACTCTCAAGAGCTTGGGCTGGAGGCTCATGTCCAGCTCGCCGATCTCGTCGAGGAAGATGGTGCCGCCGTCGGCCTGCTCGAACACGCCGCGGTGCTGGCCGACCGCGCCGGTGAAGGAGCCCTTCTCGTGGCCGAACAGCGTGCTCTCGATGAGGTCGCGCGGGATGGCCGAGCAGTCCAGCACCACGAACGGCTTGTCCTTGCGCCGGCTGTGGCGGTGGATGGCCCGGGCGATGACCTCCTTGCCCGTGCCCGTCTCGCCCTGGATGAGCACCGTCAGGTCGCTCGGGGCCACGCGCTCCAGGTTGGCGAAGATCTCGCGCATGGGGATGCTGCTGCCGATCGCCTGGTCGAAGCGGTCGCGGCTGGAGAGCTCGATGGTGACGATGTCGTCGGTGGGCTCGAACCGCAGGACCGAGTTGCCGGCCCGGAAGACCGTGCCCGGCTTCAGCCAGATCTCGCGCAGGCGCACGTCGCCGTAGAAGGTGCCGTTGGTGCTGCCCTCGTCGCGCAGCAGGTAGCCGCGATCTTCGGCGGTGATGCTGAAGTGGGTGCTGGAGACCGACTTGTCGGTGAGGACCAGATCGCTGACGGCGGCCCGGCCCGCGGTCACCCGCTCCTTGTCCATGACCAGGGCCTGGCCCGCCTCGGGGCCCTCCACCACCACCAGCCGGCTCTTGCGCAGCCGCCGGGCCATGGGGCGGTTGCCCACGAAGATGGTCTTGAGCCCGGCGTCGCCGCGAGAGTCGGTCATCGGCACCTCGGTGGATGGTCCAGTAGCCACTCTGGCCGAGCCCCCGCGGGCCGTCAACACGCCGCGGTCGGCGAGCGGGCGCGCTACCAGGCGGCTCAGCCCTCGATCCAGAGGAGCACCCGCTGGTAGTCCGCGTCCCCCGCCCGCCAGATGACGGGGTGGGCCTCGCCCGTGGGGCGGCGCAGCAGCAGGCTCTGATCGGCGACGTCCAGGTTCAGGAACTCCTGGACCTCCTCGTAGAACTGCGAGAAGGCGTCGCTGGGGATGTTGAGGCGGCCGTCCCCGGGGCGCGCCGGGCCGGGGTGGCAGCTCGCGCAGCGGGCGTCGAGCGTCGGCGCGATGACCGCCTGGAAGATGGGCCGGTCGGGGCCGCCGGCGTCCACGGGCGGCCCCGCGTCCGCGGGCGGGGCGGCGTCCACCACCCGCATGTCGACGGCCGCGTCCACGACGGGGCCGCGGTCGCGGGGGGGCGGGGGCGGGGCCTGATCCGGCGCCCCGACGTCCGGCGCCACCACCGCCTGGCACTGGCGATCGACGCAGCGCTCGCCCTCGCCGCACTCGATCTGGGCGATGCACTCGGGATCGGCGCACGCCGCGAGGGCGAGCGCGAGGGCGACGAGGCGAGCCATGGGACCTCCCACCCGTACAGTCGCACAGGCGTCTGCACTGCGCCAAGCCCGCGACAACTGGCCGGTTTTCAGGGGAAGCACCACGCCTCCACGCCGGCCTCCAGGGGGATGGCCACGCAGCGGACGAAGGGGGCCGGGCAGTCGGTGTCGTCGCAGCGGACCGAGCAGAAGGCGCCCGCGTCCCCCTCGATGCAGACGCCCGAGGCGCAGAAGCGCTGGCCGTCCACCCCGCTGCAGTCGGCGCCGGTGGGGCCATCGCCGCGGGCACCGGGGACGCAGCAGGGGGCCTCGTCCTCGCCCTCGGGGGCCAGGTTCAGGCACAGGGCCTCGGCCGGGCAGTCGGCGTGGGAGAAGCAGAGGGCGGGATCGAGGCACATGGGGACGCCCTGGTCGGGGGTGCCCAGGTCAGGGACGCCCTGGTCGGGGGCGGCCCCCTGATCCCGGGGGCTGGCGTCGGCCGCGCCCCGATCGGCGGCTCGGGCGTCGATCGGCCCCGCCGCGTCGGTGGCCACCCGCGCATCCACGGCCGCCCCGCCGCCGCCGCCGTCGTCACAGCCCCAGAGCCCCAGGACCACCACCGCCGCCACCATCGCCTTCATGCGTCTTCTCCCGTTCGCAGCCAGACCAGCAGGTGATTGTTGGCCGGCAGGGCCAGCGTGTCGAGTCGCCGCAGGCCGCAGGTGGCGCCCAGGGCGTCCAGGTCGTCCACATCCCGGACGCCCCACCGGGCGTCCCGCCCGCGCAGGCTCTCGTCGAAGGCGACGTTGCTCTCGGCCAGGAAGCGGCCCGAGAAGCGGAAGGGGCCGTAAAGAAACAGCAAACCGCCCGGGGGGAGCGCCGCGGCCGCGCCCTGGAAGAGGCCAGTGGCGGCCGCCCAGGGGGCGATGTGGATCATGTTGGCGCAGTACACGACGTCCACGGCCGGCCAGGGGCCCGCCTCGGCGTCGAGGACGCGGGGGGGCGCGACGTTGGGCAGGCCCGCCGTCCAGCGCGCGATCGTGGGCAGGTTCTCGGGGTCGACGTCCGTGGGCAGAAACCGCAGGCCCGGCAGCGCGGCGGCGAAATGGGCCGTGTGCTGGCCGGTGCCGGCGGCCACCTCCAGCACCTGCCCCGTGGCCGGCAGCCATGGCCGCAGGGCCTCCAGAATCGGGGCCTTGTTCCGCTCGGCGGCGGCGGCCGTCCGCTTCTCGATGATCATGGCGGGATCCTCCTCGAAGGCGGGGCAGCGGAGCACTGGCTGGGCCAGGTACTTCTCGGGGCGGCGCGTGCAGAGCAGATACACGCCGCCGCGGGCCGGCCGCACGTAGCGGTTGCCGACACACCGGTGGCACAGGCTCGCCGGGAACGGCAGGCTCATGCGCGCCCCAGGATGCGCGCCCGCTCGGCCACGAGCTTGCGGCGAATGTACTTGGGAAACGGGCACATATACAGATAGTCGGGGCCGGTGAAGCAGCGCTCGATGTGCCGCAGCACGTAGTCGGGGATGTCGCCGTGCAGCTCGGCGTGGACGCGCATCGTCTCGCGGTAGCCGCGCCACTCCCAGATCGCCCGCATGGTCAGGCCCGCGGGCAGCAGGCCCAGGTAGCTCAGGTGGAAGAGCACGGGGAACCGGCGCATGTCGCGCAGGTGGACCGCCTCGTGGCGCAGGATGCCGTAGACGGCCTCGGCCCCGCAGTCCGAGACCCAGGCGCGGCTCGGGAAGTAGACCTTGCCGAACATCACCGTGGTGTAGTGGGTGGCGTAGGTCCGGTTGAACGGCCGCACCAGGGCCGCGATGAGGCGCTGGAGCCGGGACTCGTCCTTGTAGGCGAGGGCGAACCGGGGCAGCTCGCGGCGCAGGGCGGCCTCGAGGGCCTCGACGTCCGCGAAGGAGACGCTGCCCTCGACGCAGAGGGGTGGGATCACGGCGCCTCCTGGGCGCCGCGGCGCCTCATCAGGGCAGGGTGACTTCCTGGCTCACCACGATGCCGGCGTCCTGGAGGTCCAGGGCGTAGCGGGTCACGCCCAGCATGCCGATGGTCGAGTCGAAGATCATCTTCTCGTCGGCGCTCATGCCCTGGTTCATCTGCTCGGCGAACATGGCCATGAAGCGCTTGATGTCATAGGTGAAGGCGATGACCGGGCTCTGGCCGTCGGCCTTGGCCTCCAGCAGCGCGGTCAGGCCCTTCTCCTCGCCGGGGCCCACCGAGACGGCGATGCCGGTGGCGTTCATGGCGATGTGGGGCGCCTCGACCACCGGGGGCACCAGGCCCGCCGGGAAGGGCACGGGCTTGCCGTCGGCGGGGACCTCGAGGGCCGCCAGCGGGGGGGCCATGCCCTTGGCCATGGCGAAGAGCTCGGGGGCCTTGTCGGCGGCGAAGATGGCGGTGGCGCGGATGTTGGTGGGGCCGGCCGGGCCGACCTTGCCGTCCTTCACCACCACGTTGAAGCCGCGAATCCCGAGCACGAACGGGGGGATGGGCGCGGCGTCGAGGCCCTGGGCCATGCCGGCCATGCCGGCGTTGAAGTCGGCCAGCAGCGGGCACTGGTAGGGGGCGGCCTGGATGGCCTTCGCCTTCGCCTTCGCGAAGTCGAGGGCCTTCTGGACGTTGATGGCGGCGCCGAAGGCCAGCAGGGCGCCCTCATCCTTGCCCAGGCCGGGCACGGCGTTGGTCAGGCCCTTGAGCTCCTGGGCGAGGGCGGGCTTCGTCTCGAGGATGTAGCGCGCGGCGACCTTCTGGCCCGAGATCTCGGTGTAGCCGAAGGCGACGCGGGGGAACTGGGCCACCATGTCGCCGATCTCGGTCTTGCACACCGGGGGAAGCTGGGGCGCCTCGCCCTTGCTCAGGGCGGTGAAGATCTCGCCCGCCAGGCCCTTCGCGTCGCCCATCACGGTGGCGGCGATGAGGGTGGCGTCGATGTAGCCGGCGAAGCCCTTGAAGCCATGCTTCGCGGCCGAGGCCATGAAGGCGGCGCTGGCGGTCTGCTCGGGCGCGGCCTGGCCGAACATCAGGGGCAGGGCCTTGGGGGCGGTGGCGTCGGGCACGACGCCGGCCACCAGGAAGTTGCCGACGATGCCCACCGCGATGGTCATGCCGTTCTCCTGGACCAGCCAGTACTCCTGCTCGCCCAGCTTCGCGGTGGGGGCCTTCATGCCGGCCTTGCCCTCGATGCGGGCGATGGTGGCCTTGAACGTGGCGGCGTCCTTGAGCTGGATGCGCATCACCGGCATCAGGCCCAGGCCGTAGATGACGAAGCGCATGTCGGGATCGAGGCCCAGCTTCTCCATGCCGGCGCGGGACAGGTTGCCCTCCAGCTCCTCGATGACGGCCTTGCCGAGCTTGTCCTCGGGGCTGTCACCCAGGCGGCCCTTCTCGCTGGCCAGCTCGGCCTCGAGCTTCTTGAAGAGGGGATCGAGGGCCGTGCCGAGCTTCGCGCTGAAGTCGGCGGGCAGGGGGGCCAGGTTGGCCATCACATACGGGGTGTCCGCGGGCACCGGCGCCAGCAGGGCCGCGGCGGTGACGGCGGCCAGGCCGCCCTGGGCGCCGGCCATGGCGTGGCGGGCCCCGTCGATGGCCTTCTCGCCGGCCACCTTGGCCTTCTCGCCGGCAGCGCCCGCGACTTCCCTGGCCTTGTCGGCCGCATCCTGCGCCTTGTCACCGCAGCCCACCGCGAAGAGCAGGCTGAGGACGAGCGCGATCCGAGAGGTGAGAACCATGAGGTGCCTCCGAGCGCACACGCGAAGTGTGTGTCCAGCTTGATGAAACGCGGGCGCTGCGTACCAAGTCATCGTCGCCCTGACAAGCACAATGAGTCCACGTGGCCTCCGGGTGCCTCGGCGCGGGGAGCCCTTGACGCCCGCCCACCCCGTGGAGTGGAGTGCCCCCTCACCTCCGCGGAGAGACAGGGTGATCGACCCCGCCCGGCGTCGCCGGATCCTCGGCCTGGCCCTCCCCATCATCGGCGGGATGGTCTCGCAGAACGTCCTCAACCTGGTCGACACCGCCATGGTGGGGCGCCTCGGCGACGCTGCCCTCGCCGGGGTCGGCCTGGGTGGCTTCGCCAACTTCATGGCCATCGCGTTCATCACGGGCATGTCCACCGGCGTCCAGGCCATGGCGGCCCGCCGCCGGGGGGAGGGCCGCGACGCCGACACGGCGGTGCCCCTCAACGGCGGCCTCGTGCTCGCCCTGGCCCTCGGCCTGCCCTCCGGCGTCATCCTCATGATCCTCGCGCCCCACTTCTTCCCCCTCATCGCCGACCAGCCCGAGGTGGCCGCCGCGGGGACGGCCTACCTGCAATACCGCCTCATCGGCATGGCGGCCGTGGGGATGAACTTCGCGTTTCGCGGCTACTGGAACGCCGTCGACCGGTCGCGGCTCTACCTGCGCACCCTGCTGGTGATGCACGCCACCAACATCACCCTCAACTGGCTCCTCATCTTTGGACACCTGGGCTTCCCCGAGATGGGAGCGGCGGGGGCGGGCCTCGGCACGGCGATCTCGACCTGGGTGGGCACGGCGTACTACCTGCTGCTCGGCCGCCGCTACGCCCGCGACGCCGGCTTCCTGCGCGCCCTGCCCGATCGCCCGACGCTGGCGACGATGCTGCGCCAGTCGGTGCCGGCGGGCCTCCAGCAGTTCTTCTTCGCGGCCGGGATGACGGTCTTCTTCAAGCTGGTGGGTCAGGTGGGCACGGCGGAGCTCGCGGCCAGCAACGTGCTGGTGAACCTGCTGCTGGTGGCCATCCTGCCGGGGCTCGGCTTCGGCCTCGCCGCCGCGACGCTGGTGGGGCAGGCCCTGGGACGCGGCGACCGGCCCGACGCGCGGGCCTGGGGCTTCGACGTGACGAAGCTGGCCCTGGTGGTGATGGCGGCGCTGGCCCTGCCGGCCATCATCGTGCCCGAGTGGGTCCTGCTGCCCTTCATCAAGACGCCCTCCACCCTGGAGCTGGCGGCCCCCGTGCTGCGCCTCATCGCCATCCTGCTGCCCCTCGACGCTATCGGCACCGTCCTCATGAACGGCCTGTTCGGCGCCGGCGACAGCCGCAAGGTCATGGTGGTCTCCATCGTGACCCAGTGGGTCATCCAGCTCCCGCTGGTCTGGCTGGTCGGCCCGACCCTCGGCTACGGCCTCTTCGCCATCTGGGTCGTGTGGCTGGCGGGGCGGGCCGGGCAGTCGGCCGTCTTCTGGGCCATCTGGCGCGGCGCGGGCTGGGGCAACGCTCGTCTCTAGAAAAAACCAGTTCTAGAAAAAGCCAGTTCTAGAAAAAACCAGTGTGATCAAGGGGATGCGGGCAGCACGTCCACCGCGACGGCGTCCTCGGCCAGGTCCACCACGTCCAGGTAGCGGTCGATGAGGGCCTCGTCGAGCAGGTCGGGGCGCCGGGCGGCCAGGGCCCGCAGCAGCCGGGGCGGGAAGAACCGGAAGCGCGCCCGCGCCGTGACCCGCAGCGGCCCCCGGATCCCCTCGGGCAGCCGCAGCCGGTAGCGGGCGAGGCGCGGCTCGAACGGCCGCAGGGCGTTGCCGTTGAAGAAGCGGTTGGCCTCCAGCGGGTGGACCACGGGCGGGGGCAAGCCGGCGGCGCCCCCCGTGCGGTAGCGGTGGCGCTCATGCAGCGCGCGCTCGGTGGCGTAGAGGCTGCGCCGGGCCCGGGGATCCTGGTCGAGCACCGGGGGATCGGCGGGTCCGGGCGTGATGGGGGTGGCCGTGGGCAGCAGCGCCTCGGCCCGGGGATCGGGGACGGGCCGGCCCGCCTCGTCGACCGCCACGCGCTGCAGCTCGTTGGTGAAGATGACGAGCCCCTGATCCACACCCAGCGGCCGCAGGTCGGCGTCGGGCCCCGGCAGGACGCAGGCCTCCGCCAGCCGGGCGGGATCGAGCTCGACGAGGGTGTGGCGCAGGTCGTCGTCGGCCACCCGCCCGTCGCCGTCCTGGTCGATCAGGTAGCCGGATCGGTACACGACGCAGCGGCCGCGGTCGGGATCGCAGAGGCCGCTGCGCTCGGCGCGCTGGCGGCGGTCGCGGGTGCCGCCGTCGTCCTGGAGCGTCGGATCGAGGGCGCCCTCGGGCCCGTGCACCGCGCAGCGCAGGACGGGATCATCCACGAAGCGCCGCGGCTCCAGCAGGTCGGCGCAGGCGGCGTCGTCGGCGCAGGCGCGGCCCTCGTCCAGCACCACCAGCTCGATCCAGACCTCGCGCTCCTGGCTGAAGCCGGCCGGCACGCCGTGGCCGGCGCCCACGTTCTCGACCCAGGCGTCCACCGTGAGGGTCTCGCCCGGCACCGCCACCGCCTCGGTGTCGCCCAGATCCAGGGTCAGGGCGGCCCGCAGCAGCGCGGCGCGGTGATCGACGGCGGCGGGATCGGTCGCGGCCTCGGCCTGGGCACGGCGCTCGGCGAGGACCGGATCGGTGGGCTCGTCGGGGCCGAAGAGGGCCGGCGGCAGCGCCAGCGCCTCGGGCCAGTCGGCGGGGGGGAAGGGGAGCAGCGGCCGGGACGCGGCGGCCAGGTGGTGCGTCGAGAGGCGCCGGCGGGGGCCGTCGCCGGGGCGAGCGGCGGGCCCGGCGGGGTAGAGCTTGTGGGCCTTGCGCGTGAGGCTGGCCGGATCGACGCCGCGGAAGTCTGCGTCAAGACTCACGAAATCGGCGAAGCCCCGCGCCGGGTACAGGCTCATGTGGCAGTCCTGGCAGGTGACGACCTCGCCGCGGGCCTCCTGCCCGTCGTGGACGCCGGCGATGCCGGGCTGGCCCCGCAGCGGGTTTCGGGGGTGGTCGGCGTCGGCCCAGGGGCTCGCCTTCCACTCCGAGAAGAGGTCCTCGAGGCGCGCCTCGTCAGCCCCGGTCTCCACGTCGGGGCGGGGCAGCCGCACGTCGTGGCAGGCCCCGCAGAAGGCCGCCTGGGTGATGTGGCCGGCCCGGGCCGAGGTGTGGAAGGCGTTGGCGGCGGCCGCCCCGAAGGGGCCCTGCTTCTCGACGCCCGGGGTGGCGTCCAGGCGGGCGTTGGCCTCCCCGTCCACCGCGGTGACGCGGTGGCAGAAGTCGCAGGTGATGCCCCCCTGGTCGGCGGCGGGCAGCCGGTCGCGCAGGGGCGCGCGGCCGTCGCTGCCGATGCCCTGCCGGGCCAGGACCGGCGCGTGGCACCCCGAGCAGAAGCCATCGGCTTCGCCCGGCGCGCCCACCACGAAGGGATCGCCGGCGGTCTCGGCCACGGCCAGATCGAGGGCGCTCACCACGGGCGAGAAGGCCGAGTAGGCCATGGGCGAGGCGGCGAAGGCGGCGGCCTGGGCCGGGTGGCAGCCGGCGCAGGCGCCGTCGGGCAGGAAGGCCCGGTGCTCGGCGGGATCGGGCGCGGCGGGGCCCGCCTCGGGGGTGCAGCCCGCGCACGCCAGCAGGATCAGCCATGCCCGATGCCACGCCATGGCCGAGCGTACCGCGTCGGGCCTTGCGATGCTCCCCGTCCGCGCGCCATCGTGGCGGCACCGACGGGGAGAGCTGCACGATGAAGCGATGGCTGGTGATCCTGGCCCTGGTGGCGACGGGCTGTGATGACGGGGGTGGAGGCGCGGCGGCCGAGCCGGACGCAGAGGCGCGCCCGGACATGATGCGGCGCATCGTCGACATGCGCCCCCCCGACGCCGAGGTGATCGTGGACGCCGGCGAAGGCGACGCGGGGGCGGTCGACGCGGACGTCGAGGCCGATCGCGGTCCCAGGACCGCCTGCGCCGACGGCCTGGACAACGACCGCGACGGGCGGGTGGACTTCCCCGATGATCCCGGCTGCGTGGACGCGGCCGACGACGACGAGGCCGATCCCATCCCTCTGCCGCAGTGCAGCGACGGCCTCGACAACGACGCCGACGGCGAGCTCGACCTGGCGGATCCCGACTGCACCGGCCCCACCGATCCCACCGAGGGCGGCTTGAACCCCACCACCGTCTGCCACAACCAGCAGGACGACGATGGGGACGGGCTGGTGGATTTTCCCTTTGATCCTGGCTGCTTCGCGGCCGGCCACAACAGCGAGGCCGACCCGTCGCCGCGGCCGGCCTGCGCCAACGGTGAGGACGACGATGGCAACGGCGTGGCCGACTTCCCGGCGGATCCCGGCTGCGCCGGCGCGGGGGATGAGGAGGAGGCGCCGGTCGAGCCCCCGCCGGCCTGCGCCAACGGCGTGGACGACGACGGCAGCGGCAGCACCGACTGGCCCGATGATCTGGGCTGCGACGGCGCGGGCGACGGCAGCGAGGTCAGCCCCTGCGGCGCGGGCGCCTTCGTCATCGATCTGAACCGCCACCTCGAGGCCAACGAGGCCTACGACGGCGACCTGCGCGACGCCCCGGCCCACCTGGTGGCCGAGTGCGGCGGGGGCGCGGGGGGCGAGCGCATCTTCTCGTACGAGGTGCGCCGGCCCCTCGACCGGCTGGTCTTCAGCACCCGGCACCCCGAGACGGAGGCCCCCGTGGTGCTGGCGCTCCGCGAGCAGTGCGGTGGAGCAGATCTTCAGTGTACTCGCGGGCTTGCGGACGATCCGGGGGCGGTCATCACGATCCAGGAGCCGCCCCTCGGCCGCTACTTCCTCATCGTCGACACGGGCAGCCGCATGAACGTGGGGCGGTTTCGGCTGACGGTGGACGCCGTGCGCCCGCCGGCGTGCCGCGACGGGGAGGACAACGACGGCGACGGCCAGGTGGACCTGGCGGATCCGGGCTGCACCGAGGCGGAGGACGCCGACGAGACCGATCCGGACGAGCCGCCGGTCTGCGCCAACGACCTGGACGACGACGGCGACGGGCGGGTGGACTGGCCGGCGGATCCCGACTGCGCGGCGGCCGGGGGCCCCGAGGAGGCCCCCCCTTGCGGGCTGGCCATCCCGTTCGTGCGGGTCGGGCAGGCCGGGGGCGACTTCCCGGTGGGGCCGGTGATGGGGGGCGGGCTGGCCCAGGCGCGCTGCGAGCCGGGCCTGGGCGCCGAGACGGTGGTCATCCTCACGCTCACCGAGCCGTCCGACGTGGACTTCCAGGTGCTCACCGCGGCGGGCACGCCGGCCCAGGTCACGCTGCACGCGCGCCAGCAGTGCGCGGACGCCATGAGCGAGATCGGCTGCCGGCAGCAGGCCCGGTCCATGGAGAGCCTGGCCCTCCGCGATCTGGATCGCGGCACCTGGTACCTGTTCGCCGAGCAGGGCCTGGTGGCGCCCCGCGAGCCGCTGATCGCGCGGGTGGTGGTGCGCAGCACCCTGGGGGAGTGCAACGACCTGATCGACAACGACCTCGATGGCCTGGTGGATCGGGACGATCCGGGCTGCGAGGACGGCCGGGATCAGAGCGAGCGCGATCCGGCCGTCCGGGGGGAGTGCAGCGACGGCATCGACAACGACGGCAACGGCCAGATCGACTGGCCCGATGACGCCGGCTGCGTCGCGGCGGGGGATCTCTTCGAGACGCCGCCCTGCCAGGGCCGCTTCTGGGGCGACGTCTGCGTGGTCTTCCTGAGCGCCCAGTGCGTGGGCGGCTCGGCCCGCCAGATCTGCCTCGACAACGGGGGCGGCCAGGTCATCACCTTCGCGGAGTTCCAGGCGGTCGTGGCCGCCGGCTGGGTGCGACCGGACGCCAGCTACCACACGATGGCGGTCACCGAGTACGCCCAGTGCGACGGTGGCTTCGGCAACGTGGGCATCCCCGGCTGGGGGCAGTTCAACCTCTTCCAGTGCGGCGAGAACGTGAACTACTGCAACCGCGCGGTCATGTGCGTGACGCGCTGACGCTGGTCAGCGGCGCTCGATCGTGACGAAGACGGGCAGGTGATCCGAGAACCCCCGCGATCCCTCGTCCCCCCACACGAGCGGGTAACCCCGCGCATTGAATAGAAAATCGTCGTGGAGTACGCCGCCCGATCCGGGGGCGTGGCGCCAGGAGGCGGCGCCCCCCTCGGCCATCGTGGCGGGCAGGAAGATGTGATCGAGCCGCGTCCAGTCCCCGCGGAAGTTGTAGGAGCTGTTGGTCGCGTTGTTGCGGCGGTTGGAGTTGCTGTTGAAGAGCTCGACCCCGAGATCCCCCCAGGCGTTGTAGAGGTCGGCCGGGCGGGCCAGCTCGGCCTCGTCGAGGACGGCGCCCAGGGCGGTGCGGATGGGCGGCTCGAACTCGAAGGTGTTGAAGTCGCCCAGGGCGATGACCGGGCGGGTGGGATCGTCGGCGATGAACTGGTCGATCACCTCGCGCAGCTGCAGGGCCGACCGCATGCGGTGCTCGCTGTCGACGCAGGGGAAGCTGTCGAGGCGGGCCTTCCAGTGGTTGAGGAAGAGCACGAGATCCCCGCCGGGCTGGCCGTCCAGCTCCAGCTCCACCTGGAAGATGGGGCGCGCCTCGGAGCGGCTGCCGTCGAGGGTGACGGGGCCGTCGGCGCCCTCGCAGGTGTAGGTGAAGCCGATGGGGCGACCGGCGGCCTGGGCGATGGGGACGCGGCTGAGGACGCCGAGGCGGATGCCGCGCCCGTCGCGGGTCGGCGAGACGGCCAGCCACCCGTAGTCGGGGCCGCCATCCCGGCGGATGGCGTCGCGCAGGCTGGTGAGAGCGGCTTCGCTCTCCACCTCCAGGACGGCCACCACGTCGGCGTCGAGGGCCTTGAAGACCCGCGCCAGCTCGCTGACCCGGCTGGCGAAGTCGGCGGCGTTCCACTGGGCCCCGGGGGTGTACTCCCCCTCGTCGGTCTGGGGATCGTCCACGAGATCGAAGAGGTTGTGGACGTTGTAGCTCGCGATGACCAGGCGGTCCGGGGGCGGCCCGGCGTCCGCGGGCGGCGGGCCCTGGTCCACGGGGGGAGGCGGCGGGCCCACGTCCGCGTCGGTGGTGGACACATCGGCGTCGACGATCGGCGCCACGGGCGGGCGGCGGTCGTCGCTGCCCCCGCGGGGGTCGCAGCCGCCAGCGGCCAGGGAGGCGATCAGCATCAAGGCGAAGGTGCGCATGGCGCGCACTATAGCGGTGGGCGGGACAGGATTCGAACCTGCGACCGGCGGCATGTAAGGCCGCTGCTCTACCGGCTGAGCTACCCGCCCGGTGCGGGCACAGTTAGCACTTTCCGGCGCGAGGGCCAAGCGAAGGTTCCCAGCGTCGCCCGGGGGGCGGCGCCGACGCCCCGGGGCCGCGGCGTGCCGCTCGCGCGGGCCGGCCGGTGGCGGAATTTGGCTTGTGGGGTCAGGTGCGGTACACCCCCACGAGGAGGCATGCCGTGAACACGTTCCTGCTCATCGCCGGGCTCTTCCAGGTCGCCGGGGCTGGCCAGGGCGAGGTGCACTTCGGCCTCGATGCCGGCGCGGCGGCGGTGTCCGACGTGGCGCTCATGCAGCTCAAGCCCTGGTACGGCAACCGGTTTGGCGCCGTCGAGGTGGGCCTCCAGGCGCCCATCCGCTTCGACATCGCGGGCGGCAGCCTGCGCGAGCGCGACTGGGACGAGCCCTCCGACTTCGGGCGGCTGCTGCGGTTCTTCCGCTATGCCCCCATCTTCCAGGTGGGCGAGCTGGCGTCGGCCACCCTCGGCAACGGCACCATCGTCCGGCGCTACCACAACAACATCGACGACGACCATCGCCGCACGGCGGCCCACTTGATGGTCGACGCCGATCGCCTCCAGCTCGATGCCTTCGCCGACAACGTGTTCGACGATCCCATCTTCGCGGGGCGGGGGGGGCTGGCCGTCAACGAGTTCCGGGTCGGCGCGACCTTCGCGGCCGACACCGGCGCGCCCATCACGGTGGACGGCACCACCGACGGCGCCGGCAACCTGCGGGGCAAGACCGATCTGCGTGCCATGTACGGCATGGACTTTCGCTGGATCGCCTCGGACACCCCCACCTTCAAGGGCACGGTCTACGGCGACTTCAACGCCCTGCAGAACGGCAACCCCGGGGCCCATGGCGGCCTGCTCATGGAGTTCCCCAGCGGCCCCGACACCTGGATCACCCTGCGCCTCGAGGGCATGTGGTTCGGCGACAAGTACGACTGGGCCGTCTTCGACATGGGCTACCTGCGGGATCGCTGGAGCCTGAAGTGGGCCCAGATCGAGGAGTTCAAGACCAGCTTCGGTGCTCGTCTCGGCTTCGAGATGAACTACCGCGACGCGGCCACCTTCGGCCTGGAGTACGCCAACACCTCCGACCTGGAGCGCTCCGACTTCTCGGCCTGGCTGCGCATCCCGCACCGGTCCGTCCGGGTGTCGGGGCTGTGGCGGCGGCGGTTCTCGGATCCGGACGAGCTGCCCGTGGAGCTGGAGGATGCCATCGCCGCCGCCTCGCTGGGCATCAAGCTGGGCCCGTTCGGCTGGCTCGACGCGACGATGGCCCGCATGTGGCGGACCAGCCAGCTCAGCACCGGCAACTACGTGTACGTGCCCTTCAACGAGGGCAGCCTCGTGCTCCAGATGCTCTTTCAGTAGGGGGAGCGCGGGCGGCAGGCCGCCCGGCGCGATCAGATGGACAGGCCGGGCTGGATCATCCAGCCGAGCTCCTCGGCCTTCTCCAAGAGCTCCTCGTCGCCCTTGTCGAGCACGATGGAGAGCCCCTCGCAGTTCTCCAACAGTTCGAAATCATTCATGGAATCACCGATGGCCAGCACGGGGCTGCGGCCGACGGTGTCCAGGAAGAGCTCGATCTTGCCCTCGCCCACGGGGATGGGCTCCTCGGCCTTGTCGGTGTAGACGCCGCCCTGGGTGCCCAGCTCGATGCCCAGCACCTGCTCCTCGGGGTGGCCGAGGCGGCGGGCCAGGGCGCGCACGATGTTCACGTTGCTGCTGCTCACGATCCAGGTCTGAAACCCGTAGGTGTTCAGGGCGTGGAGCAGCTCGAGCATCTCCTGGTAGACCCGGATGCCCGTGGGGACGGTCATGCCCGCGAAGGGCGGGCCCGGCGGCACCTCGTCGTGGCCGACCGTCCGGTCCAGCTCGTAGTCGATGACCTCCTCCACCAGCTCGGCCACCGTCCGCTCGTGCAGGCCGCGCAGCATGCGCGCGGCGAACAGGTAGGCGGCCTCCAGCCCCTCGGTCTCGCGGATGGACTCGTACACGTTGAGCATGCCGGCGCGGTAGCGGCGGTAGGCGGCGGTGTCGTTGACCTCGTGATCGCTGCGCCCGGCCACGGCCTTGTAGGCGGCGTTGATGGCCTCACGCCCCAGCTTCTCGGGGATGATGTTCCAGAAGCCGCGATCGGTCTTCAGGCGGCGGCGAGCCACCATGAAGCGCAGCATCGCCTCCCCGATGTCGTTGTGGATCAACGTCTCGTCGCAATCCAGCACGGCCAGGGGCGGCCGATCCGGGTTGTAGTCGGGGCTGTTGATGCCGTGGGTCTCGAGGAGGTCCACCAGGGCCCGATGGATCTCGGGCAGCCAGGCCCCCTGGGGGAGGATCCCGGCGTCCTGCGCAGTGTCAGTCATGGATCACCGATAGCGTCACGGACGCGGCCCCGGGACCGCGTCGGAGGGAGCGGGCCTGCGGCCCGCGACGAACGACCAGAGAGGAGGATCAAAGGCGGCGTCGCCGACGCCGGAGGAGGGGCAGGCCGAGCAGGGCGAAGAGCAGGCCGGCCTGGCCGCCCTCGCCGAGGGCGACGCTGCAGCCATCGCCGCCTCCGCCGCCGCCGCCGCCGCCCGCCGCCATGTCGGCGCCCCCGCCGTCGCGGGTGATGACGCCCTGATCGGGGGTGTCCTCGCCGCCCATGTCGGGGGCGACCCCCATGTCGGCCTCCACCATGCCCATGTCCGGGTCGGGCATGTTGCCGCCGCACATGAAGCCCTGGACCGTGTGGGTGTTCTCGTAGGCCGCCTGGCCGTCGTCCCGCAGGCTGATCACGGCGTTGGCCCGCAGAGCGGGGCCGCCGAAGCGGGCGCGCATGCGGGTCAGGAAGCTCGCGCCGCCCCGGGCCGCCTCAAGAGCCGCGTCCGTGAAGGGGCCGTCGACGCCCTGGGCGTACTCGGTGATGAGCATCTGGGTCTGGCGCGCGCTGACCGCCTGGTCCAGCGCCTCGACATAGTTGGTCTCGGCGTTGGTCACGAAGTGGACCGTCTCGAAGTCCAGCTCGTTGGTCGTGAGGTTGCTGCGCATGCGCTGGTTGCCCAGCGTCCACCACACGAAGTCGGAGTTCTCGCCCGCGACGGCCGTGTTGCTCGGGAAGAGCGCCACGCGGAAGGGATCACCGGCGCCGAGGGGGTAGCGGATGCTGACGATGGGATCGACCCGGTTGACGCCCAGCTCGGTGGTGTCGATGCGCAGCGTCACGATCATGAAGTTCTGATCGACCATGGCATCGATGACGCCCTGGGCGGCCTCGTCGATGGTGACGCCGGTGTCGGCCGCGTAGGTGGCCAGGCGGCCCATCTCGATCTCGGGCACCGGGAACGTGCGCTGGGGCAGGGCGCTGTTGGGGGCGGGCCCCCAGGCGTCGCGCTGGTAGGCCTCGGCGCTCTGGCCGTTGGGGGTGCCCTCGCAGGCCCCGTCCAGGCGCGGCCAGGTCAGGACGTCCAGCTCGTCGAGGGCGGCCTGGGGCAGCGTCTCGACGATCACGCCGTCGTCGGCCGGGTTGTTGAAGTTGGGAATCGCGAGGATCCACAGCAGCTTGCCAGGGGTGCCCTGGTAGTGGACCTGCGTGACGATGCGCACGCCATCGGCCCCGCGCACGAAGAGCGTGCGGGCCTGGTCGATGGGGACGGTGGACCCGTCCGGTCCGATGAAAGTGCCCAGGCCGAACGCAGGTCCAGCCGCGAGCAGGGCGCCGAAGCAGAGTGCAAACGGCGACTTGCGAGCCATGGTCATTCCTCCCCGTCGTCAGGCACACCCCTCGCGACAAACCTCTCGCGACGAGGGGCGTGCGGCGCCGAGCAGGCACGTTAGGCCGCTGGTTCCTCCGAAGTCAACTTGCGTCGCAGCCTGCCAGGGCCCCCTCGGGCGGAAGGAACCTTGCGCGCTGGGCGTTGTCGTTTGCCTGAATTGCCCCGAGAATCGCTCCATGCGCAGCCTCCTCGTCGTCGCCGCGATCGCCCTCGCGATCCCGGCCCTCGCCCGCCCCGCCCCCGCTGATCCCGCCGCCCGCGAGGCGGCCTTGTCGGCCATCGCCGCCGGGAAGCTGGGGGATGGCATCGACACCCTCCGGCGCGCCGTGGGGCGATCGGAGGGCGCGACGCCGGATCTCCTCTGCCTGCTGGGCCATGTGGAGCTGCTCGCCGGCCGCGCGGCCGACGCGGAGCGCACGCTGGCCCGGGTGCCGGCCGACGCCGACTGCGCGCGGCAGGCCGCCTTCGGGCGCGCCGACGCCCTCGTGGCCCTGGGGCGACCGGCCGAGGCGGCGACCATCTACGCCAGCGAGGGGGCCGGGTCCCTCGGGCCCGATCGGGATCGCGCCGTGGTGGCCTGGATCGAGGGCCTCGCGAAGCGGGCCCTCGCCGAGGACAAGGCCGAGATGGCCGGCAGCCTCTTCGGCATCGCCCTCGAGGCGACGCTGGGGGCGAGCGAGCGCATCGCTCTGGCTCGCCGCGTGGCGGACGCCATCCTGGCGCTGCCCCCCGAGAAGGCGAAGCCCGCGCCCCCGACGGGCCTGCTCGACGCGCTGGTGCAGGGGCTCCTGACCCGGGACGACGCCGCCGCCCGGCGGACCGTGGCGAGGTTCCTGCCGCCCGCCGAGGCCCTCGCGCTGCTGGAGGCCATGCCCCCGGACGCCGCGACGCTGCGGACGGCGGCCGAGCTGGCCGAGTAGCTCGGGGTCGATCGTGCCCTCCCGCTCTACGATCGCCTGGCCGCCCTCAAGGGCGAGGGGGCGGCGGACGCCGAGCGCAAGGCGACGCTCCTGCGCGGGCGGGCGGGCCGGCTGGGCAGCATCGCCCCCGTCCTCAAGCGGCTGGCGAGCGGCACCGACGAGGCCGCCATGATCGCGTCCAACCTCGAGATTCTGCTGCTGGATCAGGCCGGTGACCGGCCGGCCCTGGTGGCCGCCCTGGCCGCTCACCTCAAGCGCTTCCCGGCGGATCCCCGTCGCACGGACAACGAGACGCAGATCGATCAGGCCCGCATGGAGCTGGCCCGCATGGCCCTCAACCGGGGGCGGCACGCCGAGGCCATCGCCCTGTACGACGCCCTGGTGGCGCGGGATCCGCGCTCGGAGAACGCCCCCACGGCGGCGTGGGAGGCCGGGCTGGCGGCCCGCGCGGGGGGGCAGGCCGCCGAGGCGCGCCGCCGCTTCGAGGAGCTGCGGGCGCGCTGGCCCGCCACCTCTCAGGCCGAGTCCGCCCTGGCGGCCCTGGCCCGCATGACGGCCTTCGACGACGACAAGCCGGCCGAGGCCCTGGCCTGGCTGGAGGCCCAGGCCCGCGACAGCCTCCAGGAGGCGGCCGCCCAGGCCGAGCACGCGCGGCTCAAGTCCCCCGAGATCAGCCTGCGCACCACCCGCCAGCGCCCCGGCCGCGACGCCCGCGTGGAGGTGGTGGCCCGCAACCTCGAGTGGGTGGAGGCGCGGCTGCACCGCATCGATCCCGAGGCCTTCCTGCGGGCGGGCGGCGATCCCGAGGCCCTGCCCGAGCTGGATGTGGCGGTCATCGCGCCCGATCGCCGCTGGAAGGTGAAGGTGCCGCGCTACGCCCCCTACCGCGACGTAGCCTTCGATCTGGCCGTCCCGCGGCCCGAGCCCGGGCTGTACATGATCACGGTGGCCGCCGAGGATCGCGAGGCGTCGGCGGTGCTCTGGATCTCGGATCTGCGCCTCATCGCGCGGGCCGTGGGCCCGGATCTGGTGGTGGCCGCCCTCGACGGCGAGACCCCGGCCGCGGACGCCGAGGTGCTGGCCCGGCTGGATGACGGGCGCGTCGTGCGCGGCAAGACCGGCAAGGACGGGCTCTGGCAGACCCGGCTGAAGCGGGTGGGCAACATCACGCTGCTGGCCACCTGGCGCGGCGCGCCGGCGCTGCTCGGCCTGGGGCGCTCGCCCGAGGAGGTGGGGGAGCCCACCGTCCACCTGAGCGCGGATCTGGATCGCCCGGCCTGGCGCCCCGGCGACGACGTGCGCTTCCGGGTGGTGGCGCGGCGCGACGGCCAGCCGGTGCGGGGGACGTTCTCGGTCTGGCTCGCCGACGGCGGGCAGCGGGTGGGGCTGACCCGCATCGAGGCCACCCCGCTGGGGACCCTCAGCGGATCCATCGCGGTGCCCGCCACCGCGTCCGGGCAGGGGCCGTGGCGGCGCACCCTCGCGCTGACGGTCCAGGCGCCGGGCGAGGACGTCGGCCAGACGGTGGCCAGCGTGCTCATCGCGCCCGAGGGCCCGCCGGTTCGCTCGCTGACGGTCGAGATGGCGGGGACGGACGCCGTGTGCCGCGTGCGGGAGCCCGATGACCGCCCCGCCGCCGGGGTGACGCTGCGCTGGGAGGCCGCCGACGGCCGCACCGGGACGGGGCGCACGGACGCCACGGGGCGCCTGGTGGTGCCCGGTCCGCCCGCGGGTCTCTCGTGGAACCTCTCGGCATCGTTGGGAAATCTCCGCGCGTCCGCGGCCAGGGAGCGGCCCGACGTCCCCGCCGTGCGGCTGCACCTCGACGACGCGGCGGCCAGCCCCCGGGCCGTGCTCCAGGGGCCCGACGGCCGCTGGACGCTCACGGTCACGCCCCTCGCCGCGCCCACGACGGAGGGCCTGGATGCCCCGGTGGATCCCTGGGTGCCGGTCATCGAGCCGGGCCTCGTGGGGGCCGACGGCGTGCCGCGCGGCTTCACGGCGCCGCAGGGCGTCGAGGGGCAGCCCAGCGTGCGGACGGTGGATCTCAAGGGCGGCCGCGCCGAGGTGGATCTGGGCAACCTGCCCCGGGGAGCCTACCGCGTCCGGGCCACCGCCCCCGAGGGCGGCGTGGGCGCCATCGAGGGCAGCCTGCGGGTGGGCGACACCCTGCCCGGCCTGGCCGGCCTGCGGGATGGCCGCGTGGGCGAGACCCTCGCGCTCACGGCCACCGGCGGCGGCCCCACCCTCATCGTCGCGGGCTCGGATCGCATCCTCGCCGCCGCCCTCGTCCGCCCCGGCAGCGCCCTGAGCTGGCGGCTCGACCGCACCTGGAGCGGCGAGGTGGACGTGCGGTTGCTGGGCCTCGACGGCCGGGTGACCGAGCGCAGCTTCACCGTGGATCCGGCGCTCGACGTGGTGGTGGCGGGCGAAGAGGTGCCGGCCGACGAGACCCACGGGCCCCGCTGGCGCCTGACGGCCCGGGTCACGGACGGCGCGGGCAAGCCGGTGGCTGCCGAGGTGGTGTTGCGGGTGGTGGACGAGGCCCTGCGAGACGACGCGGGCGCCGCCCCGCAGGTCGACGCCGGCAGCCTGGTGGACGCCTTCCCCCGAGAGGCCGACGACGGGGTCTTCGGTGAGGTACGCCATGGCGCGCTGGGCGAGGTCATCGCCGCCGAGCTGATGGCCGAGGCCGCTCGGGAGGCCGAGGCGGCGCGAGCCCAGGCGGCGGCGTCCGGGCGCTTCCACGCCAACGCGGTGGCCGACGTCCTGGCGAAGCCCCCCCTGACCAACGAGATCGGCCTGGGGGGGCTGGGCACCATCGGCCACGGGGCCGGCGGCGGGGGCATGGGCCGGGGCTTCGGCGCCGCCCGCCTGCGCCAGGGCAAGGCCATGGTGTCGGGGGCGCGCTACCTGGAGGGCGAGCGCGGCTCCCCCGCCTGGGCGGTCCTGCGCACGGACGCCGACGGCCGCGTCTCCCTGGCCGTCCCCCAGCCCGACCGCGCCCGCCGCTGGCGCCTCAGCGCGACCGCCGCCGCGGACGCGGGCTTTGGCGCCGCCGAGGTCACGCTTGACACCCGGCCGGGCCTCCGCCTGCGGGTGGCGTCGCCGGCCCCCGGCTCCCCCGACGAGCAGGCCCGCATGGAGGCCGTCGTGCTCAACGGCACCGCGGCGCCCTTCAAGGGCACCGTGGGCGGCGTCGCCGTCGAGGTGCCGCCGGGGGGCGCGCAGCGCGTGGATCTGGGGCTGCAACCTGCCGGAACTCAAAAGGAAATCAAGCTGGAGGCCGCTGGGCGCGTGCTGGCCCGGCGGCCGTGGACCTTCGGCCTGGCCGAGGGGGCGCCGGATCCTGCCGGGCGGGTGCTGCACATCGCGGCGGGCCCGGGCGGGGGGGTGCCGGCGGCGGCCCTCGCCCTGCGCCCCGACGCGGCCTTCGGGCGCGACGCCGGGCGGACGGCGACGGCGGGGCGGGCGGCGCTGGCGGCCCTCGCCGTCGCGGCCCCCGCCGAGCGCCCGGCCCTGGAGGCCCGGGCCTGGGCCGCGCGCGATGTGCTGCGCGGTCTGCGGGTCGACACCCCCCTGGCGGCGGCCGAGGTGCTGCTCTTCCTGGCCGAGGGGCGCGACCGCCTCGGGGTCACCCGGGGCGAGATCGAGGCGGCGGGCGAGGCCATCGGCTCCCCCGGCGCTGATCCCGAGGAGCGCGTCGCGGTGCTGCACGCTCGCGCGGCGGCGGGCCTGCCGGTGGACGCCTCGGCGCTGGCCCGGGTGGAGCGGACGCCGGATCTTGCCGCCGAGGTGGCCAGCCGGCTGGCACGGCTGCTCGTCCTGGAGAAGCGAGGCAAAGACGCCGCGGCGCTCATCCGCGGGGACGGCGTACAGGCGGTCCTGGCGCGCCGCGCCCTGGGGCAGACCGCCACCCTCCAGGTGCCGACGCCGCCGCCCGCCGGCTCCTCGAAGCTGCCCGACTGGCTGCGCGCCGCCGGGCAGGCGCCCGGAAAGTCCAAGGGACTCGCGGTGATCCGCCTCGCAGGCCAGGAGATCGGGCGCATCGATCAGGCCACCGGCGGCGAGGTGCGGGCGGTGGCCCCGGCCGGTGAGCTGAGCGGGCTCGACCTGGGCGGGCTGGCGGCGACGGTGTGGCGCAGCAACCCGGCCACCCCGGGCGAGCACCCCGCCAGCGCGTGGCGGCTGCCGGTGGACGAGGCCGGCCTGCCCCTCGGCGAAGGCCAGAGCGTCGAGGCCGAGGATCAAGGCTGCCAGGCGGGCTGCACCCTCGCGGTGGGCGACGCGCTGGAGCTGCCGGAGGTGGCCCTGGATCGGGTCGGCCAGGTGCTGCCCGGCGGCCTCGAGCCCATCCCGGGTCGCGGCGGCACGCTGCTGCGGGCCCGGGTGCCGGGGACGTACGTCGTCCGCGGCCTGACCCACCCGGTCCATGGGGCGCTGGCGCCTCTCACCATCCAGATCGCCGAGGCGGCGGGGCCCGCGGGCCTCGCGCGGCCCCACGCGCTGCTGCGCGCCGAGTCGGCCATCGCCCAGCAGGAGGACGCGCGCCCCTGGCTGGCGGCCTGGCCCGAGGATCAGGCCTGGCCCGATGGCCTGCTGGGCCGGCGGGCGGCGGTGCTCTTCGAGGCTGCCCTGGCCGGCGAGGCGGACGCGGCGACGCTGGTGGATCGCTTCGAGGCGCTGCGGGAGGCCAGCCCCGATCAGTCCCTGGTGCCCGAGCAGGTCGCCCGGGTCGCGCGGGCCTACGAGGCGGCGGGGCGACCGGCCCGCGCCGTGGATGTGTGGCGGGTGGGCCTGGGCGGCGCGTTCCTGGCCGAGGCCGGGGCCGCCCGGCGGGTGGAGGAGGCGGCGGGCCTGCTCGCCTCGCTCCAGGGCCTGCGCAGCATGGCGGATCGCTACCCGGCCCTGCCGGCGGTGGAGCAGGCGCTCTTCCTGCTGCCTCAGCGGCTCGACTCCATGGCGTCGGAGGAGGGCCTGCCCGAGCCGGTGGTGCGGGCCGGCGTCACCCGCACCGATCTGCGCCTGATGGCGGCGGCCTGGGATCGCGAGTTCGTGGCCCTGTGGCCCAAGAGCGCCCAGCGGGCCGAGGCGGCCTTCCACCTGGTGCGCGTCCTCCAGGACCTCGACGCCCACGCCGAGTCGGCGCGCTGGGCCTCGGTGCTGGCCGGGCAGCTCGCCGACAGCGCCCTGCTGGACGGGCTCTTGTACCTGGAGGGCCTGGCCCGTCTGCGGCTGCGGGAGGATGACCGGGCCCTGAAGCTCTTCGAGCGCATCAGCACCGCCGACTTCCCCCAGGCCGACGGCAGCACCGGCCCCGCGGAGAGCCGGGACGACGCCCGCTACGCCCTCGCGCGCCTCTACGAGGCCCGGGGCGATCTGGCCCGGGCGAAGACCGCCTACGAGGCCGCCGCCGGGACCCATGAAGAGGCCGCCCAGGCCGCCCAGGCCCTGACCGAGGTCACTCTGCGCCTGGAGCCCTTCACGCGGGTCAAGCGCGGGGAGACGCTGCGCATCCCCGTCACGGCGGCCAACGTCGACACCCTGCATGTGCGGGCCTATCGCCTTGATCTTCGGACGATCTTCCTGCGCGACGGCGGCCTGGACGAGGTCATGGCCGTCAACGTCTCGGGCGTCAGCCCCGTGTGGTCCGGCGAGCGGGACGTGGACTCCGACGCCTTCCCGCGCCCGTACGACGTCGCGCTCCCGCTGGAGGATCGCGGCGCCTACCTCGTGCAGGTGGATGGCGGCGGCATCTCCGCCGTGACCCTCGTCGTGCGCAGCGACCTGGATCTGCGCGAGAGCCCCGATCCCGAGGGGCTGCGCGTGATGGTGCGGCTGGCAGGCAAGATGGCCGCCGGGGTGGCCCTGCGCTCGGCCGGCGGCGGCAGCGTGCAGGCGGCCACCACCGACGTGCGCGGCGTGGCGCGGGTGGCGGGCCCCAACGTCCTGGCCTTCACCGACGCCGGCGACGTGGCCTTCACCCCGCCGGCGGCCTGGAGCCAGCGCGAGGATCCCCTGGAGTCCCACCGCCAGCAGCTCCAGGGGCGCGGCGCCCCGCCGGCCGCAGCGCCTCGGCAGAAGAGCAACGTCGAGGACCGCATGAACGAGCAGCTGCACCGCAACGAGGCGCTCTACGAGCAGAACTTCCGGCTCGACAACAACGCGAACATCGACGCCAGGATGCTCTGATCAGGCGAAGGTGTCGGCGGCCTGGATCTGGCGGGCGAGGTCGTCCCAGGCGGCCTTGTCGGCCAGCCAGCGGCGCATGCCCAGCTTCTTCTCGCCCAGCCAGATGGCCCCGTCACGGACGCTGAGCTCGCCGGGCTTGAAGGGGTACGTCTTCTTGAGGGGCCCCAGGACGGCGGGCACCACGATGGCGCCGCCCTCCAGGTAGAAGTAGGGCTTCGCCAGATAGCCCACCCCCACGATGCCGCAGACGATGCCCGGCACCAGACGGATGAGATCGGCCCCCCGACGCGCGGTGATGAGGTTGAGGCCCAAGACCAGCGCCCCGAGGGCGATGAACGAGACCGCGAGGGGTCGTGAGTAGCCTACACGCATGATCTTCCTCCAGAATCAGCCGCGGCCGAGGCGCGCTGCCCCCAGGCCGGCCAGGCCCGCGATGGCCGCGGGAATGCCATACAACATCGCCTGGGTCCGCGGGGGCAGCTCGTCGGCGCCCATGGTCTCAAGGTCCGGGCAGAGCACGATGAAGGCGACGCCCGCCCCGATCGCGACCAGCGCGAAGAGCGTGGCGGGGGTCGTGCTGCGGGCCAGGGTCAAGATGAGGAGCGCCAGGCAGGCCAGGGCCACCAGCAGCCCCCCGATGCCCGCCCGCCGGAAGCCCTCCACCATGGCCTTCACGGGCTCCATCCCCGCCTGGCCCTCGATGCTCTTCTCGATCTGGGCCATGTCGTCCGCGTCGCGGACCAGGCGCGCGTAGCTGGTCAGGCCCCCCAGGCCCACGGCGACCAGGCTCCCCAGGACGGTCACGATCACGAGCAGGATCCGCATGGCGGCCTCCATCAGGCGGGGCCTTCGCCCCGTGGTCTCGGCCCTATGGGGCCAGGGGCGCCCCCGCGGGGGCAGAAGCCGTGCGCACCGCCAGCAGGGCGCGGAGGGCCAGGCGGCGCTGGGCGTGGGTCTCGGCCTCGTCGGCGACGGCGGCCAGCACCGGCAGCAGGCTGCGATCGGCCACGACGCCGCGCCCGCGGTCGGGGGCGTCAAGCTCGAACCACAGGCCGCCCACCGCCTCCAGCAGCGCCTCGCAGCGGATCGGTCGCGCCGGCGAGCACCTCCGCCAGCCGCGCCACCGCCGAGCCGTCGCCCCGCTGGGCCAGGGCCAGCAGCGCGTGGGTGTGGGCGCGCCACCGCAGCTCGTACTCGGCCCGCGCCGCCTGCCACAGCGCCCGATCCAGGCGGTCGGCCACCTCGGGGCGTGTCACGCGGCCGCACTCGATGGCCACCCGCGCCGCCAGATCCAGGGCCGCCATCTCTTTGATCAGGGCCTTGCTCGGGCGGGTGGGCGCGACCGGCGCCGGCCGCTTCTTGCGCCCCCGCCGGCCCTTGCGGGCCTTGCGCTTCTTCAGGCGCTTCGCCTGCTTCTTGTAGCGCTCCAGGCGCTCCCGGCGCAGGCGCTCGGGGGCCTGGAGCGCCGCGGTCAGCGAGCCCAGGAAGGTGTCGTCGCCGACCTCCAGCAGGCTGACCTGGGCCGCGATACGGACGCGCAGCTCGCCGCTGGCGGCCAGCCGCTTCAGGAGCGGCCGCGCCTCGTCGCCCCCCAGGGTGGCCAGGGCCCGCGCCACCGCCTCGGGGTGGCGGCCGCTCGCCTTGTCCAGCGCCGCGAGGGCCCCCTCGGCCTTCACGGCGGCGAGGTAGTGCACGCACGCCACGGCCACCGCGGCGTCGGCGTCCTCGGCCAGCAGCGTCTGGCAGGTGCCCGCCGCCCCGGCGTCGCGAAGCCGCCCCAGGCCGAAGAGCGCGATGGGCTTGAAGTCGGGGTTCCCGGTGGGCAGCGCGACCATGGCCGCCAGGGCCGGCCCGGCCCGGGGATCTCCCAGCCAGACCAGCGCCTCCGCCAGCAGGCGGCGGACGTTCTCCCCGACGACGGCCAGCACCGCCGGATCCGCCAGCGCCAGCAGCACGTCCAGCCGATCCGCCGCGCCCGCATAGGCCAGCCCGGTCAGGGCGGTCTGGAAGAGATAACGGGGCCCGTCGGCGGGGCACCGCACGGCCCAGTCGCCCTCGGCGCGGGTGAGGAGCGTGGCCAGCGCGTCCACCTGGTCGGCGGGCAGCCGGGCCCCCGCCGCCACCGCGGGGGCGGCGCGGCAGGCGTTGAAGTCCAGCGCGCAGCTCGGCTCCTCGGCCAGCAGCGCGGCCAGCGCCCCCTGGGGCACGCACCCGGCCGGCCCGATCTCGAACAGGCCGCGCAGATCCGGCGCGGCCCCGGCGCCGCCGACGTGCAGGACCAGGGTGAGCACCCCGGCCCACATGGCGTACCCTCTGCGCATTCGCCCTCCGCCCCGTCCATCGCGCCGCGGGGCAGCGCGCGTCAACCCCAATCGATCGTCCACGAGGCCAATCGCCGGTGATGGTGGACGCCCGCCGGGCGGTGCTCCAGAATCCCCCGGTGGCCGTCCAGCTCTCCGTATCGCCCAACGAACGCGTCCCCTGCCCGGTGGTGCACGAGGACGATCACTTCCTCGTGGTCGCCAAGCCCCCCGGCGTCGTGACGCAGCCGGGCGTCGGCCACCAGCACGACACGGTGCTCAACGCCCTCTTCGCCAGCCACGGCAAGATCCTGCAGAACCTCGGGCGCGGGCGAGACTTCGGGCTCATCCACCGGCTGGATCGGCCGACGAGCGGCCTGCTGGTGGTGGGCCTGACCCCCGAGGGCTACGACGGCATCCGGGCGCAGTTCGAGGCGCGCACCATCGGCAAGACCTATGTGGCCGTCGTCGCGGGGGTGCCCCGGCCCGCCGAAGACGCCATCCGGGTGCCCCTCGCCGAGGTCCGCCGCGGCGGGCGCAAGGAGTCGGTGCCCAACGGCCCCGGCGCCCAGGCCGCCGAGACGCGCTACCGCGTCGTCAGCGCGGGTCCCGAGGTGGCCCTGCTCGAGTGCGACCTGCGCACCGGTCGCCTCCACCAGATCCGCGCCCACCTGACCTACCGGGGCCACCCGATCCTCGGCGACCGCGACTACGGCCCCAAGATCGACCTGGACCGCGCCTGGCGCCAGGCGGCGCCCGCCTCCATCGGCCTGCACGCGGGCGGCCTGTCGTTCGTGCACCCCGTCCACGGGCACCGGCTCACCGTCCGGGCCCCGCTGCCGGCCCCCGCGCTGGCCTTCCTCGCCGACCATGGGGTCAGCGTCCCCCGGAGGTGGCGATGAGACTCGCCCTCGCCCTCGCGGCCCTCGCCCTGCTCGCCGGCCCCGCCCGGGCCCAGGACGCCGACAGCTACGAGCTGCGCCAGGTCCAGCGCGCCCTCGCGGCCCAGGGCTACGCCCCCGATCCGGCGCCGGCCGGCAAGACCATCGAGGCCATCCACATCGTCCGCTACGAGGTCTTCGTCGAGGACGAGCCCTTCCCGGTATTTCTCAATGCTTTCCACTGGTTGACGGTGGAGAACGTCGTCCGTCGCGAGATCCTGCCGAAGCCGGGCGACGCCTTCGACGCCGAGCGCCTGCTCGAGTCGGCGCGCAACCTGCGGGCCCTGCGCATCTTCTCGGTCGTGGCGGCGCTGCCGGTGCAGGCGAAGACGCCCGGCAAGGTCGACCTGCTCGTCGTCACCCGCGACCTCTGGAGCCTGCGCCTGGAGTGGAACCTCCAGTTCACCGACGCCCAGATCGACCAGCTCCTCGTCCAGCTCACCGAGCGCAACCTGTTCGGCCGCAACAAGCTGGTCCTCGGCCGCCTCCTCGTCCTCCCCCTCACCTGGTCGGTGGGCGAGGCCTACATCGACCGGCGCCTGGTGGGCGAGCCGCTGCACCTGGAGCAGTCCGCTGACGTCTTCTTCCGCCGCGAAGACGACGCCTTCGACGGCTTCACCACCCGCCTTGAGGTCGCGCGCCCCTTCTACGACCTCGACCAGGCCTACGGCTTTCGTCTCCAGGCCCAGATCCAGGATCGCGTGTTTCGCCACTACCGCGCTGGCGAGGTCCTGACCTGGGACGACCCCGAGACCGACGCCGAGGAGGCCGTCCGCCGCGTCTTCGACACCGAGCAGATCCGCTTCAGCGCTCTCGGCCGCCGCCAGCTCAGCGGCCCCTTCACCCAGCGCCTCGCCCTGGGCCTCGGGGCCAGCCGCCTGTCCGTCCAGGCCAACGACGAGACCGCGCTGCCCGCCGCCAACGCCGAGAGCTTCGCCCGCCACGTCCTCCCCCGGCCCCTCACCCAGATCTACCCGGTCGTCGCGTGGGCCGGCTTCGCCCGGGACTTTCGCACCTACGAAGACCTGTCATCCTTCGGCGTGAGCGAGGACGTCCAGCTCGGCCCCGATCTGTCCCTCACCCTCTCGGCGCCCCTGGAGGCCCTCGGCTCGACCGTCAACGCCGTCGAGCTCTTCGCCGCCGCTGCCTGGGCCGCCGCCTTCGGTGGCGACGGCCTCACCGAGATCGCCCTGGGGGCCGAGGCCCGCCTCGAAGACGGCCGCTGGATCGACCAGGACGTCCTGCTGCGCGCCCGGGTCGCCAGCCCCCGCCTCGGCATCGGCCGCCTCGTCACCCGCGCCGACTGGCTCATCCGACGGGAAGACACCAGCAACAGCCCGGTCACCCTGGGGGGCAACAACGGCCTGCGCGGCTACCCCAGCGAGTTCTTCTTCACCTTTGGCGGCAGCCGCCTGCGGGCCAACGGCGAGTACCGCACCCCGCCCCTGGTCTGGCACTACCTGCACGTCGGCGCGGTGGCCTTCTACGACGCCGGCGACGTCTACGGCGACGGCGACGCCTTCGCCCTGCGCCAGTCCGTCGGCGTCGGCCTGCGCGGCCTCCTGCCCCAGTTCAACCGCGAGGTCTTCCGCCTCGACCTCGGCGTCCCCATCGACGGCAGCGGCTTCAGCGTCACCCTCAGCGGCGGCACCGGCCAGGCCGTCCCCCTCACCAACCGCGAAGATCTGCAGTTCGACTCGACGGTGGGCAACCTCTACAACCAGCCGTAGGCGCCCTTGTGGGTCCTGTTGATGTTCAATACGCTGTCCTGGGACCTCGGTGGGCGGGCCAGCCGTGTTGCGATCAGGACTCTTCGGCCGTCGGCTGCGCATCGACGATGCTCTGGTCGTCACCGTTCGGGCCGCAGGTGGACGGATTCGCAGAGACTTCGAGCAGGGAGGCTACCCGTTCGCCGCCTGGCGCGGCGCTGACATGAACGGCTGGCCAGAGCGCTTTGCGCTGGTCGGTGAGGGGGGCGTCCCGCTCCTTCTCTGGGCGAGCGATGAGCCCCTGCTCCGTGATGGCGGGCGCACGTTCTATCGCCCCACACAGCTCGAGGCGGCGGAGAGCGTCCATGGCAGGGGGGTCGGCCAGGCCGGTCTGGAGGCGATGGCCGCCAGGGCGATCGAGATCGGCCTGAACGAGATAGCGCTCTTCAGCCTGGATCGGTACGATTCGCCCAGAGCACATCCGTTCTATGTCCGCAACGGTGCGGTTCCACATTGTTTTGAGACCCTGGTCGCCGACGCGATCCCGCTTCGTCTACCATCGGATCGTGTCCGTGCCCTTGCTGAGCAGTTTGAGAGGAGGTGTCGAGATGCAGAGTGACGAACCCAGGGGCCTCATGGCCCTGGACGCTGCCGGCCGACGCCTGATGGAGCAGAAGGGGTCCGCCGCCTATCGTCTGTCGGTGGATGCCCAGGACGCGGCACTTGCCCTGATCGATGCCCTGATCGAGCGGCTGAGGGTCCTTGGCATGGATGCGAGCGCTGTGGAAGCGAGGACCGGGCTGTCGGCGACGACCATCGAAGATGGGCTGGAGTCGGGAGACCTCAGTCTGGCGGCCTTCGCGATCATCGCTCGGGCCGTCGATCTGGAGCTCACGCTCAAGTCAGTGCCTTGCGCGATCCTGCGGGGTCAATGGGGTGCTCCGATGGCTGGCCCTGCCCCCGCTACCTGGGCCGGAGACGAGGTGGGAGACGATGGCGGCGCTGAGCCCATCGCGGTCTGAAGCGCTCCGTGGGCTCGTCGGTCGATCGAGCCTGGAGTGCATCGACATCGTGCGGGTGCACGCGGAGCGCGGGGACATGCTTGAGATCGGTAGGGGGCTGGCACGGCCATCGACCGAAGCCGGGCTTGTTCCCCGGATCGAGCTCTCATTCCCGCCGCGACAAGAGGGTGGCACCATGACGTTCATGGTGAACCTGCTTGCCGATCTGCATGAGGACTTCATCGCTGCACGTTCGGGCGCCAACAGCAGGCGCTTGGGCCTGTTTGCTGTTTCGGCTCGCATGCTCTACCGCCTTGAAGGCGAGCAGCCCTCCGAGGCCCTCACCCACCAGTTCGGCCGTGAGCTCGCCGTCCACCATGCCTGGCCGTTCCTGCGCGAGCGTGTGAACACCCTGGCCCAGGGCATCGGCCTCGCCCCGGCCCTGCTTCCGCTTCGCCGGATCGACGCCGGCCTCGTCGACTGACGCCTCAACTCGGAGGACGCCGCAGCGCCGCCCCGATCACGGCGCGGCGGCGCCCCCCGCCAGCGGGAGGAGCCGGCCGCTCCCCTTCGGGGCCGTGCGGATGGATCCCACCGCCAGCGTCGGCTGGCCATCGGGCCCGCGGACCTTGCCGGCGGCCACCTCGAGCTGCACCAGGGGAATCTCGGTCACGCCGCGCCGCAGGGCGGCGTCATCGGCGGCTTGCAGGCCCACGAAGCGCAGGCCGTTGCCGCCGAGGGCGCGGCCGGGGACGAGCAGGTCCAGCCGACCGTCGGCGCCGATGATGCCGCTGCCGCCCTCGACCGGCTTCATCACGCCGCGCTCGGCGGCCTCCCCGGCAAGGAGCTGCACGTACCGGCCCGGCTGGCCCAGCACCTGGATGGCGAGCTGGTCGTCCTGCACCTTCGGCGTCACGTCCTCGCTGGCCGCGGGCGCCGCCGGCTTGCGCGCCTCGGCGGGCCGCGCCGTCAGGGCGACGAACGGCGCGCCAGCGCCCAGCCCCAGCACGAGCCGGCCGGCGATCTTCCACATCGAGCGCTGCATGGCACCCTCCTTCGGGGCTCACGGTACCCGGTCGGGAGGCGTGCGGTAAATCCGCTGATGGATCGGTGGGTTTCGGCCGTGCGCCGGCCGGCGGCCGGCCGTGGCCTCAGTCCGCCAGCCAGCAGGTCAGGTAGCTGTCCGAGCCCCCGAAGACGTCCTGCCACCACTCGTGAGCGGCCTCGCCGATGTTGTCGGCGCGCCCCTCGGAGGCGCCGCAGTTGTGGGAGTGCTCGTGGGCCATGAGGGCCGCGATGCAGGCCCGGCGGTCCTTCTGGGTGCTGGCACGGCCCTCCAGATCGCTCAGCCAGCCGTCGTCCAGGCTGATGAGCTGCACGCCGGGCCAGGCGCGGCCGGCCACGCCGGCGGGCAAGTCGATGCAGCGGGCGTCGCCGTTGTCGGTGAGCCGGGTCTCGAGGCAGCCGCTGAGGCTGTAGCCGGTGTACCCCTCCACGAAGTCCTGGAAGTCGGCCCACTTGTCGTTGATCTGCCAGTAGATGGCGGCGATGTCGGTCTCGAAGGGATCGGCGCACGAGTCGATGGTGTGGCTGCCGGCGAAGGCAGCGCCGGTGGAGGCGACGAGGGCGAACGTGGCGGCGATGAGGCGGCGCATGGGATCTCCTGGCGTGGGTGGTACGAGCCCGGCGGGCTCTGACCGGGGTTCGCCGCCGCACCCGCCGTCCTGACAGCGCCTCCATGAAAAAAAAATCGCGTCAGGCGTGGGCCGGTCGCGGCGAAGGCCCCGCCACACCACCTGGAGGCACCCGATGCTCCGCTCCCTGCTCCCTGCCCTCGCCGCGCTGACCGCCACGCCCGCCCTGGCCGGCTACGTCATCGATCACGGCACCTGGTCCACCCTCAGCACCCGCTACGGCGTGGCGGGCGATCCCGGCGTCTTCGAGCGCGCCTTCGACTGCGAGGACGCCTACGACCAGGGCGTCATCCGCTCGTGGTACCTGCGCGAGCGCAACGAGGCGGACTTCCGCAGCAGCTACCACTTCTGCCGCGAGATGGAGACCGACGGCACCCTGGCCGCGGGCTACACGAAGCAGACCCACTTCAACCACACGGGCAGCTACACCCAGGGCGACTCCAGCATCCCCCTCGACATGCTCCCCGTGGGCGTCCGCCTGAAGTGGAACAACGCCACCTGGCCGGTCACCTACGACAAGCTGGTGGACGTCAACGTGATCTACAACGACGCCGCCAGCATCATCGCCCTCGACTCGGGCTGGTCCGGCGCTGGCTACGCCCTGGGCCGGGCGGGCTCCACCACGACCCTCGAGTGCCCGCTCGGCCGCGTGATGACCGGCCTGCGCGTCCTGGAGAAGACCACGGGCACCGGCGGCTCGAACCAGAGCGAGATCGTCGGCGTGCGCATCGTCTGCACCGACCTCGACCCCCTCTGAGCCTACTCCCCCGCGGCCCGCAGGCAGGCCGCGCGCAGCGCCGGGACGGTCCAGTCCCGCGCGCTGTCCAGCCGGCGCCGCAGCCTGCCGTCGGCGTCCACCACGAACGTCACCGGCAGATCCCGCACCCCGAGCGCCTCGGCCACCTCCGCCGACTCGCCCAGCCGCAGCGCCGGGTGATCACCCGCAAAGGCGCGAACCGTCTCGGGATCTTCGTCCACGCTGATGGCCAGGACCGGCAGATCGGGCTGGGCCAGCAGGGCGGGGAGCTCGGCCCGGCAGGGCGGGCACCAGGTGGCCCAGATGTGCAGCAGCAGCGGCTTGCCGCGGGCGTTGGCCACCGCGTCCGGCGTCCCGTCCAGGTGGCGGATGGTGAGCGCGGGCGCCGGCCCATCGGCGGGCTTGCCGGGCAGGGGGCCCACCTCGCGCCGCGCCCACCACAGCGCCAGCAGCGCCGTCTGCACGACCACCACCGCGCCCCCGATGATCACCCAGCGCCTCACGTCGGCCCCTCCACCTCCCGGGACCCCAGCGTCGCATAGATCGCCGGCAAGACCACCAGCGTCGCGAGCAGCGAGGTCAGGACGCCGCCGATCACCACCACCGCCAGGGGCCGCTGCACCTCCGCGCCCACGCCGGTGTTGAGCGCCATGGGCAGGAAGCCCAGCGCCGCCACCAGGCCCGTCATCACCACGGGCCGCAGCCGCGTCGTCGCCGCCGCCGCCGTCGCCTCCGCGCGGCCCAGCCCCTCCGCCAGCAGCTGGCGGATGCGGCTGACCAGCACGAGCTGGCCCAGCACCGCCACCCCCGACACGGCGATGAACCCGACGCCGGCCGAGATGGAGAACGGCAGGCCCCACAGCCACAGGCCCCCCACGCCGCCGATGGCCGCGAACGGCACCCCGGTGGCCACGATCAGCGCGTCGCGCATGCTGCCGAACGTCGCGAACAGCAAGGCGAAGATCAGCAGCAGCGCCAGCGGGACCACCACCTGGAGCCGGGCCCGGGCGGCCTCCAGATGCTCGAACTGACCCCCGTACCGGACGTGGTAGCCATCGGGCAGCCCCAGGGCACCCACCGCCGCCTGCACCTCGGCCACGAACCCGGCCATGTCCCGGTCGCGCACATTGGCCTGGATGGTGAGGCGGCGCCGGCCCCAGTCGCGCTGGATCGCCGACGGCCCCTCCTCGATGTGCGTCCGCGTCAGCCGGGAGAGCGGGACCCGCTGGCCGTCGGGCGCCGTCACCAGCAGCCGCTCCAGCCGCCGGGGATCGTCGCGGTAGCGATCGGGCAGGCGCACCACCAGATCCAGCCGCTGATCGCCCTCGGCCACCTCGCCCACCACCCGCGCGCCCAGGGCCTCCACCAGGCCCAGCACGTCGTCCACCGCGATGCCATGCCGCGCGATGGCCGCCCGATCCACCTCGATGCGCACCACCGGCAACCCCGTGATCTGCTCCACCGACACCTCCGCCGCCCCGGGGATGGCCTCGACCACCTGGCCGATCTGCCGGCCCCACGCCCGCAGGACCTCGAAGTCCTCGCCGAAGAGCTGGACGCCCACGTCGCTGCGGATGCCCGCCACCATCTCGTTCATGCGCATCTCGATGGGCTGGGAGAGCACGGCGCGCATGCCGGGCAGCCCCTCGACCGCCGCGCCGATGGCCGCCGCCAGGGCATCCTGGGTGGCCGCCACGCGCCACTCCCGGCGGGGCGTGAGCGTGATGAACACGTCCGAGACCTCGAGCCCCATGGGATCCGTCGCCACCTCGGCGGTGCCCGTCCGGGTCCAGATGTGCTTGATCTCGTTGGGAAACTTCTCCTTCAGCAGCCGCTCGATCCGGGTCCCGTAGCGGACGGACTCGGCCAGGGAGACCCCCGCCAGGCGCACCGTGTTGAGGGTGATGGCCTGCTCACGCAGCGTCGGCACGAACTCCGCGCCCAGGCGCGTCGCCAGGAAGCCCGCGTTGCCCAGCAGCACCAGCGCGACGGCCAGCACGACGCCGCGGTGGGCCAGGGCCGCCGCCAGCACCGGGCGGTAGCAGCGCTGGAGGCCGCGCACCAGCCAGGTCTCGCGGTGCGCGCCGCGCCGCCGCAGCCCCAGGCTGGCCAGCGCGGGCATGAGCGTCAGCGACAGGATCATCGAGCCGGCGAGGGCGAAGATCACCGTCAGGGCCATCGGCCGAAACAGCTTCCCCTCGATCCCCTCCAGCGTCAGGATCGGCAGATACACGATGGCGATGATGAGCTCGCCGAACAGTGTCGGCCGCCGCACCTCCACCGCCGCGTCCCGCACCAGCGCCCGGATGGAGCGCCCGGTGCGATCCTCGTCCACCCGCCGCGCCGCGTTCTCCACCAGGATGACGGAGCTGTCGACCACCAGCCCGAAGTCCAGCGCTCCCAGGCTCATCAGGCTGCCGGCGATGCCGAAGCGCAGCATGCTGTCGAAGGCGAAGAGCAGCGAGAGGGGGATGGCGAGCGCCACGATCAGCCCGGCGCGCCAGCTCCCCAGGAAGGCGAAGAGCACCGCGATGACCAGCAGCGCGCCCTCCAGCAGGTTGTCGCGCACGGTCATGAGCACCTGATCCACCAGCTCGGTGCGCTGGTAGACGGGCACCAGCCGCACCCCCGCGGGCAGCGTCTTCTCCACCTCGGCCAGCCGCTCGGCCAGGGCCGCCGTCACGGCGTGGCTGTTGGCCCCCACCTGCATGAAGCCCAGGCCCAGCACCACCTCGCCCTCGCCATCGGCCGTGACCGCCCCGTGGCGCAGGGCGTCGCCCTCCTCCACCCGCGCCACGTCCCGCACCAGGATGGGCCGCCCGTCCCGCGCGGCGACGACGATGGCCTCGAAGTCCGCCAGGCTCCGCGCCAGGCCCACCCCCTGGACCAGCCGCGACTCGCCCCCCTGCACCAGGACCCCGCCGCTGACGTTGCCGTTGTTGCGCTGCAGGGCCCGGATGAGGTCGTCGGCCACCAGGCCGTGCTTGAGCAGCTTCTCGGGCTCGGGGATGACGTGGATCTGGCGCTCGTCGCCCCCCCAGGTGTTCACCTCGGCGACGCCCGGGACCTGGAGGAGCTGCGGCCGCACGCGCCAGTGGTGCAGGGTGCGCAGCTCGCGCAGCGATCGCGGCGTGTCGGAGCGCACGAGGTACTGAAAGACCTCGCCCAGCCCCGTGGACGCCGGCCCCAGGGCCGGGGGATCCACCCCGGCCGGCAGGGAGGCCCCGTGCAGCCGCTCGGCGACGAGCTGGCGGGCCCGGTACAGCTCGGTGTCGTCGTTGAAGGTGGCGACGATCTGGGAGAGGCCGAACCGCGACAGCGAGCGCAGGCCCACCAGCCCCGGCAGCCCGCCCAGCGTCTGCTCCAGCGGGACGGTGACCTGGCGCTCCACCTCGGTGGGGCTCAGGGCCGGTGCGGTGGTGTTGACCACCACCTGCACGGGCGTCGTGTCGGGGTAGGCGTCCAGCGGCAGCCGCTGGAACGCCAGGATGCCCACCGTCGCCACCACGGCCGTCCCCAGGAGGACGAGGCCGCGGTAGCGCAGGGCCCCCTCGATGATGGCTTGCAGCATCTCAGTCCCCCCGGGGCCCTTCCACCTCGCAGCAGCCGGCGCCGATGGCGTCCCGGCTCAGCTCGGTGCGCAGCAGGTAGGCGCCGGTCGTGACCACCGCCTCCCCGCCTTCAGCGGCCCCTCCACCTGGACACGCTGCCCGTCCGTCCGCCCGAGCCGGACGACGCGGGGCTCGAACACCCCGGCTCGACCCGCACGAAGACCACGGCCTCGTCCCCGACGCGCTGGACGGCCGCCACCGGCACCGCCACCGCCGCCGCTGGCGCCTCGACCCGGATGGCCCCCGTCACGAACTGACCCGCGCGCAACATCCCGTCTGGATTGGAGATTTCGGCCCTCGCCGTCACCGTGCGCGTCCGGGGATCCACCTCGGCGGCGATCCACGCCAGCGTCCCCGGGAAGGCCCGGCCCGGCAGCGCATCCAGGGTGACCTCGACGGCCTGGCCCACCCGGGCCGCCACCACGTCCCCCTCGGGCAGGTCGAGCAGCGCCCACATGACGCGGGTGTCGGCCAGGGTCGCGAGCGCGTCGGCGTCCCCGGCGAAGGCCCCCGCCACCGCCGGCCGGCGGATGACCGTCCCGCCGATGGGCGCGTGCACCACGAACCGGCCGCCCTGGCCGGCCTTGCGGGCGCCGCTCAGCTGCAGCGACTGATCGATGGCGCCCAGCTCGGCCTGGGCCGCCTCGAGCTCCTGACGCGCCACCTCCACCTGCCGCTGGGACGCGATGGCCCCCCGGGAGAGCTCCCGCTGGCGGGCGAGCTGGGCCCGCGCGGCCACGACGCGCTCCCGCGCCGCCCCCCGGTGGGCCTGCAGCTCGCCGACCCGGGCGCTCTCCAGGGCGAAGAGGGGATCCCCCGCGGCCACCGCCTGCCCCAGATCCACCATCACCTCGCGCACGATGCCGGGCACCAGCGAGCGCACATCGGCCATGGCGTTGCGGTTGAACTCGACGCGCCCGGTCACGGTGAGCGCCACCCCCAGGGCGGCCGCCTGGGCCGCCACCACCTCCAGGCCGGCCACCGCCTCCACCCCCGGATCCCGCAGGCGGATGCGCGTCCCGGGCGGGACGGCGCTGGGGCCCGGCACCCCCGGCGGCGGCGGGATCGGGTTGCAGTAGGGGCAGACCGACTCGGGGAAGCCGTGCTCGGGGCACCAGTCGCCGCTGGCCTTCTGCTTCGCCTCCAGCGCGGGGTCGCACTTTGGGCACTGCGACTCGGGCAGGCCGTGCTCGACGCACCAGTCGAACCGATCGGCCACCCGCGGCGTCCCGCCCTCGCGGGCACCGCCCGGGCCATGCCCGTGCCCATCGTCGGCCGCCGGGCCGCCGGGGGGCGCCAGGGGGTGGCAGAGCGGGCAGACCGACTCGGGGAAGCCATGGGCGCCGCACCAGTCCCCGGCGGCGCGGTACTGCGCCTCCAGGCCCGGGTTGCACTTCGGGCACATGGACTCGGGGACGCGGTGCTCGCCGCACCAGTCGGCGGCGCTGGCCACCGCGGGCCGCACCGGCAGCGCCCGGGCGGGGCCGCCGGCCCCCAGCGCGCCCAGGAAGACAGCGAGGGCAACCATACGAAAAGACATGGGAATCTCCATCATGGCAGGGCCCCCCGGGCCGCCGCGAGGGCGACGCTCGCGCGGGCCGCGCGGTGGATCAGATCCGCGTGGCTGATGCGCGCCTCCAGCAGCGCCCGCTGCACGGCGAGCAGCTCCACCAGCGGCAGCGCGCCGGCCTGGTGGGCGCGGCGGGCCAGATCCACGCTGGCCTCCAAAGCGGGCAGGCCCCGCTCCTCGAAGGCCTCGACGGCGCGCGCCAGGCGCTCGCAGGAGGCGCGGTGGGCCTGCAGCCCCGCGTCGCTCTGCACCTCGGCGGCCACCCGCGCTCGGCGCAGCCCCTCGGCCCGCGCCCGGGCTCGCGCCACCTCGGCCTCGCGCCCCTCGAAGACCGGCAGCGCCAGGCTCAGCCCCCCCAGCACCCGATCGACGCCCTCCTCCCGGGCGTAGCGCAGGTGCACCCCCAGATCGGGCCAGCCGCGCGCCTCCCCCAGCCGGCCCTCGGCCTCGGCCTCGGCGACCGCCGCGTCCAGCGCGCGCAGACCGGGGCGATCGACCATCGGCCCGTCGGCGCAGCCCCGCGGCAGCGCCGGCCCGCCAATGGCCGGCACATCGCCCGGCGCGGCGGCCAGCAGCCGGCGAAGCTCCTCCAGCGCCTCGTCGCGCTCGACCTGCTGCACCGCCAGCTCTGCCTGGGCCTGGGCCTCGGCCACCGCCGCCAGGTGCACATCGAGCCCGGCCGCGTCCCCCGCCGCCTGGCGGGCCCGGGTGGTCGCGTGGACCTCCGCCGCCAGGCGCGCGGCCTCGGCGGCGATGCGGGCGCGCTCCTCGTGATGGCGGGCCAGGACGAAGGCCCCGGCGACGGCTCCGAGGGCCTGCCGGCGCGCCTCCGCGGCCTCGGCCTCCGCGCCCTCCCGCCCGGCTCGCGCCGCCTCCATCCGCGCCCCGCGCTGGCCCCCCAGGGGCAGCACCTGGCCGACCCCCACCTCCAGATCGGTGGCGTCGGTCCCGAGCCTTGGCCCCGCCCAGGCCTCGATCTCCAGCGGGTCGCGCAGCCAGGCGGCCGCCCCGGCCTCCCGGGCGCGGGCCTCGGCCTCCCGGGCCCGGGCGGCCACCACCGCCGGCGCCTGCGCCTCGGCCAGCGCCAGGGCGGCCTCCAGGGTCAAAGGTGGCACCTCGGCCACCGCCGGCGTCGCCCACAGGCACGCCAGCACGGCGCGCTCACACGCGCGCCCCCACCTCGTCATGGGAAACTCCACCGTTCGCCCGATCTCCCAGTGAGATCAGGGGGTTCAACGGCAGCCAGGCGACCTGGCCGCGGACCTCGGGGGTGGCTCTACGGTGCTCTGGGTGGGCGGAAGAGCAGCTCGACGTCCGCGGTGTGGAGCGCCGTGGGGGGCGCCAGGCCCCGTCGGCCGCCATCGATGGGCAGCCGCAGGGGTGGCAGGGCCGGCAGGATGGCCAGCAACATGAAGTGGCAGGCGCAGTGATCGCAGGCGTTGGTGCAGCCGACGGCGTGCTCGTCGCCGCAGTCGTCGGCGTCTGCGCACGGGCAGGCGCAGGCGCAGCAGTCCGCCGCTCCCGTCACCTGCTGGACGACCGCCTCGGCCACGGCCGGGCGCCCCAGCAGGGTGCCGAGGAAGAACAGGCCCAGCAGCAGGCCGGTCCAGGCGGCGCGCGCCACGGCTACTCGAAGCCCTCGCCCTTCGCGGGCGGGTTGATGTCGTACTTCTTCATCAGCCGGTACACATGCCGGCGATCGATGCCCGCCTCCCGGGCCACGCGGCTGATGTTCATGTCGTGCCGCTCCAGCAGCATGATCAGGTAGTCGCGCTCGAACTGGGCGACGATGATCTCCTTGGCCTCCTTGAGGCCGGTGCCGGGATCCACCAGGCTGCCGGAGCTCACCGGGGCCCGGTGGGCGGGCCGCCCCAGGCGGGCTTGCAGGTCGCCGGGCAGATCCTCCACCTCGATGACGTCGTCCTCGCAGAACGTGGCCGAGCGCTCCACCACGTTGCGCAGCTCGCGCACGTTGCCGGGCCAGTCATAGCCCGACAGCAGCTCCATCGCCTCGTCCGAGAAGCGCCGCGCCCGCAGGCCGTCGGGCCGCTGCTTGCGCAGGTCGTCGAGGAAGTGCTCGCAGAGCCGGCCCAGATCATCGAGCCGATCCCGCAGCGGCGGCAGCGTCATGCGCACCTTGGCCAGCCGGTAGAAGAGGTCGCGCCGGAACTGCCCCTCCTCCACGAGCTGCGCCAGGTTGCGGTTCGTCGCCGCCACCACCCGCACATCCACCTTGATGGTGCGCTCGCCCCCGACCCGCCGGATCTCCCCGCTCTCCAGGGCCCGCAGGAACTTGGGCTGGAGCGCCAGGGACATCTCGCCCAGCTCGTCGAAGAAGACGGTGCCGCCCTCGGCCCGCTCGAACACCCCGCGGTGGGTGCGGATGGCCCCCGAGAAGGCGCCCTTCTCGTGGCCGAACAGCTCCGACTCCAGCAGGTTCTCGGGGAAGGCCGAGCAGTCGAAGATGACCAGCGGCCGCGTCGCGCGCCGGGATGCCCCGTGGATGGCCCGGGCCACCAGCTCCTTGCCGGTGCCCGTCTCGCCCTCCACCACCACCGACAGATCGCTCGGCGCCACCTTGTCGATGATGCCGTAGATCTCGCGCATGCGGGCCGCCGAGCCGATGAGGTCGCCGTAGCTGCCCCGGGCGATGGGGAAGACGCGCACCGACTCCACCTCCGGCTCGAACCGGATGAGGGAGTTGCCCACCAGCACCTCGCAGTTCGGGTGCAGGAAGACCTCGCGCACCCGCAGGTTCTGGATGTACGTCCCGTTGGTGCTCTGCCGGTCGACCAGCAGGTACTCATCACGGATGTGCCGGATTTCACAGTGGAAACGGCTGATCGTGTTGTCGTTGAGCACCAGGTCGTTCTTCTCGTTGGTGCCGATGCGGATGATGGGCTTGGTGACGGTGAGCGTGGTGCCCCGATCGGGGCCGTCCACCACCACCAGCTTGCACTTCTCCAGCTCGATGGTCTCGGGCAGATCCGAGACCTTCACCTCGATGGTGCGCTGGCGATCATCCTCATGGCCCTCGGGGGGCAGGCCTTCGATGCGGGCGCGCGGGGGCTGCGACATGGACGTCAAGGTACGCTGGGGCTGAAAGTGAGTCAAACAGGTCTCACCGCCGCGAGGTCCGGGGTGCAATGCCGGACCGGCCCCGGTGGTTCTACGGGGGAATGGCGCCCCGCGGCGCCCGTCGGTGGCCCGCGTCGGCTGGTTGCCGGCCGGCCCGTGGGGCGGTAGTACTGCCCCCCCGAGAGGAGGTCTGAATGAACAGCTTGCTGCTGGTGATCCTGGGCCTGGCCCAGCCCGCGCCCCCCGCCGCCCCTGCGTCGGCCGCCCCCGCGTCCGCCCCCGCCGCCCTGGACGTCGCCGCCGTCGTCGACGGCATCCAGGCCTTCTACGCCTGCGCCGAGGACTTCCAGGCCAGCTTCACCCAGACCTACACCTACCAGATCTATGATCTGAAGCAGGTCTCCCACGGGGTCGTCTACTTCAAGAAGCCCCGCCGCATGCGCTGGGACTACCAGAAGCCCACCCCCAAGGTCTTCGTCGCCGACGGCGCCACGCTCTGGGTGTACGAGCCCCAGGAGAGCCAGGTCTTCAAGCGCGACCTCAAGAGCGCCCAGCTCCCCGCCGCCCTCTCCTTCATGAGCGGCGAGGGCAAGCTGGCCGACGAGTTCACCGCGAAGCTGCTCGAATCGAAGAAGCCCGACCGCCTGCGGGTCGAGCTGACGCCGAAGCACCACGCGGGCGACTACAAGCTGCTCATCATGGAGGTCGATCGCGCCACCTTCGCCGTCGAGGCCAGCACCGTCGTCGACCCCGTGGGCAACACCAACCACCTGGTCTTCCACGGCGTGAAGACCAACCAGTCCCTCCCCGACAAGGGCTTTCAGTTCTCGCCCCCCGCGGGCGTGAAGGTCATCACCGGCGGCGAGCACTGACCGCCGCGCCTCTCGGAATTCACGTTCGAATTCAAGAGGATGTCCCGCGCCCCCACGGCGCCATGGCGACCTCTGCCCGGCCGGTGCACAGTAGAGAGACCCCCAGGCCCCGGAGGCGCCGTGCAGCCCAGCGCGTACTTCACCAACCGCCGCGAGGCGGCCCTCGTCGACCTCATCTGGACCCGCGCCCTGACCTACAACCTCCAGGGCTTCCACGGCGCCACGAAGCTGCCCTGGGCCAGCACCCGCGTCATCAAGGCCTGCGGCCTCGCCATCGAGATGCGCTACAACACCGTCGACCTGGGCGAGACCGCCCGGCGCTGCTTCCCGAAGGAGAAGGCCAACGTCGAGCACTTCTGGTGTGGCGCCATGCTCGGCACCGTCGGCGGCCCCTTCGGCCTCGTCGGCGGCACCGCCCTGAACTTCGTCTACGACGGCATCATCAGCCCGCTCTCGAAGGTCTTCAGCGGCAACTCCTTCGACAAGATCGTCGACGGCATCAAGAATGATTACAAGCAGTTCGCCGGCCCCGACACCAACGGCGTGAAGTTCGGCGCCATCCACCACACCCGCTTCTTCTGGATGGACCGGGACTGATCCAGCGCCCCCCATGCTGAGCCTGCTCATCGGCCTGCTGGCCGCGCCCCCGGCGCGCCGGCGGACGCTGCATCCCCGACCGCGGCGTCCGCCAGGAAGCAGCCCAACGCCTGGGGGTCGCCGGACTTCTGGAATGAAGCCGCGGGCTTCCGGCTGCTGAGGCGGGTGCGATAGCGGCCGGGGGCGGGGTGTGGGGTCATGCGGGCACACGATCCTGATGACCGGGCGTCGGCCCGTGCTATCGTTCCGCGACGGCAGCTGGGGGCAGGATGCGAGCGAGGGGGATCACACTCGGACTGGTGCTGCTGGCGGCGCCGGCGCATGGCGAGGAGCCGCTGGAGGCCCGCAAGGCGCGGGTGTCTTCCGCGGTGAAGGCGTCGACGGCTGCGCTGGGTCGTGGCGACTGCGCCACGGCTTCCCGGGCGCTGCGGACGGCGCTGGATGTGCCGGGACCCGAGCTGGAGCCCTACCGGGCGGACGCGGTGCCCCTGCTGGCTTCGACCGTGCAGTGCTACCTCAACGCGGGTCGGCGCTCGGAAGCCTGTGGGCTGGCCGACGAGCTGCGCGCGGAGCGGGCCTGCCAGGGTGCGGGGGCGAGCAGCGGGCTCGTCCCCCTGGTGGAGGGCTTTGACGCCATCTGCAAGGCGTCGCCCCCCGGGCGGCGCGCCTCGACGTGGCCCTGGGTCGGCGTGGCGGGCGGCAGCGTGCTGGCCGCGGGCGGCGTGACGCTGGCGCTGGGCGCCCTGGTCGACTCGCCGCCCACGGTCACGGACGCCCAGGCCCGACCACCAATGCGCTGGAGCGGCGCGGCTATCTGAGCGGGGGCGCTGATCACCTGCAAGCCGCCGGGCTGACGCTCGTGGGCCTCGGCCTGACGACCGGTGCGGTCGCGGCACTGCTGTGGTGGCTGGAGGAGTGAGCATGGCAGGCATCCGACTTCTTGCTCTGGGGGCGCTCCTGGCGGGCTGCCTGCCCGAGCCCCCGGCCCCCGGTTTCTGGAGGACGGGCGCTGACGCCGCCCCCGGGGACGCCGTCGTCGGTGATGACGGCCTGCCCTGCCAGCCAGCGGCCGAGATCTGCAACGAGATCGACGATGACTGCGATGGGCGAGCCGATGAAGACTTCGATCTGACCAGCACCGCGCACTGCGGGGCCTGTGGCAACGACTGCACCGCGCTGCCGGGCGTCGAGGCCGCGTCCTGCGAGGGCGGCGTGCAGGATCGACGCGGGCGGCTGCCGCCCGGGTCGGCTCGACTGCGACGAGGACGGCAACAACGGCTGCGAGGAGACCTGCGGCAACGCCCAGGGCGTGCAGCTCGAGACCGAGCCGCCCACCTGTGATGGGCGCGACGATGACTGCGACTGCGCCATCGACGAGGGCACCGAGGTCGGCCGCTCGGTCGAGCACTGCGAGGCGTGCAACACCGCCTGTCCCACCCGCGAGCACACCACCATCGGCTGCGTCGATGCCGCCTGCGCCATCACCACCTGTGCGGACCAGTGGTTCAACCCCGATGGCCTCTTCGACAGCGGCTGCCGGTGCAACATCGCCGAGTCGCCCGATGTCGGCCGCCTGACGGGCGGTGAGGCTGCCCCCGGCGAAGGCTACGGCGCCTGGTTCGGCGACGGCACACCCGGCCAGATCGCCTGGCTGGAGGTGACGGGCGATCCCCGCCGGCTGGTCGCGACCACCCGCTCCGTGCTGGGGGAGGGTTATCCCCGGGGTCCGACCAGGGAGGCGTTCTCGATCGAAGGAAACAACATTGAAATCGAAGGCTTCCGGGCGCTGGGGGCCGACACCTTCGCCGTCCTGTGGCGGCAGTCCGGGGAGCGCTGGTTCCACGAGCTGGCGGCGGGGTCCGAGCCCCAGATGCTGATGGAGGGGTGCGGTACCTGCCTGACCGACGTCATCGGTGGTCGCCTCGTGGGCGTGCAGTGGCAGCGGGATGGCGAGGCACCGAACGTCGTCCAGCAGCTCATCACGACGGAGGGGCAGGTCCTCGTCCGCGACGATCTGGAAGAGCCGGTCGGCTTCGACGCCCTGTATGCCTTCGACTGTCTCGCCCCTGGGGAGTGCGTGGCCATGTTCGAGCGCCGGGGGACGGTCAAGCTCGCCACCACGCGCGGCGGCGTCACGGAGCTGGAGGCCAGCCCCGCGGCGCCCGAGCTGCGCCGCATCCGGTTCGGCGCAGACGGCCTCGTCGCCATCTGGCGCCGCCAGCGGGACGGGAACAGCGAGACCGTCGGCGCCCGCATCGACGACCAGGGCCGCATCGTGAACGGCCCGGCCGTCCTGCCCATCCCGGCCGACGTCGAGCAGGGATCCCAGCTCCTGAGCCTGGGGGCCCAGGGGTTCGCCTTCTTCTACCAGCGCGGAGGCCAGGTCTACCTGCTGCGCCTCGACACGAATGGGTCGGCGGCGGGCGAGATCCAGGCCTTCCCGTTCGTTCCCACGGGCCTGCTGGGACCGGGCGTCTACTACGAGGCGCGGGGCCAGGTCGCCCGGGAGAGCGGTGAGATCCTCGCCAACGGGTGGCCGTGGCCGCGGCCGGTCACCGGGCCGGCGGCGCTGGTGGCCGAGGCCGGCGATCCGCAGGGCCGCCTGGTCTACCGCGGGACCGCGGGGGTCTTCCTGGAGGCGGCGGAAGGCGAACCCGAAGACACCCTCCTCTTCACGGACGTCGCCGACGCCGACGAGCGCCTCGCGGCCGTGCCCTGGCAGGGCGGAACCCTCGCCATGGCCGCGACACGGCGGGGCTTCCGGCTGACCTTCAGCCGGCCGGGCGAGGCGCTGCGGCGCGCTCGGCAGGCCTGGATGCGCGACGGTGAAGAAGCCCCCCTCGACGATGTGCGGGTGACGCTCGCCCCCTGGGCCGAGGGCGCTGCCCTCCTCATCGCGACCGGCCGCTTCGGCGAGGACCGGGGGCTCCTCATCGGCCTCATCACGGATCCCATGACCCTGAGCCCGACGGTGGAGTTCTTGCCGCAGGCGGGGACGCAGAGTCTCCCGGTGGCGGCCTTCAGCTCCGAGACGGGAGGCGTCCTGCGGACGGCCGTGAGTGAGGGCGGGGTGGTCGCCGATCTGGTGCTCCGACGACTCGACGCGCTCGGGGTGGCTCGGGGCGAGCCGGAGACGGTCGGGCGCACCGGCGTTCCGGGCCAGCACGCCCTCGCCCAGGTGGGGAGCGAGACCCTCCTGGTCTTCCTGGACGAACCCGACAATGCACGGACCTGCGGGGGCAAGGTGCGCTTCGCCCGGTGCAGCACCGACGCGTGCGTCCTGTGGCAGGCAGGCGAGGCGGGAGACGCAGGCCGACCCGGAGCCGCCGGGCTCGCCGCCATGGGCGGCCCGTGCTTCAACGCCGTGCACACCGTGCCGAACGCGGACGGCGGCCTCACCATCGTCGCCACCGAGGCCGACTCCCCCCGCCTCTGGCACGCCAGCCTCGATGCCGACCTGCGCCTGCTGGGGGCGTTCGTGCCCATCACCGTCCGCAGCGCGCCGACCTGGCTGTCGCTCGTGCCCAGCCCCGACGGCGCCCACGCATTCTGCTGGCGCGGCTCCTTCTTCACCCGGCTGCTGGGCTGCCCGTGACCGACTGGTACTGTCGCGACTGCGGCGTCGTACCCCGCGCGGCGGGCGAGGGGGAGGCCTGCCGTCGCCACCCCGAGCAGGTTCTCTTTTCTGAAGAAAGTCCGCAGGTTCGAGCGAAGGATGGCCTGCTCGGGCGCCTGCTGGCGGGCCGGTACGCCGTCTTTCGCAAGCTCGGCAAGGGCGGCATGGGTGCCGCCTACCAGGCCCGCGACCGGATCCTGGGCCGCATGGTCGCCATCAAGGTGCCCCAGGATGACGCCGACCTGGATCGCTTCTGGGAGGAGGGTCGCGTCCTCGCCCGGCTGCACCACCCCGCCATCGTCGCCGTCCACGACCTCGCGACCCACCGCGAGATGCCGCTCCTCGTGCTGGCCTGGGTGGACGGCGTGCCCTTCGGCACCCTGGAGGGCCACCGGCCGCCGACCGGCCTGCGGCTCGTGCTGGAGCTCCTCGACGGCCTCCAGGCCGCCCACGAGGCCGGCGTCGTGCACCGGGACCTCAAGCCGGCCAACCTGCTGGTGACCCGGAGCGCCGAGCCACGGCTCGTCATCATCGACTTCGGCATCGCGCGGGCGGCCGACGGCCCCGCGCTCACCCGGACCGGCGGGATCGTCGGCACCCCGCGCTACATCCCCCCGGACGCCGGGATGGGGGCAGCGGACGCCGCCTACGATCTCTACGCCGTCGGTCTGCTGCTCGCAGATCTCTATACGCCGACCCGAGGCACCCCCGTCTTCCCGAGCCCCGACGTCCTCTCGAACGGCATGTACGACGACGCCTCGGTCCAGGCCCACTTCCGCGAGAAGCGCCAGGGGGTTGGGGAGCTGCCTCCGGCGATGCCCGCCCCCATCGGCGAGGTCGTCCGCTGGTGCCTTCAGCCGGGTCGGGCCAGCCGCCCCCAGACCGCGGCCGAGCTGGCGGATGTGCTCCGGCAGGCGATTCAGGCCCTCGACCCGCCTACCCTGCCGCTGCCTGAGCTGGCCCTCACGCCCGCGCCCGAGGTTCCTGCGCCCGCCCCCGAGGATCCTCCGCCCGCGCCCGAGGAGCCGGCCTCCCCCGCTCGACCCCTGGTCGCCCGCCTCGCGCCCCTGGCAGCGGGGTTGATCGTGGCGGGCGTGCTCGGCTGGTGGCTGGGCCGGGCCATGGATCCCGACCTCGTCCAGCCCCGGGCCGCCCCGGCGGTGGTGGAGGTGCACCTCGGCGCGCCCCGAGCGGATGCCGCCCCGGCCCGGGATGAGCCTGAACCGGCCGCGACCGTCGCCGACGCCGCTCGACCGGGGCCTCCGAACGCCGCTCTGCTGGACTCTCCGGACGCTGCTCGGCCGCTGGACCCCGACGCCGCCCCGCCGCCGGAGCCCGATGCCTCTCCGCCTGACGCTGGACGCCCTCGCCGGATCGCCGCGCGTGACGCCCGACGTCGGCGCCCGGTCGCCGCTGCGCCGGCCACCCGCGCGCCCATCCGCATCGTCCACGTCGCCCCCCACGACGAGGCCCCTCCCACCCTGGCCGCCCCGGCGCCGCCGTCGCTGCCCAGGCTTCCCCCCAGCACCCGGCGCATGATCATCGCCCTCGTTGACGGGATGAAGACCTACGACCAGCTCAGCTGTCGGTGCGAGTCGGCCCGCCAGCTCATCTACCAGGCGGGCGACATCGCCGACCGCGAGGCATGGCTCGCCTGGCTCGCTGACTGCAACTGGTCCGAGTGGCGAGGCGCATGCCAGAAGCCCATCGGCCCCGCGCCGAGGTAGCGTGGACGGGTCACCCGACTTCTTGAATGAAGGCAGGAGCTTCCGACTGCACCGGCGAGGGTGGGAAGGCCCACGCCCCGCGCGGGGCACGCTGTCAGGGCGCGGGGCAGATCAACCAGACATGGCGAATGTCGATGGGACCGGGCCGCCACTGTGGGTGCCGGACATCAGCCCGGTCATGGCGGGTCCGGGCGTCCCGGCCGGTCATGAGCGGAGGAGACAAGGTGAGGTAGAGAGTCGGAGGCGCACCATCGAGGTAGTCCGCGAGTGTGTCGGGCAGTCTGGCGTCGTCCCGGACGTAGGCGATCATCATCCCCTCCTGGCGGGCCCAGCCGTAGTCGCCGACCACAAATCGGCTGAGGCCGTCCGCGCAGTACTGGCTTACTCGCCGCTCGCTCCGACGGTCGAGCAGCTTGCACTCCACATGTAACGGGTAGATGTGGGCCGTGCTCCCTGAGACCGGGGGGAACGAGAAGACGAGATCAGGCCGCACCTCCAGCCGGGTACCTGCGTGGTTGACGGTCTCCGAACCGCGTGCGACCGCACAGACGGACGGCTGAAGGCGCTCCAGGCGAGATCTCAGCCACCCCTCCAGGAGCGAGGTGATGCCGGGCTCGTGATCAGCCCGGAGCACGTCGGGACTGCGGGCCGACAGGTCGGCCCAGGCCTCTCGCAGGGTGTCGGCGATCAGCCCCAGGATGGCTTGGGAGAGCCGCGGCTGGACCGGCTGGACGCCTTCGGCGAGCAAGCCGACGTGCATCCGACCAGCCGCGCTCATGCCCCCACCAACGCATCGAGGTGGTGCAGGGCCAGCCGGCGCGCGCAGAGGATGGCCTGGCTACGGGTCCAGTGCCGCGCATGGGCCAGCCGGGTGACCTGGATCGCGCCCTCCGCGACGACGAGGACTTCGGTCGTGCCCTGCCGATCGGCCACGGCCAGCAGGCGGGTATCGGGACCCGCTGGCGCATCGGGTCCCCTGATCGGCTGCGCTTGCAGGTTGATCGCCCGCCACGGTGAGTCCGCCGGGTGCGCGATGGCCTCGACCGAGAGCTGGCGCCCAAACCGCGCCAGCAGCGGCCCCAGCTGTGCGACGAGCTGGGCCCCGAAGGCCACGACCTCGCCGACCGTGGGCACAGCCGTGGCCCGATCGCGGCACTCGGCATAGGGCAGACCAAAGCGCAGCGTGTCGTCGATGATCGCCAGATCAGCCGGCTGCAGACCGTACGCCTGGGCCGCCCAGTCGTCGATGCGCGCCCAGACCTCGTCCGCGGTCGGCGCCTCGACGAGTGCATCGAACAAGGGGTCGACCTGCTCTGCGACCGTGGACGGCAGTTCGGCCAGGTCGACGACTGGTAGCGCATCCAGCAGTCTCTTTTCGACGGCCTCGCGCTCGAGGCCAAACTCCCCGCTGGTGACCAGCAGGTGCCAGAGCGCCACCCGGCTGCCAACCAGGAGGGACAGCGCCTTGACGTCCCGCGCGGTCGCGAGTCGGTCCCGCCGGTGGTAGCCGTAGAACGTCTCGCTGAACGCAAGATCAGTCAGGCTGACGCTCGCCTCGATCCGCTGGCGCGCGGCGCGCGGTGTCTTGCGCACGATCAGCTTGGGACCCCGATAGTTGGAGACGGGCCGGACGAAGTGGAGTCGCTCGCGGTCGAAACGAGCCTGGGGATGGCAGATGGGCGACCAGTCGGCCTCACTGCCCAGGTCCGGCATGCCGGTCAGAGCCTGAGCCGAGTAGCCAGGCTCGCTCTCCCCTGGGCGGACCTTGCTGCTCGTCCTGAGATGCTGGTACCCGTTGTGCCCCACCCATCGATCCGCCAGCCGCACAGGGCTGCGCGACCGCACCTGCGCGAGCAGCTCGACGTCCAGCGCCGTGCCACGAAAGAGCGTCTTGAGCAGCGTCGGCTCGGCCACCAGCTCGCTGGCGCGCACGGCCTCCGCCATGCCCACATCCAGGCGCAGCCGACCCGCCTGGTTCAGCCCAGGTTCCAGCCGAGGGCTCAGGAACCAGAACGCCGCTTGCGGCCCCGGAGGCCGATTGACCCCGAACAGCATGCAGAACGGCGCCTTGACCTGCCAGACCGGGGTCAGGCGCAGGTCAGCCCCGTTCACCACCCCCGTGACGTCGAGAGCTGCGAAGAGCTGGTCACGTGCCCGGTAGAGCCCGGACTGAAACAGCAGGCGGGCGTGCACCATCAGGGCCACCCGCCCGCCCGGTCGCGTCCACTCCAGGGCTCGCCACACGAAGGGTACGTCCGGGTTGCGCTGGGGCAGCTCGACCGGGCCGAGCTGACGCGCCGCCGCGACGCGATCGACCTGCGTCTGGACCTCGCGCCACGCGTCCTCCTCCCAGGACCGGCTGGTCCAGGGCGGGTTGCCGATGACCAGATCGTAGCGACCCGCGTGCGCCGCTCCGATTCGGTCGCCGAGGCTGCCCGCTTCGGTCAGCGGAGCATCCGGATCGGCAGGTGACGCGTCGATGCCCGGCCCCACCGGAAAGAGCACTCGCCCCACCAGCGTGTGCTCGAAGCGCAGCTTGCCCACCGGCAGCGGCTGCGGATCCAGCTCGATGGCCAGCAGGTAGAGGCCAAGGGCAGCGTACCGGATGGCGGCCTCGTTGACGTCGAAGCCCGCCAGCTGCTCGTACAGGATCTCGCGCAGCACGGCGGTGTCGGGTCGGCGGCCGTCGTGTCGCCATCGCTCGGCGACGAGCCGTCGGTACACCGCCAGCAGGAAGACCCCGCCGCCCGCGGCTGGATCGAGCACCCGCGCCCGATGAGCCGTGCCCTCCCGACCCAGGGCACCGAACACCTCGGCCACCATTCGCTCGGCGAGCGGAGCGGGGGTGAAGTGGACGCCGTCGCTCTTGCGCCGCCCGGGATCCCGGTCCGCCATGTAGTCTTCGAAGACCTGGCTGAGCACGCCGACCGGCACATGGGCGAAGTCGAAGCTGTCCCAGGCGATCTCGAAGCCCAGGGGGAGCTGCCCATCGGGCGCTCGGTGCAGGATGTTGGCCAGCGCCGACCAGAGGTTCGGCACGTCGTTCTCGAAGGCGGCGCTGGAGACCGGCAACAGGTCGCCGTTGAAGGTCTCGTCCAGCCAGGCACACGTGTCCCGCGCGATGGCGGCATCGTCGAGGAGGGCATGAGCCTCCAGCCCACGGGTGGCGCAGTGCGCCGCCAGCAGGTGCCGGTCGCCGAGAAACCGGGTGAAGAGGGCGCGCCCCACCAGCGAGACCGCGTCGCCTTCACCCAGGCCGGCCTCTCGCAACGTCCTCACGCCAGCGGCGAGCAGCGTCCGCAGCGCTTCGCGCACCTTCTCGCCCGGGCGGACGGGGGGCTGCTCCGAAAAGCCGAGCGCCAGCCTCGGTAGCGTGGTGGTCGATGCGTCGCTGGCGGTGAAGCTCGTCCCTTTCTCGGGGGCCGAGGCCTTCTCCAGCCTCAGGTCGTAGACGGTCAGGCGACCGGCCTCCAGCAGGCCCAGCCAGGCCGCCTCGCCGCGCAGCGCCAGCCGGCGCCGGAGGGCTGGGACGTCGTGGTCGGCCACGGCCGCCGCATCCGCCAGGTACATCAGTGGCTCGCCCTGCCACTCATACACCCCCAGCAGGGCCCGCAGCGGCCCGGGCTGTGCCGCCCGCGCCTGCTGAAGCGACGCGTAGGGCAAGACCTCGGGGGCCGCCTCGGCCACGTCGAGGGAGACGACGTGATCGGCGTGGCCCCCAAAGGCGGGCAGCTGATCGAGCGGACTCATGGTGAGGTTATCCGGCGGATTGACCGATCCGTCAAGCTCGCCTCACCCCCCCGCCAGCCGGTCCATCAGGCCGAAGACCAGCCGATCCAGGTCCCGGGGGAGGGCTTCGTTCTGGGCCACTTCCCGCTGGAGCGCCCGGCGGAACTCCAGCAGCAGGCCCCAGGCGCGCGTCCAGCGGGCGCCGTCGAGGGGGGCGGGCGCGGGGACGCGGGCGCGCTCGGCAGTGAGGCTGGCGCGGCGCTCGGCGGCGGCGTGCTGGGCGTCGACCAGCGCGCGGGCGGTGCGTCCGTCGGCGGCGGGGATGCGATCGAGGTCGTCGGCCAGGGCGGCGACCTGGGGGGCGCGGCGCCGGGCGCTGGCGATCTCGGTGGCCGTGTCCTGCGCCAGCTCGCCCCGGGCTGGGACGAAGGTGGCCAGGCACTTCGCCGCCGCCGTCTTCGCGGCCTCGGAGGCGCCGGGATCGGCGAGGACGCCCATCGCAGCGAACCAGAAGGCCCGGCCGTAGTCGTCGTGGTCACGGTTGGCGGCGGCCAGGGCTGCCGTCAGCGCAGGGGTGCCCTTGTCCCCCGGTGTGGCCGACAGCTCGGCGCGGATGGCCCGCAGCTCGGGCAGGTAGACGGCGGCGATGGTGCTGGCCGCGAGGGCGGCCAGCCGGCGCTGGTCGTCGGCCGTGGGGTCGGCCGGGGCATCCAGGACATCCGCAAGCACCAGCCCGATCTTGTCTGCGTTCATGTCACATCCTGCTCAGGTGTCAGCGTCGTGGTGAAAAAAATCATGCACCCTGGTGGACCGCCGTGTCCATGCATTTGCACTTTTTCGCGCGCCCGGTGGCGGGCCGGCCCGCGGAAGGGGCCTGGAGGCCCCAGCCAGGGGCGGGGTGGGCCCCGAATCGCCGGCTCGAGCGCGCATCCAAGGGCCCCAGGAGGTCTCGGGTGAGGTCAAGAGGCCCCATTGAAGGGCGGTGGATGCCGGTCACGGGCCCCCGCCATGGCCTGGAGAGACCTCCCGACGCCCTCGGCGGCTGCCCGCGAGGCGCGGGCAAGTGGCCGTGGGGCCACCAGAACCTTGCCGGGAGCCGCGATCGGGGGCAGGCTGGCCCCCATGAGCGAGCCCACGCCCCCCGCCCCCGCCGCGCACCCGCTGAAGGCCCAGCTCGACGCCCTCGAGGCGGGCCTCGACCTGCACCGCCGCCTGGCCGCGCTGACGGCGCAGGTGGAGGCGTTGAAGCTGGAGCAGTCGACGGAGCCGACCTGGGAAGACGGGCGCTGGCTGGGCTTGCTGGTGGGCTTCGGGCTGCTGGGCGGGTGTGTCGGGTTTCTGACCGGGCTGTCGACGCAGACAGGCATCACCGAGAAGCTGCTGGTGGCGGTGATGACGTTCGCCACGGGCGGACTGCTGACGTATGGCGGCTTTCGGTGGCGGCGGGGGACGGAGGCGCCGCGCGTCGATCCGCTGCGCGTGGGCTTCGGGGTGGGCGCCTTCGCCGCGATGGTCATCGTGGGGGTCTGCTTCGGGGTCGCGGCGCGCGACGGTCGCTGGCTGGTGCCGGATGCGCGCCTGGCCGAGGCGGCGGCGGGTCCGGCGGCGGCGGGCCCGGCGGCGCCCGGCAGGGGAGCGCCGGGCAGTGGAGCGCCGGGCAGCGGTCCCCCGGCGGCGCCCGACTCGGGCCTTGGCGCCCTGCGCGGGGACTGCCGCCGAGAGGACCTCGACGTCCAGGCCGCGGCGTGGCGGCGCGAGGGACATGTGCGCGTCCGCGGAGAGTGCGCGACCTGGTTCGAGCCCCAGCTGGGGCTGCTGCACGCCTGCGCCGAGGCCGAGCTGAAGGCCGAGGCCGACCTGGGCGATGGCGTCCACCGCGACCGGGCCCGGGCGCTGGTCGACTTCGGGCTGTCGCTCAGCCCGCAGGCACCTGATCTGCGCGCCTTGAAGGGACGAACCGACCCGTGAGGCTGCTGCTTCTGGCGCTGCTGCTGCTGGCGCCGCTGCTGCCACTGGCCGCCTCGGCCTACGACAAGATCGTCGTCCTCACGGCGGGCATCACGACCTACGACCACGGCGATCCGCGGCCGGCGTGCGCGCAGAAGAAGACCCTGTGCCACCTGCCCAACGCCGGCCGGGACGCGGCGGACTTCGCCGATCTGATGAGCGCCGGCCCCTGGCTCGGCCCCGTCGAGGTGCGGCGTCTGCCCGAGGCGGAGGCCACGAAGGCCGGCATCCTGCGGGCCCTGCGCGCCGCGGGCCGCAGCGCCGGGTCCGGCAAGACGCTGGTGCTCTTCTACTTCACGGGCCACGGCCTCACCTACGGCGACGTCGGCTTCATCGTGCCGCGGGATGGCCGGCAGGACGATCCCGACTCCTGGATCTCGGTCACGACGCTGCGCGACCTGCTGCGCCAGCCCGAGCTGGGCGAGGTGCGGCATGTGCTCTTCATCCTGGCCTCATGCTTCAGCGGCACCCTGCTGAAGGGCGACGTCATTCCGGCCGATGCCGAGCTGCAGGTCGCCACGCCCGCGGACCAGCGCTACATCGAGCGCGAGCTGGGCCGGCGCGCGCGGGTGGGCATCACCGCCGGGCTGGACGGCGAGCGCATCCCCGACGGCAAGCGCGGAGAGGGCAGCGACTTCGGGCGCGCGCTCGTGCAGGCGCTCACCCCGGCGCACGGGCTACCGAGCATGCCGGCGGACCAGAACGGCGATGGCTGCGTGACCCACCTGGAGCTGGCGTCCTACGTCCACAACAAGGGGCGCAGCGACCACAACACGCCCGCGCTGGGGACGCTCGATCGCGACGATCAGGGGACGGTGCTGCTCTGCCGGGTGAAGCGGTCGGCCGAGCCACCCCCGCCCGCGCCGCCCATCGAGAACCCGAAGGGCCCCAGCGTGCCGGATCCACCCGCTGTCGCTCCAAGCTCTAGGGAGGGGCTGGCGGAGGCCACCACCCTGCGCCCGGCCCTGCGGCTCGTGCCGCCGGGAACCTTTCCCATGGGCAGCCCGCCGGAGGAGGCGGGCCGCGACGACGACGAGACGCTGCGCCCGGTGACGCTGTCGCGGGCCCTCTGGGTCATGGAGTCGGAGGTGACGCAGGGCCAGTGGATCGCGGTCATGGGCGAACCGAACCCAGCGAGCTTCAAGGCATGTGGTCCGCGCTGCCCGGTGGAGCAGGTGAGCTGGCTGGACGCGGTGGGCTACGCGAACGCGCTCTCGAAGCTGGAGGGCCTGCCCGCCTGCTACCGGGTCGGGAAGGACGACGCCGACCTGCTGCCGGGGTGCCGGCTACCGCCTGCCGACGGAGGCGGAGTGGGAGTACGCCGCGCGGGCGGGGACGACGGGAGCGCGGCATGGCGACGCGACCGACGTCGCCTGGTCCGCCGAGAACAGCGGCGCCACCACCCACCCCGTCGGCCAGAAGCGGCCCAACGCCTGGGGCCTGTACGACATGCTGGGCAACGTGGCCGAGTGGACGGGCGACTGGTACGCCTCCGACGCCGTGACCACGGCGGTCGACCCGACGGGCCCACCCACCGGCCCGAACCGGGTCATGCGTGGCGGGGCGTGGGACTCGGCCGCGCTGAGGGTGCGCGCCGCCTGGCGCAGCGAGCGGGAGCCCACCAACCGGAACCACGACCTGGGCTCGGCTCGTCCGCCAGCACTGACTTGATGGGTTGCGTTGCACGTCAAACATCCCGGGCGGAGGGCAACCCTGCTTCAAGGAGGCGGGAGAACCAGGCAAGCAATCCCAACCCGCCACCTGCAGCCGAAACGGCTCAAGCCATCACAGAGACCGGCACAGTCGAAAGCCCAGGTCCGGGTGCCTGCTCGTGGGGTCTCTCTTCAGGCGTGTCGCCGCGCGAGTCATGCCTACTGGAGTGCTCCAGGATCCACCGCGGACCACGCGAGCAGTAGGCGGCCCTCTCGGCCCGACCTCATCTTGTGGGTCGTATTCGTGGTCCCAGTCGCCAGTCCATTCCAGAACGTTGCCAAGCATGTCATGAAGGCCCCATGCGTTCGCGCGCTTTCGACCTACTGGTTGGGGGGATGTCCCGCCGAGTTCACGATACCATGCCACTGCCTTCGGCTCGTCGTACCATGGGGTCGCTGTGCCTGCCCGCGCCGCGTACTCCCACTCCGCCTCCGTCGGCAGCCGGTACCCATTGCAGCCGGGGACGGTAGGGCGATCACAGGCGAAGTCTTTCCCAGAGCATGCGCCGCCTTCGCACTGGAGATCTCTGCCCTTGCACCGCAGGCCTCCATAGCACTCAGTCAGCCCCTCATGCCTGGATAGAGCATTTGCGAAAGCGGTTGCATCAAGCCAAGATACGCTCTCGACGGGACAGCTGACCCCGCAGTCCTTGAAGTGGGACGGATTTGACCGCATGAGTTCGGTCCACTGTCCTTGAGTCACCTCTGAACGCATCATTGCCACAGAACCGGCGAGGACGACGTTGTGAAGCCTCTCACCGCTCATCCGGCTCGGTTCATTCATGGGGCTGCCCATGTTGAATGACCCGGGAGGAATGTGGACGAGGGCTGGCCTTGTGGGTGTTTCGGGGGCCACCTCCTGGCCGGCCGTCCAGCCCCCACGCGTCGGACCCCAGGGCGTGACGCGGGGCGGGGTGTCGTAGCGCCCCTGGCACAGCGCCAGGATGCCGGCGTCGTCCTCGGGCAGGGGCCCGATGCGGGGGCTGTTGGCCGAGGTGCGGCCATGGGCGCTGACGTAGGCGGCCAGCTCGTAGCGATCCACGCAGCCGTCGCTGTTGTAGTCGGCCGCGCGACCCTTGGCCGTGGCGCGCAGGGCCGTGGCGACGGCGCGGCCGAAGGCGCTGCCCTCGCCGGGGGTGCCGTCGGGGATCTTCTGGCGCTCGTTGCCGGCGGCCAGCGCGACGTGGGCGACGCGGCCCAGCTCGCCCGCGCGCCAGGTGGCGGCGAGCTCCTGCTTCTTCAGCTCGGCCACGCTGAGGTCGCGCCCGCGCTGGATGAGGGCGCCGCCGAAGCAGGAGCCCAGGATGAAGAGCTGGTGGCGGACGGGCGCGGCCTTGGAGGCGGCCTTCAGGGCGTCCACCGAGAGCCAGGTGCTGAAGGCGTCCTTTCGGCCGCCCACGGGGACGATGTAGCCCTGGTTCTTGTAGGTCTCGCCGTGGCCCGCGAAGTAGAAGATCAGCAGGCTCCGGTCGCGCTTGCCGGCCTCGGTGGCGGCCTGGTCGAGGGCCTCCAGGATGCCCTCGCGGGTGGCGGTCGCGTCGTCCAGGTGGATGATGTGGATGGGGGCGTCCGAGGGGCCGGCGAGGGCCTCGTGGAAGAGCTGCACGTCTCGGGCGGCGTTGGGCAGGGCGTCCCAGCCGGGCTGCTTGCCGATGCCGACGGTGACGACGACGATCTGGTCGTAGCCGATGGTCTCCGCGGCCCAGGGGGCGCCTGGGAGCAGCAGAAGCCCAGCCAGCATGCAGAAGAAACGGCCCATGGCGACAGTGTGGCAGGGTGTGGGCGGATTGCAAGCTTCGGAGTGCCGTCCTCAGGCTCGAAGCCCGGGGCCTCAGGGGCGGCGGACGAGCCGGAACCCCTGGATGCGGTTCTGGACGTCGGGCCCCCACCAGAAGCGGTTCGCGGCGCGGACCCTCCGCGCGTCCGACTCCCAGGATCCGCCGCGGAAGACGCGGCTCTGGCCGCTGGGGGGGCCCGACGGGTCGGGGCCGGGCGGGGGCGGGTCGAGGGTGTGCCAGTCGCCCGTCCACTCCCAGACGTTGCCGAGCATGTCGTACAGGCCCCAGGCGTTGGGCCGCTTCTGGCCGACGGGGTGGGTCGTGCCGCCGCTGTTCTCGTCGAACCAGGCGACGTCGGCCGCGTCCCCATGCCGGGGGCCTGCCGTCCCGGCCCGCGCGGCGTACTCCCACTCCGCCTCCGTCGGCAGGCGGTAGCCCGTGCACCCCGGTAGCAGGTCGGCGTCGCCTTTCCCCACCTGGTAGCAGGCCGAGCGCCCGTCCTTCTTCGACAGGGCGTTCGCATAGGCCACCGCGTCCAGCCAGCTCACCTGCTCCACGGGGCATGTGGGTCCACACGCCTGGAAGGACGACGGGTTGGATCCCATCAGCGCCGTCCACTGCGCCTGCGTCACCTCGGTCTGCATGATCGCCAGCGGCGCCGTCAGCGTGACCGGGTGGGCGGTCTCGTCCTCGTACCGGCCCGCCTCGTCCGCCGGGCTGCCCATCGTGAACGTGCCCGCAGGGATGCGCAGCAGGGCGGGACGAAAGGAGTCTCCGCGGCGACGAGGTGGTCGGTCGCACGCGCTTCCAGGGCCAGCGTCAGCAGGAGGCCCGCCAGGCCGCCGGCCAGCGCCCCCACCGGCCGGCCGGCGAGGCGCGGCCGCCTGCGCTCGTGGCCGGTCGCCCGGTCCGCTGCGCCCGCCCGATCCTTGTCTGCTGGTCCCACGGCTTCTCCGTCGCTCCGTAGCGCTCACCCTGCCTCGCGGGCGGGCCGGGGGCAAGTGGTCGCTGGTATCACCATCTTGACGTCCGTTCAGTGCTGAACATACGCTCACCCGTTCACCGCGGAGGGGCCATGAGTCTGGCGGAGCACGTCCTGCGGCAATGGGCCGAGCACCCCGAGCGGGGGACGCCGTTCGTGGCGCGGCATGAGCGGCCGGGGTCGCCGGCGGTGCGGGCGCCGGTGCCGGTGTGGCTGCCGGCGTCGGTGCAGGCGGGGCTGGCGGCGCAGGGGGTGCACACGCTGTACAGCCACCAGGCGCAGGCGCTGGAGCACGTCCGGGCGGGGCGGGATGTGGTGGTGGCGACGCCGACGGCGTCGGGGAAGTCGCTGGTGTACCACCTGGCCGTGCTGGCGGCGTGCGCCGAGGATGCCGGGGCGCGGGCGCTGTATCTGTTTCCGACGAAGGCGCTGGCCCACGATCAGGTGGTGTCGCTGGACGCGCTGGCGACGGCCTGCGGGTGGACGCGCGGCCCCATGCGTTCGATGGCGACACGCCGGAGGACGCGCGGCGGGTCATCCGGCGGGCGGCGCGGGTGGTGGTGAGCAACCCCGACATGCTGCACGCCGGGTGCTGCCGCACCACGACCGGTGGGCGGCGTTCTTCGGGGCTGCGCTACGTGGTGCTGGACGAGGTGCACACGTACCGCGGGGTGTTCGGCAGCCATGTGGCCAACGTGCTGCGGCGGCTGAAGCGGGTGTGTCGGTTTCATGGGTCGAACCCGCAGTTCATCCTGAGCTCGGCGACGGTGGCCAACCCGGCGGAGCACGCGGCCAGCCTGCTGGCGGGGCCGGTGGCGGCGGTGACGGAGAGCGGCGCGCCTCGGGGAAGGCGACGTTCTACGTCTACAACCCGCCGCTGGTGGACGGGGCGAAGGGCATCCGGGGCAGCTACATCCAGGCGGCGCGGCGGCTGACGCGGGCGCTGGCCAAGGCGGAGGTGCCGACGATCGTCTTCGCCAACAGCCGGCTGAACGTGGAGCGGCTGACGCGGCATCTGCAAGAGGACGTGGCCTCGGAAGGCATTGATCCCACAACGGTTTCTGGCTACCGGGGCGGCTACCTGCCCGACCACCGGCGGGCGGTCGAGGCGGGGCTGCGGGCGGGCCACATCCGCACGGTGGTGTCGACGAGCGCCCTGGAGCTGGGTGGACGTCGGGCAGCTCGAGGCCTGCGTGCTGGCGGGCTACCCGGGCACCATCGCGAGCCTCTGGCAGCGGGCGGGCGGGCGGGCGGCGCGACTCGCCAGCGGTCATCATCCTGGTGGCCCGCAGCGAGGCGGTGGATCAGTACCTGGCGGCCCACCCGGACGCGCTCTTCGGCCAGACGCCGGAGCACGCGCTGCTGGATCCCGATCACCTGCTCATCGTGGCGGACCACCTGAAGTGCGCGGCGTTCGAGCTGCCCTTCAAGGCCGGCGAGGCCTTCGGCACGTTCGGCGCGGACCGCACGGCGGAGGTGCTGGGCTGGCTGGCGGGGCGGCGGCTCCTGCTGGAGGGGGCCGAGCGCTGGCAGTGGACGGGGGAGCCCTACCCGGCCCAGGGCGTGGGGCTGCGGGCCATCGCGGAGGGCAACTTCACGGTGCTCGACAAGGCCCACAAGCACCGCGTGGTGGGCGAGGTGGACTACCACGCGGCGGCGTCGACGCTGTACCCGCAGGCCATCTACATCGTGGGCGGCGAGACGTACCAGGTGCTGGATCTGGACTGGACGGGGCGCCGCGCGACGGTGGAGCCGGTGGCGGTCGACTACTACACCGACGCGGTGACGTTCGAGGGCCTGGCGCGGCTGTCGGTCTTCGACGATCGGCGCGTGGCGGGGGAGGGCGCGGGCGTCGGCCACGGCGAGGTGCGCGTCTTCGAGCGGGTGGTGGGCTTCAAGAAGATCCGCTTCGCGACGGGGGAGAACGTGGGCTACGGCGACGTGCAGCTGCCCGAGACGGAGCTGCACACGACGGGGCTCTGGCTGGAGGCCCCTGAAGACCTGGGCCTGCGGCTGGGGCTGGCCCTGCACCAGACCATCGACGCCCTGGAGGGGCTGCTGCGGGCCATCCGGCATGTGGCGGCGGTGCGGCTGATGTGCTCGCCCGGGGATCTGGGCACGGCGGCGGTGGGGGAGGGGCCCGCGGAGGGGCTGCCCACGCTGTACGTCTACGAGCGCTACCCCGGCGGGGTGGGGCTGCACGAGGCGCTGTTCGAGCAGGCCGAGGCGGTGCTGGCCGACGCGGACGCGCTGCTCGGGGGCTGCGGCTGCACGGACGGCTGCCCGGCGTGTGTGGGCGCGGCGGCCATGGGCGAGGTGCGCAGCCGGCGGCGGGTGCGCGACGTGCTGCGCGTCCTGCGCGGCGAGCGGGGGCAGCCCGCGGTGGTCATCTCGACGAGCTGCGGCTCGGCGTGACGGACGACTCCCCGCTGCAGCGCGCCCTGGCCCGGCGCGAGGCGATGCTGCGGGGGCAGCGCGCGCCCGGGGCGCCGGCGGCGGAGGAGCCGGCGGCGGAGGAGCCGGCGGCGGCGCCCTCGTCCAGCCTGGAGGCGCGGGTGGCGTTGCTGCGGTCGGCCCGCGCGGGCTGGCCCGCGGCGCTGGCGGCCGAGGTCGCGCCGGCGGTGCCCGAGCAGGCGCCCGCGCCGCCGCCCCGGCGGGGCCGACGCGGGCGGATCTGCAACGAATTCGCGAGGATCGGGCCGCTCAGCCCGCGCCGGCGCCGCCGGCCGCGCCGGCCATCACCGCCCAGGTCATCGCTGATCGCCTGGCCGCGCTGGCCGCGGCGCCCGTCGCCCCGGCCCCCCGCGTGGCCCGCCCCGACGCGCCGCGGACGGTGACGGGGCGGCTCGACGCCCTGGCTGCCAGCCTGGGGGAGGTGGCCCCGCCGGCCCGGCAGGCGCGGCAGGCCATCCCCGGCGTCGAGCGCGGCACCCCGCGCGGCCGCTGCTTCGTGCAGGTGAGCACCCGCGATCCCGAGACGCGCTACGGGGATCGGGAGCTGGGTACCTTGCTGAGCCGCGACGCCGGCCTCGCGTCGCTGCTGGCGGGGGACGCGGCCTTCGCCGACTTCGATCCGCGCGGCGCCCTCTTCCTGGACCTGGAGACGACGGGCCTGGCCATCGGCCAGGGCACGCTGCCGTTCATGATCGGAGCGGCGTGGTTCCGCGGCGAGGACCTGGTGCTGGAGCAGTGGCTGCTGCGCGACGCCGACGAGGAGCCCGCCGCGCTGGAGGACCTGGCCGACCGCCTGGCCGACCTGGACTGGCTGGTGACGTACAACGGGCGCACCTTCGATCTGCCCCTGCTGGCGGCGCGCTACGCCCTGCACGGCATGGAGTTGCCGCCCCTGGCGGGCCACCTGGACCTGCTGCCCATCAGCCGGCGCCTGCTGAAGCACGGCCTGCCCGACTGCCGGCTGGCCACGGTGGAGCGGCGGCTGCTGGGGGTGAACCGCGTGGACGACCTGCCCGGGCGCCTGCTGCCGGCGGCCTGGCTGGCGTGGCAGCACGGCGAGGACGCGGGGCCGCTGCTCGGGGGCCTGCGGCACAACCGCGACGACGTGCTGTCGATGGTGACGCTGCTCGACCTGCTGCTGGAGCGGGCCGCGACGGCCGACTCGCTGGTGCTGCGGGATCCGCCGGCGGCGCTGGCGCTGGCGGCGGCGGCGCTGAAGGTGGGGCGCCATGCGGAGGCCGAGGCCATCTTCACGGCGGCGGCGAGCTTCCCCGAGACGGCGGCCGCGGGGGCGCGGGGGCTTTGCCGGCTGGCGCGGGCGCGGAAGAAAGCTGAAAAGAAATCAGGAGGTTAGCGGTGCGCGCCCCGCAGGGCGGTGACGTGGGCGAAGAGGGCGTCGCGGCTGGCCTGGGGGGCGGGGACGGCGGCGCCGCAGACCACCTCGAGGGTGGGCCGGAACCACCGGCGGTCGGCGCGCTCCCGGGCGCGGCTGAAGCGGCTGCCCCAGAGGCCGCGCAGGGCGACGGGCACGACGGGCACGGGGCGGCGGGCGAGGATCCAGTCGACGCCCGGGCGGAAGCTGGCCACCTCGCCGTCCCGCGTCAGGCTGCCCTCGGGGAAGAAGACGACGGCCTCCCCGGCGGCCAGGGCGGCGTCGATGGTGTCGAGGGCGGCGTCGAGCACGCGCTGGTCTTCGTGGCGGCCGGCGATGGGGATGGCCCCGGCCAGGCGGCAGATCCACCCCAGCACCGGCAGGCGGTAGTAGCGGTGGTGCATCACGAAGCGGACGGGGCGGCGGCAGAGGACGGCCAGGAAGAGCCAGTCGATGAACGTGACGTGGTTGGCCACGATGAGGGCCGGCCCGCGGGCGGGCAGGCGGTCGGTGTCGACGCGGCGGACGCGGTAGGCCAGGCGCAGCAGCAGGCCGAGGACGGCGCGCAGCAGGACGACGATCAGGCGGGCGTGCAGGCGGCGGTGGGCGGCGGTGGGCATCGCAGGCTCCCGGTTGGCGGTCGCGGAGAGAGCATCGCGAAGGCCGTGCCAGCCTGGGCGGGCCTGGGGCCGCCTCGCGGGCGCCGGCCTGTACATCCGGTGCATATCGCCCTGAATGAGGTGCGCATCGGGTGCCCGACAGCGGGAAGGGTGGCGCGGGGCGGGCCCGCCTCACTATGGTAGGACCCTTCCGCACCTCGGACCGGACGCCCGTGCTCGATCTCCACTCCCTCAACCCGGCCCAGCGCGAGGCCGTGCTGACCACCGACGGCCCCCTGCTGGTGCTGGCGGGCGCCGGCTCGGGCAAGACGCGCGTCATCACCTACCGCATCGCGCGGCTGCTGGCCCTGGGGGTGCCCGCCGAGCGCATCCTGGCGCTGTCGTTCACCAACAAGGCCGCCGAGGAGATGCGCGAGCGCGTCGAGAAGCTCATCGGCGCGCGGGCGAAGGGCTGCGTGCTGTCGACGTTCCACGCGCTCGGCGTGCGCTTCCTGCGCGAGGAGGCCGAGGCCGTGGGCCGCACGGCGGGCTTCACCATCCTCGACGAGGGGGATCAGCGCGACGCCGTGCGGCTGGGCCTGGTGAAGCTGGGCTTCGATCCCCAGACCCACGATCCCAAGGTCATCCACGGCCGCATCTCGGCCGACAAGGGCCTGCTGCGGGCCCCCGATCCGGCCCAGTACCCCGTGGCGCACCGGGTCTTCCCGCTCTATGAGCGCCGCCTGCGGGTGCTCAACGCGGTCGACTTCGACGACCTGATCGTCCTGCCCGTGCGGGCGCTGGAGGCCGAGGGACCCCAGGGCGACGCGGTGCGCAGCCGGTGGCGGGAGCGCTTCCACTACATCATGGTGGACGAGTACCAGGACACCAACGGCGCCCAGCTCCGCATGGTCCAGGCCCTGGCCGGGCGGGGCAACGTCTGCGTGGTCGGCGACGACGACCAGTCCATCTACGCGTGGCGCGGCGCGGTGGCGGGCAACATCCTGCACTTCGATCGCTCGTTCCCCGGCGCCAGGATGGTGGCGTTGACCCAGAACTATCGCTCGACGAACCACGTGCTGAAGGCCGCCAACGCGGTCATCCGCAACAACGTGGAGCGGCACGAGAAGACGCTCTGGAGCGACAAGGGGGACGGTCCGCCGCTGCGCTACTGGCTGGCCGACAACGACGAGGAGGAGGCGCACTGGATCGCCACCGACATGCTGGGCGCGCGGCACCGACTCGGCCTGAAGTGGTCGGATTTCGCGGTGTTGTATCGCACGAACGCCCAGTCGCGGGTGGTGGAGGAGGCGGTGCGCAACGCGGGTATCCCCTACCGGCTGGTGGGCGGGACGCGCTTCTACGACCGCAAGGAGGTGCGCGACGTGGTCGCGTACCTGCGAGTCATCGCCAACCCCTTCGACGAGACGGCCTGGCGCCGCATCGTGAACTACCCCTCCCGCGGGGTGGGCGATGTGAGCATCGAGCGGCTGGCCGAGTACTCGGCCGCCACGGGCCTGCCCTTCTTCCGGGTGCTCCAGCGCCCCGAGATCCAGGGCCTGAGCCCGAAGGTGCAGGAGACGGTGCGGGGGCTGGAGGCGAAGATCGCCGAGCTGCGCGCGCGGTTCGCGGTGGAGCCCCTGGGCGAGGTCTGCCGGGCGCTGATCAAGGGCTTCGGCTTCGCGGACGAGCTGGTGCGGGTGCACAGCAAGAGCCCCCAGCAGATCCGGCGGCGCATGGACGATCTGGAGGAGGTGGCGTCGGCGCTGGCGTCGTTCCACCAGCGCAACCCCGACTCGGGGCTGACGGAGTACCTGTCGAAGCTGGCGCTGGACACCCGACCCGAGGAGGATGGGGACGCCGAGGCCGACCAGGCCAGCCTGATGACGCTGCACGCGTCCAAGGGCCTCGAGTTCACCGCCGTGTACCTGGCGGGGGTCGAGGAGGGCCTGATGCCGCACCAGCGCGTCCTCGATGGCGAGGGCGAACTGGACGAGGAGCGCCGGCTGGCCTATGTGGGGATCACGCGCGCCAAGGTGCACCTGACCCTCACCGGGGCGAAAATGCGCTTGAAGTTCGGGCGGATCCACCGCAAGCGCCCATCGCGCTTCCTGGACGAGATCCCGGACGCGCTCTTCCTGGGGGGGCGCACCGGCAAGCTGCCGGAGAAGGCCCCCGAGGAGCGGGAGCGGGAGAACCGCAGCGCCTTCGCCGCCATGCTGGCGGTGGTGGCGGACCAGGACGACTCGCCGTGGTAGGGGGACCCGGCGCGGACCAGGCGACCAGGCGGGTCGGGCGCGTGCCCGGCCCGGCGGCGCGCCCATCGGGCTTTGGGTGAAGGCGGCATGGCGAAGCAGCACCTCCTCCTCGTAGACGACGACCCGCAGTCCCTCCAGCTCATGGAGGTGTCGCTGCGCAAGGCGGGCTTCGCGACGTCGACGGCGGCCGACGGGCGCGCGGCGCTGGCCCGGCTGCAGGCCACGCGGCCCGCCCTGATCATCGCCGACGACGACATGCCGGGCATGGACGGCTACGAGCTGTGCGTCGAGCTCAAGACCGACCCGCGCCTGGCCGAGATCCCGTTCATCCTGCTGACGGACGAGACGTCGGTGGAGGCGCGCATCCGCGGCCTGGAGCTGGGGGCCGACGACTCCCTCACCCGCCCCATCTACACCCGCGAGCTCATCACGCGGGTCCGCATGGCCCTCGAGCGCGAGAAGCGCCGCAGCCTGTCCAGCCAGCACCGCTTCTTCGGCGATCTGGCCGACATGAGCGTGGTGGACCTGCTGCAAACCATCGAAATCGGTGGGAAATCCGGGCGCGCGCGGATCTCGTCCGGGGAGCGCAAGGGCACCCTCTGGTTCGACAACGGGGCCGTGGCCGCCGCCGAGGCGGGCCGCCTGACCGGGGAGGAGGCCGTCTACCGCCTCATGACCTGGGAGGTGGGCACGTTCGAGATGGACTTCCGCGGCACCCCGCCGCCGCGCACCGTCGAGCCCGGCACCCAGGCGCTGCTGCTTGAGGGCGTGCGCCGCATGGACGAGTGGGGCCGGGTGGCGGAGCAGCTCCCCGGGCTGGAGCATGTGCTCCAGGTCGACTACGCCGAGCTGGCCGAGCACCTCGACGACCTGGGCGACGGTGGCTCCGACGTGGTGCGCCTCTTCGACGGCCGCCGCTCCCTGCGCGCCGTCATCGACGAGGCTCCGCTGTCGGATCTGGACGCGCTGCGCCTGGTGAGCCGCCTGTACTTCGAAGGGGTGCTCCAGCTCGCCGATCCGGTGGCGGTCGTGCCGGTCATCGTGGATGACGACCCCGACGACCTGGACGCGCTGGACGACGACCACCTGCCCACCATCGAGCCCGTCTGGGTCGAGTCGGATCCCCCCGCGGCCGCGCCGCCCCCGAGCCCGGTGTCGACGCCGCCGCCGCGGGTGACGGGCACGGTGCCGCGCATCGATCCGGCGAGCCGCTCGGGGCTGGTGGACAACCTCATCCGCTCGGCGGCGAACCTGCCCAGCCCGCGGATCGAGGCGGCGACGCCCGAGCGGCCGGTGGTCGAGCGGCCCGCGCCCGAGCGGCCGGTGGTCGAGCGGCCGGTGGTCGAGCGGCCCGCGCCCGAGCTGCCCCGCCGGCGGACGCCCCGGGTGGAGCCGGCCGCCCCGCCGCCGCTGCGCCCCGACATGACCAGCCGCGTCACGGCCGATCTGACGGAGGAGGCGCGAGAGGCCAGCGCCGCCGCCGACGTCGCCCCGCCCCGGCACCCGACGCCCGCCGATCCCGCCCAGGCGGAGACGGAGCGGCGTTTCGTGGAGGCCTGGAGCACCGCCCGCGGCGAGCTGCCGCCGACGCCCTCGCCCGCCCAGCCGCCGGCAGCCCACGTCGAGGAGGATCTGCTGCTCGCCAAGGAGCCGCTCTCGCGCTCGTTCTGGCTGGCCGTGCTGTTGATGGTCCTCGTCGCCGGCGCCCTGGCCGCGTTCTTCCTGCGCGACGAGGTGGTGCCCTTCGCCCGCCCGGACAACGCGCCCAAGCTCGGCTGGCACACGGCGGCGCTGCCGAAGGGCCCCGGCCCGGGGCCGGGCGCTCCCATCGAGGGGGACTGGACGCTGCCCACGGGCGAGGGGGCGCCGGCGCTGATCGGCGAGGCCGCCGCGCCTGTGACCGAGGCTCCCGAGGCCGCCCCGGAGGCCGCCCCGACCACCGATGAGGCCGCGGCCCCCACCGCCCCCGCGCCGACCGAGGTCGCGGACGCCCTGCCGCCCGCCGCTGGCGACGCCTTCGGGCGGCTGCTCAGCGCGGGGCTCGCCCAGCACAAGGCCGGCAAGTACGCCCAGGCTGCGGCTTCGCTGGCCCAGGCCGTCAAGCTGCGCCCGGCCGACGCCGCGGCCCGCGTGGCCTACGCCGACGCGCTCTTCGAGTCGGGCAAGGACGACGCCGCCCTCGCCGAGGCCCGCGCCGCGGCGAAGCTGGGCCCGGCCGCCGCCAAGGCCCACCTCATCATGGGCTCGGCCTTCCAGCTCAAGGGCCAGAAGGACGCCGCGATCGCCGCCTACGAGAAGTACCTCGAGCTCACCCCGACGGGCGGCTACGCCGCCGAGGTGCGCGGCATCCTTCGCACTCTCAAGTAGCTGAAACCCATGAAGATTCTCGCCATCGAGACGAGCTGCGACGAGACCGCCTGCGCCGTCGTCGAGGACGGCCACCGGGTGCTGGCCGACCAGGTCGCGACCCAGATCGAGATCCACCGGAAGTACGGCGGCGTGGTGCCCGAGCTGGCCAGCCGCAACCATGTGGTCGACATCGTCCCCGTCGTGCAGGCGGCCCTCGCCGAGGCCGGCCTGACGCTGCCGGAGGTGGACGCCCTGGCCGTGACGCGGGGTCCGGGGCTGGTGGGCGCGCTCCTGGTGGGGCTCCAGGTGGCCAAGAGCCTGGCCTGGGCCCATGACAAGCCCCTCATCCCGGTCAACCACCTGGCCGGCCACCTGCACGCCGTCCACCTGCACCGGCCCGACGAGCCCCGGCCCGCCGTCCCCGGCGATCCGCACCTGGCCCTCGCGGTGAGCGGGGGCCACACGGCGCTCTACCGCGTCGAGGCCCCCGGCGGCCCCATCACCCGGGTGGCCAACACCCGCGATGACGCGGCGGGCGAGGCCTTCGACAAAGTGGCCCGCATGCTGGGGCTGGGCTACCCGGGCGGCCCCACCGTCGAGCGGCTGGCCCGGGGTGGCGACGCGACCGCCCACCGCTTCACCATCCCCCGCTTCAAGGATGGCGGCCTGGACTTCAGCTTCAGCGGCCTGAAGACCGCGGTGCTCACCGTGCTGGAGAAGCGCGGCGGCTTCCCCGAGGGCCAGGAGCAGGCCGACCTGCTGGCCAGCTTCCAGCAGGCCGCCGTCGACCAGCTCGTCGATCGGGTGGTGCAGGCCGGCGACGAGCTGGGCATCGACGAGGTGGTGCTGGCGGGGGGCGTGGCCTGCAACGGCTGCCTGCGCCAGACCCTGCGCGACGCTCTCGCCCAGCGGGGGCGCCGGCTCTTCGTGCCCCCCCCGCGGTGGTGCACCGACAACGCCGCGATGATCGCCGGCGTGGCCTTCACCCAGGCGCCGACCCACTCGGGCCATGACGCCGCGGATCGCCGGCTCAACGCCGTCGGGACGTGGCCGGTGACCGCATGAGCAACCCCCGCGAGCTGCTCCAGGCCCACGGCCTGTGGAGCAAGAAGGGCCTGGGCCAGCACTTCCTGGTGGACCCGGCCATCCCGCCCCGCATCGTCTCGGCCGGCGGCGCAGGCCCCGACGACGCCGTCTTCGAGATCGGCGCGGGCACGGGCGTGCTGACCCACGCCCTGTCCAGCCGCGTCGCCCGCGTCATCGCCCTGGAGTACGACCGCGACCTGGTGCCGGTGCTGCGCGCCCAGTTCGGCGGCAGCCCCCACGTGACCATCCGGCCCGGCGACGTGCGCGACCAGGACTGGGGCGCCCTCGCGACGGAGCTGGGCCAGCGCCCCATCGTCTACGGGAACGTGCCCTACAACCTGTCGAGCCCCATCGTGGCGGGCCTCATCGAGGCGGGCCCCGTCTGGCGCCGCGCCTGCCTGCTGCTCCAGAAGGAGTTCGCCGAGCGCGCCGCCGCGCCGCCCGGCACGCGGGCCTGCGGCACCCTCTCGGCCCTGGTGGCCCTCTGGACGCACGCCACCATCGCCTTCTGGGTGCCCCCGAGCGCCTTCCTGCCCCCGCCCAAGGTGGACTCGGCCGTGCTCATCCTGGAGCGCCGCGCCGAGCCCGCCGCCGACGTGGGCGATCCCGCCGTCTTCCGGCAGGTGGTCAAGGCTCTCTTCGCCCAGCGCCGCAAGATGGCCCGCGGCGCCCTCAAGCCCCTGTACCCCGACGCCGAGGCGCTCCTGCGCGCCGCCGGCCTCGAGCCCACTCGCCGTGGCGAGACGTTCACCCTGGACGAGCTGGCGGCGCTGTCCCGGGCGCTCATCGCGGCCCGCGCCGCCGGCTGAGCCGAACGCGTATACAGTGAGAATACGAGAAGCACCCGCTCTTGCTTGAATCGCGGATACCGGATCGCTAGATTCCGGTGGCCATGAGCGATTCGCAGAATACAGCGCCGCGCCCCGACCCCCTCGCGTTCGACGCGTACCGGCCCTACCTGCTCGCGATGATCGCGTGGCTGCGGGTGGCCGAGCCGCGGTTCTCCTACCGGTGGTTCGCGCGGCGGGCGGGCTTCTCGGCCCCCAACTACCTGAAGCTGGTGGCCGAGGGGGATCGCAGCCTTGCCCTGGCCAGCGTCGACCGGTTCGCGAAGGGGCTGGGCCTCGACTCGCGGGAGCACGCGGCCTTCGAGCGCCTCGTCCGGCTGGATCACGCCGGCACCGACGCCGAGCGCATGGCCCTGGGCGAGGAGCTGCGCGCCGCGCGGGCCGCGACGCCTGTGCACCGCCTGGCGGCTGACGCCTACGACCTGTACGCCCGGTGGTGGACGGTGGTCATCCGCGAGCTGTGCGCGCTGGCGCCCGTCGGCGCCGACGCCGGCTGGTTCGCCCGCATGGTCCGCCCGGCCCTGCGCCCCACCCAGGCCCGATCGGCGCTCGATCGCCTGCTGCGTCTGGGCCTCGTCCACGAGGTGGCCGGCCGCCTGCGGCCCACCGACACCAAGGTCAGCACCGGCGGCGAGGTGGTCTCGCTGGCCGTGCGCGGCTACCACCGGGCGATGCTCGCCGAGGCCGCCAACGCGCTGGACCAGATCCCCCGCGACGCGCGCCATGTGTCGTCGCTCACCGTCCCCCTGACCGCTCGGCAGTACGCCGAGGTGACGCGCAGGGTCGCCGAGTTTCGCCGCACGCTCCTGGAGGGCCTGGACGAGGACGCCTCCGACCCACGCCGCGTCTACCAGGTGGAGCTCTGCGTGTTCCCCGTCTCTGAGGAGGTCGAGCCGTGAAGCGCTCCATCCTGTTGATTTCCCTGGTGTTGATCGCGTGTGAGGCCGAGCCCGACGATCGCGTGGCCGGCACCGAGACCGGCAACGCCCTGGACGAGTCGGTGCCCATCCAGCTCGCCCTGCGCGTCGTCGAGCCGCCCGAGATCCGCGACGCAGCCGGCGCCGTCATCGTGCTCGAGGCCGCCTCCGCCGCGGTGCTGCGGGTCGACTTCGAGCTCCCGGCCGGCCGCACCTGCGCCGAGATCGGCCACCTGGTCGTCGGCGGGACCTGCGCCCAGGACGAGGCGGGCGAGCGCATCCGCTTCGCCGGGCCGTGGTCGCTGGACCTGCTCACCGGGGAGGCCAGCCCCGCGCTGGATGGCCTGGCGCTGCCGGCCGGCACCTACCGGCGCGTCGAGGTGCGGCTGCGCGGCGAGCCCACCAGCCTGGCGGTCGAAGGGACCGCCGACGGCCAGCCCTTCTCGATCACGGTGGCCGACACCCTGGACGCCCGGTTTGAAGGCGACGCCGCCGTCGTCGGGGGCGCCGGCCCCGTCCCCCTGGCGCTCGACCTGCCCCTGGACGCCTGGTTCGGCGCTGCTGATGTAGGGGCCTGCGCCGCGGAGGGCGGCGCCATCGCCGAGGACGTCGGCGGCGCGTGCGAGGCCGCCTACGACGCCCTCACCCGCGGCGTGGAGCGCCTCGGGCGCCTGGAGCACGACGACCAGGACGACTGATTTTCTCCTTTTCCATCCACAAGTTGCAGAGAGGAGGCGCCATGCGTGGTGCCGTGGTGTGGCTGGCGTTGGGGCTGGCGTTGGGGCTGGCGCTGCCGGCCTGCGAAGAGTCGGCCCCCGATGATGTGGATCCCATGGCCCCGGCTGCGCCCGGCCCCGACGGCAGCCAGGGCGCCGACGCCGGATCGGCCGCTGACGCCGCCAGCGCCGCCGACCTCGGGGTCCCGCCGGGCGCCGATGCGGGCCCCGCGGGGGGGTGTGTGCCCTTCGAGGGCGCCGTGGCCGACCTGCTCGCCAGCCGGTGCGGCGGCTGCCATGGCGGCGCCGCGCCGCAGCTCGGCCTGGCCCTCACCGGCCCCGGCGCCTACGACGCCCTGGTCGGCGCGCCGAGCGTCGGCCAGCCCGGCCGCGCCCTCGTCGTCGCGGGGGATCCCTCGGCCAGCGTCCTGATCGACAAGCTCGGCCCCGCCCCGGCGGCGGGCAGCCGGATGCCCCTGGGGGGCGCCCTGCACCCCGCGGAGCTGGCCCGGGTGACCGCCTGGATCGAGACGGGCGCCGAGCGCGACGCCGCGGCCTGCGGCGGCCCGCCCCCGACCGACGTCGGCAGCGTCACCCTCGCGGGTCCGGCCAGCGTCGGCGTGGGCCTCACGGCGGCGGTCACCGCCACCGTCCTCGACGTCGACGACGCCCCCCTCGACCGGCCCGTCGAGTGGCTGGTCGACGACCCGGCTCGCCTGTACGTGGACGCCGACGGCGGCCTCCTGGGCATCGGCGTCGGCGAGACCACGGTCCGGGCCCGCGTCGACGGCGTCGAGAGCGCCCCCCTCGCCGTCCAGATCACCCCCGCCCGACCGCCCATGGCCACCTTCCGCGGCGACGTCCTGCCCCTCCTGCGGGGCCGGTGCGGCACCGCCGGCTGCCACGTCGACGGCGTCGAGCCCGGCGACCTGCGCTTCGATCGCGACGACGACCGGGTCTGGGAGAAGCTCCTCGATGAAGCGGCGTTCCAGATCGCCGGCCGCCGGCGTGTCCTGGCCGACGCCCCGGAGGCCAGCTACCTGATCGAGAAGATCTCCGCTCGCGCCCCCGGCTTCGGCGGCCGCATGCCCCTCGGCCAGGCCCCCCTCGCCGCCGCCGACGCCGCGCTGCTCGTCCGCTGGATCGCCGGCGGCGCGGCGTTCTGACGGCGGCGGCCCAGCGTACGACCGTGGCGGGTCACTCCCCCGCCTGGCCGTACAGGCTGCCGATGGGCAGGGCGAGCTGCTCGACGCCGCCGGCCATGACCTGGGGTGCCTGGATGAAGCCCTCCTCGGCGCCGCCGCAGCGCGCGGCCAGGGCACCCAGGGCGTAGCGGTAGGTCTGAAAATCCGCAGAGAGATCAAGACCTTTGCTCGTCGGGGTGAGGAAGTGGCTGCCGCCGTCGTCGCTCCTGACCTGGGTGCCGGCGGGCAGCTCGCACAGGACGTCGGTGGCGTCGGCGTCGGCGTAGACGGTGGTGTCGGCGAAGACGCCGAGCAGGCGATCGGCGCCGGCGCAGTCGCCGGTGAAGGGCAGGTCGTCGGCGTCGACCTCGATCTCGAGGCCGATGCCACCCTCGGCGGCGAGGAAGAGCAGCTCGACGTAGCCGGCCGCGCGCTCGTCGGTGCTGAGCAGGTAGCGGGCGCCCGCGGGCAGGGTGATGGCGCCGCCCGGGCCGGCCCGGACGTCGCGGGTCAGCTCGACGGCGCACTGGTCGGCCCAGACGCCGTAGACGGCCCCGTCGCTGCGGGCGGCGGGATCGCTGGCGCCGGTGGCGTCGTCGTCACAGGCGGGGAGGGCGAGGGCGAGGGCGAGGGCGAGGGAGACGCGCATGGGATGCTCCTCTGGTCAGGGCGGCCTGGATGGCTCGCATGAGGGACTTCGCCAAGGTGGCAGACAGTCTGACACGGATCAACGCAGGCGGACGCCGCGCGCCTCAGAAGAGCGTGTAGATGAAGGGCGCCGAGACCTGGGCCGCCCCGATGACGAGGCCCAGCAGCAGCAGCAGCAGGATGGCCAGGCTGAGGGCCGGGCTCTTGTTGACCACCCCGAAGAGGGCGACGTCGCGCAGCAGGCGCCAGGTCCACTTGGTGAGCAGCATGGGGCGCCTCAGTCGGGGGTGAAGGTGGTCTGCCAGTCCGCATCCTCTTCCCAGGCGGGCTGGGCCGACTTCTCCAGGACGAAGTCATCGAGGACGAGGGTGTCGATGCCGGTGCGCATGAAGCAGACGTAGGCGTCCTCCGGCGTGCAGACGATGGGCTCGCTGCGGACGTTGAAGCTGGTGTTCACCATCAGCCCCATGCCGGTGATCTGCTTGAATTCACTGAGGATCGCGTGCAGGCGCGGGTTGCGGCCGGCGTCGACGGTCTGGATGCGGGCCGAGTGGTCGACGTGGGTGATGGCCGGCACGTCGCTGCGCGGGGTGTTGACCCACTCGTAGATGGGGCGACCGCGCTGGGGGCCGCTGCCGGGCACGAGGCGCTCGGTCTTCACCTGGTCGACGAGCAGCATGTAGGGCGAGACGTGGATGTGCTCGAAGAAGGCGGGGGCGTCCTCTTCGAGGCAGATGGGCGCGAACGGCCGGAAGCTCTCGCGGAACTTGGTGGCCAGGTTCAGGAACGACTGCATCTTCGTGCTGCGGGCGTCCGCGATGATCGAGCGGTTGCCGAGGGCGCGCGGGCCGTACTCCATGCGGCCCTGGAAGAGGCCCACCACCTTGCCGTCGGCGACGTGCCGGGCGATGAGGCGCTCGCGCTCGGCGCCGGGCTCGCTGTACGACAGGCCGTTGGCGTCGAGGAAGGCGCGGATGTGATCGCGGCTGAAGCCGGGGCCCAGGAGCGAGCCCGCCTGGCCGTCATGCACGCCATCGACGATGCGGGGCTGGCCATCGGTGTGGTGCCAGCTATAGAGCGCCGCGCCCAGCGCGCCGCCGGCGTCGCCCGCGGCGGGCTGGATGAACAGGTCGTCGAAGATGCCCGCCCGGTGGATGTGCCCGTTGGCCACGCAGTTCAGGGCCACGCCGCCGGCCATGCACAGGTGGCGCTTGCCCGTCACGGCGCGGGCGTAGCGGGCCATCTTCAGCATGATCTCCTCGGTGACCACCTGGATGGAGCGGGCCAGATCCATCTCGCGCTCCGTGACCTTCTGGTCGGGGGTCCGCGCCGGCCCGCCGAACAGCCCGGCGAACCGCTCGTTCGTCATGGTGAGGCCGGCCAGGTAGTCGAAGTACCGAAGATCCAACCGGAAAGAGCCGTCCTCCCGGATGCTGATCAGGTGCTCTTTGATCACATCGACGAAGCGCGGCTCGCCGTAGGGCGCGAGGCCCATCAGCTTGTACTCGCCCGAGTTGACCTTGAAGCCGCAGAAGTAGGTGAAGGCGCTGTAGAGCATCCCGAGGGAGTGCGGGAAGCGCTGCTCGTACAGCAGGCGCATCCGCGACCCCTCGCCCACGCCGATGGCCGTCGTCGTCCACTCCCCCACGCCATCGCAGGTGATGATGGCCGCCTCCTCGAAGGGCGACGGGTAGAAGGCGCTGGCGGCGTGGGCCTGGTGGTGCTCGGTGATCTGGAAGTCGCGGGGCAGGCCCATGCCCAGGCGCTTCAGGTACCGCTCGATGAGATACGGCGCCTGGCCCTTCTCCTTGAGCCACGCCGGCATGGCCATCAGGAACGACTTGAGGCCCCGCGGAGCGACCGCCCCGTAGGTGGACATCAGCCGCGTCAGCTTGGTGAGCGGCTTGTCCATGAACACCACCCGGTCGATCTCCCCTTTCTTCACACCAGCTTCCGCGAGCACGTAGGCGATGGCGTGGTGGGGGATGCGGGCGTCGCCCTTCACCCGCGAGAAGCGCTCCTCCTGCGCGGCGGCCACGATGCGGCCGTCCTGCAGCACGGCGGCGGCGCTGTCGTGGTAGAGGGCGCTGACGCCGAGGATGGTCATGGGGCGGGCGGCCGACATGGCGGGGACTATAGCCGAAGTGCGTGGGCGGGCGAGATCGGCGTTGCGGGCGGCGTCAGCGCAGCGCGCGCTCAACGCCCTGCGATGGCCTCGAGGTCAGCGATCCAGCCGGAGAAGTGGGGACACCGGGCGCGGATCGCGGCCAGGCCCATGGAGGCCAGCGCCAACGGACCATGGGTCACCTTGTCGTATCCCGGCGCGAGCCGGGCGAGGCGCTTGGAGGGGGCCGTCTCGGGCCCCTCGTTGATGGCCTCCGGCCCGCCAGCCTCGTCACGAATCCGCAATATTTCTGAGATGTTGGCGCCCGACGGCAAGGCCCACGCCGCTGGTTCCGGGTCACTGAAGACCAGGGCCTCCAGCTCGTGCAGCGCGATGAAGGGGCGAAACCGCGGCTCCCCCACGTCCGCGGCAAAGGCCGCCTGGACGTGCTTGACCCGGGCGAGGGCGTCCGCAGCGGGTCGCGTCGCCATGCCCGGGAAGTCTCCAGGCAACGCGTAGTAGTCGAAGAGCGTCGTGACCACGGCCGCGTCGGAGTCACGCAGGAGGTGGTTGAGGTCGTTTCGGACCTTGGCGTACCGGGTCAGGCCACCGCGGAAGTCGGCGCCATGCTTCACCCGGCGAGTCACGACAATGGTTGCCTGCAACGCCAGCCCGTGGTCGACCAGGTGGGGGGCGAGGAGGTCATGGACGACCTTCGTTCCGTCTGGCCTTCCACCAGGATGAGGCCCCGCTTCATCGGCCGGGCGTTCCCCCGAGCACGTCCTTCTCCCAGAGCTCGCCCAGCGCGTACTCGTCCAGCCAGGAGGCTGCGTCCTCGTCCGTGGGCCGCCGGAACGTCGAGGCCCCGTCCACGCGGTCGACGATCAGGAGGTCCTCGGGCTGGAGCTGGTTGACGAGCGTGACCGACTGCGTCGAGACGATGAGCTGACGGGTCGTCGAGACGCTCCGCATGAGCCCGCCAGCAGGACGGTCGCCTGGGGTGGAGGCCCAGCTCCGGCTCATCGATGAGGATGACGGAGGGCGGATCGGGCTGGAGCAGCAGGGTGGCCAGGCAGATGAAGCGCAGCGTCCCATCGCTCAGGGCGTGGGCGTTGAAGTACCCGTCGGAGCCCACCTCGGTCCACTCCAGGAGCATGGAGTTGGGCCGCAGCGGGCTTGCCCGAAGCTGGAAGTTCTTGAAAAAAGGCGCGATTCGACGAACGGTCGCGACGATGCGCTGGTAGGCGGCGGGCTCGGTCTGCTGCAGCCGGTAGAGGAACGGCGCCAGGTTGGCCGCGTCGGGGCGGAGCGCGTCGTTGTCTTCGACCGCGGCGTACTGCTTCACCTTCGCCAGCGGGCTGGTGTCGTGGAAGTGAAAGACCTGCCAGCGGGAGACGGTCTGCAGGATGTGCCGGGCGTTGGCCCCGGTCTTCGCCTGCCCCTTCAGGGAGGACTCGGTGCCAGGCCCTAGCTGATAGGCGGAGGGGCGAGGGTGCCCGGGCGGCTGGAAGGCGCCGCGCTCCTCCCGGACCGCGAGACGGTCCCCGGGCACTGGCATCAGCTCGACCTCATAGGCGTTGTGAGTCCGGTTGGTCTCAAAGGTCGCCGCGAGCTTCAGGGTGTCGGTGACCTTGGCGCCGCGGTGGAGCAGGACGTCGGCGCCGCCCGTCGCCAGCACGTGCTCGCCGAGGCGCTGGCCGACGACGGCTCGCAAGAGCTCGAACGCACGGATCAGGTTCGTCTTGCCTGCACCGTTGCCGCCGATGAGGACATTGAGCGGCCTCAGGTCGATCTTCGCGCCGCGAATCGACTTGAAGCCGCTGACCTCGAACGTCTGCAACGACACCGGCTGCCTCCCCTGCTGACCGACCTCGCGAGTCTACCGGATCAGCGCGCGAACCGCTCCACGATGCGGGCGAGGGCGCGGCTGAAGCGCTCGATGTCGGCGAGGGTGTTGTAGACGCCGACGGAGAGGCGGGTGGTGCCGGGGACGCCGAGGCGGTCCATCAGGGGCCAGGCGCAGTGGTGGCCGGTGCGCACGGCGATGCCGTAGCCGTCGAGCAGGGTGCCGACGTCGCTGGGGTGCAGGCCGTCGACGAGGAAGCTGATGACGGAGGCGCGCTCGCGGGGGCGGCCGACGACGTGCACGCCGGCGAGGCCGTCGAGGGTGGCGAGGGCGGCGTCGAGCAGGGTGGCTTCGTGGGCGGCGACGTCGGCGAGGCCCTGGGCGGTGAGCCAGTCGATGGCGGCGCCGAGGCCGACGGCGCCGGCGATGTGGGGGGTGCCGGCCTCGAAGCGCGCCGGGGGGGCGGCGAAGGTGGTGCCGCTGAAGCTGACGCGCTCGATCATGTCGCCGCCGCCCTGGTACGGGGGCATGGCGGCGAGGAGCTCGGCGCGGCCGTAGAGGGCGCCGATGCCGGTGGGGCCGTAGAGCTTGTGGCCCGAGAAGGCCAGGAAGTCGCAGCCGAGGGCCCGGACGTCGACGGGGATGTGGGTGACGGACTGGGCGGCGTCGATGAGCGTCGGGATGCCGTTTTTCTTCGCGATTTCAACGATGTCGGCGATGGGGTTCACCGTGCCGATGGCGTTGGAGACGTGCACGACGCTGATGAACTTCGTGCGCGGCGAGACGCGGGCGACGAAGGCGTCGAGGTCCAGGTCGCCGGCGTCGGTGACGGGGGCGGGGACGACGACGGCGCCGGTGGCCTCGGCGATGAGCTGCCACGGGACGATGTTGGCGTGGTGCTCCATCTCGGTGACGAGGATCTCGTCGCCGGGGCCGAGGCGGGGGCGGACGAAGCTCTGGGCCACCAGGTTGATGGCCTCGGTGGCGCCGCGGGTGAAGACGATCTCGTCGGGGTGGGCGGCGCCGAGGAAGCCGGCGACCTTGGCGCGGGCGGCCTCGTAGGCGGCGGTGGCGCGGGCCGAGAGGTCGTAGACGCCCCGGTGGATGTTGGCGTTGTCGCGCTTGTAGTGGTGCGCGAGGGCGTCGAGGACGGCCTGCGGCTTCTGGGCGCTGGCGGCCGAGTCGAGGAAGACGAGGGCTTCGTCCTCGAAGATGGGGAACCGGGCCCGCGCGCGGGCGGCGTCGAAGGGCATGTCAGCCTCCGGAGATGGCGTCCCGCAAGCGATCGAGGGCCAGGGCGCGGAGGCCCTCGTCGGGCAGGGCCTCGGTGAGCTCGGCGGCGAACGCGAGCGTGAGGAGCTGGCGGGCGGTGGCGAGGTCAAGGCCGCGGGAGCGCAGGTAGAAGAGCGCCGTGGCGTCCAGGCGGCCGGTGGTGGCGCCGTGGCTGCACTGCACGTCGTCGTTGTGGATCTCGAGCTGCGGGCGGGTGTCGACGTGGGCGCCGGCGTCCAGGAGCAGGTTGCGGTTCTGCTGGGTGGCGCGGGTGTGGTGGGCGCCGGCGGCGACGTGGACGAGGCCGGTGAAGACGCCCCGGGCGCCGGCGGCGAGCACGCCGCGGAAGTCCTGGTCGGAGGTGGCCCGCGGGCTCTGGTGGCGGACGGTGACGTGCTGGTCCTGGTGGCGCGCGCCACGGCCGCCGAAGAGGCCCTTCAAGGCCACGTCGGCGCCGGGGGCCACGAGGGCGACGTCGAGCTCGGTGCGGGCCAGGGCGCCCCCCAGGTTGAGCAGGTGCGCCTCGACGCGGGCGTCGCGGCCGGCCTCGATGGCGACGCGGCCGACGTGGAAGGCGCCGTCGCGCTCGAGCTGGGCTTTGGCGTAGCGCACCTGGGCGCCGTCCCGGGCGATGATCTCGGTGACGGCGTTGGTCAGGGCCGCGCCCTCGCCGTCGCCGTCGAAGCGCTCGATGACGGTGACCTCGGCCTGGGCCTCGGCGAGCACGAGCACGCGCACGGGGCGGGCGGCGCCGCTGGCCGGGGTGCCCCAGGCGAGCACGATGGGCGCCGCGACGCGGACGCCGCGGGGCACGTGGATGACGAGGCCGTCGTGCAGGTCCAGCAGGTTGCGGGCGGCGAAGGCGTGGCCGTCGAGGGCGGCGACGCGGCCGACCTCGGCCTGGAGGGCCGGGGACAGATCGCTGAAATCACGAACGAAGTCAGCGGCTTCCGGGGCGATGGCCGCGCGGACGGCCTGGACCTCGGCGCGCTGGGCCGCGGCCTCCACCGGCGCCAGGCGGGCGCGCTCGATGGGGGCGACGGAGGTGTACTTCCAGTGCTCCGTGCGCCGGTCGGGCCAGCCGTCGGCGGCGAACCGCTCGGCGGCCCGGGCCCGCAGGGCCGCGAGCCAGGGCTGGTCGCTCATGCGCCCTGCTCCGTGACCCAGCCGTAGCCGCGGGCCTCCAGCTCCAGGGCCAGCTCGGGGCCGCCCGTCTTCACGATGCGGCCGCCCTGCAGGACGTGCACGACGTCGGGGCGCACATGGTCGAGCAGGCGCTGGTAGTGCGTGATGACGAGGAAGGACCGGCCCGGGCCGCGGTGGGCGTTGATGCCGCGGGCCACGACGCTGAGGGCGTCGATGTCGAGGCCGGAGTCCGTCTCGTCGAGGATGGCGAACTCGGGGTCGAGGAGCCCGAGCTGCAGGATCTCGTTGCGCTTCTTCTCGCCGCCGGAGAAGCCCACGTTCACGTCGCGCTTGAGCATCTCGGTGGAGAGCTCGACCACCTTGGCCGCGCGGCGCATCTCGGCCATGAAGGCCACGGCGTCGAGGGCGGGCTGGCCCCGGGCGACGCGGACGGCGTTGACGGCGGTGCGCAAGAAGTAGGCGTTCGAGACGCCGGGGATCTCCACGGGGTACTGCAGGCCCAGGAAGATGCCCGCGTGGGCCCGCTCCTCGGGGGCCATGGCCAGCAGATCCTGCCCCTTGAAGAGCACGCTGCCGGCGGTGACCTCGTAGCCGTCGCGGCCGGCGAGCACGTAGGACAGGGTGCTCTTGCCCGAGCCGTTGGGGCCCATGATGGCGTGGACCTGGCCGGCGGGGATGTGCAGGTCGAGGCCCTTGAGGATCTCGGCCCCGCCCTCGGTGCGCACGTGGAGGTTCTTGATCTCAATCATGTTTTCGATTTCCGAGGCCTAGCCGACCGTGCCTTCGAGGCTGACCGCCAACAGCTTGTTGGCCTCCACCGCGAACTCCATGGGCAGCTCGCGGAGGACCTCCTTGCAGAAGCCCGTGACGATGAGGGAGACGGCGTCCTCCTCCGACAGGCCGCGCTGGCGGCAGTAGAAGAGCTGATCCTCGCTGATCTTGGAGGTGGTGGCCTCGTGCTCGATCTGCGCGGAGTCGTTGCCGCAGGTGATGTACGGGAAGGTGTGGGCGCCGCACTGGCTGCCGATGAGCAGCGAGTCGCACTCCGAGTAGTTGCGCGCGCCGTCGGCGCCGGCGTGGATCTCGACGAGGCCGCGGTAGGTGTTCTGGCCGTGGCCGGCGCTGATGCCCTTGCTGATGATGGTGCTGCGGGTGCGCTTGCCGATGTGGACCATCTTGGTGCCGGTGTCGGCCTGCTGGTAGTTGCGCGTGAGGGCGATGGAGTAGAACTCGCCCACCGAGTCGTCGCCGATCAGCACGCAGGACGGGTACTTCCAGGTGATGGAGGAGCCCGTCTCCACCTGCGTCCACGAGATCTTCGAGCGGGCGCCGGCGCACTTCCCGCGCTTCGTCACGAAGTTGTAGATGCCGCCCTTGCCGTGCTCATCGCCCGGGTACCAGTTCTGGACGGTGGAGTACTTGATCTCGGCGTCCTCGTGGGCGACCAGCTCGACGACGGCGGCGTGGAGCTGGTTCTCGTCGCGCTGGGGGGCGGTGCAGCCCTCCAGGTAGCTCACATGGCTGCCGCGCTCGGCGATGATGAGCGTGCGCTCGAACTGCCCGGAGTTCTTGGCGTTGATGCGGAAGTAGGTGGACAGCTCCATGGGGCAGCGGGTGCCCTCGGGGATGAACACGAAGGAGCCGTCGCTGAAGACCGCGGAGTTGAGGGCGGCGAAGTAGTTGTCGCCGCGGGGCACCACGCTGCCGAGGTATTTCCGTACAAGATCCGGGTGGTTGTGCACCGCCTCGGAGAACGAGCAGAAGATGACGCCGGCCTCGGCCAGGCGATCTTTGAAGGTGGTGCCCACCGAGACGGAGTCGAAGACGGCGTCCACGGCCACGCCGGCCAGGGCGGCGCGCTCGTGCAGGGGCACGCCCAGCTTCTCGAAGGTGGCGAGCAGCTCGGGATCCACCTCGTCCAGGCTCTTGGGGGCCGGGCCCTTGGGGGCGGCGTAATAGTAGATCGCGTCGTAGTCGATGGTCGGGTAGCCGACCTTGGCCCAGGCGGGCTCGGCCATCTTCTGCCAGGTGCGGAAGGCCTTGAGGCGCCAGTCGAGGAGCCACTCGGGCTCGGCCTTGCGCGCCGAGATGGCCCGCACGATGTCCTCGCTGATGCCCTGGGGGAAGGCGTCGCTCTCGACGTTGGTCACGAAGCCGTGCTCGTAGCCCTTGCGGACGACGGACTCGACAAACGCGTTGTCCGGGGTCTTCTCCATCAGGCCTCCCAGCGGTCGCGGGCGCTTTTGCCAGACTCTGACGCGCAGGTAAAGGTCGGGGTTGCGCGCCGGTGCGACGGAGGGGCGCTCAAGGGACGAGCCGCAGGGCGGCGCCCAGGCCCCAGCAGCCCTCCAGGACGCCCGGCGGGATGAGCGTGGTGAAGCCCGGCGCGTCGGCCGTCGCGCTGCAGACGCTGCCGATCTCCTGGCGCGGGTCGCAAGCGTCGTTCACCGACAGGTTGCGGGGCAGCAGCGAGCGGCACTGGAGCGGGCCGACGGGGGGGCCGACCCACACCATCCAGTCGACCCGCGTCTCGGCGTTGAGGCTGGCCGCCATCCCGGGGCGCTGGGGATCCTCGCAGCCGAAGGCCAGGCCCAGCGGCGTCTGCCAGCCGGCCGGGCCGTCCAGCACGAGGGGGTGGTACAGGCCGTCGCCGCTCGAGATCACGCACCGGGGATCGCCGCCGCGGCCGCGGGGCCAGGCGTCCGGGCAGGCGCCCACGTCGACCCCGCCGAGGTTGGCGTCGTTGGGGGTGATCGCCAGGCCGAGGCCGCAGTGCGTGCGCATCCACAGGTCCAGGGCGGGATCTTCGCCCTGGCAGTCGAAGCGGATCACGAAGGTGGAGCCGCCGACGGCGGGGTTGAGGACGGTGGTGTGCATGCGCTGGTCCCCGCTGGTGGAGACGCAGCGGTTGGCGCCGTCGACGTCCTCGCCGTTGAAGTCGCAGCCCGGCCAGTCGGCGAAGGGGGTGTCGGGGGCGGCGTCGGCGATGGCCTGGCCCAGGAAGACGCGGCAGGCGCTGAGCAGGTAGGCCGCGCAGATGCCGCCCTCGTCCACGCTGCCGTCGCAGTCGTCGTCGAGCTCGTTGCAGACCTCGGCGTGGGCGGGGCCGGGGGTGGCGTCGCAGGTCGAGCGGCCGGCGACGCAGCGCACGCCGCCGATGCGGCGGCACTCGCCCTGGCCCGCCGCGCACTCGAAGCCCTCGGTGTCCTCGTCGATGCTGCCGTCGCAGTCGTTGTCCTGGCGATCGCAGCGCTCGTCCTCGGGGCGCCCCGGCTCGGCGCCACAGACGACGGCCTCGCCGCGGCCGCACCGCTGCGTCCCCGCGCGCTGGCAGTCGCCGACGCCCGCCATGCACGGCTCGCCCAGCCCGAGCTGCTCGTCGGTGCGGCCATCGCAGTCGTCGTCGCGGTCGTTGCAGCGCTCGGGCGCCGGGACGCAGCCGGCGTCGGGGGGCGGCGGGCCGGCGTCCGGCGGGCGGGCCGCGTCAGCAACGGCCGCGTCCGCGGGGAGCCCGCCATCCGGGGGCGGGCCGGCGTCGCCCGGGGGGGCGGCGTCGACCGGTGGCCGGGCGTCGCGTCGGGCGTCCGGTGGCGCCTGATCCGGCCCCGGCCCATCCGGGTCGGGCCGGGCGTCGGCGGCCGCGCCATCCACGCACACGGCCCCGTTGGCGGGGTCGCACGGGTTGTCGAAGTGGAGCTCCGGCACACAACCCCATGAAACCATGGAGAGAATCAGCGCTGGTCCTGCACGCCTCGCCATCCCCGGACTCCCCCGCACGCACCCGCCGTCAACCTACCACCGTCCCGCCCTCCGGGTCTCGCCGCACGCCGAGCAGCGCGGGCACGACCAGCAGATCGGCGAGCACCGCGGTGGCCATGGCCACGGCGCAGAGCAACCCGAAGCTGCGGGTGGGGCCGAAGTCCGAGACCAGGAGCACGGCGAAGCCGGCGCCGATGACCAGCGAGCTCTGCAGCAGGGCCCGGCCGGTGCTGCGGCCGATGGCGGCCAGATCGGGGTGGCGCTGCCACGCGATCAGCAGGTGCAGCGTGTCGTCGACGGCGATGCCGAGGGCCACCGCCGCGGTCATGCAGGTGCCCACGTCGAGAGGCAGGCCGGCGACGGCCATGAAGGCGAAGCCGAAGGCCACCGGCACGGCGTTGGGCAGCAGGGCCACGAGGGCCAGCCGGGGCGAGCGCAGGAGGAGCAGGACGACCAGCTCGATGAGCAGGGCGGTCCCGATCAGGCTCTGCTGGAGGGTGGCCAGCAGGCCCGCCTGGGTGGCGAGGAGCAGGCCGTAATTGCCCGTCACGACAAGGGAACCGGGCGCATCGAGCGCCCGGATGGCCGCGGCGAGGCGGTCGAGGCCCGGGGCGTCGAGGGTGGCGATGAGCAGCGAGATGCGGGCCGCCCGGCCCTCCCGGGTGATGAACTGCTCGAGGCCGGTGCCCTCGGCCGCGCGGACGTCGGCGAGGATGGGGCCCTCGGGCAGCGCGTCGGGGCCGCCGGCCTGCACGCTGGCCTCCCGGAGCAGCAGGGCCGGGCCGATGACGCGCTGGACACCGGGCAGGCCGGCCAGGGTGGCCTCGAAGGTGGCGAGGTGGGCGCGGCGGGCGGGGGTGCCGAGCAGGTCGACGTCGGCCTCGACCACCACCTCGACGGTGGCCAGGCCGAGGCCGGCGGCCTCGATGGCCTCGTGGTCGCGCCGCAGGGGGTGGTCGGCCGCGAAGTAGCGGATGGCGTGGGGATCGGTGGCCAGGTGGGGCCAGGCGGCGACGCCGGCGGCCACGACCCCGAGGGCGCCGACCACGACGGCGACGCGGTGGCGGCCCCCGAAGGCGATGGCGCGGCTGGCCAGGCCGTCGACGGGCGGCGCGCGGCCGGGGCCGGCGCGGGTGAGCGCGAGCAGGGCGGGGACGCCGAGGAGGACGAGGCCCGCCCCGAGGGCGAGGCCGGCGGCGGCCAGGGTGCCGAAGACCTGGATGGGCCGCACCCCCGCCAGGGCCAGGCTGCCGAAGCCGATGGCGGTGGTGGCGAGGGCCAGCGCGATCCCCCGCGCCTTGTCGCGGGCGGCGCCCCACGCGGCTGCCGGGGCCGGCTCGCCGCGGTGGCGGCGGAGCTGGAAGGCCACCAGGACGTGCAGGGCCGACGCCAGCAAGAGCACGAAGATCAAGGGCTTTACGATGTCGACCAGCAGGTTGCTGGCCTGCCCGGCGAGGCCGAGGAGGGCGTCGGTGCCGAGGACGCCCAGGCCCACGGGGGCCAGGGCGGCGGCCACCTGGCGCGGGCTTTGGGTGGCGACGAGCAGGACGACGACGCAGACACCCACCAGCAGGGGCAGCGCGGTGGTCTGGACCGCCTGGCCCGCGCGATCGAGGGCCAGGTTCAGGGCCGGGTTGCCGGCGACGCGGAGGGTCTGGCCGGCGGCGGCGGCCGCGGCGCGCAGGGCCTCCAGGCGGCCGTCGAGGGCGACGCGCGCGGCCGGCGGGCAGACGCGGCTCAAGGCCAGGATCGTGGCGTGGGGTGGGCGGAACAGAGGCAGCGCCCGGCCCAGCGGGGAGGCGAACCGCGGCGCCAGGCGCGCCAGCTCGGCCGGTCCGCCCAGGTCGGGGTCCAGCAGCAGATCGGCCGCGTCGGCCCAGAGCGTGGCCGGGCCGAGGACGTGCTCGATGGCCGGATCGGCGGCCAGGGCGGCCTCGACCTCCCGGGCCCGGGCCAGCAGGGCCAGCGGATCGGGGCCGGCCAGGGTGACGACGTAGACCTCGTCGGCCCCGAAGAGCTGGCGGAAGCGGGCGTAGTCGCGGGCCTCGGGCCGCTCGGCGTCGAGCCAGCCGGTCACGGCGTTGTCGACCACCGGCCGGGGCGCGAGGGCGCCGGTCAGGCCGACCAGGACGAGGAAGACGAGCCCGAGGGCGGTCGCGCGGGGGGGACGCATGCTCCAGGCCTACCACGGGCGCGGGCCGACGACGATGGGGCCCGCAGGCGGGGCGGCGAGCCTTTCGGGCTGAAAATCCATGAATTAAAGCATCGTTGATGTGAATCGAGTGCTCGTGGCCGGTCGGCTGGCCAAGGTGCTTGCCATTCAAGCCCTGGCGGCGTTGGCCCGCCTCTTGAAATTCCGGCCGTCAGCCCCGAAACGGAGGAAAGAAAGCCATGTTTCGCCTGATCCTCGGACTCCTGCTGCTGGTCGGCTCCGCCGCCCGGGCGGCCGAGCCCCCCCGCATCGACGTCGCCTTCGTGCTCGACGCCACCGGCTCCATGGGCCCGTGGATCAGCGAGGCGCGCGCCCGCATCAAGGCCATCGCGGCCGACCTGGGCGAGGGGGATCCCCGGCCCCGCATCCGCTTCGCCCTCGTGCGCTACCGGGATCGGGGCGACGCCTACCTCACCCAGAAGGTCAGCTTCACCGCCGACATCGGCGCCATGAGCGCGGCCCTCGACGCCACGGAGGCCGAGGGCGGCGGCGACACGCCCGAGGCGGTGCTGGAGGCGCTCCAGGTGGGCGTCGAGGAGCTGGACTGGGATGATCGCCCGGGGGTGCTGCGCCTGCTGTACCTGGTGGGCGACGCCGAGCCCACCCACCACCGCGACACGCCGCCTCTGGAGGACGTGCTGCTGCGGGCCCTGGAGCGGCGCATCGTCGTGCACTCCATCGCCTGCGGGAACATGGGCGGGACGGGGCAGCGCTTCTTCGAGGAGGTGGCGCGGCTGTCGGAGGGGCGGCCGTTTCGGCTGGCGGACGCCGGGCCGCAGCGGCGCGCCGAGGCGGGCGGCGTGAGCGACGTGGGCGCCGCCGGGGCCGACAGCCTGGCCGCCGCGGTGAGCGGCAGCGCCCGGGCCTACTCCGACGCCGTCGGGATCGACTTCGCCGGCAAGCCGGTGGCCACCACGCCCCTCGAGGTGCCGGCCGGCCCCAGCGGCCTCATCGGCCCCCACCTGCGGCTCGTCCGGGAGGGCGCGGCCTGGGCAGACCTCTGGGCGGCCCACCAGAGCCTCGGGGCCCTGGCCGCCCCGGCCCCGGTCATCGACTTCACCCATGAGCAGATCCTGGTCCTCGGCGGCGCCGACGAGGGCCTGGCCCTGGAGAGCCTGAGCGCCGCGGACGGCGTGCGCGTGGCCACCGTTCGCCCGGCCGCGCCGGGCGTCCGGTTCATCCGCATCCCCGCCGCTGAGACCCCGGTCGTCACCCGCGACGCCGACGAAGGAGCCCTGTGATGAAGACGCCGATCTCGATGAAGATGCTGATCTCGTTGGTCTTTCTCGCGTTGGTGCCCGGCCTCGCCCAGGCCCAGGGCGTCGCCCGGGCGGGGGCGGGCCCCCTGCGCGTCGCGTACGGCCATGTGCAGGTGGTGGTGGATGGCGACGTCGCGCGCACCACCCTGACCCAGGTGTTCGTCAACGATCTGCCCCAGCCCGTGGAGGCGAGCTTCTCGTTCCCGCTGCCGGCCGACGCCACCGTGACGGGCTTCGCCGAGTGGCGGGGGGATCGCAAGGTGGACGCGAAGGCCACCGGCAAGGACGAGGCGCGCGCCGCCTACGATCGCGCCGTCGAGCGCGGCGAGCGGGCCGCCCACGGCGAGAGCGAGGCCGACGAGGCGCGCTTCCGCATGACCCTGTCGGAGATCCCCGCCGGCGGCAGCCGTCGCGTCGAGCTGCGCTACCTGCAGACCCTCGCGGGCCTCGGCGGGGAGCGGACCTACGTCTTCCCGCGGGGGGGCGACGCGCCGGCGGCCAGCGTGCTGGATGTGCAGGTGCAGCTCGCCGGTGATCGGCCGGTGGTGGCCGTGGCCACGCCCAACCAGCGCGACGCGCGGGTGGCGGCCGAGGGCGACACGCGGCGAGTCGTCCGGCTGAGCCGGACGGGGGTCGGCCTGGAGCGGGATCTGGTCGTGCGGTGGCGGCAGGAGAGCGAGGCGCTGGATCTGGCGGCCCGCGCCGTGCAGCCGGCCGAGGGCACCCCTGGGTATGTGGAGGCCCGCTTCGCCTTCAACGCCGATCCCCTGGGTGGCCGGCCCGAGGGGCGCGACGTGGTGGTGGTGATCGACACCTCGCTCAGCATGGCGGGGCTGCCCCTGAAGCGGGCCCGGGAGGCGGCGCTGGCCATCGTCGATGGCCTCGGGGCGAAGGATCGGCTGGAGGTGGTGGCCTTCGCCGACGACGTGAGCGCGGCCTTCGGCGGTCTGGGCACCGGCGCCGACCAGGCGCGGGCCTTCATCCGGGGGCTCAAGGCCGGCGGCCGGTCGGATCTGGAGGGGGCCCTGACGGTGGCCGGCCAGGCCGTCGCCGGGAGCGCCGACAGCGTCATCGTCCTGCTCACCGACGGCCAGCCGACGACGCGGACGTCGGCCGCGGATCCCTTCGGGCTGGACCTGGACACGGCGGCCTTCGCCCGCACCCGCGTGGTGGTCGGCCACTTCAACTACCCGCGCCGCGCGGCCAGCCTTGCGGCGGTTTTTCCCAATGTTTCCGTACGGTTCGTGCCCGATGGCCCCGCCGGCGACGAGGCGGTCGAGGCCCTGGCGCGCCTGGCCGTCGCGCCGGTCATCGAGGATGTGAGCGTCGAGATCCTGGGCGATGACGTGCACCTGGTGCATGGCGCGCTGCCCGACCGGCTGCCGGTGGGCGAGCACGTCCGCCTGCTCGGCCGCATCGAGGGCGAGGCGGTCGTCCGGGTGACGGGGACGCTGCACGGTCGGGAGATCGAGATGACCCAGCCCGTGGCCTGGCGCAGCGGCGCCGACGACCTGGGCCTGCCGGTGGAGTGGGCGCGGCTGCGGGTGGCCGATCTGGACGCCGAGTGGCGCGGCCTGCGCGACGAGCCCGCGCGAGAGGTGGTGGCGGCCGAGATCCGCGGCCTGGGCACCCAGTTCAGCCTGGCCACGCGGTTCACCGGCTATGTGATGAGCGACTCGCTGGATCCCGACCACATCAAGCCGGGGGATCCGGAGATCCGGGTCACGGCGCCGGCGAGCGCGAAGGCGGTCTTCGCGCTCCTGCCCTGGGGCGAGGTGGTGCAGTGCTCGTGGGACGAGGAGGAGGGCCTGTGGCTCGGGCGCTTCCTCGTGCCGCGGGGGATCGAGGACGGGCTGTACCGGGCGCGGATCTTCGTGGAGGGCCAGGCCGGGGCGGCGTACCGCGGGGCGCTCTTCTTCCGGGTGGACAGCCAGATGCCGCCCTTCGAGCTGCTGCTGGAGGACGGCGACGGGCCGGTCTCGGCGGGTGACCTGCTCAGCCTGGTGGCGCGGCCGGTGCGGGCGGAGGTGCCGGCGGGGAAGGGGGGCGATCGCATCGATCCCGATCCGCTCGATGTGAAGGAGGTGCAGGTGTCGCTGGGCGGGGAGGTGTGGATCCTGACCCGCGAGGAGGCCGCCGATGTGTGGAGCGGGAAGGTGCCGGTGGAGCTGCCCCGGGGGCGGCACGCCGTGAAGCTGGTGGTGGAGGACTACGCCCGCAACACGACGGAGTCCGTGCGCTTCATCGAGGTGCAGTGATGGGCGGCCTGCTGCTCTGGGCGCTGGCCCTGGTGGGCGCGCCGTCGGCCTGCGTGGTGCCCGAGGGGCCGGTGGTGGCCGAGGTGCGCTGGGCGGGCCAGCGCGTGGTGGCCCGGGAGGGGGCGCTGGAGCTGGGCGATCGCCGGCTGACGACCTGCGATGGCCTGCCGGGGCCGTTCCCCTCGGCGCTGGCCGTCCAGGGCGACGCCCTGGTGGTCGGCTTCCGGGCAGCAGGCGTTTTCCGCTTTGAGAACGGGCGGTTTGCCGCGATCGAAGGGCTGCCGGCGGACGGGGTGCTGGCGCTGGCGGCGAGCCCCGAGGCGGTGTGGATCGGCCTGGGGACCCGGGGCCTCTGGCGCGCCGAGGGGACGACGGCGCGGCCCGTCCGCCACCGCATCCTGGGGGCGCAGGGCATCACGGCGCTGGCGGTCGACGGGGACGCCGTCGAGGTGGGCGTCGGGCCGTACGGCTGGTGGCGGGTGCGCGGGCGCCAGATCGAGCGGGTGGCGCGGGGAGTGTTTGCGGGCTGCTTCCGCCGCGACGCGGCCGCGAAGCTGGTGCCGCGGGCGCCGGGCGTGGCCTGCGCGCTGGGGGCGGCGTCCCCGGCGTCGGGCCTGCCCTCCGGCCACATCACGGCCCTGGCGTCGTTCGACGGGGCGCTCTACGTGGGCACGTTCGACGGGGGCCTGGCGCGGCAGCAGGCGGGCCGGTTCGTGCCGGTGGCCGGCAGCCCGCGGTTCATCAACGCCCTGGAGCCGCGGGCCGACGCGCTGTGGATCGCCACGCCGCGGGGGCTCTTCCGGCTCGGCCACGACGGCGTGGTGCGGCGGGCGGCGGTGGCGCTGCCCTCGGATCACGTCAATGGGCTGGCGGCGGGACCGGACGGGACGCTCTGGGTCGCCACGAGCCAGGGTCTCGCCGGGTTCGGGCCCGCCGGGGCCCAGGTCTGGGATCGCGCTCGGGGCCTGCCAGGGCGCATCGTCTACGCCGTGGCGGTGGCCGACGATGGCGCCGTGTGGGCGGGGACGGACGCGGGCGTGGCGCGTATCGCCGCAGGATCACTGACGATCTACGATCACGCCCGCGGGCAGCTCGCCCATGACTGGATCAACGCGCTGCTGCCCGACGGCGACGCGATGCTGGCGGGGACCTACGACGCGGGCGTCCACCGGCTCACCCCCGCGGGGGACGGCGCGCCGGTGCCGGGGCTGGAGGGGGTGTGGGTGAACCCGGCCGGGCTGACCCGGATCGACGGGCGCCTGGTGGTGAGCACGCTGGGCGATGGCCTGCGCCGGGTGACGCCGGCGGGCGTGGTCGAGCAGGGCGGCCTGCCGTCGCGGGATGTGACGGCGGCGCGGGTGCACGACGGGGTGCTCTGGATCGGGACGCGGGGGCCTGGTCGGCTCAGTGGAGGGCCACGCCCTCCTGGCGGGACATCCAGGCGTCGACTGACCGGAAGTACAGGTAGATGAGCACATCCACCGTGTCGGGGGGCAGGACGGCCAGGTAGGCGCGCTTGTCGTCCAGCCCCTCGAAGCGGGTGAGGTAGCGCAGGGCCTGGTGGGCGTCCATCAGCGCGGGCTGGCTCAAGAGCCCCTGCCGCAGGCGCGCGAAGGCGCGGCGGATGGCGGGCGGATCGAAGAGCGGGTGGATGCCGCTCGCCGCGCTCTCCATGAGCGCGGGCGGCACCGGGCCGGGCACCTGGCTGGTGGTCTCCATGAGGTCCGCTCCGTGGTTGAACCCTGGGTGGATCGTAGCGGCGGCCGATCGGCCCATCAAACGCCGGACGCGGAAGCCCTCGCCGTTCCCCGCAATGCGTCGTCGAGCCAGGCATCGACGGTGTGGATCCCGGAGGCCCGCCCGGCGATCCAGGCGGCGGCCCGCAGGGCGCCATGGGCGAAGACGGCCCGGTCGGTGGCGCGGTGGGTGAGCTCGAGGCGCTCGGCCGGGCCCAGGAAGAAGACGGTGTGCTCGCCCACCACGTCCCCACCCCGGGCGGCGCTCAGGCCGACTTCGGCGTCCCCGCGGCGGCCGGCGCGGCCGGCCACGCCGGCGGCGGGCCAGGGGAGGCCGGCCCCGTCAGCGACCGCGGCGCCGCGGGCGCGGGCGGGGCCGCGGGGGGCGTCGACCTGGTGGCGGTGGTGGATCTCGAAGATCTCGGCCTGGAAGGCGGGGCCGAGGGCGCGGGCCGCCTGGCGGGCGAGGGCGCGCAGGACGGCCACCCCCAGGCTGAAGTTGGCGGCGACCATGACGGGGGCGCGCTCGGCGTAGGCGAGGATGGCGGCCTGCTGGGCGGCGTCACGGCCGGTCACCCCCGTGACGAGGGCCGCGCCGTCGAGGCGCGCGAGCAGATCCGCCGTCGCGCCGGCGACCGAGAAGTCGATGACCACGTCGCAGCCGCGAAAGTCGCCGGGGCCGCGGCCGTGGGCGGCGATGAGGGCGAGGGCGGGGTGCTCGGCGGCGCACGCCTGGACGAGGCGGCCCATGCGGCCGTCCGCACCGAAAACCCCAAGCGAGACGCTCACTTGCCTGCGGGGAGACCCAGCCGGCGGGCCAGGTCGCGCAGGCGGGCCTCGGTCTCGGCGGTGGGGGGCACGAGGGGCAGGCGCAGCTCGGCGGACAGCTCGGGATCGGCCCAGGCCATCATGCGCTTGAGGGGGGTGGGGTTGGTCTCCCAGAAGAGGCCCCGGAAGGCGGGGAGCAGGGCGTAGTGGCGGGCGCGGGCGTCGGCCAGGTCGCCGCTGCGGAAGGCGCGCCAGAGGGCCACCATCTGCTCGGGCAGCAGGTTGCTCGTCACCGAGACCACGCCGTCGCCGCCGAGGGCCCAGAGGGGGAAGGCGGTGGCGTCGTCGCCGGAGAGCACCGTCATGCGGCCGCCGACCCGGGCGATCACGTCGGCGTCGAACACCATGTCGGCGGTGGCTTCCTTGACCGAGACGATGCCCGGCACCGCGGCGAGCCGCTCGATGGTCTCGGGGGTGAAGCTCACGCTCGTGCGGCTGGGTACGTTGTAGAGCATGACCGGGAGGCCGCCCTCTTCGGCCACCACGCGGCTGTGGTGGTACAGGCCCTCCTGGCTGGGCTTGTTGTAGTAGGGCGTGATGACCAGGGCGCCGTCGGCGCCGAGGGCGCGGGCGGCCTGCGTCAGGCGGAGCGTCTGGGCCGTGTCGTTGGTGCCCACCCCGGCGATGACGCGGCAGCGCCCGGCGGCCTCGGCGATGGTCGTCTCGATGACGGCCAGGCGCTCGGTGTCGGTGAGGGTCGTGCCCTCGCCGGTGGTGCCGCAGGGGACGAGCCCGTCGATGCCCGCCGCCACCTGCCGCGCCACCAGGCGCCGCAGGCTGGCGTGGTCGACCGCGCCGTCTCGAAATGGGGTGATCAGGGCCGTGTAGACGCCGTTGAACATCGCTTCACCACCTCGCCGAGTGCCGAGAGGAAAGCGGAAACCGCGATCTTATGCAACGAGTTCCCGGGGCCGCGATGGACCGTGGACCGCCGAAACTAGCCGTTGACAGGCCGAGAACGCTCCTTTAGCGTCGCCTACCATTCGTCTCAACCGACCGGGGTTTCAGATGTTCCCGATCGTCCTCGCCCTGAGCCTCTCCGCCATCGCTGGTGTCGCCCTCGCCGCCGGCGCTTGCCACCTCGTGCTCGGCGTGATGCCCCGCAAGGAGCGCTAGCCCCACCCGGCCAGCCTGCCGGATCGGGCCAGGTCGGATCCAGCGACGCCGCGTGACGGCTTCGCGGGCCGAGACGCGGGACCTGCAATCCGGCATCGGGAACGCTATACTCCCCGGCAACCTGCTGGACGGAGGAGCGTTCACGCCTCCATGATCACCGAGAGCTTCCTCAAGGCGCTGCCGAAGACGGATCTACACGTCCACCTGGACGGGTCCATCCGCATCTCCACCCTCATCGATCTGGCCCGTGAGTACCACGTGCCCCTGCCGAGCTATACCGAGGAGGGCCTGCGCGAGCTGGTCTTCAAGCCGCGGTACGCCGACCTGGCCGAGTACCTGACGGGCTTCGCCTACACCGGCGCCGTGATGCAGAGCGAGGTGTCCCTGGAGCGGTGCGGCTACGAGCTCGCCGAGGACAACCAGAAGGAGGGCGTGCGGTACCTGGAGGTCCGCTTCGCCCCCCAGCTCCATGTGCACGAGCACATGAACGCCGTCACCGTGCTGCGGGCCGTCAACCGGGGCCTGCGGCGGGCGCGCGACAACTTCAACCGGCGGCCCGAGGTGGTCTCGGGGGTCGAGCCGCGCTTCGAGTACGGCATCATCGTCTGCGCCATGCGGATGTTCCGGGACAACTTCTCGGAGTACTACCGCAACCTCATCCGCGCCCACCGCTACACCCCGCCCAAGTCCATCTACGCCATGGCGTCGATGGAGCTGGCGCGGGCGGCGCTCATCGCCCGCGACGAGTACGGGCTGCCGGTGGTGGGCTTCGACCTGGCCGGCGAGGAGTCGGGCTACCCGGCCGTCGACCACGCCGACGCCTTCCGCATGGCCCACCGCAACTTCCTCAAGAAGACGGTGCACGCGGGCGAGGCCTATGGCCCCGAGAGCATCTTCCAGGCGATCACCGAGCTGCACGCCGACCGCATCGGGCACGGCATGTACCTGCTCGATCCGGCGGCGATCCGCGATCCGAGCATCAGCGATCGCGAGGAGTACGTGGAGCGGCTGTCCCAGTACATCGCCGATCGCCGCATCACCCTCGAGGTCTGCCTGACGAGCAACCTGCAGACGAACCCGGGCATGGAGAGCCTGACGCAGCACAGCTTCGCCCTGCTGCGCCAGCACCGCCTGTCGACGACCATCTGCACCGACAACCGCACGGTGAGCGACACCACCGTGACCCGGGAGCTCATGCTGGCCGTGCAGCACCTGGATCTCGACGCTCACGACCTCAAGTCGATCATCGTGTATGGGTTCAAGCGCAGCTTCTGGCCGGGGACCTACCTCGAGAAGCGCGCCTACGTCCGGCAGGTGATCGACTACTACGAGGCTCTCGAGAGGCAGCACCTGGGTGACAAGAGCCCGCCGTCCGTGGCCGGCTGAGCGGGCCGGGGGCCTGGCCCTCTGGGCGCTGGTCGCCCTGGTCGCCTGCCAGTCCGATCCCGTCGCGCTGCCGGCCGCCGACGCGGGTGGCGATGCGCGCTTCGTCGATCTGGCGGGCCTGCCGGACGGTGTCGTCATCCGCGAGGACGCCCGGGTCGAGCCCCCCGACGCGGCCCGGCTCGACGACGCCGGCCGCCTCTGCCGCACCGGCAGCACCACCGGCATCGTCTGCGCCCCCGACGGCACGCCCATCGGCGAGGCCCGCGTGGTGGCCACCTCCCGCGACTGTGACGGCCGCGCGGAGGTCTTCGAGACCCGGGCCGATGGCGACGGGCACTTCCGGTTCCCGGCCCTGGCCCCCGGGCCGGCCACCATCACCGTCGAGTCGGGCAGCTTCCTGGGGACGTTCGAGGTGGAGATCATCGCCGGGGTCAACGTGCCGGCCGGCGGCGGCATCAGCGACAAGATCTGCCTCGAGTCGAGGGCCGCGCGCCTGGCGGTCCTCACCGGCGACTTCGATCGCATCCAGCTCATCCTCGGCAGCCTGGGCTTCGAGCACGATCTGTACTGCGGTGATGGCATCAACAGCCGCGGTGGGCGGGCGCTGCTCGCCGATCCGGCCGCCCTGGGTGCGTATGACATCGTCTTCGTGAACTGCGCGAGCGGCATCGACTTTCGGGCCACGAACCCGGAGGTGCAGGCGACCATCGAGCACCTGCGGCGCTTCGTGGCCGAGGGCGGATCGGTGTATGCCAGTGATCTTGCTGGCGATCTGGTGCAGCAGGCGTGGCCGGGCTTCGTGGAGCTGGGGCTGCGCGCGCGGCCAGCCGCCGAGGCCGACGCCTGCTGCGTCTGTGGCGACTGCCCACCGGCCTGCGTGGCTGATCCCCCCCGGCCGCCGCGGGCCTGCCAGGGATGCTGCCCCGATGCCAACACTCAGCCCGAAGACTGCCCGCGGGGCGGCGGGGTGGCAGGCAGCGGCATGGCGGGGACGGTGGCAGGTCGCCTCGAGGCCCCGTTCCTGGCCACCGCCCTCGGGGCCGACGCGGTGGACGTGATCTTCAACCTGGGGGGCTGGGTGCCCATCCTGCGCCACGATCCGCGGGTGCAGGTCCTGGTGCGGGCGGAGGACGGGCGGCCGCTGATGGTGCTGTTCGAGCCGGTCCCCGGTGGGGGGCGGGTGGCCTACACCAGCTTCCACAACCACGCCCAGGCGACGGATGCCATGACGCGGATCCTGGCGGCGCTCGTGCTGCGTCTCTGAGGCGGGGCGGGGCGTCGGGGTGTGATGCGCCGAGAGAACGGGCACTGGCACCGCGGCCCGGAATGGGGGATGATCCGCCGCGATGGCTGGCTGGGAGGTGCGTGCGTGACCCGATCAAGCTCGGGGTGGCTGGCGGTAGGCGTGGTGGCCATGCTGGCGGCCTGCGGGGGCGGCGAGCCGCAGCGCAGGCGCGCCGTCGCGGATCGAGACTTCGTCTGCCCACCGGCGGGGCGGCAGCTCGACACCGGCAACCTCGACAAGTCCATGCTGCCGTCCATCTGGAAGATCCTCAGCGATGACAACCAGCGCGGGTGCTGGGGCGCGGCGCTGCTCGCCATCGGCCACATCGGCGCCGACGACGCCTTTCTGCGGCTGCGCTCGTTCATCGAGGGGCGGGGCACCGAGCTGGCGCTGGCCGAGGATCTGGTGCTGCTCCAGCAGGCCTACCTGGCGCTCGGCAACATGGTCCGCGACCGGACGAACGCGAAGAACGCCGATCTGGCGCTGGACTATCTGATCTGGAGCACCGATCCGCTGAACTGGGAGAAGCTGTCGGCGGACTGGCGCCTCGACGCGGTGATGCGGCGTGAGCTCATCCGGGTCCTGACCACCTCGGCCGTGAAGTCGCTGGGGGTGTCGGGGGCCGAGGAGGCCCGGGCGCACCTGCTGCAGATGGCGCTGGACTCGGCCGATCGGCGGTCGTTCCGCTTCAAGTACCAGGTCGCGGCGTCGGCGAGCGAGGTCGTCGCCTACCTGATCAACATCCATGTGCTGCCCCCGGGGCGGGTCGCGTTCGCCACGGCCGAGATCCTCACGACGCTGAAGTCCCAGGGGGACGCCGATCTGCGATCCCTGGCCCAGCGCGTCCACCAGGACGCGATGGAGGCCTACAACCTCGAGCGCGCGTGGCTGGCGGCCCGCCGCGGCGAGGAGGGCTTCCTGCGGGCGGTGCAGAAGGCGGACGGGGTGGCCGACGCGCGGCTCAGCGGTCTGCACGGCCAGCTCGAGAGCCTCCGGCACCTGCTCGACTCGCCGGAGGCCCAGGAGGGCATCGATCGGGTGGAGAAGGTGGTCTTCCCCGAGGGGCCGCTGGCCCTCATCAACGCCGAGGTGGGCGATCAGGTTCGCCGGGCGCTGGCGGCCCTGGCGGTGCTGGAGGAGCGCTTCCACGACGATCTGGTGCGCCTGAAGCTGGTGGACCATGTGCGCACGGCGCGCGAGGCCCACATGGAGCTGGACAAGGCCCTCAAGCTGGGGACGTCGGGGAAGGGCTACGACACCGTCATCGTGAAGCGCTCCGAGCTGCAGACCTCGCTGCGGGTGCTGGTGGCGACGGTGGTGTCCCACTTCCCCGGGTGGCGCGACGGTGACCGTGAGATGCAGCACAAGGTGCTGGCGCCGCTGCTGGATCAGGACGATCAGGTAGGCAGCTACCTGCGCCGCCTGGTGCCGGTGCGCGACATCGATCCGACGACCGGGCAGGAGCTGGCGCCCCTGGTGGACGAGGGCGCGGCGACGGCCTCGCGGTCGCGCGTCCCGTCCATCAAGCCCCCCGAGGATGCCCCGCCGCCGGAGGACTGATGGGCCCAGGCCCGATTGCGTCATCCCCGCATGAATCCGCCCGCCCGCGCGGCCGCGGCGCCTTCGATCTTTCGATTGTGGCACAATGGCCCGGCCACCTGGAGGTGACCCCATGAATCGGCTCGCGCGCCTCTCGAGCCTCGCGCTCCTGCTGCTCATCGCCCTGGTGCCGTCGGCTTGCGAGGACGACGGCGGCAGCGACAAGCGCAAGGCCCGCATCAACGAGCCGTGCGTCTCCCAGGAGGAGTGCGTCGAGGGCGTCTGCGCGCTGCCGGCCGGGGGCGAGGGCACCTGCAAGCAGCGCTGCGAGCAGGCGGGCTCGACCTGCTCCGATGGCACCCTGTGCTTCGAGAGCCGGACGCTGGAGGGGGAGCCGGTCAACGTCTGCTCCACCTTCGGCTGCACCGACCGGGACTGCGGGGCCAACTCTACCTGTGATATCGCGACGTTGACGTGCGTCTGCTTCGACGGGTTCCGCGACTCCGGGGAGGGTCGCTGCCAGATCTGCAACCAGGAGAACGTCCGCGAGGACTGCGAGTGGCCCAACCCCGATGTGCCTTGCGCCTGTGTCGACCTGCGGGGGCGCGATCTGTCGGCGTCTGATCTGACCGGCGAGGATCTCACCGGGGCCCAGTATGACAGCGGGACCACCTTCCCCGAGGGCTACGATCCGACGATGCAGGGGATGATCGGGCCTGGCACGCAGCTCCCGGGGGTGAACCTGGCGGGGGCCGACCTGCGGGGCGCCGATCTGCGGGGGGCGAACCTGGAGGGGGCGGATCTCTCGGGGGCGGATCTCAGCAACGCGAACCTCTCCGGGGCCAACCTGCACAACGCCAACCTGCGGCGGGCCAACCTGTCGGGGGCCAACCTGTCCAACGCCGATCTGTCGGGGGCGGACCTCTCCAACGCCAACCTGGACGGGGCGAACCTGCAGGGCGCCAACCTGGACGGGGCGAACCTGGAGGGGACCGACGTCAGCAACGTCGAGGGTGAGCTGCCCCCGTGGGTCGAGGCGTCGAAGGACGAGCGCGGCCGCGTGCGGGCCGATGTGCTGGCCGACAAGGTGAAGAGCGGCGAGTTCCAGGACCTGGCGGGCGCGGGCCTGCCGGGCGCGGATCTGCGCGGCACGGATCTGTCGGGCAAGGACATGCAGCGCGCGAACCTGTCGGGCGCCGATCTCAACGGGGCCAACCTCCAGGGCTCCAACCTTGCCGGGGCCAACCTGAGCGAGGCCGATCTGACCGGGGCCTCCGGCTACGACGCCGAGAACGACCAGGGCCTGAACCTGGCAGGGGCGCGCCTGCGGGGCACCAACCTGACGGGGGCCGATCTGCGCGAGGCCGACATGACCGGGGCGGATCTCACGTTCGCCTGGGCCTCCGACAGCCTCTGCGCCGACACCCGGGGCGGCTGCACCCGGTTCGATCATCCCTGCCGCTCGGGGGCGACGTGCCAGACGGCCGCGCCGCCGCCCCAGCTCCTGCTGGGCGGGGCCATCTTGTCGACGGCCATCGCGGTGAGCGCCGACTTCCCCAAGGCCGATCTGACCGGCGTGGATCTGACGGCGGCGGACCTGACGTCGGCGAACCTGAACGAGGCGCTGCTGGTGCAGGTCACCGCCGACGACGCCACCATCTTCGTGAGCACCCGGCTGGTGGGGACGCTGCTGGAGGGGGCGTCCCTGCCCGGGACCGACCTGCGGCGCGCCATCATCCAGCCGTCGACCCGCTTCCCCGAGGCCAACCTGGCGGGGGCGCTGCTGACCGGCCAGAACCTCCAGCGCGTCGACTTCTTCCGGGCCGACCTCAGCGGGGCGGAGCTCCAGCGCGCCAACATGCGCGGCGCGGTGCTCGAGGGCGCCGTCCTCAACGGGGCGCTGCTCAGCTCGGCCTTCCTGGGGTGCTGCACCGACATCGGGCGGTGCGGGGCGGTCCGCGCCGCGCCCGACGGCTGCCGCCCCGCCGTCATGCGCGGGGTCGATCTGACCAACGCGGTGCTCACCGGCGAGCGCAACGCCCGCACCGACATGGCCGAGCTGGACATGCGCGGGGTGGTCATGACCGGGGCCCGCGCGACGGAAACCGTCTTTCAGCACGCGGACTTGCGCGGCGCAATCATGACGGACTGCAACCTCCAGGGCCTGGATCTGCGCGACGCGTTCCTGTCGGGGGCGGTGCTGTCGAACGTCCAGCTCCAGGGGACGCTGCTCGACGGGCTGGAGCTGCGCGGCTCCGATCTGTCGGGGGCCAAGCTGGACGGCGCGAGCCTCATCAACACGAAGCTGCACGGCGCCAACCTGGCGCGGTCCCAGATCCAGGGGGCCATCCTGGACGGGGTGCAGATGCCGGGGGCCGATCTGAGCGTGGCCACCATCAGCGGCGTCTTCGGCACGCCGGCCCAGCCGGCCGATCTGTCGGAGGCCAACTTCAACCAGGCGCTCCTGCGCGAGGTGGATCTGCGCAACGCCGACTACTGCCGGGGGAGCTTCCAGGAGGCGCGGCTGGTCGACACCCAGATCAACCCGGAGATGGCGTGGCTCGCCACCGGGCTGGGGGCCGACGGCACCTGGCGGCAGGCCACGCTGCTCGAGACACTCCAGGGGCCGCGGGCGCCGGATACGCTGTACTGCGTGCGGCTGGTCGAGGCCGATCTCTCCGGCGCCCAGCTCCCCGACAACCTCAACCTCCAGCGCGCGCGCCTCGAGAAGGTGGTGGCCGAGGTGAAGGAGGGGGTCGCGACCCGCATGACTGGCGTCGATCTGACGGCGGCGGTGCTCCAGGAGAGCAGCTTCCGCGGGGCCCAGATGGTGGGCGCGAAGTTCGTCCGGGTGACGGCCAACCGGGTCACGCTCGACAGCGCCAACCTGAGCCGCGCCACCTTCGACAACGCCCGGCTCGACAACACCACCCTGGTGGGGACCATCCTCGACGAGGCGCGGATGAACGCCATGCCCCTCGCCGAGGCCGATCTCTCCGGCGCCCGCCTCAACGGCACCTACATGGAGGGCGCCATCCTCAACGGCGCCAAGCTCACCGGCGCGGTGGCCAACGGCGCGCGCATGGCGCGCATCGAGGCGCGGGGCGTGGACATGGTGTCGGCGGCCCTCGGGGGGGCGGATCTGACGGACGCCCTGCTGGACAACGGCAAGCTGGCCCAGATCAACCTGACGGACGCCAACGCGACCGGGGCCTCGATGGTGGGCGCCCAGCTCAACCGCGGGGCCCTCGTGCGCACGGATCTGACGGCGGCGGCGCTGACCGGGGCCAACCTGGAGGAGGCGGCCCTGGAGCGGACCATCCTGCGCAATACGAACCTCTCGGGGGCGAGCCTCAAGAACGCGACGGGGCGGCCGGTGGACTTCCGGGGGGTGAACCTGGAGGGGGCCAACCTCTGCGGGGTGCGGTGGGGCGAGTTCGACGACCGCGCCAACTGGAACGGCGCGGTGCTCAGCGCGGCCACCATCTGCCCGCCCAAGAACGAGATCGGCGAGTGTCCCATCACGGCGGCCACGGCCGGCACGGGCATGGCGCTGACGTGCCGCCTCTTCGGCACGCCACCCCTGGGGCCCGACGCCAACCTGCGCGGGGTGAACCTGGCCGGCCGTGATCTCTCGGCGGAAGACCTCTCCCGGGCAGACTTCACGGGGGCCAACCTCACCGGGGCCATCCTGGGCCGGGCGCCGGGCGCCAACTTCTTCGAGGCCAACCTCACCCGGGTGCAGGCGGCGCCGGGGACCGATCTCACCGGGGCGAACTTCACCGAGGCCATCCTGACGGAGGCCAACCTGGCCGAGGTGGTGCTGGTCGGGGCGAGCTTCCGGGAGGCCGATCTGCGGGGGGCGAACTTCGACGGCGCCGACCTGCGGGAGGCCGACTTCACGGCGGCCATCGCCACCGGCGTCTCCATGGTCACGACGCGCCTGCAGAGCGCCATCCTGGTGGGCACCGAGATGACGGGGGCGGTCATGACCGACGCCCTGGGCAGCCGCGCCACCCTCAACCAGGTGGTGCTCGCCAACGCCGATCTGGGCGGCGCCAGCTTCGACCTCGCGTCGGCGGCGGGCGGCAACTTCGCCGCCGCGCGGCTGGTCAACACCGTCTTCACCGAGGCCAACCTGAGCGGGTCGCTGCTGGCCGGGGCCAGCCTGCACGGCGTCGACTTCAACAACACCGACCTGACGGGCGTGCGGTTCCTCGACGCCCTCGGCGAGCCGGGCGACGTGCGCGGGGCCGACTTCTCGGGGGCGAACCTCTGCGGGGTGCGCTGGGGCACCTTCAACCCGCCCGAGGAGTGGGAGGGCGTCACCATCAGCCCCGACACCGTCTGCCCGCCCAAGGACGCCAACGGCGACTGCCTGGTGACGGCGGAGCGCCTGAGCAACTGCCAGCTCTTCGGCCCCAACCGGGCCCTCGGCCCCGGGGCGGACCTGTCGGGCATCGATCTGCGCGGCGCCGACCTGCGCGGGCTCGATCTCACCGGCGCCAACCTCTCGGGGGCCAACCTCACCGGGGCGGATCTGCGGGGCGCCCAGCTCGCCGGGACGAACTTCTCGGGGGCCAACCTGGACGGGGCCGACCTGACCGGGGCCGATCTGACCCACGCGAACTTCGAGGGCGCCAACCTCTCAAGAGTATTGGGGAATCTGCCGGGCTGGGTCCGGGCGGGCACCGGCCCGGATGGCCGGTACAGCCAGGCGCGCCTCATCGCCATCATCCGGGGCACCGCCAACTTCGACGCCTCGGGGGCGCTGCTCAGCGGGGCCAACCTGGACGGCGCCGATCTGCGGGGCCGTATCTTCCGCAACACCCTGTTCGTGCGCTGCTCGCTCAAGCAGGCGCGGCTCGGCGGCGCTGATCTGACCGACGCTGACTTCACCGACGCCGACCTGTCCCGGGCGACGCTCAACGACCCCAACACCGGCTCGGTGGCCATCGCCCCGGGCGTGAAGATGGTGCGCACCAACCTCACCGACACGCGCGTGCGGGACGTGTCCCTGGTGGGCGGCGACCTGACGGATGCGTTCGGCGGCACGGGCTTCTGCGCGGACGGGACGGGGTGCGACGACGTCCACCGCTGCGTGCGCGGCTTCTGCGTGGCACCCGACGTGGCGCCGGTCACCATCCTGGCCGGGGCGGACATGGAGCGGGTGCGGGCGGACGGCCTGTCGGTGGCGCGGGGCGATCTCAGCGGCGTCCGCCTGCTGCGGGCCCAGGTGGCCCGGGGCGTCTTCACCAGCGCGAACCTCGCCAACGCCAACCTGACGGAGGCCAACCTCAGCCTCGCCGATCTGCGCAACGCCAACCTGCGCCAGGCGACGCTCACCAGCGCGCGCCTCAACGGCGCCCTGCTCGGCTGCTGCCGCGACGACAGCCTGTGCCGCGGCTATGTCGCCGGCGTCGTCTGCGAGCCCGCGGTGGTGGCCCAGGCCATCTTCACCAGCGCCGACCTCTCGTTCAGCACCCGCGCCACCGACCTCACGGGCGTGGATCTGCGGGGCCTGAACCTTTCGGGCGTCGGCTTCGACCGCGCGCTCATGGGCACCTGCGACCTGCGCGGCGCGACGCTGACGGGCGCGCGCCTCACGGGCGGCATCGATCTGCGCACCGCCCGCCTGGACGGGGCCCTCTTCACCGACGCCGACCTCAGCGGCGCCAACCTCAGCGCCGTCCGCCTCGACGCGGCCCGGTTCAGCGGCGCCCGGCTCGTCGGCGCCGATCTGCGCACGGCCATCATGCAGGCCGGCGACTTCCGCAACGCGCGCCTCGGCGCCGCCGACCCCCTTGGGGCAGGCCAGCTCGACGGCGCCGACCTGACCGGCGCCGACCTGTCCGGGGCCACGCTGGTGGGCCGGACGGCCTCGCCCGACAACCCCCTGATCCTGCGGGGCGCCAACCTGCGCGGGGCCCGCTTCGACCAGGCCGAGCTGGCCGGCGTGAACTACTGCCAGGCCGACTTCGAGGGCGCGCTGCTGGGCGGCGCCAGCACCAACCGCGACATGCCCTTCCCGCGGTCCGGCGCCGACGGCCAGGGCGTCTACCGGCAGGCCACCCTCATCGCGCTCATGCGCTCCAACCCGCCCGCGAACCTGGCCTGCGCGCGGCTGGTGGACGCCGATCTGCGCGGCGCCCAGCTCGACGCCGTGGCGGACATGCAGGGGGCCCTGCTGCGCCGGGTCGACTTCTCGGAGTCCGATCGGCCGGCCGTGCTGGGGGACGTGAACCTGGGCGGCGCCACCCTGGACACCGTGAACTTCACCGCCGCGGGCCTGCGCTTCGCCCGGCTCACCGGCGCCCAGCTCACCGGCGTCATCTTCACCCGGGCCGACCTGCGCGACGCCGCGATGCAGGCCCTGTCCCAGCCCGACACCGACTTCACGAGTGCCCGGCTGGAGCGCGCCAACCTGCTCGACGCCCGCTTCCTGCGCGCCCGCATGGCCAACGTCCGCCTGGAGGCCGCCAACCTCACCCGGGCGCGCCTCGACGGCGCGCTGCTCACGGCCGCCGACCTGCGCGACGCCATCCTCAACGAGGTGGTCCTCACCGACGCGAGCCTGGTCGATGCCCGCCTGGAGCCGCGGGTGGGCGCGGGGACGTCCATGCGCCTGGCGGATCTCGCGGGGGCCAACCTCACCCGGGCGAACCTGTCGTCGGCCAACCTCACCCAGGCCCGCCTGGTGGGCACCGACTTCACCCGCGCGGCGCTGGCCAACGCCAACCTGGATCAGGCCGACGCACCGGGGGCCATCCTCGACGGCGCCTCCCTGGTCTCGGCCAACCTGCGGCGGGCGAACTTCTCGGGCGCCCGCCTGCGCGGCGCCTCGCTGCACGGCAGCACCCTGAACGCGACCAGCTTCGTGCGCGCCGATCTGACGGACGCCCTCGGGCTGCCCGCCGTCTTCGAGGCCGTGAACTTCACGGGGGCCAACCTCTGCGGCAGCGGATTCGAGAATGAAACCGCGGATCTGGACGCCGCCGAGGCCACCCTGTCCGTCGACACCATCTGCCCGCTGCGCGAGGACGACGGGCGGTGCATCACGAACGCTGGCGACCCCCCGGACTGCCACCTCTTCGAGGGCCCGCCCGACCCGCCGGCCATGGGCGGTGGGGGCGTCCCGGGCCCCGATCTCCCCGGCGAAGCGGGCCCGCTCTGCCTGGACGGCCTCGACAACGACGCCGACGGCAACATCGACTGCCGCGACGCGGGCTGCCAGCAGTCGGCCAACTGCGAGCGCGGCGCCCTGTGCGCCGACGGCCAGGACAACGACGGCGACAGCTTCATCGACTGCCTGGATCCGGGCTGTGCTGGCGCCCCCGGCTGCCCCTGAGCCGCCGGAAGTTCGCAGCGATCAGGTGGACTTGAGCTGGTCGTAGCCCGCCACGAACTGGCGGGTGTACTGCCACCCGCTGGCGTAGCCGATGGCCAGGCCGCCGTAGAGCCCCACCATCCCCAGGATGTGAGCCGGCAGCGAGAGCACGGGGATGAAGTCCGTCACGTAGACGAACCAGGGCACGAACCCCCACCCGATGAAGTTGGTCTTCAGCTTCCCCAGGAAGCTGCTCTTGATGTCGATGCCATGGGCCGCCATGAACCGCCGGATGGTCGTGGCCCAGAACTCGCGGAAGAGATAGACCAGCAGCACCCACGGCGGCGGCCCCAGGGGGTGCTCCACCAGCAGGAGCAGCAAGGTGGCCTCCAGCATCAGGTCGGAGAACTGGTCGAGGATGGCCCCCAGGTACGTCACCTGCCCGGTGCGGCGGGCGATGCTGCCGTCCAGGTAGTCGGTCACGCCGGCCAGCGCGCCGAAGACCAGCCCGGTGCCAATGTAGCCCTGGAAGTAGCAGATCACCCCCACCGCGAGCAGGCCGATGCGGCCCAGCGTCAGCATGTTGGGGACGGTGCGGATGTCGGTGGCGAAGTGCGGCATGGGCGCAGTTCCTACCCGATTCCCCGCCCGTGGGCCACCGTCATCCGACCACCGGGGCCCCCGCCGCCCGCAGCATCGCCAGCAGCTCCCCCGGGTGGGCGACGACCACATCGGGGCGCACCGCGCTGGCGGCCAGGTGCGCCGGGGTCACCTCACCGGTCAGCGTCAGCACCGCCAGCAGGCCATGGCGCAGCCCGAGCGTCATGTCGGTGTCGAGCTGATCCCCCAGGATGAGGGTCTCGGCCGCCGTCGCGCCCAGGCGCCGCAAGCCCGCGTCACACATGCTCTTTTCGGGCTTGCCCAGCACCGTTGGCCGCTTGCCGGTCGTCACCTCGACCGCCGCGATCATGCCCCCCGCGTCCGGCAGCAGGCCCCGGGGATCGATGCAGGTGCGGTCGGCGTGGGTGGCGTAGTAGGGCAGGCCCGCCGCCACCAGCAGGCAGGCATCGGCCAGCCGGGCGTAGGTCAGCGTGGTGTCGAAGCCCAGCAGCACGCAGTCGGGATCCTGGTCGTAGCCGACCGGGGTCAGGCCGGCCCGCTCGCAGGCCTCCACCAGCGCGGGCGTGCCCAGCACGAACGGCCGCCGCAGGGCGGTATGGTGGAAGAGCCAGTCGGCGCTCGCCTCCCCCGACGTGAGCACCTGATCCAGCGCCACCTGCATGCCCAGGCTCGCCAGCCGATCGCGGTAGACATCCCGCGACTTCGAGGAGTTGTTGGTCAGCACCAGGTGCGGGTGGGGCCGGACGGCGGCCAGCAGCTCGACGGCCCCCTCCATCGCCCGCGGGCCCACGTACAGCGTGCCATCCATGTCGAAGAGGCAGGCGCGCACGCCGGCCAGACGGGACAAAAGGGCCTGGTTCACCGCATCGCTCCCAGCACAGGAAGTCCGCCGGTCAGGCCGGCGCGGGGCGACACACTGGATCCGCGGGGCCGTTTGGGTCAAACTGCCGCCGCTCGGAGGACCCGTGAACGACGATCAGCGCCGACAGGGGAGTGACGCTCCCCGCTCCGTTCCCTGGCTTCGCGGCCTCGATGGCCTCGGCGAGGGGCCCGCCCGCCTCGTGGTCGACGAGTGGCGCCGGTTCCTGGGCGAGCACACCGGGCTGGCGCGCCAGCTCTGCCGCACGGCCCGCGGCGCCATGCGGGTGGCGGCGGAAGAGACGCTCAAGGCCCGGGATCAGCACATCGCCGGCCTGGAAGCCCGCCTCGCCAGCCTCGAAGCCGAGCTCGGCCGCCTGCGGCGCGACCCCAGCGCCTGAGCCGGCCCCCCGGCGACTACTTCTTCTTCTCGGCGTCCCGGCGGGCCTGCTCGAACAGGCCGATCAGGTCGTCGGCCTTCTTGGCCCCCATCACCTGCCAGCCGTTGATGAAGAACGTCGGCGTCCCGCCCACTCCCAGGGCGCGGCCCTCGTCGATGTCCTTGCGGATGCGCGCGACCGTCGCCGGCTCGTCCACGCAGACGCGGAAGCGCTCCATGTCCAGGCCCAGCTTCTCGGCGTAGCCGAAAAGGTCGTCGGGGCCGAGCTTCGTGCGGTTCTCGAAGAGCAGGTCGTGCATCTCCCAGAACTTGCCCTGCTGCTCGGCGCAGACCGACGCCACCGCGGCGCGGCAGGCGTCCTCGTGGAACTTGCGCCCGATGTTGGGGTTGCAGGCGTTGTCCATGGGGTAGTGCTTGAAGTGGTAGCGGAACAGATCCGGCCGCGCGGCGGCGGCCTCCTTGAAGCCCGCCGCCAGGCGGGAGCAGAAGGGGCACTCGAAGTCACTGAACTCGACCACCACCACCGGCGCGTTGGCCGGGCCGCGCCCGGGGGCGTCGCCGGGGGTGACGTCGACGTGCTTCGGGGGGCCGCCGAGCTGCTCCTGGATGGCGACGTACCGGGCGTGTGCCTCCTTGGCGCGGGCCGAGTACGCCGCCTGGGTCGCGAGGGTCGCCACGCCCATGAGGGCGACGGCGACCCAGAGCGCGCCGGTGGTGAAGACCTTGAAAACACGAGAGAAAACGACCTTGGCCGGATCAGCCTGCGTCCACCAGGCCGTGGCGAAGAGCGCCGTGTTGACCCCGTAGAGCAGCATGCACTGCGAGCAGAGCTTGCCCAGCACCACCTTGCTGGCGATGCCCAGGAAGGCCGAGTACAGCACCCCGAGCAGCGTGGAGAAGAAGACCACGTCCCCCAGCCCGCGCACCTTGCCCGGCGCGAAGCGCCGCAGCCCGGCGATGATGAAGAGCACGATGTAGAAGGCCTCGCCCAGCACCGCGATGGGCAGGCCACCCAGGCTCGAGAGGGCGCTGCGGGCCGCGTCGGAGCAGCCCCCGCCCAGGGGGGCGCAGATGCCGGTGTCCCCGCCGTTGGCGTAGACCGCCTGGACGTGGGTCGCCACCAGCAGCTCGGAGACATACACGCCTGCGGCCGCGAGGGCCGTGAACAGGTAGAAGCCGATCCGCATCCGGCCGGCATCCTCGGGGGCACGCTCCACCATGAACTCCTCGGGCGTGTGGCGCCCGCCGCTCGAAGGCGCCGATGGTAGCGGCTGGCGCCGGCGACCGCGAGGCTACTCGATCTCGCGCGCCAGCCCCACGGCCGCGTTGACCGGCACCGTGAACGCGATGCCGGTGCCGGGCTGGCGCGCGTCCCCGGCGATCTGCTCGAACAGCGCCATGCCCGCCTGGGCCCGCGCCTCGTCCGTCACCGAGAACACCACATGGGAGTCGCGCAGGGAGCCGGGGAACAGACCCCGGATGGACACGAAGAGGGGGTGCTCGTCGCTGAGAATCTGGCCCATGCCGCGGCCTTCCACCACCGTCGCGCCTGCGATGCCCAGGCCCACGAAGCCGAGCAACAGGTCCTCGACCCGTCGGTAGTCCTTCAAGACGCAGATGAGCAGCAGCACGGTGACCCCCCAACGCGACCCGCTCCTGGAGTCGATCCCAGCGTCGACGCCAGCATCGACGCCAGCGTCGACTCCAGAGTCGACCAGTGGGCCAGCGAAGTCCAGCGGCGAACCGGAGTGCAGATTCCTTGCGGCTGCGCTGGGGTGCACCTATACTCGACGAGGGGGTCATTTTTCCGACAATTCCTTTGTTTTCAAGGATTTGGCGGGCGGTTGACGGGGATGCCTGCATGCTGACGTGCCCGGATTGCGGCCAGGACAACGCGGACTCGCTGTCGTTCTGCGACCGCTGCGGGGCCAGCCTGGCCGTCGCGCCCACCGACGATCTGGACGGCTACCCGACCCCGGTCGAGCCCGGCACCGTCATCGAGGGCAAGTACGAGATCCTCACCGAGATCGAGCGCGGCGGCATGGGGGTGGTCTATCGCGGCCACGACGTCACGCTGAACCGCAAGGTGGCCATCAAGGTCCTGCCCGAGCACTTCAACGCCAACCCCGACGTCGTGGCCCGCTTCAAGCGGGAGGCGCGCGCGCTGGCGTCCCTCGATCACCCCAACATCGTCCCCGTCTACGCCATTGGCCAGCACGAGCGCTGCTACTACTTCGCGATGAAGTACCTGGAGGGGCGCACGGTTGCCGACGAGCTGAAGGTGATGCGGGATCGCGGCGGGCCGTTCTTCGACGAGCACGCCGTGGTCCACGTCCTCACCGAGGTGGCCCGGGGCCTCGGTCATGCCCACCGCCGCGGGCTCGTGCACCGCGACATCAAGCCCTCGAACATCATGGTGGGGCCCGACCGCCACATCACCATCATGGATCTGGGCATCGTGAAGCAGCAGGGCGGCGGCACGCCGCTGACCCGGGCGGGGGTGGTGTTCGGCACCCCCGAGTACATGGCGCCCGAGCAGGCCCAGGGGCAGTCGGCGCCCGACCCGACCACCGACTTCTACGCGCTGGGCATCGTGGCCTACGAGATGCTGGTGGGGGAGCCCCCCTTCCACGGCCCGACCCCCATCGAGGTGGTCCTGCGGCACATCCAGGAAGAGCCCGTCCCCATCGATCGCCGCCGACCGGACGTCAACCCGGAGCTGCAGAGCATCATCTTCCGCATGATCGCCAAGGCGCCCCAGGCCCGGTTCCAGACGGCCGAGGAGGTGCTGGCGGCGCTGGGGGCCGTGGCGCTCGGGCCCGCGCCCGCGATCCGGGGGCGGCGCAGCGTGTCCATCGCCCCCGATCCCGAGCTGGACGCCTCGCTGGACGCACCCCTGGGCGGCTCCCTCGCACGCCTGAGCGACCGCCCGGCGCTGATCCCGCCGCCCGCCGAGGGCTTGCCGGCCCCGGGGCGTCGCCCACCCGAGCGGCCCCGACCCGAGCCGGAGCGGCTGGAAGACAACCCGCTCTCCCTCTCGGCTTCGGGCATCCGGCCCGGTCGCTACGAGCGGCTGGGGCCCCGGCCGGAGGCCGAGCCGACGGCTCCGCACCCCGTCGCCAGGCGCCGCCTGCCGGCCGCCGCCATCGTCGCCGGCGTCGCCGTCCTCGCGATCGCGCTGATCATCGCCCTGACCCGCCATGCCCCCCCGGTGGCCGACCTCGGCGTCGATCTGGGCCCGGTGGACGCGCTGGTGCCCGACGCGGCGCCGCCGGCGCCCGACGCCGCGCCGCCCCCGCCGCTGCCCGCCGTCGCCGTCCAGCTCCACCTCAAGAGCGAACCCGGCGAGGCGACCATCTACTCACCCCATGACCTCGAGACGCCCCTGGGCACGACGCCGATCTTGATGCTGCAGCCCGAGAACATGATGACGCGCGACCTGGTGCTGAAGAAGCCCGGCTACCACGACCTGCGGGTGACGGTGAGCTTCATGGCCAACCGGGAGTACGTCTTCCAGCTCGTGCCCGAAGGCGAGCCCCCGCAGTGAGCGCGGCGCCGCGGCCGGCCCGGGGGGCGATCCTCGCGGCCTTCACGCTCGCTGGCCTCGGCGCCGGGGCCGTGGTCGCCGGCCTGGACGCCACCCGGGTCCCCGACGCCG
>JAWKQS010000002.1:0-387800 GCA_041389985.1 bacterium
GCGGAGGCGCGCGACGTTCGGGTGGCAACGACTTGACACTCTACCCACATCTGCCCACCCTGCGCACCCCTGGCACGGGGCTTGCCCAAGGCCCCGGCCCGACAACCGGTTCGCGGGCTGACCCCCCGGAACGGCCACTTCCGGCGCGATGGGTGGAGCACTTCTCCTCCACCCCCACCTCGACTGGAGTACGGCTGCTCCACCCCGGCCCGACAGGAGCTCTCCATGGGCACGATCAATCAGGCGGTGATTCTGGCGGCGGGGCTCGGCTCCCGCCTGCGCGGCGAGTCGAAGGCGACGCCCAAGCCGCTGGTGCGCTGCGGCGGCATCACCCTCCTCAAGCGGACGCTCCTCACGGCCTCGCGGGAGGGCGTGGAGCGCTTCGTCATCGTGGTGGGCTGCCAGGGTGACGAGGTGGAGGCGGCCGCCCAGAGCGATCCCGATCTGGCCCACCTGGAGCTGGTCTTCGTCCACAACGCCGACTTCCGCCTGAAGAACGGGGTGAGCGTCCTCAAGGCCCGCCCGCACATCCGCGGCGAGTTCTTCCTGATGATGTCGGACCACATCGTCGATCGGGCGGTGTACCGCACTCTCCAGGGGGAGCCGGCGCGTGACGGCCTGGTGCTGGCGGTGGACTACAAGCTGTCGACCATCTTCGACATGGATGACGCCACCAAGGTGCGCGTCGGTCCGCGCAACACGATCGCCGAGATCGGCAAGGAAATCCCGCACTTCGATGCGGTCGACACCGGCGTCTTCCGCTGCGCCGAGGTGCTCTTCGAGCACCTGGAGGCGGTCTTCGCGAAGCGCGGCGATGTGTCCCTGAGCGACGGCGTGCAGGCCCTGGCGTCCACCGGCAAGGCCCGCGTGGCCGACGTGGGCGACGCCTGGTGGCAGGACGTGGACACCCCGGAGACGAAGGTCCACGGCGAGGAGGTGCTCCTCGGCCTGCTGGCCCGCGACGACGACGGCCCCGTCAGCCGCCTCGTGAACCGCAAGCTCAGCCGGCCCATCACCGCGGCCCTCATGAACACCCGCATCCAGCCGCTGCACGTGACGCTGGCCTGCCTGGCCGTCGGGCTGACCGCGGCAACTCTGGTAGCCACCGCCTCCGGGGTGTGGGCGCTGGCCCTGGGCGGCCTGCTCTACCAGCTCGCCTCCGTCCTGCGCGGGGTCGACGGGGAGCTGGCCCGCCTGCGCCTCCAGGACTCCGATGGGGGCGCCTGGCTGGACACCGTGACCGATGACGTGGCGAACCTGGCTTTCCAGGTGGCGGTGGGCCTGGGCGTGACCCGGCTGACGGGGGATCCGGTCTGGCTGGTGATCTCGCTCGCCACCGTGGGGGCGGGTCTGCTGCTCTGCGGCAACCTGTACTTCGCGCTGCGGGCCCTGGGCCTGGGCAGCCACCGGGCCCTCGACTGGCGCTTCCGCGACGACGATGAGGGGGCGTTCCAGCGGTTCTGTGCCCGCTTCGCGTTCCTGGCGGGCCGGGACGTGCAGGCCGCCCTGCTGATGCTGCTCGCGTTCATGGGCGTGGCTGGCCTCGAGGTGGGGCTGGTGCTGGGCTTCCTGGTGGTGGCCGGCGTGTCGGGTCAGTACATCAGCACCCGCGTCCGCGCCGCGGCCCGCGGCCAGGCCCGGCCCAGCGCACGCGCCGAGGGCTGAGCCGGACTTTCTGACGGGGCCGCCCGGTTGCTGCCCTCCGCATGGCTCGCTTCCCCCGCCTCCGCCGTCTCGCCCTCCGCGGTCTCGCCGTCGCGGGCGTCCTCTTCATCGTGCTCGCGGGCATCGGGGCGTCGCGCTCGGCGCTCGAGGCGCCGGCCCCCAGCCGCTGGATCACCGACCGGGACGGGGCGTTCCTGGGGGTGGTGCCGGGCGGGGAGGACGGCCGGCTGGGCTTCTGGCCCGTCGAGGGTCGCCTCTGGCGGGTCGAGGCGGCGCTCATCGCCATCGAGGATCGCCGGTTCTGGGATCACCCGGGGGTCGACGTCGCCGCCATCGCGCGCGCGGCCTCGCAGAACCTGCGCTCGGGGCGCCGGGTGTCGGGGGCCTCGACGCTGGCGATGCAAGTGGCCCGGATGCAGCGACCGGCGGAGCGCTCCTGGACGGCGAAGATCACCGAGGCGGCCACCGCCGTGGCCCTCGTGGCCCGCAACGGGCGCCGCGCCGTGCTCGAGCACTACCTGCGGCTCGCGCCCTATGGCAACGAGGTGCATGGCATCGCCTTCGCGGCTCGCTGGTACTTCGACAAGCCGGCCGCGGATCTGAGCTGGGCCGAGATCGCCTTCCTGTCGGCCATCCCCCAGGCGCCGGGCCTCATGAACCCCTACACCGAGCGAGGCCGGGGGCGGGCGCGGACGCGGGCGGCGCGCATCCTGGAGGCGCTGGAGGCCCAGGGCGTGCTGACGGCCGCCGAGCGCGCCGACGCGCTCACGTCGCTGGGCCGCCTGCAGATCCGGCCGCGGCCGGCCCGCGAGCCCTCGGCCCTCCACGCCCTCTTCGCCGCGCCGGCGGAGGGCGGACCTCGCCTCCGCAGCACCCTCGAGGTGGGCCTCCAGCGCTTCGCCGCGGCGGCGGTCGCCCAGACGGTGGCCGACTTCGCCGACGACGGCGCCCAGAACGCCGCCGCCCTGGTCGTCGATCTGGCCGATCTGGGCGTCCGGGCGGCGGTGGGCTCGGCCGGCTTCGCGAGCCGCGATGGCGCCCTGGACTACACCCGCGTGCGCCGCTCCCCCGGCAGCACCCTCAAGCCGCTCATCTACGCCCTCGCCCTGCAGGAGGGCCTCATCGACGCGGCCACGCCCGTCGACGACCTGCAGCGCGCCCACGATGGCATCGGCAACGCCGATGGCCGCTTCCTCGGCCCCCTGCTGCCCGCGGCCGCGCTGGGCAACTCCCGCAACGTGCCGGTGGTCGCCCTGGTGGAGCGGCTGGGCGTCGAGCGCGTCCACGGCCTCTTTCGCCGGCTGGGCCTGCACGCCGACGCCGCCGCGGCCGACGCCTACGGCCTGGGCATCGGCCTGGGCGCCCTGCCGGTGCGGATGATCGATCTGGCCGCCGCCACCGCCGTGCTGGCGCGGGATGGCCGCTTCGCCCCGCTGCGGTGGCGCATGGACGCCCCGGAGGTGGCCGGCGAGGTCATCTTCCCGCCTGAAATCACCAGGCAGATCCAGGGGTTCCTGGCCGATCCCCAGGCGCGGCTGCCGACCTTCCCGCGGCTGGGGCATGGGGAGCTGCCCTTCCCCGTGGCCCTCAAGACGGGCACGTCCGTGGGCTGGCGGGACGCCTGGACGGTGGCGTGGACGCCGCGCTACCTCGTGGTGGCGTGGGTGGGGCGCCCGGACTGGCAGCCGATGAAGCGGGTCAGCGGCTACAAGGCGGCGGCCCGGCTGGCCGTGGAGCTGCTGCGCCACCTGCACCCCGACGCCCACCTGGGCCTGGCCGACGTAGGCTTTCCCCCGCCCGAGGGCTGGCACGCCGAGGCGGTCTGCGCCCTCTCCGGGGGGGCGCCGACCCCCGCCTGCGACCGGGTGGCCTCGGTGTGGAGGCCCGCGGGCTCGCCGCCGCGGAGCCCCTGCGATCAGCACGTCGCCCTCGATCTGGACGCCCGCACCGGCGCTCCGGCGACGGTGGACACGCCGGCCGCCCTGCGCGAGCGCCGCATCTTCGTGGATCTGCCCGGCCGCTACGCCGCCTGGATGGAGCGCGCCGGGCTGCGACGCCCGCCGACCCGCGAGCCCGTCGACGGCGCCGCGACGCTGCGCCAGGGGCGCGCCCTGAGCGTCCGCATCCTCAGCCCCCAGGAGGGCGCGGAGCTGCTGCGCAACCCCGAGTCGCCGGAGGCCCTGGGCACCGTGGCCCTCTCGGTGGCCGTGGATCCCCCGGTGCCGCAGGTGCTCTGGTCGGTGGATGGGATGCCCGTGGCCCTGGTCGGCCCGCCCTACCAGACGCGGTGGCCGCTGGTGCCGGGGGAGCACCTCATCGAGGTGGCGGTGCCCCACACCGACGCCGCGGACCGGGTGCGCATCGTCGCGCGCTAGCGCGCCTCGCCCTGGGCGATCCAGGCCTGGATCCGAGGCGGCAGCCCGCGGATGTCGCCGGCGGGCGGGAGCGCCTTGCTCTTCGTCGACCAGAAGAGGGTCGGGCCGTCCAGGTCGCGGGCGAGCAGGCACGCGGCGGCCTTGGCCGAGTAGGTGGTGTCGAGCACGGGGCCGCCCAGGGCGGCGAACGTCGCCTTGGCGGCGCGGCCGGCTTCGGTGGCGTGGCCGTAGCCCCGGCCCAGGAAGGCGCCCGTCACCTCGACCGCGGCGGGCTCCACCACCGGGCCACCGAGGGAGGCCAGCAGCGCGGCGGCGCGCCTCGCCAGCCGGCGGATGCGCCAGGGCGCCGTGATGGGCCAGGGGGTCACGCGCACCGCCAGCAGGTGGGGCGGGGGCCCCAGGCCCCGGGCGGCGGCGAGGGCGAAGCCGAGCATGAGGCCCGCGGTGGTGCAGGTGCTGCCCACGGGCAGCACGACGTGGCGCGGCCGCGGGATGTCCCCGGCGTCGACGGCCAGGGCCACCTCGAGGGCGGCGGCCAGGTGGCCCAGGGCGCCCGCCGGCGTCGCCGCCCCGGGCGGCACCACCGCCACCCCGGTGCGCCGCAACTGCCAGTAATCCCAGGGAAAAGAGAGGATGGAGCGCGGCAGGTGCAGGGTGGGCCCCAGGCCCGCGAGGGCCCGCAGGTTGGCGCTGGCGGTGGGGCTGGCGGGCTGGGGAAAGAGCAGGGCGCCGCAGGTGAACCCATGGCGCTGCCCGTGGACGACATGGGCGAGCGCCTGGTTGGAGCCGTAGGCGCCCGTCGCGAAGACGTGATCACGACCCGCCGCCCGCAGGGCGCCCAGCACCGGCTCCAGGCACCGCACCTTGTTGCCGCCGTAGTGCGGCGAGCTCAGGTCCTCCCGCTTGACCCACACCTCGCCGGGCGCGGCGAGGGGCTCCACCGGGGTGGGCCACTCGCCCAGCGTCAGCCGGGGCAGGCGGCGCGCGACCTCGGGCACGACCTCGTGCAGGGCGTCCATGGGCAGCAGGCTACGCCGAACTGCGCGAAGATGGATCCATCCCGGTCGCCAGCCGTAGGGGAGTGCCCATGCGCATCATCATCGTCGCCGTCCTCCTGCTCCCCGCCCTCGCCTGCGCGGGCGACTTCAAGACCACCCAGAAGGCGAAGCCCCGGGTCGCGGCCGCCTACCAGCGCCACGGCGCCGAGGTGGAGGCGGCCTTCCGGGCCGCGGGCGCGGCCTGGCCCCCTCGCGCCATCTTCCTGCGCGCCTTCAAGGCCGACGCCGTCGTGGAGCTGTGGGCCGCCCCGCCCGACGCGAAGCGGCGCTACGTGAAGGTGCGCAGCTTCCCCGTCTGCGCGCAGAGCGGGGTGCTGGGCCCGAAGCGGCGCGTGGGCGACTACCAGGTGCCGGAGGGGTTCTTCACCATCGATCGCTTCAACCCGCAGAGCAGCTACCACCTGTCGCTGGGGCTGGACTACCCGACCATCGCCGATCGGGCCCGGACGCCGCGGGGGGTCTCGCCCGGCGGGGACATCTTCGTGCACGGGCGATGTGTGACCATCGGCTGCCTGCCGCTGCAGGATGATCCCATGGAGGCGCTGTACGTGGCTGCAGTCGAGGCGCGCAGCGCGGGCCAGAGCCACATCCCGGTGCACGTGTTTCCCTGCCGCCTCGACCAGCCGGACTGCCAGGCGAAGCTGGCCACCCTCGCCACCCAAGATGCTGATCTTGCTGGCTTCTGGGATCTGCTGCGGCCGGGCTACCTGGCCTTCGAGGCCACCGGCCGGCCTCCCCGGGTGACGCCGCTGAAGGATGGCTCGTGGCGGGTGGACCCGCGTTGACACCCTCCGGGGCCGGTGCGAGATTGAGACGCCCCGAGCCAGACGAGGAGCCCCCATGGAGTTCAACTGCCCCGCCTGCAGCGCCCCGCACGCGTTCCCCGATGATCAGGTGCCCACCGACGGCATCGTCGTGGCGTGCACCCGGTGCGGCGCGCACATCACCCTGAACCGCAGCGGCGTGCAGGGCGCCCGGCCCCTGGAGCCGGAGCCGGTGGAGCCGGAGCCGACGGTGGGGATGCCCCCGCCGGAGATCCCGCCCGCGGACTCCACCCGCGAGTCGCGGCCGCCGGTGCCCTCGAACCGGCCCGCCGCCCCGGCGCCGCCGATGCCGGTCGACATGGCCGACGACGACGTCGCGGATCCGGACGACGAGCCCAGCCTGGCCCGCACAGCGGCGGAGGGCGACAGCGGCCTCTTCAGCGCCGCGCGCAAGGCCATGTCCGCCGCGAAGCGCGGGGCGGTGGGTGCCTTCGACTCGGCGGCCTCCGAGGCCATCGAGGCCGAGACGGATGTGCCCGAGGGCCTGGCCTTCCCCGGCTTCGGGCCCAGCGACGGGGCCTGGACCTGGCGCGATCTGCCCCGCGCCTTCCTGGGCGTGCTCGACGCGCGCCGCGTCATCTTCGCCACCGCCGGCTTCTGGGCCGCGCTGGTGGTCTTCGGCCTGCTCAACTGGGTGGCGGGCTTCCTGGGCGGCCTCTGGGGGCCCCTCGGCACCATCTTCTCCATCGTGGCCTGGCTGGGCTTCGTGGGGGCGGCCGCCATCGTGGCGTCCATCCTCGGCTATGTGGTGCACCAGACCATCGTGGAGCGCCGCGCCTCGTCGGTGAAGGCCGGGGTGGAGTGGACGAAGAGCTCGATCAAGAGCGTGGTGGGCACGCCCCTCGCGTTCGTGGTGGTCATCGGCGCCATCTGGCTGGTGCAGTTCGGCGTGGGCATGCTGGGCCGCATCCCCTTCGCGGGGCCCATCGTCTGGGGCGCCGTGAGCCCCGTGACCGTCCTGCTGAGCCTGGCCGCGGGGGCGGTGGGGGTGGTGCTCCTCTACTCGATCCCGCTGTACATCCCCGTGATCTACAACGAGAAAACCGGCCCGAAGGAGACGCTGCTGCGCCTCGGGGGCCTGTTCCGGGCCAATGGCTTCCGCCTCGCGCTCTACCTGCTGGTCACCATCGTGACCATGGGCTTCGCCTTCATCGTGGTGGTGATGCCCATGCTGACGCTCGCCACGAAGGTGGGCCTGGGCGGCGCCATCGCGGGCTACGGGGCCGAGAACCTGGGCAAGACCCTCGCTGGCATGCCGGCCGGCATGGCCTTCGGCGTCCCCGACTCCCTGGGCGGCCTGGCCGGGGTGGACGTGCCGTTCCAGTATGATCTGGCGGGCTGGCTGGCGGGCATCGGCTCGGCGGTCGGGCCGGCCTTCATCCTCGCCCTGGCCGGCCTCGTCTACTTCACCGCCGGCGCCATCATCTACGCCATCGTCACCGGTCGGCAGAAGCAGGGCTGAGCCCGGCGCTCACGGGCACGCGAGCCGCAGCTTCCAGATGTCATCGCGGTCGGGGTAGGCCTCGTCCACCCCCCCGTGGCCCCACGAGATGATGACGGCGTCTCCCTCTGGCAGCACCGCCATGCTGTGGCCCTGGCGGGGGGAGGGGGCGCCGCTGAAGCGCGTCCAGCGCGCCGTCGCCGGATCGTAGACCAGCAGCGCGTCGGTGGTCAGGCTGCCCTCGATCTCGCCGCCGAACACCACGATCCGCTGCACCGCCGGCAGCCAGGCGGCGCGCGCGGCCGAGAGCACCGGCACCCCCGCCGTGGATCCGGCCTCCCACGCCGACGCGCCGACGTCGAAGTGCCAGACCCGGCGGGTGGGCTCCCAGGTCGGGACGAGCCCGCCCCCGAGGGCGTACAGCCGCCCCTCGTCCGGCGAGAGGGCGAGCGCGGGCTGGTTGAGGGGGCCATCCTCGGGGAGCGGGCGCTGCACCCGGACGGCGCGGCCGTCGCCGAGGCGGATGCGCCAGAGGGGCGGGGGATCGAGGCCGACCGCGTTCGCGCTGCCCCCGAAGGCCCAGATCTGCTCCCCATCCACCGCCGTGTCGAAGCCGCACCAGCGGTCCGGGAGCGGGGCCAGCGGATCGAGGGCTTCCCAGGTGCCCGCGTCCTCGGCCCAGAGGCTCAGGCGCCACAGGGTGCCGCTGCCCTCTCGGCAGTTGCCCCCCACCAGGAGCAGGCCGTCGGGCGTGGTGACGAGGCGGTGCTGGGTGCGGGGCCCCGGCCCCTCGTTGGTGGCGACGGGCACCCACCGGCCGGTGCCGGGGTAGAAGATCCAGGTGTCGCTCTGGGGCTGGTTGCCCAGGGAGCCGCCGTGCACCACGAGGCCGGCGCCGCCGGGGGTCTCGGCCCAGGCCGTCGCCGACCAGGAGCGCGTGTTGGGGCTGTCGCCTTCGATGGGGCCGTTGGGCGGCCAGAGCCGCGTCCAGCGCGGGACGCAGGGGGCGGGCTCGACGCCCTGATCGGGGGGGGCGGCGTCGACGGGCGCGGCGTCGGGGGCCGCGTCCGGGGGGATCGCGTCGGCTCGCGCCGCGTCGCCCGCTCCGGCGTCGCCGGCCCCGGCGTCGACCCCGGCCTCGGCGGCGACCAGGGGCGCGTTGCAGGTGGCGACGGCCGAGCGGCAGAGGCCCTCTTCGCACGTCAGCCCTCCCGGGCAGGCGCCCTCACAGGGGGCGCAGAGGAAGGCGTCCAGGCTGCACCCGGTGAGGAGAACGACGGCGAGGATGCGGAGAATCACCAGGAGATCCCGAGGGTTGGGGCGCCGCTTCCCGTGGCGGGGCCCGCGCCCGGCGCGTCGTCGAGCCAGAGGCGCAGCAGCCCGCCCAGCAGCAGGGCGCCGCCGGCGGCGTAGCCGGCGACCATCCCGAGCTGCAGCTTCGTGGCCCGGCTGGCGGCGTCCTCGGTGCTGGCCGTGACGGGGCGGCGATCGGCGTCGTCGGCGGCGTCGAGGTACAGCGGCGTCAGGGCGGCGCCGGCGATGAGGCCCACGGCGCCGCCGCCGAGCAGCCCCAGGGTCACGGGGTCGTCGTGCCAGGGGACGGCGGGCGGGGGCAGGGCGCTGCCCGACGTCCACGCCTGGGAGCCGGCGTCGAAGCCGGCCACGAACTCGGGGGTGAAGGGGCGCAGGAAGAGGCGCTCGCGGAACTGGTCGGCCAGGGTGCCGCGCTGGGCCACGCCTCCGGCGCCCGGGGCCTCGGGCTCGAAGCGGCCCGCGCTGGAGAGCGACCAGCGGCGGTCGGCCAGGACGAGGTGGGCCGGGCCGGGGGGCAGGCGCAGGGCCATGGGGATGCCGGCGGCCTTGTGGGCGTCGAGCAGGCGCTGGCCCTCGGCGCCCTCGATCCACAGGTGCCCGGCCAGCTCGTCGGGCACGGCCACGCGGTCGGCGGGGAGCGTGACGAGGGTGTCGCCCCGGACGGCGGGCCGGCGGACGTGGGGCTCGATGCGCGCCCGGGCGTCGGTGACGCCCAGGTTGGCGGCCACCAGCCAGGCGTGGGCCTCGGCGTAGGTGACCCGCCCGTCGCCGTCCACGTCGGCGGCCCCGCGCAGCGCGCTGAGGAGCTGGTGGCTGAAGACGCCGGCGCGGTAGCCCGACCACTCGTGGACCTCCTTGCCCCGGCTGGTGGAGAGCAGGAAGCCCACCTGGGGGTAGCGGTCGAGGGACTCCTCGTCCTGGGCCACCGCCACCCGGGCGCCCCGGGCGTTGACCAGGAACCAGGCGTGGCAGGAGTCGATGATCAGGTGCACGCGCCGGGCATCGGCGAGCCCGCGCAGCAGGTGCTCGTGCAGGTCGGTGCGGCTGAAGGGGGCGTCGAGCAGGTGCAGGTGGGCGCTGGCGGCGGTGAGGGAGCCGTGGCCCGAGAAGTAGACGAAGACCTCGGCCTCGGGATCGGCCGCGACCTGGGCCCGCAGGCGAGCGAGGGCCGCGAGCAGGTGGGCGCGGGTCGGCGGCTGGGCGCGATCGGCCAGCCCCGGGAAGGCCGCGGCGGTGTCGGCGTCGGGGCCCGTCAGGAGCTGGACGTCGGCCCCGAGGTCTTCGAGCAGGCTCGCGAAGCGCAGGGCGTCGTCATCGGCGTAGTCGAGGCGGTCGTAGCCGCTGCCGGCGAGGGCGTGGTTGTTGCCGACCACCAGGGCATAGCGGCCGGCCAGGGCAGGCGTCACGAGCAGGGCGATGGTCGCCATGCAGGCGGAAACGTTGATCATTTCGCCTCCATCTGCGCGCGCCACTCGAGCACGCGGGCGCCCGGGACGCGGCCGCCGGCGGCGAGGGCGGCGGCCACGGCGGCGGGATCGGCGTCGAAGGCGGCGACGATGCGCAGCGGGCCCGGGGGGTGGTCGTCGAGCTGCACGTCGAAGGGCAGGCGGACGCCGCGGGCGGCCTGGCCCGAGGTGATGGGCTGGGCGGGCTGGCCCGGCCCCTCGGGGTAGTACCAGTGGGTGCGGTCGGCGCCGCGGCCCAGGATCACCAGCGTGCGGTGGGCGCCGGCGGGGTTGCCGTAGACGACGCCGAGGCGATCGGTGGGCCGCAGGTGCGCGCCATCAGCCACGTCGCGGCGGCGGCCGTCGGCGTCGGTGGCGAGGAGCGCCACGTCGGCCGGGGCGGCGTCGTCGGTGCCCCGCGCCGTGAAGGTGCCGGCGTCCGGGCCGGGCGTGGGAGGAGGTCGCAGCAGGAGGAAGGCCCCGGCGGCGGCCGCGGCGGCCAGGCCCAGGGCGGCGGACAGCCAGACGCGGCGTGGGCGGGCGGCGGGGGCCGGCCGGGCCACGAGCCGGGCCGTCTCGGCCAGCACGGCCCGACACTCGGCGCACCCGGCCAGGTGGGCGCGCTCGGCCGCCGAGAGGGCCAGCCCCCCCTCGGCGACCTCGGCCCAGCGCTCGTCGGGCGGGTGGGGCGCCGTCCCCTCGGTGTCGAGGAGCGCACGGCGGTGGGTGTGCAGCCAGCGGCCCAGCTCGTCGGGATCGGTCATCGGGCGTCCTCCTCCCCGGCTGGGTGGCGCCTGGCGGGGCGAGCGTAACAGGCCGTCGTCGACTTCATGGCCACCACGCCGAGAGCGTCTTCGCGAGGCGTCGCAGCAGGCGCATCTTGCGCATGCGGACGCCATCGGGGGAGATGCCGAGGGTCTCGGCCACCACATGGGCCGGCAGCTCCTGCTCGACGAGCAGGCCCAGAAGGAGCTGATCTTCCTGGGGAAGTCCGGCGAGGACGCCGCGGACGCCGGCGATGGTGGCCTGGGACAGGGCGGCGCGCTCGGGGTCGGGGTTCGCGGCGGGGGCCACCGGATCCTCCGCGAGGCCGCGCTCGCGCTCCGCCCGCCGCAGGGCGCGCCAGACCTGGCGGCGGGCGATGGCGGTCAGCCAGGTGGTCAGGGCGGCGCGGCCGGCGTAGCTCTGCAGGAGGCGGGCGTCGTCTTCGAAGAGCGCGAGCAGCAGCGACTGGGCCAGATCGGCGGCCTCGACGACGCCCACGGCGCCGCGGGTGCAGGCCAGGGCGACCTGGCGGACGCGGGCCTCGAGGGCCACGCGGGCCTCGGCGTCGGCGGCGAGCGCCCGCGAGACGAGGTCCAGGTCGTGGTCGTGCGTGCTCATGGCCTCCCGCCGTTGTGGGGAAGCCATGGCGCCGCGTCAAGGGATCAGGGGCGGGGGACGCGGTCGACGAACGGGGCGCGCAGGTTGCGGGTGGCGATGGAGCCGCCGATGAAGCACTCGGCGGTGCGCAGGGGCGTCAGATCCCCCACCTTCGTGTAGCTGCCCGCGTGGCCGTCGTAGGAGCCCCAGGCGTTCCAGGGGTTCCAGATCTCCCAGGTGTCGGCGGCGGCGTCGCGGCGGCCGGTGTAGGCGTAGACGTGCTGGCTCACCAGGGGCGAGCCGTCCTGGTGGCGGCAGTCGGCCCGGGGCAGGAAGGCGCTGAACGTGAGCGGCTCGCTGCGAGCGGCCGACCGGGCGAAGTAGGCGGTATAAATGGGGTTTCGGTCGAAGGCGCCCCACGTCCAGTCGATGCGGGAGCCGGTCAGCAGCTCCAGGCCGCGCCAGGCCGTGGCGATGGCCTGCACGTTGCCGTCCAGGTTGCCGTAGCTGTTGCCGTTGATGCGGGCGGCCGCCTTCTCCAGCAGGGCGGGGAAGAGGACGGGCACGTTGAACGGCACCAGGTGCCCGTTGATGTTGCGCTGGATGGTGGTGGTGCGGATGCCGGCGTAGAGCGGGTTGCCCGAGGCGGCGATGGGGAGCTGGGCGTCGATGCGGACGTACACCGGCTCGGCGTTGCCGTTGCGGTAGAGCTTCACGGTGTAGGTGCCGTCGCCATGGGGGGTGATCAGGTCGCGGATGTGCGCCGGGTTCGAGCCGATGGAGGCCATGAGCGCGGCCATGAACCAGCAGTCGCCGAGCTGCTGCTGCACCACGAAGGTGAGGGCGATGGCCCGCAGGCCGCGGGGATCGGCCACGCCGGGGATGCCGACGGGCTGGTCATCGGGGGGGAAGGCGGTGCCGCCGAAGAAGTGGAGGCCGCCCGCCCCGCCGTGGGCCGGCTGGTTGGTGACGAAGGTCGTCGTCGGGGTCAGCACGCGGGCGCTGGAGCCCGTCCAGGCCCACTCCACCCAGTCGGAGTCGCCGTCGCTGTCGGTGTCGGCGTGCTTGGGGCTCGAGCCGATGGTCTTGACCTCGAAGCCGTCGTACAGGCCGTCGCCATCGCAGTCGCGGGCCACGTTGGACGTGCAGCGGTTCATCGGCCAGGTCTGGTAGATGCGCAGCTCCTCGAAGTCGGTCAGCCCGTCGCCATCGCTGTCGGGGTGGTTGGGATCGAGGCCCGCCGCCCGCTCGTCGGCGTCGTCCAGGCCGTCGCCGTCGGTGTCGTTGGCCGGGTTGAGGGGGTTCGGATCGACCCCGTCCAGCAGGCCGTCGCCGTCGGTGTCGGCCACCTTCGGATCGGTGCCGTTCTTGATCTCGCGCCACTCCATGACGCCATCGCCGTCCTGGTCGGCCACCGTGGGATCGGTGCCGTAGGTGCGCAGCTCGGCCCCATCGGTCAGGCCGTCGCCGTCGGTGTCGGCGTTGCTGGGATCGGTGCCGGCCACGATCTCGGCCTGGTCGCTCAGGCCGTCGCCGTCGGTGTCGAAGCGGGTCGGGTCGGTGTGGACGAGGTCGCCGGACGCGATGCGGTAGCCGTTGACCTCGGTGCCGTCGGGGATGCCGTCGCGGTCGGTGTCGGCGTCCCAGGCCAGCGGGAACACCCGGCCGATGCCGGGCACCACCACGCCGTCCACGTACTCGGCGCGATCGGTCAGGCCGTCGCCGTCGGCGTCGTTGTCGATGCGGCCGTCTCGATCGGCGTCGCAGGCGCAGGCGGAGGTGGCGTTCATGGCCAGGCGGATCTCGGTGGGATCGCTGATGCCATCGCCGTCGGTGTCGGGATTGCGGGGGTCGGTGCCGTGGCTGCGCTCGAAGGGATCGAGCAGGCCGTCGCCGTCGGTGTCGACGGCGCGGGGATCGCTGCTGCGCCAGCCCGGGACGGGGCCGCGGCCGCAGTCGGCCTGGACCTCGGTGCAGTCGTCGAGGGTGTCGCCATCGCTGTCGCGCAGGTTGGGCAGGGTGCCGTAGAGGTTCACCTCGTCGCCGTCGCTCAGGCCGTCGGCGTCGCTGTCCGCGCGGGTGGGGCTGGTGGGGTAGACGCCGAGGTACTCGTCGCCGTCGCTGAGGCCGTCGCCGTCGGTGTCGACGCGCAGGGGATCCGTCCGGGCGGTCCAGTACTCCACGCCGTCGCCGAGGCCATCGCCGTCGGTGTCGGGCTGCAAGGGGTTGAAACCCTTGGCATTCTCGACGCCGTCGTCGACGCCGTCCCCGTCGGTGTCCCGGTTGCGGAAGTCGGTGCCCAGGGCGGCCTCGGTGGCGTTGTCGAGGCCGTCGCCGTCGTCGTCGGCGTCGGGATCGCCCACGGGGTAGGTGCTGCAGGCCTGCTCGTCGTGATCCCAGTAGGCGCCGTTGGGGCAGCGCACCTGGCAGGCCCCCGGCTGGCCGAGCATGTGCTCGGGGCAGGCGCACTCGCCGGTGGCGTCGGGGACGGGGTGGTCGAGGACGGTGTTGCCGATGCGCCACTGCAGGATCTGGGGCGGCGGGCAGGACAGGCAGATCTCGGGATCGGCGGGGTCGCGGTAGCTGCCGGCGCCGCACGGCACGCAGGTCGCCGCCGCGACGTCGTAGCGGGCCAGGGGGCCGCAGGCGATGACGTTGGCGGGGCGCAGGGTGCCGACCACGCTGCCGGCGGGCTCGAAGTAGGTGGTGGAGATGTAGACCGTGGTGCCCAGGCTCACCGGCCGGCCGTCCGCGTCCACCGCCCGGAAGACCCACAGGCCCTCCGAGGCCTCGGCGTCCAGCTCGAAGGTCAGGCCCTCCAGCGGGATCTGGCGCTCCTCGCCGGCGGGATCGGTGGCGATGACGTCGGTGGCCGCCTCGATCTCGACGACGAAGCGCAGGGCGGCGGTGCCGTGGGTGAAGAGGTCCAGGCTGCCCTCGGCGCGGGTGGGCGGCATCAGGTCGTCGACGGCGCTGATGGCCAGGGGAGCCGGCGGGAGGCCGGGGCCGGCCTCGAGCCTGAAGGGGACCGGCGCGTCATCCTTGGCCGCGACCAGCACACGGTAGCGGCCCGGCGCCAGATCCAGATCCAGGACGGGCTCCAGGCCCTCGACGTCGTCGGCGCAGGCGAAGGCCTCCCCGGCCTCGTCCTCGATCCACATCACGACGTCGCCGCCCTCGGGCAGGCGGGCGGCCAGGGTGCGGCGATCGGGCTCGTCGATGACCAGGGCGAACGGGCGCGCGGGGCCGGCAGAGGCGGCGCAGGGGGCGGTGCGCTGGAGGCCGGTGGCGGTGTCGGCCGCCAGGGCGCTCTCGGGCTGGATCGGCGGCACCGCCTCGCCCTGGGTGGCGTCGAGGGTGAACGGTCCCCTCGCCGTGGGCGACGACGCGCACGAGGTACTCTCCGGCGTCCAGATCCACCACGAGGCGCGCGTCCCCGCCGTCGCCGCCGTCGTCGGCGCAGCCGAGCTCCCGGCCGTCGAGGGTGAAGACGGCCACGGCCGTGTCGACGGCGCCGTTGCCAGCGGTGGCGAGATCGACGAGGCCCGGGCGGGCCACCCGCAGGCGGGCGTCCTGGCCCACGGCCGCGCCGGCGGCGCAGGCGGGCGGGGCGACGGGCACGAGGGCCAGGCCCGGCAAGCGGTCGCGCAGGTGGTCGGGCGCCACCACCAGCTCGGCGAGGTGGACGCCCTCCACCGGCTCGCCCTCCTGGACCTCGCAGGCGCAAGTGCCCTGGGCGACGCCGCCGGGGAGGGCCACGGCGACCTGCTCGCCCGGGCAGAGCAGCGGGCCGTCGCAGTCACGCACCGTGACCGGGACGTCCAGGCTGGCCTCGCCCTCGGCGTTCTCGGCCGTGAAGTGCAGCACGAAGTCGCCGGCCTGGGCCGCGCTGAAGGCGATCTGGCGGCCGCGGGCGAGGGCGCAGTAGCTCAGCGGATCGGCCGCGTCGCCCACGCGCCAGGCCATGGTCGGATCGGGGCCCTCGACCACCCGCACCCGCGCCGCGAGGCCCAGCACCTCACCGACGCACAGCCGCGTGGAGCCGCGCTCGACCTCGATCTCCTCGATGTGGGGCGGGCTGGCGAGGACGGCGCCGATGTCGAGGGCGCCCACGCCCTCGGCGCTGCACGGCATGCGCAGGCGCAGGCTGGCGGTCTGCCGCGGGCGGACCTGGGCGTCGCCCTCGGCTCCCAGGCAGAACTCGGAGGGCTGGCCGTCGGCGCGCAGGGGGGTCGCGGTGACGTGCCAGGGGCCGGGGCGCAGGGCCAGCAGCCAGGCCGCCTCGGGCGGGTTGCCGCCGAGGCCCGTATCCCGCACCTGGGGATCCTGGCCGGGGGCGGACACCTCGAACCGGATCTGGGCCACGTCGAAGGCGCCTTCGGGGGGCGGCGCGAGGGCCAGCTTCAGATCCCCCAGGGGGCCGGTCTCGCCGGCGGGCGGGGCCTCGGGCTCCGGGCTGCAGCCGGCCCCGAGCAGGGCGGCGATGATGAGCGCGCGGCGGTGTGTCTGCCTCACGGTGCGTCCTCCTGGCCCCTCGGGCCTCGCTGTCACACGGGCTTGGTGTGGTGCGGGGCGGGGGCCGTAACGGAGAAGTTCGTGGGGCGAGAAAAACGGAGAAAGATGAGTCAGGTCGAGGGCTTGCCGCCACGCGCGCCCAGCAGGCGCTGCCGCACCCGGGCGCCCTTGCGGGCCAGGGCGGGCTGGAGGCGCCGGGCCACGCCCGGGTACAGGTACGCCACCTGGGCCAGGAAGCCGGAGAAGACGGGGAGGCGGCGCTCCAGGCGGCCGTCCGCGGCGGAGTCCAGGATGGCCGCGGCCACCTCGGCGGCGGTCGAGATGGGCTGGGAGAGCGCCACGTCGGCCACGTGCTCCAGGTCGTCCATGATGAAGCCGGTGTCCACGGGCCCGGGCGAGACGATGCTGAACCGGACGCCCGCGCCCTGCAGCTCGAGGGCCAGCGCCCGGCTGAAGGCCCGCAGGCCGAACTTGGTGGCCGAGTACACCGCGGCCCCCGGCGTGGGGGTGCAGCCCGCCAGCGACGCCACCTGTACGACCGCGCCGCCCCGCGCCCGCAGGTGAGGCAGGGCGAGACACGTCAGATAGATGGGCGAGCGCAGGTTCACATCCACCATCTCGGCGAGGGCCTCGGGAGCCACCTCCTCGATGGCACCCCGGTGGTGGAGCGCGGCGTTGTTCACCAGCACGTCGAGGCGCCCGAGGGTGGAGACGGCCGCCTCGATGATGCGCCGGCAGGCCGCCGGATCGCCCACGTCGGCGGCCAGGATGTCGGCCCGGCCGCCGCCCGCGCGGATGGAAGCCGCCACGGCCTCGAGCTTCTCCACGCCCCGCGCCACCAGCAGGACATGCGCGCCCTCGGCCGCGAAGCCGCGCGCGGCGGCCTCGCCGATGCCGGCCGACGCCCCGGTGATGACCACGCCTTGTCCCTCGAAGCGCCTCGCCATGGGTCCCTCCTCGCTGGTCCGGCAGGATGGGCCAGCGGGCCGCGGGAGGAAAGCCCTCCACGGTGATGACGGCGGTGGTGGGCGCCGGCGAGCGGGACACGTTGTGCTTTGGCCGCCGCGAGGCGGGTGCTATGGTGCCAGGGAGCCGTGTGATGGATGAGCGTGGGGGTGGGTGCCGGGCACCCGCCTGCCTCGGCCCCGGTCCGGGCGGCGCACGCGAGGAGCTTCTCTTGGCCGAGCAAGCGGTCTGGATCGTTCAGGGAGGTGGCCCCGAGCCGCTGACGGTCGCCCAGCTTCGCGAGAAGCTCGAGGCGGGGAGCTCTCGCCCGACGCTCAGGTCCAGCACGTCAAGCTGCCCACCTGGATCCCGATCGTGGCCGTGAAGGGCCTCTCGGATCTGGTCCAGCGGCAGCGGGTGGAGCGCGCCTCCGCCCGGCCGGCGCCGCAGCAGGCCGGCGAGAGCTCGTGGATGATCGCCGTCGACGGCAAGCAGGACGGCCCCATGACGCGGGCCGAGCTGGTCCGCCGCGGCCGCCGGGCGATGGTCCACGGCGACACCCTGGTGTGGCGCGAGGGCATGCGCGGCTGGATGCGCCTCGACGAGGTGCCCGAGCTCGCCGGCGTCCTGCCACCCCCGAGTCCATCACCGAGACGGGCCGCATGGCGGGTGCGCACCCGCGAAGAGGCCAAGGCGCGCCTCGAGAAGGCGACCCCCAAGACCATCGGCGAGTGCCGGCGCTTCCTGGAGCGCAACCCCGAGCACGAGCCCACGCTGCAGGTCCTTGAGACCTTCGTGCGCACCGACAAGGACGCGGCGGCGGCGGTCGAGCTGCTGGAGTCGGTGCTCGTCCCGCGTGGCGAGTGGCAGCGGCTCATGGCGGCCTGGCGCAACCTGCTGCGCACGGTGCGCGAGCCCGAGGCGCGGACGGATCTGCGCATGCGGATGGGCCAGGCGGCCGAGGGCCCCCTGGAGGCTCCCCGCCAGGCCTTCGCCGTCTTCGCCAGCGCCCTGCGCGAGTCGCCGCGGCGCGAGGACGTGCACGAGGCGCTGCTGCGCGTCGCGACCCGCCAGGAAGATCTGCCGGGGCTCTTCGCGCTGCTGGACGAGCAGATCTCGGCCCATGAGGGCAAGGATCGCGCGGCCCTGCTGCTCTTCGCGGCCCGGCTGGATCTGGAGCGCCGCGACGACCCGGCCGCGGCGGCGGCGCGCCTCACCGAGGCCGCCCGCCTGGACGCGGGCGCCGCGACGCTGGCCACCCTCGAGCAGATCGGCGAGCGCACCGGCGACTGGCGGCCCTGGGCCGATGGCCTGCGGGCTGCCGCCGAGCAGGCCGAGGGGGAAGAGAAGGTCGCCCACCTGCACCAGCTCGCCAACGCGCTGCAAGTGCGGCTGGATCGGCCGGTCCGCGCGGTGGCCGTCTACGGCGAGATCCTGGCCGTCGCCCCCGACGATCTGCAGACCCGCGACGCCCTGAAGCGCTTGCATCGGCGCGGGGTGGCGCCCGAGGCGGTCTTCCCCCTGCTGGAGGGCCTGTGGCGGTCCGAGGAGGACTGGACGGCCCTGCGCGATCTGCAGGTCGCCCACCTGCCCCACCACGCCCCCGGGCAGGAGCGCGCCGCGGCGCAGTTCGCCCTGGCCACCCTCTGCCACGAGCGGCTGGGCGACGCCGAGGCCGCCGTCGGCTGGCTGCGGCAGGCCGTCCGCCAGGCGCCGGCCGAGGCGAAGTACCGAGAATCACTGCTCGATCTGGCCGCGGCGCAGGGCTCGCTGCCGGCGGCGGCGGCGGTGCTGGAGCAGCTCGTCGACGAGCACCCGTCGCTGCAGGTGGAGCTGGCCTGGGCCCTCTTCGATCTGCACGGCCGACGCAGCGGCGACCGGGCCGCGGCGGAGCGCTGGGGTCGGCGCGCGGTGGAGGCGGCCGAGGTGGGCACGCTGCCCGCGCGGCTCGACGATCTGGCGGACTGGCCGACGCTGGCCGTCGTGGCCCTCGAGCGCCTGGTGGCGGCGACCGCCCCGGGCAACGAGCGGACGGCCCTGTACCTGCGTCTCGCGCGGGCCCACCGGGCCGAGGACGACGCCGCCGCCGCGGTGCGCAGCTACCAGGCCCTGCTGGCCGACGATCCGGAGCACGAGCTGGCCCTGGACGAGCTGGCCGCGCTGCACGCCGAGGCCGGGGACTGGGACGCCTGGCTCGCCGTGCGCCTGGGCCGGGCGGACGCCACCAGCCGCGACGACGAGCGCCTGGCGCTGTGGCGCGAGACCGCCCGCACCCTGGCCGACCAGCTCGGGCGTGGCGCCGACGCCGCCGATCTGTGGCGGCGCGTGCTGGCCGCGGCGCCGGGTGACGCCGACGCCCTGGACGGCCTGGAGGCCCTGAGCGCGGCCCAGGAAGACTGGGATGGCCTGGCCGACGTGCTGGAGCGGCGGCGAGCCCGGGCCGAGGGGGAGGCCGCCCTGGCCGTCACCCGACGCCTCGCGGTGGTCTACGCCGATCGCCTGGCCGATCGCGCCCGCGCGGCGGCCTGCTACCGCACGCTGCTGCGCGCCGAGCCCGAGGACGCCGGGGCCCGCCGCGGCCTGGCCCGGACGGCGGACGGCCCCGAGGCCCTGGCGGCCTGGCTGGCCCTCTTCGAGGCGGACGCCGCTGACGTCGAGGCCGCGGACGCGCTGGCGGCGCTGCACCTCCAGGCGGGCGCCCCGGGCGCCCATGTGACCGTGCGCCTGCGCCACCTGGCCACCATCGCCGACGACGGCGAGGCGGTGCCGGCGCTCCAGGCCCTCGCGGCGTTCTGCGCTGAGGGCGAGCTGCAGGAGACCACGGCCGTCCTCCAGGCCATCGTCGCCCGGCGCCCCGATGACGCCGAGGCGTCGGCGGCCCTGGCCCGCCAGTTCGCGATCCAGGAAGACTGGCCGGCCCTCGCGCGGTCGCTGGAGAGCCAGATCGGCAACGCGACCGGGGCGGTGCGGGCCGGCCTGCGTCGCCAGCTCGCCGAGCTCCAGGCCACCCGGCTGGGGCGCTCGGAGGCGGCCTTCGCGACGCTGCTGACGGCGTTCGACGAGGCCCCGGAGGCGGCGCTGCTGCCCGAGCTGGCCCGGCTGGCGGCCCTCAACGACGCCTGGCCGCGCCTGGTGCAGGCCGCGGAGCGAGCGCTGGTCGAGGCCCCGGCGACGCTGGCCGTCGAGCTGCACCGCCGCCTGGGCGAGTGGCACGCCGGCCCGCTGGATGACGCCGATCGGGCGGTGACGCACTACGGCCAGGTGCTGGCCCTCGCCCCCGCCGATCCGACCACCGTCGCGGCGCTGGAGACGCTCTTCGCCGACGGCCGGGCCCGCGCCCGCATCGTCGCGCTGCTCGATCCGGTGCTCTCCGCCGAGGGCCGCTTCGATGCCCTCGCCGAGCTCCTGGCCGACACGCTCCCCGATCGGGGCCCGGCCCGGGTGGACGCCCTGCGCCGCCTCGGTCAGATCCACGAGGCCCACCTGGCCGCCCCGCGCGAGGCGATGGACTTCTTCGCCCTGGGCCTGGAGGCCGCACCCGGCGACGCCTCGCTGCTGGCGGATCTGCGGCGCCTCGCCGCCCAGCTCGACCGCCAGGACCTCGCGGCCGACGCCATGACCCGGGCGCTCTTCGTGGCCGAGCAGCCGGCGGACGTGGTGGCCCTGGGGGCGGCGCTGGCGCCCGTGCTGGCCGAGCTGGGCCAGCGCGTGCGCGCGCTGCGCGTCTACACCCGCATCCTGGACGCCGATCCGAAGCACCCCGAGGCCCTGGCCGCCCTCGACGCGGCCGCCGAGGAGGCGGGGGATCTGGACGAGCTGGCCAGCATCCTCCAGCGGCGCATCGCCGCCACGACGGACGCGGGCGAGCGGCGAGCCCTGCGGCAGCGCCTGGCGGGCGTCTGCCGGGCCCGCGGCCGCGACGAAGAGGCCGTGGGCGTCTGGATGGCGGTCCTGGAGCGTGCCCCGGAGGACGCCGACGCCCTGGCGGCCCTCGACGCGCTGCACCGCGAGCTGGGGGAGTGGGAGGCGCTGGTCGGCGTCCGCCGCCGCCGGATCGCCATCGCCCCGGAGGCCGAGCGCGGGGCGCTGCTGGCCGATCTGGCTGGCGTGCTGGAGCGGGAGCTGGGGCGGCCCGACGAGGCCGTCGACGTCCTGCTGGCGCTGGTGGCCGCCGACGGGGACACCCCCGAGCGGCTGGAGAGGCTGGAGGCGCTGCTGCGGGCCGAGGGCCGATGGGCGGATCTGGAGCAGCTCGCCGAGCAGCGGCTGCCGGCGCCGTCGGCCGAGCGCGAGATCCACCTGTTCAGCCTGATGGCGGAGGCCCAGACGGCCCTCGAGCGGCCCCGCGACGCCCTCGAGAGCTGGCGCCAGGTCATCGACCGCGATCCGGCCCACGAGGGGGCGCTGCGGGCCGCGCGCGCGCTCTACGCCGAGCGCGACCAGGCCGCGGGCGTCGTCCGCATGGACCTCGCGCTGGCCGAGCTGCTGGCCGACGACGACGACGAGAAGGGCGTGCTCCTCCGCGAGAGCGCCCGGCACCTGGTGGCGCTGGACCGGCCCCAGGAGGCGGCCGAGATCTGGCACCGCCTGCGGGCGCTCCAGCCGGATGACGGCGAGGCCCGCGAGGCCCTGGAGGCCATCTACACCGCCGCCGGGGACTGGGCCGCCCTGCGGGATCTGCTCCAGCGCGTGCTGGCCCGGACCCACGACTCCGAGTCGCGACTGGGCCTGCTGCTGCGCATCGCGGAGCTGTCGGCCGAGCGCCTGGACGATCTGGTCGGCGCGCGGGAGGCCTACGAGGGCGCCCTCAACGAGTCCCCCGGCTCGCCCCGGGCCACCGTCGCGCTGGGGGCCCTCTACCGCCGGGCCGGTGACTGGACGGCCTGGGTCCAGCTCGCCATGGCCCGCCTCGGCGACGTGCAGGACGCCGGGGCCCGCCGCGCGATCTACATCGAAGCGGCTGAAATTCTTGAGGAAAAGCTCGGGAGCGTGCCCCACGCGCTGGCTCTGCTCGGCCGGTCGCTGCAGGAGCACCCCGATGACGGCCTGGGCGACGCCCTGGGGCGGCTGGCCGAGACGCTGGGCAAGTGGCCCGAGGTGGTGCGCCTGTACGAGGCCGCCCTGAAGGACGCCGAGCGGGCCGACGCCCGCGCGATGCACCTGCGGGTCGCTGGCTGGCTCGAGGATCGCCTGGGCGATCTCGACCGGGCGGTGGGCCACTACCGCGCCATGCTGGCCATCGATCAGGCCGACGAGGCGGCGCTGGCGGCCCTCCGCCGGCTCTTCGAGGGCGGCCACGCCCGCGCGGCCATCGCCGAGGAGCTGGCGCGGCGCCACGAGAAGGCCGGCGACTGGCAGCGCCTGCACGAGCTGCTGGCCGCCGCGGTACCCGAGTCGCCGGCGACGGCCCGGGCGGCCGCCTGGCGTCGGCTCGGCGCCCTCGCCGCCGAGAAGCTGGGCGCACCGCACCGCGCGTTCGACTGGTATGCCCGCGCGCTGGTCGAGGTCCCCGATGATGACGAGGCCCGCGCGCGCCTGCTGAGCCTGGCCGAGAGCCTGGGCCGGTTCGACGCGCTGGCGGGCCTCTTCGCCCGGGCCTTGCCGCGGGCCACCCGGGCCGTGCGACCCCTCGGCGACGCCCTGGCCGAGATCTACGAGCGCCTGGGTGATCCCGAGGGGGCCGAGGAGGTCTACCTCTCCCTGCTCGCGCGGCTCGGCGCCGCCGAGTCGGCGGCGCTGGCGGCCCTCGAGGCGCGCTTCACGGCGACGGGGCGCTTCACCGAGCTGGCCGAGCGGCTGCAGGCCGCCCTGGCGGCCGACCCCCCCGAGGACATCCGCGCCGATCTCGCCACGCGGCTGGCCCGCGTCTACGAGGAGCGCCTGTCGCGGATGGCCGAGGCCATCCAGGCCTGGCAGGTCGTCCTGGCGGTCGAACCCGAGGACGAGGAGGCCCTGGCGGGCCTGGCCCGGCTGCACCAGGCGCAGCAGGACTGGGCGCCCCTGTTCGAGGTGTATCGCCGCGAAGCGCAAGCGGATTCTTCCATCCGGGCGGCGCGCCTGGCCGAGATGGCGCGCATCGCGGGGGAGCACCTGGGCCGGCCGGACGACGCCGTCGACCTCTGGCGCGAGGCCATGAAGGCGGGCTGCCCCGAGGGCCCCGCGCTCCAGGCGTTGCAGGCCCTGCTGGCGGCCCTGGGCCGATCGGGCGAGCTGGTCGAGGTCATCGATCGCCGGCTGCCCCTGGTGGGCCCGCAGGAGACGCTGCAGCTCCTCCGCCAGAAGGCGCGCCTCCTGACCGACCAGCTCGACGAGCGCGTGGGCGCCCGGGCGAGCTGGGATGCGGTGCTGAAGTTCCTGCCCGACGACCTGGAGGCCCTGCGGGCCCTCTGGCAGCTCGTCCCGGCCGAGGAGCCCCAGCGGCTGGCCGAGATCACCGGCCGCCTGGTGGCCCGCCTGCCCGAGGCCGCCATCGATCGCCTGCCGGCGCTGCGCGCCCGGGCGCGGGCCTGCGACGCCATCGGCGACGAGGCCGGGGCGCGCCAGGCCTGGGCCGGGGTCAAGGCCATGGCCCCCGACGACGCCGAGGCCCAGGATCGGCTGGCCGAGCTGCACCTCCAGGTGGGGGATCTGGACGCCCTCGTCGCCCTGCGCGAGCAGCAGGTGGCGGCGGCCGAGACCGAGCAGGAGCGCATCGAGCGGCTCATCGCGCTGGCCGAGGTGCACGATGGGCAGCGGCAGGACTCGGGCCAGGCCCGGGACGCGCTGGAGCGGGCCCTGGCCGTGCGCCCGGAGGACGACGCCCTCGCCGAGCGCATCCTGGCGCTGCATGTGGCCCGCGGCCGCGTCGACGCGGCCGCCGATCTGCTGCTGCGGGGGGTCGAGAAGGCCACTGACGCGGCGGAGCGGCGCCGCATCCGGGTGGGAGCGGCCCAGCGGCTCCACGAGGGCTACCAGCGGCCGGCCGAGGCGCTGGCCGTGCTGCGGGGCGGGTTCCTGGCCGATCCCCACGACGCCGACTACGGCCCGGCCCTGGAGCGCATCGCGGCCGACACCGGCGACTGGGCCGCGCTCGCGGCCCTCTACGAGGAGCGGCTGGCCGGGCTGGCCGACCAGGGGCCGCCGCCCCGGCAGCGCCTGGCGGGCTGGTACGCCGAGCAACTGGGCGACGATGACGCCGCCATCCGGCACCTCCAGGCCATCATCGCGGAGGAGCCCGACCACGGCCCCGCGGGGGTGGCCCTGGCGGCCGCGCTGCGCCGGCAGGCCCGGTGGGGGGAGCTGTTCACGCTCCTCTCGTCGCGGTCGGCGGGGCTCGCGGGCGAAGAGGGCCAGGCGCTGCGGGCCGAGGCCGCCGAGGTCGCGTTCGCGCACCTGGACGAGGACGCCCAGATCGGCGCGTGGCAGCTGGTGCTGCAGAGCGATCCCAGCCACCGGCCGGCCCTGGAGGCCCTGGCCCGGCTGTACCGGGCGCGGGAGAGCTGGGCCGAGCTCGTGGTCATCCTCGGTCGGCAGGCCGACGCAGCCCGGGACGAAGAGGCCACCGCCCTGCGCCTCGCCATCGCCGACCTCAACGCCGATCACCTGGGCGACGAAGACGGCGCCATGGCCGCCTACAAGCGGGCCCTGGCCATCGGGCCCCACAACCAGACGGCCCTCGCCGGCGTCGAGCGGGTCCTGACCCGCCGCGCCGCCTGGGATGAGCTCGTCCGGTTCCATGAAGACCGCCTGGCCATCGCGCCGCCCGCCGAGCGCCACGCCATCTACGCCCGCATCGCCGAGATCCAGGCCGAGAAGCAGCACAACGTCGCGGCCGCCCGGGGCACCGAGCGGGTGATGCGGCGCAGCGCCACGGCCCGCGGTCGATCCACCCAGGCCCTCGAGCGCGTCTACATCGAGAGCAACCGCTGGGAAGACCTGGCCGGCCTGTATGAGCGGCGCCTGAAGGTCATCGCCGAGGGGGCCCCGGAGCGCTCCCTGCGCACGACGTTGGCCACCATCTACGCCGACAAGCTCGGCGAGCTGGACAAGGCCATCGAGATCCTCGAGCCCCTGATCGGGGCCGATGACGTCGACCACCAGGAGATCCGGGAGACGCTGGAGACGCTCCTGGTCCTGCACGAGCGCCGGGAGGACTGGCGCGGCAGCATCGAGGTCCTGAAGCGCCTGGCAAAAGCCCAGCGATCTCAAGATGATCGGCTGTCGCTCTACGTGCGGATCGGGCGCGTCTACGCGGACCGCCTCGGCGAGCCCGTGCTGGCGACCCAGTGGTGGCGTGAGGCCCTTGAGGTGGATCCGCACTTCAAGTCGGCCCTCGTGGCCATCGACGCCCTGCATGCCAAGATCAAGTCGGAGTACGACGAGAACCGGCGTCGGGCCGAGGCCGAGCGGGCGCGGCTGGAGGCCGAGGAGGCCGAGCGGGCGGCGAAGGCGCGGGCAGAGGCCGAGGCGCGGGCGCTGGCCGAGCAGGCCGCCCAGCCCGCGGCGGCCCCGGTCGCCCCGCGGCGGCCTCGCCGGGCGCGCCGGCCCCGGCGGGCGCGGTGGTCCAGGCCGTCGCGGCCCCCGCCCCGAAGCGGCGCAAGCGCTGGGAGGACGACGAGCCCCCCTGGCTCATCCCGGCCATCGGCGGTGCCGTGCTGGCGCTCTTCGGCGTCGTCGTCCTCTGGTCCGTCTGGCCCTCCGGGGATCGCCGCCTCGAGTCCACCTTGCTGGCCCTCGATGACGCCATCAGCCAGCAGGCCGGCCTGCGCCCCGCCCGGGACGACACCGCGGCCAACGCGGTCGTCCCGAAGGGCCCGCCGTCGGAGCCCGCCGCGCCCGACACCAGCGCCCGGCAGCGGCGGCTGGACCAGGACCCGGGCCTGGACATGGACCGCGAGGCCCTGTTCGTCCAGCGCATGACCGCCCAGCTCGACGAGAGCCTGGTGGCCATGGAGTCGGCGCTCATGAGCACCGGCATCGACTACGAGGCCCTGCTGGGCGCCACGGATCCGGGGACGCGGGTGGTCGACGGCCCCATGGGCGGTCCCGCCATGGGGGAGGAGCCCCAGCGCGAGCAGCGCGGCATGGTCTCGCCCATCGCCGGCCCCGTCCGCATCCTCAGCCCCTTTGGCCCGCGCGGCGGCGAGAACCACGACGGCATCGACATGCTGGCCACCGAGGGCACCCCGGTCCGCACGGTGGCGGCCGGGCAGATCACGTTCATCCAGGACCGCGACATGTGGGAGCGGCGGCCCAGGTTCGTGGAAGAGAACGGGGTTCGCCGCACCTCGGGCGCCTGGCGGGCCGGCGTCTACCTCGAGATCACCCACGACGATGGCCGCGTCAGCCGCTACATGCACCTGCATGACCTGGCCCCCGGCCTCGTGGACGGCATGCGCGTCCAGCCCAAGCAGGTCATCGGCTACGTGGGCCGCACGGCCGTGGAGCACAGCGCCACCCACCTGCACTTCGAGATCCGCGAGCGCGCGCCCGATGGCGGCCGCTACGGCGACGCGACGGATCCGCTGCCCCTCATCGACCTGGGCGCCCAGGCCTTCGTCCCCGACGGGCTGATGGAGCAGAAGGACCTGAGCCGCTCCCCCGGCGGGCCCGAGCTGCAGCAGGCGGTGCGCGAGAAGCTGCGGGGCTTGAGCCCCCTGGAGAAGATGGATCGGCGCGACGCTCTGCGGGCGCTCATCAAGCAGCTCCCCCTCGCGGCGCCGGTGGATGACTACCGCCTGTCCAGCACCTTCGGCCGCCGCATCGATCCGGCGACGGGGGAGCCGGGCTTCCACCCGGGGGTCGACATGCCTGGCCCCCTCCAGACGCCGGTCAAGGTCACGGCGCCGGGGACGGTGGTCTTCGCGGGCTGGCGCGGCTTCTACGGGCGGGTGGTCGAGGTCGACCACGGCAACGGCATCGTGACGCGCTACGGCCACCTCTACAGCGCGCTGGTGCGTCCCGGCCAGCAGGTCGGCCTGCTCGAGAAGATCGGCGAGATGGGCAACTCCGGCCGGAGCACCGGCGAGCACCTGCACTACGAGGTGCTGGTGGAGGGCGAGCCCCAGGACCCGCTGAAGTTCCTCCAGGCGGGCAAGTTCCTCTTCAAGGGCTGACGCTCAGGGGGTGGCCCCGAGCAGGTGCGGCCGAAGCTCGATGCCGAGCGTCCGGACGGGCGCCGCGGCGTTGCTGCGCACGCCCCTGGCCCCGTCCATCCCCGCGTTGAGGCCGATGGCGGGCGTGATCCACCAGCCCACGCTGAGCCCCTGGCCCCGGTAGGCCGTCTCGCCGGCGCCGGAGATGACGGATTCGTCAATGTTTCCCAGGGGATGGTGGAGCTGCACGTGCGCCTCCAGCACCAGGCCGAGGGGCCCTGACCAGCCGAGCTGGCCGGCCGCGCGGAGGGCCGGATCGATGTCGGCGAGGGCCGTGACGCGCAGGCCCCCCGTGGCGCTGAGCCAGAAGCCCGCGGGCAGCGCCAGGCCGGCCTGGACCTCGGCGTCGGCGTCCACGCGCGCCACGGTGGGCGCATACCGGAAGCGGTCGCACGGGGGCGCCTCGCAGGCGAAGCGGCCGGCGCCGACGTCGGCGTCTCCCACCGGGAGCGCCGCGTCGGCGGTGAGCTGGGCGGCGAGGTGGAGCGGCCCCAGGGGGCTGAGGCCGCGGCGCAGGCCCGCGCCCACCGCGCCGACATAGAAGGCCGACCGGGCCACGCGCCCCGCGGGCGGCGTCTCGGGGGCGTCCTCGAACCTCGCCCAGCCGACCGGCGTGGCGAAGGCGATGAGCGTCCAGCGGTCCGTCAGGCCCAGCTCGCCGTAGAGCTGGAGCTGCCAGTCGTGGAACGCCCCGCCGGTGTCGTGGGCACGGCCGTCACGGTCGTAGCCGCGCTCTCCCACCAGCAGCCGGTTGTTCAGCTTCAGGTAGCTGTCGCCGGCGGGCTGCGTCCACCCGGCCGCCGACGCGACGCCCGGGAGGCAGGCGAGGGACCAGGCGAGGCGCCTCATGACCCCTGGCGGACCAGCTCCACGCAGGCCCAGGACCGCTGGGCGACCACCCAGTCGGGCCGGTCGGCAGAGACGGCCTCCTGGAGCAGATCTCCCCGCCGGGTCTCGATCAGGGCGCCGCTGCCGTCGAGGGCGAAGTCGGCGAGGCCGGGCACCTGCCCGACGTTGACGGAGCGCCGGTCGGGCAGGGCGGTGAGGCAGAGCGTCAGGTGGGTCGCGCCCCCCTCCACGCCGTCGAGAGTGATGGAGCGGCCGAGGATCGGGCTCTTCCCGAAGGCCTTGGCCAGGAGGGCGTCGGCTGCCGCTACGAAGGAGGCCACGGCGACGGCGACGGCCAGATCGGCGAAGGCCGCCGTCAGCGCGGCGGTGACGATGGCGGGGGTCGTGCCGGCGGGGGCCTTGGCGATCACCTGAGTACGGAACTCCTCAATGATCTCAGGTGCTTTCCCCCGGTCCATCACCAGCGCCACCCCCAACGGCAGGTGATCGCCGGCGGCGACCTCGAAGGCGACCTCGAACGCGGGCAGCCGGGCGGCCAGCTCGGTGGTCTCGCGGCCGGCGACCGACTTCTCGCTCTTGCGGTCCGTGCCGAGGGCGATGGCGGCGCCGAGCCGGTCGCTGCTCCCGGCGACGATCTCATCGGCCAGCCCCACGCGCGCGAGCCGCGCGATCCACTTGCCGGGCGCCAGCGCCAGGGACGACGGGGTCGCGGTGAAGGGACGCAGGTCGCCCGTTCCCGGCGCCGAGACCAGATGAAAGCCTGCCTTGGCCATGTGCACCTCCCACCAGTAGCGAGGCAGCAGACCACGGCCCCGGCCGGGCGCGCAAGCGTTCGACGGAGGTCGGGAATCATGCTACGTCAGCCCGATGCGACGCTCTCTGCCCCTCCTGCTGCTCTGCGCCGCGGCCACCGCAGCCGGCGCCTGGCTCTCCTTCCCGCTGCCCGGGCTGGAGACGCCGGTCAGCCTCCAGACGGTCGTGGTCTGCTTCGCCGGGCTCGTCCTCGGGCCGGCGCGGGCCATGGCGGCCATGGCCATCTACCTGGCCCTCGGCGCCGCGGGCCTGCCCGTATTCGCCAACGGCGCCAGCGGCCTCGACACCCTCCAGGGGCCGACCGCCGGGTACCTGGCCGGCTTCATCGCCGCGCAGCCCGTCATCGCCCTCGCCATGTTCCTCTTCAGCGACGACCAGCGCATCGTCCGCAACCTCTTCGCCGCCGTCTGCGGCCACGCGGTCATCCTGGCGCTGGGCGTCCTGTGGATGCAGCACTTCCAGGTCTGGAGCTGGTACAAGACCCTCGAAGCCGGCCTGTGGCCGTTCCTGCCGGGCGCCGCGGTGAAGAGCGTCGTGGCCGCCCTCGCGGCCGCCTGGGTGGAGTCCACCCGCTCGTAGTCAGCCCCTCAGGCCGCCGCCGGCGTCGTCCAGGGCCGCAGCCGGGCCAGGTCGGCGCGTCGGTCCGCCAGCACGTCCATCCGGCCCGCCCGGCGGGCCTCCTGGGCCGCCTCCTCCAGGCGGGCCACCGCCGCGTCCGCGTTGAGCGCACGCTCCACCAGCCCCACCACCGCGATGAGCGTCGCCGCGAGGGTCGAGCGCGCCTGCCCCTCGAAGACCTGGGCGGGGGCGCCCCTGGGCTGGACCGTCAGCCGCACCTGGGCGACGGCGTCCAGCCCCCGGGCGTCGCGGCTGGAGGCCATCTGCCCGTCCACGTCGAAGCCCAGCACCTCCATGCCCGCGAGGCCCACCAGCGCGAAGTGGTCGATCAGACAGCGAAAAGCGGCCTCCACGAAGCCCACCCCCTGGCCCTCCAGCGTCTCCTGGCGGACGCCACCGCGCTGCAGGGTCAGCGTGACCCGACAGCGCGGCGTGGGGGCGACGTACTCCGTCATGACATAGTGGACCACCTCCAGGGGCTGGTAGTCCTCGGCGAGGGTGCCTCGGATGAGGCGTTCGATCGATCCCGGATCCACCTGATCCTCCTGGTAGGTGTCGACGACAGCCCCGGCGACGTCGCGCGTCCACCGGAGAGCCATGGACCCGACCGGCCCGACTCTCCGTGCGCTGCTCTGGTGCGGTCGGGGGGACTCGAACCCCCAGCGCAGGCGGCGCTGGTCGACCCGCGCGCCTGCTGCGTTGCCTGTTACGCGACGACCGCGCCCGGCGGGGCACCTCCTTCTTTCCTGCCTGCGGGCAGGCTTGTCCGACCGCCTGGCCCGGATCCGGGCGGTCGCACCGACGGCGAGTTGCTGGATCCCGGCCCGCCACGGGCCGGGGGAGAAGAGTGCCGGGGCGGCGCCCCGGCGAGGGGCGAGATCAGCGACCGATCTCGCCCCCGGGTAGCAGGGGCGTCCCCTGGCGACCGGTGGATGGCATCAGCGCGTGGCGTCCTCCCCACTGGGTGAGCGTGGGGAGAACGTAGCGAAACCACTGAACATGCGTCAAGTGAATTTCGCCGCGGGCGCTACTCGGGCCGGGCTGCGGCCGGGGCGACGCGGGCGGGGCTGCCGGGGGGCGTGCGCTTGCGATCGGCGACCACCGCAGGCGCGGCGGGGGCCCGGGCCACCTGGTCGCAGCGGGCGCGGGCCTTGTCGGTGGGCCGCTTGCCCGGCCGCCGGCTGGCGACTCGCGGGGCCTTGGGGGCCTTGCGCCGGGCCAGGACCTCGGCGCGGGAGAACCACGTCTCCTCGCCGCAGCCGTCGCCGGCGGGGAGCGGGGCCTGGGCCCGGCAGAGCGCGTTGCCGGCCGGGCAGGCGAGCCGCACATGGAAGTGGCTGTCGTGGCCGTACCAGGGGCGGATCCGTCGCAGCCACGAGCGGTCGCCCTGGACCGTGGCGCACAGCTCTCGCTTGATGACCCAGTTGACGAAGACCCGCTCGACGCCGGGCGAGCGCGCGGCGAGCTCGAGCAGCGCCACATGGCGCGGCTTGAAGACCGCGCGGTCGATGATCTCGCGGTCGCCGCGGACCAGGGAGGGGAAGTGCCGGTCGTCGTCGCGCTGGTCCGCCGGGGGTCGCTCGAACCATAGATCCACGTCCAGGCCGACCTGGTGGCTACGGTGGCCCGACTTCATCCGTCCCCCGCGGGGCTGGGACGCGTCGCCGACCAGGATGGCGGGCAGGCCGGCCGCCACGAGCTGGTGGCCGAAGGCGTCCAGCCACCGCGCCAGGTCCGGGTGGGCGTAGAAGCGGTTGCGCCAGCGGCGGATGGTCTCGAAGCCTGGACCGCGGGCCGGCAGGGCGACTGCGCCGCTGATGCAGCCGCCCGCGTAGCTGCCAAACACCTGCGGCTCGCCGGCCGCCGGCTCGGCCAGCTCGTGCCACGCGGGGCCCCGGGCGCGCTTGCGCTTGCGAGCCTCGGCCGGGGGCGACGCGATCAGCAGGCTCAGGGCGATGAGGATGAGGGTGCGCACCCCGGCAGTGTACCCCGCCTGGGCGCTCAGCCCCAATTCCTGCCGCGACCAGGCCCGCTGCTGGTAGCATCGGTGGGGCAGGAGGTGGGCGATGCGGGTCGCGGCCGTTCAGTTCAAGGCGCGCAAGGGCGACCTCGGCACCAGCCTGCGGGTGCTGGCGACGCTCGCGCAGGAGGCCGCCGAGGACGCGGATCTGGTGGTGCTGCCCGAGATGGCCGCCACCGGGTACATCTTCCCGACGGCCGAGGACGTGGCGGCGGTGGCCGAAGCGCCCGATGGCCCCACCTACCAGCGGCTGGCGCCCATCGCAGCGCAGCATGGCGCCTGGATCGTCGCTGGGTTCCCCGAGCGGGCCGGCGACCGGCTGTACAACAGCGCCCTGGTCATCGATGACCAGGGGGGCCTGGCCTTCGTGTACCGCAAGCGGCTGCTCTTCGAGGCCGACGAGCACTGGGCCACGCCCGGCGACAGCGGCTACCGCCGCTTCGAGACGGCCGCGGGCGCGTTCGGCGTCGGGATCTGCATGGATCTCAACGATGATCGCTTCTTGTACTGGTGCGCGCGGGCCCGCCTGGACGCCGTGGCGTTCCCCACCAACTGGCTGGAGCAGGGCATCGACGTGGTGCGCTACTGGGCGCTGCGGATGTTCGGCCAGCGGGCCGCCCTGGTGGCGGCCAACACCCACGGCAGCGAGGGCGAGGTGGAGTTCGCAGGGCGCTCCAGCGTCCTGGCAGGGCGGACCCTGCTGGCGTCGGCACCGATGGTGGGAGATGGGATCGTGCGGGCCCGGCTGACGCGCCGGGTCGGGTAGGCCGCGGGGCCCGGGCGGGCCCCGCTCATCCGGCCTTACTCCTGCTTCGCACCCTCGGCCGGGGCAGCCTGATCGGCGCCCGTGCCACCGGCGTTCTTGCAGGTCTCGTTCTCGAGGACCACGAAGGCCACGCGGCGGTTCTTCGACATGTTGGCCTCGGTGTCGTTCGGGGCGACCGGCTGCGACTCACCGAAGCCCTTGGGCTCCAGGCGGCCGGCGTCGATGCCCTTGCCCACCAGGTACTTCTTGACCGCCTCGGCGCGCCGCTGGGACAGGTCGAGGTTGTAGGAGTCCTCGGCGCGGGAGTCCGTGTGGCCCTCGACGCGGACCTTGGTGATGAACTTGGCGTTCTTCAGGGCGCTGGCGACGGAGTCGAGCAGGCTGAAGGAGCGCTTCTGGATCGTCGCCTTGTCGGTGTCGAAGTAGACGGTCTCGTTGATGCGGATCTCCTTGCAGGTGACGGTCACGCCGCCGCCCTGGTCGGGGCAGCCGTCCTCATCCTCGAAGCCGTTGAAGTTCTCGGGCTGGAGGGGGCACTTGTCGTCCACGTCGAGGATGCCGTCCTGATCGTTGTCGGGATCGGGGCAGCCGTCGTGATCCTGGAAGTCGTCCTTGTCCTCGGGCTCGTTGGGGCACTTGTCCTGGGCGTCCAGCAGGCCGTCCTGGTCGTTGTCGGGATCGGGGCAGCCGTTCTCGTCCTCGAAGCCGTCCTTGTCCTCGGGATCGAGGGGGCACTGGTCGTCCACGTCGAGGATGCCGTCCTGATCGTTGTCGGGATCGGGGCAGCCGTTCTCGTCCTCGAACTGATCCTTGTCCTCGGGATCGTTGGGGCACTGGTCGTTCACGTCCAGGATGCCATCCTGGTCGTTGTCGGGATCCGGGCAGCCGTCGCCGTCCTGGAAGCCGTCCATGTCCTCTTCCTCATCGGGGCACTGGTCGTCGCTCGGCAGCTTGTGCCAGGCGATGCCCAGGATGACGCGGAAGTCGGGGGAGCCGTAGTCGGGGATGATGCCGATGCCGGCGGCCGGGGTCAGGACGAGGCCCGGCTGGGTGAAGAAGCGGAAGCCGACGTTGGCCTCGAGGGGCGAGTTGGCGACGTCCGCGCCGAGATCCTCGGCGGGCGCGGCGCCGAAGGCCTCCGCGAGGAGCTGGGCGCGCTCGCTGCCCAGGTCGACGGCGACACCGCCGCCGTAGCTGATCTCGCTGCCGACCTTCAGGTCGTCGACGGTCTGCTGGTCCTGGCGGAAGCGGAAGCCGCCGTTCAGGGCCAGGGTGAAGCCGGCCATGCGCAGGTCGAGGATCAGCTTGGGGTTCACCACGATGGTGTTGGCCCCCATGCCCTTCTCGGTGTCGCCGGTGGGGAAGCTCACCGGGATGGAGAGGGCCAGGCCCAGCAGGTCCTGGCGGGTGCCGCCCAGCAGGCGGACCTTGGGGATGGCGCGGATGTCGCCGAGGCCGAAGCCCTCGGTGCCGCCCAGGATCGCCTCGAGCTCCGCGCCGTCCGCGTAGCCGAGGGGGATGTCCACCCCGAGCTCGACGCGGTCGTGCAGGCCGATGACCCCCATCACGTTGATGCCGATGAGGTTCTCGATGATCTTCGCGGTGATCTTGTCGTTGGCGTCGCGCCGCACCAGCGGGTTGCTGCCGTAGTTGACGTAGAGCGAGGGGACGAAGAGGCCCGCCTTCGCCGTGCTTGCGGTTTCCACGCTGAGGAGGTTCCAGGTGCCCACGGCGGGCTTGAAGTTCTGGACGTCCTGCGCGAAGGCCACCGACCCGCAAAGGGTCGTGGCGATTACACTACTGAGAAACCGGATCGATTGTGCTCGCATGTTCCTGTTGTCCCCCTTGGGTATTTTTTCGCGGGCCGGCCCCCCAGTCCCGCCCGAACCTGAGCGCGAACAGTCTCGTCTCCCAGGCCCTAGAGCACAAGAAAATCCGACGGTTGGCGCGACCAGGGGTGATCGGTGGCGTAGGTGACCTGCCCACATCGCCACACCCCCCAGGGGGCAGGCTGCGTAATTTCCCGGATTGAAAAGAGAAACCGGACAGGTCTAGCGATCGGGGCTGAAGCGGGGCAGGTCGTCGAGCTTGACTTCCTCGGTCAGCGTCTCGCCCTCGATCAGCTTCTTGTACTTCTCGCCGAAGAGCTCACCCCGGTAGAAGAGGGCCACGCTGAGCACATAGGTGCCGTCGCTGCGCAGCAGCCCGGGCGGGACGGCGAGCGACCGCGAGCGATCCCCCTGGACGAGCACCTGGGTCTTCTCCGGCTGGGCCTTGCGCATCTCCTGCTCTTCGACGGCGATGATCTCGCGAGCGGGCGTGATGACGGCGTACTCCCAGCGGACCTCCTCGATGCCAGCCTCGTCGACGATGCCCAGCAGGTAGTTGAGCGTGAAGTCGACCTGGCCGCTGCCATCGGCGTTGCGGGTGTAGGTGGTGCTCCGGAGCGTCGGCAGCACCTCACGGATGCCATCCTCGAGCTCGTCCTTGACGACGCAGCCCCCCGCGGAGACGAGCAGGGCGACGGCCAGCGAGATCACGCGCAGCATGGGGCCTCCTTCGGCGGGCAGCATAGCAGGGGGAGGGCGCTCACCGTGAGCGGACGGACGGCGAGATGCGCAGGCCGCGCTCGACCCGGCCGCCGGCCAGCGAGGCGCGGCGCCGCGGGCCCACCCACGCGCCACCCGCCCAGGCCTGGCCAGGCGCGCTCACGATGTAGATCGCGTCGCCCTCGGCGGGGCCGAGGTCGCACCGACCGAGGCAGCGCAGCGGGGTGGGGGCGGCCTTGGGGCCCCGCCGCAGGCGCAGGGGCGGGAGCGGCGCCGCGGCCTCCAGCCAGACGCGCCCCCCGCGGTCGACGAGGGTGAAGGGCGCCGGCACCTGGCCCTTCTCGCACTGGAGGTCGCCCTGTACGTCCCAGGGGAACTGCCGGTCATCCGCCAGGGCCTGGGCGGCGGCGGGGTCTTCGAGGCAGCCCAGCAGGTTGAGCCAGTCGGCCAGGTCGATGCCACGAGGGCCCACGTCGACGAGCGCCCCGGCGCCGATCACGTCCACGAGCACGGCGAACATCCCCGCCTCGCCGAGCCCGATGGTGTCGAAGGGCTCCTCCGGCCGGGCGGCGTCATGGGCATCCCACAGAATCCCGGCCACGATCTCTTCGCGGAGTGCGCCGCCGGCCCGGCCCGTCGTGGTGCCCTGGAACTCGGGCAGCGTGTCCCCGCCGATGGTCACCGCCTCCAGATCGATGGAGCGGATGCTGTCGATGAAAGTGTCGACAATCCAGGGGCTTGCGTCGATCAGGGCGGCGAAGAAGTAGGCCACGCCCTCGCCATAGGCGAGCGCGGGCGGGACCTGGAGGTCGCGGTGGGTGCCGCCCGGAGAGTCGTCGGCGGAGAAGTGGTCCACGAACCAGTGACCCAGCTCATGCAGGATGATGGCATCGTCGAACTCGTCGGGATCGGCGAAGCCGCCGCCCAGGCGGATGACATCGCGGCCGTAGCAGGAGCCGCAGTCCCAGGGGACGCCCGCCTGCCAGCGGTAGACGAGGCCGGCTTCGGCGCCCTCCACATGCCGGTCGATGGCCACCAGCGCTCGCCGGGCGACGTCCGCGATGTGAAAGGCGGCCCCCGCGGAGGGGCCGCCGGCGTGCAGGTCCACCGCGCCCCCCGCGGCGAGGTCGGGGCTCTCGATGGCGTAGAGGGCGCCGCTGTCGGTGTCGCGCACCTCGACGGTCAGGCCGCCGACCCGGACGGCGGCGCGCGCCCGCACCCGGTGGGGGCCAGGCTGTGCGAGGCCCTCCAGGGCGTAGAGGCCGTCGGCGTCGGCGCGGCCCCGGGCGATGGTGGCGCCGTCCTCGACCCGGACGAGCTCCACCTCCACGTCGGCGGCCGGGACCACCCGCTCCTCGCCTGTGAAGCCGGCGGGGCCGAGGGGCCGATCGATGGCGGTCACCCGCCCCGAGACCGCCAGGGCCTGCCCCGTCGCCGGATCCAGGGTGCGCCCGATCAGGCGGTAGGGTCCGGTGGCGCCGCGAAAGCCATACAGCTCGATCAGCAGGATGCGCGCCTCGGGCTCCGGCGGCAGGGCGGCCCGCTCGACGTCGGCGGCGGTGGTCGACTCGGCCAGGGGGCGTCGATCGGCGGCGTCGAAGACGGAGAGCTCGAGGTCGCCGACCGCGTGCTGGAAGGTGAGGACGACGCTCGCCTCGTGGCCCGGTGGGACGGCCAGCAGGTAGTAGGCCGACCGATCCCGGCAGATCTGGCCGGCGACCTCGACCCCGGGCTCCAGCCGCACGGCGTCGGCGGGCTCGCCGGCACCGCACGGGCCCACGGCGCTCGCGTCGGCTGGCGCGCCCTCGTCGGGCGGGGCGGCGTCCGCCACCAGGGCGTCGACCGGGCCCGCGTCGACCTCGGCGTCCACCACGCGGGCGTCGGCAGGCCCGGCATCCACGGGCGGGGTGGCCCCGTCCAGCGGGGCTGCGTCGTCGGGGGAAGCAGAGGGATCGCCGCAGGCGACCAGGAGGACGAGGACGGGGAGCAGGCGTCGCATCGGGGGACCATACCGCAACGGCGCTTGCCAGTGCCCGAAGCTCTCCCCTATCCTCCCGCCCATGCGACGATTCCTCTGCCTGTCCGCCCTGTTGCTGCCTCTCGCTGCCTGCGACGAGGAGAAGAAGCCCGATCCCGTGGCCCCCGAGGTCACGCGGGCGCTGGTGGAGTGCCGTCCGGTGGATGGCATCTACACCCTCAGCCTCATCGACTTCACCGTCCTCGACCTGGACGGCGCGGACGATCTCGAGGACGAGCCGGTGGTGCTCGTCGAGGCGACGCGGCTGCACCCGGAGCGCGAGGTCCTGACCTGGGACGCCAGCCGCACCGAGAAGTGCCGGGCCGAGGCCTGCGAGGTCCGCTACCGCTGGGAGTACCAGCGCGGCCAGACCGAGCAGATCTTCTGCGGGGAGGCCGACGCGCTGCTGCTCTCGGCCCGCCTCGACGTCCAGGACCGCCGCGGGCTGGTCAGCCGCAAGCTGGTCAACGCGACCCCGCTCTGAGCGGCCGGGTCGGGCGCTCCAACCTCCCGAAAAATCAATGGAAAACGGGTGGGCTTCGGCCGCCGGTCTCAGGGGTCGGCGGTGGGCTCGGGCGGCTGCGCGGCGTCGCCGGCCTCGACGGCCTGGCGCAGGGCGCCGAGGGGCGTCTCGGTGCGTGAGCGGAAGGCGGCGCGCAGCACCTCGGTGAGCAGCGCGTCGGCGTCGGCCCCCTGGACGTGCAGACCCCGGCCCTCCTTGGCGATGCGCGCGTGGAGCGGCAGCACGTTCTCCTTGTAGTGCTGGCGCAGGCGGTCCTGGCCGCGCTCCCGGAAGCCCCGCGGCTCGTTGGAGAGCATGTAGATGCGGCCCCCGTCGGCGGCGAAGCGGGCGGCCGCCTGGGTGCACTCGCTGATGGGCTCCTGGGCGCCCGCATCCGAGACCACGATCATCAGCTTGATGGCCTCGGGTCGCCAGCTCGCATCGACGGCCGCCGAGATGCCACCGCACAGCCACTCGGGCAGGTCGTCGTCGGCCTCGGTGCTCGTCGCCTCGATGCCCTGGAGGAACTTCGCCAGGGCCCGCTCGTCGCTGGTGAGGCTGTGGGACTGCAGCCGCAGCCGCTCGGGCTCGCGCTTGTCACGAAAGACCACCACGCCGACGCGGGCGGTCGGGCTGACCACGCGCAGCGCCTGGACGGTGCTGAAGAGGTTGTGGCGGGTGGCATCGAGGCTCGGCTGCATGGAGCGCGTGCCGTCCACCACCATCACCACGTCCACCGGGCTGGCCGTGCGTGGATCGAGCTCCTGGGCGGCCGTCCGGGCCGCGTCGTGCAGGCCGCGGTAGCGCTGGCTGGCCTCGGCCTCGGCGGCGCGGGAGCGCTCCAGCTCGCTGGTGGTGCCGGCGAGGCGCGTCTCGAGCTCCTGGATGCGCTGGAGGGCGTCGGCGTGGGCCTGCTGCTCGGCGCTCAGGGTCTGCTCGATGGCGGTGCGCTGGCCGCGCTCGTCGCGCCGCGCCTCCTCGGCCTGGCGGCGGCCCTCGGCCTGGGCCTCCAGGCGGATGCGGGTGGCCGCGTGCTCCGTCATCTCGTCGTTGAGCGACCGCTTGATCAGCAGCACGGCCGCCAGGAAGAGCAGCAGCACGCAGCCGAGGGCGGTGGTCAGGACGTCCGCCAGCGAGACGCCGAAGCTGTCCCCCTGGGGCTGGAGCCGGCGCCGCCTCACCGCGGCGACTCCGGGCGACCACCACGCGAGATGACGATGGGCCGGTCGCCCTGGGAGCGCAGCTCCTCGAGCTGCATCACGATCTGGGGCATCGCCTGGCGGGCCGCGCGGGCCGAGTCGGTGATTTCTGCCAGTGATCCCGCGATGTTGGGCATGGTCTTGAGCTGGCCGGTGATGGAGACGAGGGCCAGGTCGATCTCCTTGAGGCTGCCCTCGATGCGCTCCACCGTCCGGGAGTAGCGATCCAGGGCGGCCTCGGCGGGGGTCTGCTGGGCGAGGCCGGCGAGGTCGAGGCTGCGCACCAGGCCGGTGCCCAGGGTGCGGTCGATGTGCTCCAGGATGCGGCGATCCCGGCCGGCGAGGCCCACCTCGAAGAGCTTCAAGGGGACGACGAGGGCCAGGGCCAGCAGGGTGGTGTCGAAGGCGGTGGCCAGGCCCGCGACGGACGGGGCCAGCGCGCTCAGGTCGTTGCGGACCTGGCCGAGCACGCCGTCGAAGGCCTGGATGGCGGCGGCCATGCCCACGACGGTGCCCAGAAAGCCCGAGAGCGGGAGCAGCCACATGACCGCGTTGAGGGAGCGGTAGTCGTCCTCGACCCGGTCGTAGGCGCGGTTGATGGCCTGGCTGGCCACCTTGAGCACCTCGTCCCGGGCGGGGCGGTTGCCTCGGAAGTAGGCCAGGACGTCCTGGAGCACGGGGGCGGCGAGGCTGTCGCCCAGCCCGTCGAGGGAGTCCATCACGGGGGCGACGTGGTCGCGCTGGAGGCGGCCCCCCGAGATGAGCAGCTCGCAGCGCCAGAGGGCCCGCGACTCGCCGGCCTGCACGATGTAGCGCCGCAGCGCGTGGCCGAGCCCCCAGAAGAAGAGCGTCAGGGTGAGCGGCTGGGTCCAGCCCCGGGCCAGCAGCAGCTCATGGCCGCGGGAGTCGGCGGGCAGGAGGCTGGCGACGAAGAGCGTGACCGCCGTCCCGACCAGGGCCACCAGCACGGGCAAGAGGCGCGTCCACGCGCCCAGCAGCCGCGCGGCGGTGCGCGGCGCATCCACCTGATATTGCGGTGACGTGTCCAACGGGCGGTCCTCGGCCAGGCAGTCCAGCGGCCGAGATATAACCGAAGGTGCCGCGGATGTATTTGTTTCGACGCGGATTTTTTTCCTCGACGGCGCCCGGGCGTGGTGCCCGGACGGCCCGAGGCAGGTGAAAATGGGCAACCGGGGGCGGCCGCGCTAAGCTGCCGGCGGGAGGTGTCGGCGTGCACAACCGGATCCTGCGACTCGAGGGCGAGGTTCGAGAGAACCCGGAAGATTTCGAGCTGTGGTGCGCGCTCGCCGACGCCCGCATCGCCGTCGGCCAGCACGACGGCGCGGTGGAGGCGCTCGAGACCGCCGAGCGCTGCGCGGGCCCCGACGTGAGCGAGCATGTGCGGCTGGGATCGCTGCTGCAGCGCGCCGGCATGCTGGATCGCGCGCGCAAGACGTTCGTGCAGGCCTGCCGGCTGGACGCCACCTCGTCGGCTGCCCAGGGGCACCTGGGGGCGTGCCTGGTCGCGCTGGGCGAGGTCGCGGCGGGGGCGAGCTGCCTGGCCGCGGCGGCGTGGCTGGCGCCGGATGATGTGGGGGTGCGCGCGGCGCTGGGCAAGGCGCTCGTGCGGCTGTCGCGCCCCGACGAGGCGCGCGGCCACCTGGAGCACGCCGTGGCGATGGCGCCCGGCCACCCCGAGGCCGCCTGCCACCTGGCCGAGCTGTACCGGGAGGATGGCGAGCCGGCCCGCGCCCGGGCGGTCCTGGAGCCGGCGGTGGCGGCCCACCCGTACCACCGCGCGGCCGCGGTGGCCCTGGCCGATGTGTACCTCAGCGAGGGCAACAGCGAGCGGGCGGTCGAGGTGCTGCGCGCGCTGGCCTCCCACCACGAGGAGGACGCCTCGGTGCTGACGGCGCTGGGCCGGGCCCAGCGGCTGGCCGAGCACCGCGCCTCGGCCCGCGCGACGCTGACGCGGGCCGCCGCCCTGCCCGACGCCGACAGCGCGCCGCTGGTGGAGCGAGCGCTGCTGGAGCAGCAGGCCGGCCGCCTGTCGGAGGCCGTGGACGCGCTGCGCGAGGCCGTGACCCGCGACCCCCGCGATCCGAGCGCCCACCGCGCGCTCGGCGAGGCGCTCCACCAGGCCGGGGACGCCGACGCCGCCATCTCCACGCTGGCGCGGGCGGCCATCATCGCCCCGGACGATCCGGAGGTGCGGCACTCCATCTCCCGGCTCGTGCAGGTCGCGGATCTGTCGCGGCCGCCGGGGGACGTCGACAGCCAGCGGCCCGAGAGGCTCGATCTGAGCGGAAACGTTCAGAAATTCGGCATGGACAAGCTGCTGCAGTTCCTGGCCGAGCAGCGCCGGACGGGGGTCTTGCGGGTCATCTCGGCGGAGTCGGGCGGCGAGCTCGTCTTCGTGCAGGGCGCCATCGCCGGGGCCTCCACCAGCCGATCGCCCCGGCTGGGGCAGCTGCTGGTGCAGTCCGCCCTGCTGGACGAGAACACGCTGGACGCCCTGGTGGCGGAGCAGCACGCGACGCGCAATCCACGGCCCCTCGGGGTCCTGGTGGTCGAGCGCCACCTGCTGGCGGCCGAGCAGGTGCGCCCCATCCTGGAGAAGCAGGTCCTGGCGGCGCTGGCCGAGATGCTCAGCTGGACCGACGGCCGCTTCGCCTTCTACGCCATGGCGCTGGAGGGGCTGCCGCCGGCCCTCGGCATCGAGCCCGAGTACCTGCTCGAGGCGGCCCGGGTGCAGCGGGACTACCTGCGCTAGCCCAAAGAAAAGACCTTGGAAGACAACGGGTTGCGGGCTACTGGCCCAGCACCGGGATGCGGGTCGGCCGGCTCTCCGTCCGGTCGCGCTGCTCGTCCGCCCCCAGGATGATCACGCGCTGGGGCGCGCGGCGTCCGCGGCCGGCGCACGGCGGCCTCGGTGGAGCCGCCCCGGGAGGTGCGGCCGACCCCCGGCGTCGGGGGCTCCGGCGCGACGGCGACGCGGGGGCGGCGTCGGGCGGGGCGGCGTCGGGCGGGGCGGCGTCGGGCGGGGTGGCCTCGGTCGCCGGGGCGGCGTCGGGCGCCGGGGCGGCGTCTTCGGCCGGCGCGGCGTCGGGCGCCGGGGCGGCGGCGGCGTCCGGCAGCGGCGCGGCGACGCCCGCGTCGGCGGCTGGCGTCGCGCGGACGGCCTCCACCTCCAGGGCGGGGGATGCGACGCGGTGCGCTTCGGCCGTGGCTGGCGGGCGGGGGCTCTCGTCGCCCGCGCCCGGCAGCCAGACCATCAGGGCGGCGCCGCAGACCAGCGCCGTCAGCCCCACCAGCCAGCCGAGCTGCCGGCTCGCGGCCTCGGTCGGCTCGGGGTCGGGCGCGGGGGGCGCCACGGCCGCCGCCGCGACCGCCGGGGCCGCGGGCGGGGCGAGGGCCGGCGCCTGCTCCGACGACAGGGTGGCGAGGGCCTGGCGCATCGCCCGGGCCGATTCGAAGCGCTGCTCCGGGCGGATGCCCAGGGCGCGATCGAAGAACGCCTGGAGGCCGGGCGGCCAGGGGCCTCCCGCGGCGGGCAGGCGCGGGCGGGGGGCCGTCAGGTGGTGGCGGGCGACGCTCTGGGGATCGACCCCGAACGGCGGCACCCCGGTGTAGAGGTGCCAGAGCAGCGCGGCGGCGCTGTACAGATCCGAGGCGGCCACCACCTGGCCCGTCGCCAGCCGCTCCGGCGGGGCGTACAGCACGGTGTACCAGTCCAGCGGCCGGCGGCCCGTGCCCAGGATCTCGGCCAGCGGCTTCATGTGCTGGCGCACGCCGACGTCGAGCAGCTTGATGTGCTCGCCCCGCTCCAGAAACACCGTCTCGGCGTGCAGATCGCCGTGCACGATGTCGCGCCCGTGGATGTACTCGAGGGCGTCGAGCAGCTCATCCCCGAGCCGCTGCACCAGGGCGGGCGCCAGCGGGCCCTCGGCCAGCGACTCGGCCAGCGTGCGGCCGTCGAGCCACTGCATCACGACGCACGACAGGTTGTCGTCGATGGAGGCGTAGCCGCGGAGGGCCACGATGCGGGGGTGCGAGAGCAGCGCCGCCGTGGACCAGGCCGTCGCGTCCTGTGGACCGCGCAGGAGCTTGAGGGCCACCCGGGCGCCCTGGCTCGTGGCGGCCTCCCAGATGGTGGAGCCGTCCGGGCCCACGTGCAGCAGGTGGGTGAGGGTGTTGTTGAGGACCTGGGCGCCGGACAGGTTCATGACCAGGCGCGTGCCGTCGGCCGGGCAGAGACCCGCGGAGGTCTCCCCGTAGTGGATGCGGCAGGTGGGGCAGATCCAGGCACCCATCAGCTCACTCCTCACCACAAGGCGGACGGGGCGAGGGCGGCGTGAAGCGCCCGACGTCGTCCAGCACCAGCCCGCCCGAGATCACGGCCCCGTCCTGCCCATCATACCATCCAAGCTCCACCCGGCTCTCGGCGATTCCGGTGAGGCTGTCAAATCGCAGCCCTCCCGAAGCGCCCTCGAGATCGATGGGGCCCGCCGCGAGCAGGTCCACGCCGCGGGTCCAGGCGTCCGGTCCCACGGCCACCGTGGGCCCCCCTTGCAGCCGCGGGATGCCGGCCGAGATGCGGCCCCCCGTCACCTCGCCCCCGCCACCCGCCGCCACGGCGTAGGCCAGGGTGAAGACGGCGTCGTAGGCGAGGGCGGTCTCGGGCCGCGCGGCGAGGTCGTCGTCGGCCAGGCGCGCCGCGAAGTCGGCCCAGACCGGGCCGCGGCTGGAGGCGTTGAGGGTGCTGCTGCCGCACAGGAGGGCCCGCCGGAGGGCCAGGCGCCAGGCCGGCAGGCGCGACGTCCCGTCGGGCTCCAGGGCAAGAAAGGCAGCAAGATCAGCCGGTTGTGTCGGGCCCTCGACCAAGATGGCCTGGGTGAGGCCGTCGTCAGCGAGGGCGGCCAGCAGGGGCAGGAAGTCGACGGGCTCCCCCAGGACCACCACCCGCGCGACGCCCGCGTCCCGGGCCGTGGCCGCCACCGGGGCCATGGGCGTGTAGGGGGTGAAGGGCACGCGCACCACCCGGTCGGGGGGGCAGGGCCCCCCGCACAGCCGGTCGGTCACCCGCAGGGCGAGCTGGGCGCCAGCGGCGTCGGCCCGGTGGATCAGGGCGATGGGCGCGTCGGGCTCGGAGGCCAGCAGCGCGCCGGCAGCCTCCGCGCTGGCGGCCCCGCCAGCGCGGGCGTGCCAGAGCTGCCCGTCGTCGTCGACCTGGACCCGGGACGGATCGGGGCCGCTGAGGCTGAGCATGACCAGGCCGTAGGGGCGGGCCGCCTCGGTGAAGGCCTCGGCGGTGAGCGCCGGGGCGGACGCGCCGATGAGAGCCGGCTCGGTGATCAGCTCGCCCATCCGGCGCACCCGGTCGGCGACCTCGGCGGGTCCCCGCTCGCTACAGGCCAGGACGCCCAGGGGGCGGCCCCCGAGGCCGCCGGCGCGCGTGATCTCGGTGGCCGCGAGCGTGAGGCCGGCGCGTACCCCCTGCGCGGCCGTGGCCGGGAGCAGGGCGCCGATGAGGCGGGCGCCGGCGGGATCCTGGTCGGGAGCGCCGAGGATCTCGCAGCCCTCCCGCAGCAGGCCGGGCAGATCGGTGGAGCGGGCGTCCTGATCGGTGGTGACCCGGGCGTCTCGGGGCGGGGCGGCGTCGGCCTGATCGCGGGCCACGCAGCGGCCGTCGAGGCAGACGAGGCCGCGACCGAGGCTCTCGCAGGCCTGATCGCGCGTGCACTCCTCCGAGAAGTCGAGCGCGGCGGTGCAGCCTCCCAGTGCGAGGCACAGGAGGATCGCCGGCCGTCGGACGCCTGGGGCGCGCCGCCCATGGGTGCTCTGGGCTCTCACGAGGGGGCTCTCACGCGGCTGGCCTCGCCGACAATCGTGTCACCACATAACGCGAAACGGGCGCCGACACAAAAAAGGGGCGCTCAGAACCGCGTCGAGAAGCCCAGGGTGGCACCACCGGGGGTGGGGGCCACGCTGACGGGGGCGCGATCGGCGGACAGCAGGTAGAGCACGCCGCCGGTGGCCAGGCCCGCCAGACCGATGCCGAGGCCGATGTCGCCCAGCAGGGCGCGCTGCTCGCCTTCATCAGCGAGCTGGCGGCGGGCGGCGGCGTCCTCGGCCTCCTCGAAGCGGCTGTGCGAGTGGGTGGCGAGCAGGGCGAAGGTCGTCCCCACCGCGGCGGCGGCGGCGCCGATGCCGAGGCTGATCCAGGCGCCGTCGCGCATGGTGAGGCCGCCGTCGGCAGGGGCAGGCGTCACCCGGGTGGCCAGCGCGGCCGGCGGGACGGGGGTCGGGGCGACGCGGACTGCGTCGGCCACGGCCACGCGGCGCTCGCCGCGCTCGGCCTCGGCGTCGAGGGCGTCGAGGCGCTCGAAGGCCTTGAGGCGGGTCTCGCGATCGGTGTCCCGGGCGCGGACGTAGCGCCGGTAGTAGACCCGGGCGACCTCGGGGTCGTCGAGCTGCCGATCGTGGATGTAGGCGATGTTATAGAGCAATTCGCTCATCGGCTCGATGCGCCAGGCCTTGCGATAGGCCTGGACGGCCTCGCAGTAGCGCCCCGCCTCGAAGTGGCCGGCGGCCTCGACCGCCAGGGCAACGGCAGCCGCATTCGTCGGCCCCGCGGGGGGGGCGGACTGCGCACAGACCGGGGCGGCCGCCAGCAGCGCCGCCGCGAAGAACGCGGTCTTCATCGGTGTTCCTCCTGCCGGAACCGTAGGGCATCCACCGCGAGGGCGCAAAAAAACATGTCGAGCGGCATGGGAGGGGCGAGGGGAGCGAGGGGGGAGCGCCGGCCTGCGCTCCCCCCGGGGCAGGATCAGGGACGACGGCCGCCGGGCGGGCCACCGGGACGCCCGCCGGGGGGCGGGGTGCCCCCACCCGGGCGCTGGGACGGCCGCTCGCCACCCGCGGGCGGGGGCGGCGCGCCGGGGCGACCCGGAGCAGCCGGGGCCGGGCGGTTCTGACCAGCGGGCGAACCCCCACCGGCCGTGCCAGCCGGGCCGCCAGCCGCGCCGCCGGCACCGCCCGCCGCGCCACCGGCACCGCCAGCCGCACCACCGGCGCCGCCAGCACCACCGGCCGGGCGGGCCGCGCCACCGCCAGCAGCGCCACCAGCGCCGCCAGCCGCGCCACCACCGCCGGCGCCGCCAGCCGCGCCACCGCCAGCCGCGCCACCACCAGCCGCCGCGCCACCACCGGCCGCGCCACCGCCGGCACCACCAGCGGCCGCGCCACCACCGGCCGCGCCACCGGCCGGCCGGGCCGGACCACCGCCAGCCGCGCCACCAGCCGCCGCGCCACCAGCCGCCGCGCCACCACCGGCCGCGCCGCCGCTGGCACCGCCAGCCGCCGCGCCACCACCGGCCGGGCGGGCCGGACCACCGCCAGCCGCGCCACCAGCCGCCGCGCCACCACCGGCCGCGCCGCCGCCGGCACCGCCAGCCGCCGCGCCACCACCAGCCGCCGCGCCACCACCGGCCGCGCCACCGCCAGCCGCCGCGCCACCACCGGCCGCGCCACCGCCGGCACCACCAGCCGCGCCACCGCCGGCACCACCAGCCGCGCCGCCGCCGGCACCGCCAGCCGCCGCGCCACCACCAGCCGCCGCGCCACCACCGGCCGCGCCACCGCCAGCCGCCGCGCCACCACCGGCCGCGCCACCGCCGGCACCACCAGCCGCGCCGCCGCCGGCACCACCAGCCGCCGCGCCACCACCGGCCGCGCCGCCGCCGGCACCACCAGCCGCCGCGCCACCACCGGCCGCGCCGCCGCCGGCACCACCAGCCGCCGCGCCACCACCGGCCGCGCCGCCGCCGGCACCACCAGCCGCCGCGCCACCACCGGCCGCGCCGCCGCCGGCACCACCAGCCGCCGCGCCACCACCGGCCGCGCCGCCGCCGGCACCGCCAGCCGCCGCGCCACCGCCGGCACCGCCAGCCGCCGCGCCACCACCGGCCGCGCCGCCGCCGGCACCACCAGCCGCCGCGCCACCACCGGCCGCGCCGCCGCCGGCACCGCCAGCCGCCGCGCCACCGCCGGCACCACCAGCCGCCGCGCCACCGCCGGCACCGCCAGCCGCCGCGCCACCGCCGGCACCACCAGCCGCCGCGCCACCGCCGGCACCACCAGCCGCCGCGCCACCACCGGCCGCGCCACCGCCGGCACCACCAGCCGCCGCGCCACCACCGGCCGCGCCACCGCCGGCACCGCCAGCCGCCGCGCCACCACCGGCCGCGCCACCGCCGGCACCGCCAGCCGCACCGCCGCCAGCCGCAGCGCCGCCACCGGCCGCGCCACCGTTGCCACCGGCACCGCCCGCCGCGCCACTGTTGGCGCCAGCACCGCCTGCCGCACCACCGGCGCCACCGTTGCCACCGGCACCGCCCGCCGCGCCACTGTTGGCGCCAGCACCACCGGCGCCGCCAGCCGCGCCACCGTTGCCGGCAGCACCACCTGCAGCCGCGCCACCACCGGCAGCGCCGCCGCCGGCCGCACCCGCCGGGCTACCGGCTGCCGCCGCCTGCTGGGCCGCGGCCGACTCGGAGCGGCCCGGCGACTGGGCGCCGCCCGCCGGGGCGGGACCACCGGCGGCCCCGCCGGGGGCCGCGCCCGCGGCACCCTGGCCGGGGATCCCGGGGGCTGCCGGGGCCTGGCCGGGCTGCTGCTGGGCCGCGGGCTGCTGCCCGAGGCCGGGCGCCTGGACACCCCCCGGCTGGGGAGCGCCCGCCTGGGCCTGCTGGGGGCCACCGGCGGGAGCCGCCGGCTGCTGGCCACCCTGGGCCGCCTGTCCCTGGCCGGGGATGCCCGGGGCACCACCGGCGGGGGCCGCCGGCTGCTGCTGGCCACCCTGGGCCGCCTGCTGGGCCGCCTGACCCTGCCCGCCACCGGGGATGCCGGGGGCGCCGGGCTGGGCCGCCTGGCCGCCCTGCTTCGCGGCCTGGTCCTGGCCGGGGATGGCGGGCTGGCCGCCCTGCTGGGCTGCCTGATCCGCCGCACCGGCGCCCGCAGCCTGATCCGCTGCATCAGCGCCCGCGGCCTGGTCCGCCGCACCGCCAGCCTGGTCCGCCGCGCCGGCCTGGTCCGCCGCACCGCCGGCCTGGTCCGCCGCGTCACCGGCGTCGGCCGCCTGGGCCGCCTCGTCGGCAGCCCCGGCGTCCTGGGCCGCCTCGTCGGCGCCACCCGCGGCGTCACCGCCCGCGGCCTCCTCACCACCGGCCGCGGCTTCCTCGCCGCCGGCCGGGGCCTCCTCACCGCCGGCCGCCGCAGCGTCGTCCGCCGCAGCGCCCTCGCCACCCGTCCCGGAGACGGCCTTGGCGTCCTTCATGCCCTGCTTGGCCTCGGCGCCGGCCTTCTCGACCGCCTTGACGGCCTCCTGCTGGACCGACTCCATGGAGGCGCCCGCTTCGGCCATCACGGCGCTCATGTCGCCGGCCTTGGCCATGTCGGTGGCGGCCGTGGACACCGAGTCCTTGGCCTCCTTGGCGGCGTCATCGGCCTTCTTGCTCGACTCCTCCATGCCCTTCTGGGCGCTGGCGGCGGCCTCGTTGAACTTGGAGCCGGCCTGGGCGGCCTGCTCCATCTCGGCCTTGAACGCCCCGCCCAGCTCGGCCTTGGCGGCGTTCATCTTGGCGGAGGGATCCAGCTCGGTGGCGGCCTGGGCGTCGATGTTGCGGCGACCATCGTCGAAGCCGCTGGCGGCGCTCTTCGTGGTGTTGCCGATGCTCTCGCTGATCTTGCCGCGGGCCTCGCTGACCTTCTTCTCGGCGTTGTCCAGCAGCTCGCCGGAGACCTGCTCCTCGAGCTTCTGCTTGGCGTCCGAGATCATCTTCTTGGTGTCGCCGAGCTTGCCGCCGAGCTTGTCGTTGACGCCGCCGACGATCTCCTCGGCCTTCTTGGCCAGCTTGGGCAGGTACTCGCGCTGGAAGATGTCCCAGGCGCGGTGCACCGTCGGCTTGCCTTCCAGGAAATCGCCAATGAGATCAAGCAGATCGGCGAGCATCGGGGCGCTCTCGCGCACCCGCTCGGCGTAGCAGTCCAGCAGGTCGTTGAGCAGCTTGGAGATGTACTCCTCGAGCTGGGGGATGATGACGTTGCGGGCTCGCTCCAGCAGCATCTTGGGATCGGCCGCCGGCTTGAGGTGCTCCTTGAGGGACTCGAGGTGCGCCTCGATGGTGGCCCGCGCCTCGTCGAACGCCGCCGAGGCCTCCTCGAGCTTGACCTTGTGGTCCTCGACGAGGTCCTTCTTCATCGTCTCGGCGTGGGCCTTGAGGCCGACGGTCAGCTCGTCCCGCAGCGCCTTGAGCCGGGCCTCGCCCTCCTCCGGGGTGAGGTCCTTCTCCTCGGCGATGGCCTTGGCCTCGTCCGCCAGCTTCTGGCCGAGCTTCTTGAGCTCGTCCATGCCCGTGGCGAGCACCTGCTCGTAGAGCTGGCGCAGGCACGAGGTGCTGTCGCGGCTCTCGGTCTCCAGCGTCTCGATGCTGATCTGGATGTCGGTGACGATCTTCTCGCGCAGGCCCTTGAGCTCCGCCTCGAGCTTCGCCAGCAGGACCGTCAGCTCCGAGACCGTGACCTTCCAGGTCTCGTAGCCCTTGAAGTCGCGGATCCAGATCTTGTCGGCCTCCCACCCCTCGAGGACGGCCTCGTTCTCGGGCAGGTGGATGGTGACGCGGCGGTTCTGGGCGTCGGCCTCGGGGGTCTCGTCGGGGTTCTTGTGGTCCGTCTCGCCGAAGCCCTCGGCGGTGATGCGGTCCTTGAACTGGTTGAAGAGCGTCGTGCTGTTGTCGGCGTCTTCCTTCTGCAGTCGGGCCAGGATCCAGTTGCGGACGGCCCGGGCGCGCAGCTCCGAGAGGGTCTGGTTGTACTCCTCGGTGCCATGGCGGTCGGTGTGGCCGTGCAGGGCCACCTTCTCGCCGTCCTGCAGGATGCCGAGGATGGCCTTGATCTGGGGGTAGTACGTCTCGAGCTTCGCCAGCGCCTCGGCGTTGTCGGGATCGTCGAGCTTGTACTTGTCGAAGGCGAAGTTGAGGTCGTCGAGGCTGGTGACCTCGCTCGAGCCCTCCTCGCGGGCGGCCCAGGCCGGGTACAGGTTGTGGGGCGGCACCGTCCGCGGGCGCTTCTTGTGCGTGTCGTCCTTCATGTGGGCGTTGCGCGGGTCACCCCAGACCTTGGGGGTGTCCTCGGCCGCCAGCTCGAAGTACAGGGGCACCACGTTGGTCAGGTCGTCGTCCTGCTCCATCGTGTGCTCGATGCCGGTGAACGCCTTGTCGCGCTCGAAGATGGCCGACTTCAGCTCGAAGCGGATCTCCTCGACGCGGACCTCGAGGGCGTGGATCTGCTCTTCGAGCTTCTGCTGCTCGGTGGTGATGGTGATCACCACCTGGTCGTAGCGGTCGCCCTTGCCCTTGAGGTGGTCGAGGGCGGCCTGGAGCTTGAGCCGGTAGCGCTTGATGAGCCCGTCGAGGAAGGCCTCGAGGCGCCGCTTGAGCTCCTCGATGGCCTGATCCTTCAGCTCGTTGAGGATCTTGAGGCCGATCTCCTTGGCCGCATCGATGGCCTCCTGCATGATCTGCTCAGCTTCATGCACGAAGTCGTTGATGGCGTCCTTGGTCTCCTGGATCGTCCCCGTGATGCCGTCGCGGGCGTCGTTGTAGAGCTGGACGAAGCGCTGCTCGGTCTTCTTGGCGGTGTCCTCCACGAGGCCCACCACGCTGGAGACGAGGCCCTCCACGTCGCTCTTGACGCTCATGGCCAGGTTCTCGAACCGCTCCTTGAGCGTCGAGACCAGGGTGAGCACGTCGTTCTTGGCGCGCTCCGAGAACTCGAGGGCGGAGGTCTTGACCGTCTCCACCACGGTCTCGATGCGAGACTTCGTGGTGTCGATGTAGGCCTTGCCCTTGCCGTTGATCAGGTCGTTGATGGTGTCGCCGATGGTCTTGAACTCACCGACGAACTGCTGGGTCTTCTGCACCAGGTCCATGGCGATGGCCGGACCCAGCGTCGCCGCCAGCTTGATGACCTTGAGGGTGCTGGCCTGGGCCACGCCCACCAGCGCCTTGCCCTGCAGCTGGAACTTGGGGACGTAGGCGTCCACCTGGGCCTGGAAGTCCGCCTTGAGCTTCTCGGCGGACTGCTTCATCTGCTGCTCGATCTTGCCGACGGCCTCCTCGCCCTTCTGGCGGATCTCGGGGATCTTGGAGGTGTCTTCCTCGTAGCCGTTGTTGACGAAGTCCTGCTCGGCCTGGGCGAAGGCCTCCTCGCCCATGACCTTGAGCTCGCGGGCCTGCTTCTCGGCCTCGCGCTTCATCTTGTCCTGGGTGTTGTTGATCTGCTGGTTCAGATCGTTGCCCAGGTCCTCGACCGCCAGCTCGATGCCCTCGTTGACCTTGGTGAACCCAAGCTCGAGGGCCTCCTTGCTGGTGCGGAACATGTCCGCCGAGGCGTCCTTGATCTTGTCGAGCGTGCCCTGCGCGAAGGACCGCACCGTCTCGATGAGGTTGTTCACCGAGCCGACGATCTTGTTGCGCGTGTCGCGGATGAGCGCGAAGCCCTCGTTGACGATGGCCTCGATGGTGTCGCTGATGAGCAGCGAGGTGTCCTTGAGGCGCTTGCGCAGGTCGGCGAGCAGCCCCTCCGCCATCATGCGGGCGTCGGTCATGCTCTGATCGAACGCGGTGTCGATCTTCTTGACGATGCCGTTGACGGTGGTCGAGACCTGCTCAGGCAGCTTCTTGATGGTCGAGAAGAGCTCCGCAAACGTCAGGTTGATCGCGGACTTGGCCTGATCCTTGAGGCTGACGATGGTGCCCTTGGCGCTCTCCATGACCCGGTCGAGCAGCTTGCAGGCGCTCTCCTTGATCTCGTTGAGCGTCTTGTCGAGCTGGGGCTCGATGTCCTCGTAGCCGGGCTTGCCTTCCCAGGCCTGCTTGAACTTGTCCTTGAGGACCCCGATGACCGTGTCGAACTGCTTGGGGACCTCTTCCTTGAGCTTGTCGACGAGGCCCGTCAGGTTGCCGATCTGGTCGTCGGCCATCTGGATGAGCTTGTCCTTGATGCCCCCCAGCTGGCCCTCGACCTTGGCGATCTGATCGGTGGCGGCCTTGGCGATGGTATCGACCTGGCCCTGGACCTGCTCGACCAGGGGGTCCTTCATCCCCTTGATCTGCTCCTGGACCATGCCGGGGATGCCTTCGACGGCGCCGAATACTGCCTTGATGCCGGTGTCGGCGACCTCCCGCAGCAGCGGGGCGAGGGCGAGCAGCGGCGTCTCGATCAGGCCGATCGCCTTGTCGAGGCCGGTGACGACCTTCTGCTTGGTCTCGTACACCTTGTCCATGAAGACATTGAGCTTGTCCTGGACGGTGTCGATGACCCCGTTGGTCTTCGACTCGAGCTTAGCAAGCGCGAGGCTGGCCTCCGCGTGCGCTTTGTCGACTGCTTCTTTTGCTCGTCGTCCAAGCTGAGACGGGATGCTCTCAGGGACCTCTTCGGCACCGGCTGCTGCGTTCATCTTGGGTTTCCCTCGTCGCGCGCGGATTACGATTATTCGGCTGCTGGCGCGGCCCCGCCCCTCCGGGTGCTACCCGGGATCCGGGCCGGGGAAGGCCGCCAGTTGCACCGCAAGACAGAGTGGCGCAACGACCGCGGCGGCGCAAGGACCGGCGCGCGCTCCCCGACCCCGCAAGGGTCTGCGCGCGTCAGGCGGGTGGGCGTGGACCGCCGACCAGCACCGTCAAGGACTCGCCGGTCAGGCGGGCCGACCGGATCATGCCGTCGGTCTGGAAGGTGGCGGTGCCGGTGAAGGCCTCGCCGACGGGGGAGGGGTCGTGGGCCTCCAGGGCCTTCACGCTGGCGAGGTTGGCCATCTGGCCCCCCATGACGCCGGTGGCGGCCTCCATGGTCTCCACGTGCATGGCCGTCTGGGTGCGGAAGGTCTCGCTGACCTGGGAGACGCGGCTCTTGCTCTCGCCCGGCTGGTTGACGAGGGCGTGGATGACCTCGCGGGTCGCGTCGACCGAACCGAGCATGCCCACGATGTTGGAGCTGGCGATGTTGCGCAGCTCGCCCGGGACCTCGGCCGGCACCGCAGGCGCGTCGGGGCCCCGGGTGGCCAGCTCGTCCATCTGCGCGTGGACGACGGCGTTGGCGCCGGCCAGGGCCTGGGCCTGGAAGTCCGCGACTTCAAACAACTTTGGGCCGACCTCGGTGCCGCGGATGTCGGGCATCTCGGGCTTCGCGAGGCCCAGCAGGAAGAGGCCGGCCTGCTCGGTGACCTCGCCGACGTGGGCGCCCTGGGTGACCGCGGTGTCGAGGAGGACGGGCCCCACCTCCGTGGGGCTCTCCAGCTCCCGGGGGCCCGAAGCCAGCGTCGCCATGAGATCGTTGACGTCGCCGGTCATCTCCATGACGCCATGGCCCTGCTCGCGGGCGATGACGGTGAGGGACTCGCCGACCTGGGTGGTGCCCACCGCGTCGAAGCCGCCGGCGACCAGCGGATCGAGGTCGGCCGAGAAGACGCCCACCAGCTCGTCGATGACGTTGCCCTGGGTGGCGGCGACCTGGTTCATGATCGGGGCCACCTCGGAGGGCAGCTCGCCCTCCATGCCGATGAACCGCAGCAGGTCCATGGCGGCCTCGAACATGCGCTCCAGGAACTCGATGCCCTTGGCCTCGAACTCGGCCACCTGGATGAAGGTGGGGGGGAGGATGGCTTCGGGGATGAGATCCTCGAGCTCGACCTCGCTCTCCTCCATCTCGTCGTCGTCGCCCACGAGGGCGTTGCCCTCGAAGTCGCTCTGGACGGCTTCCTGCGGGAACGTCGGCGAGCGGAACGACCAGGACCAGGGGGTGAGGGCGTCGGGATCCGAGAGCATGCGCAGCAGGCCCTCCGACAGGAGCTCCGCCGTCTTGTCGAGGACCGTCGCTTCGTCGCGCTGGGCGAGCCAGGCGTAGTGGTGCGTGGCCGACAGCGCCTCCCGCAGTCGATTCATGTTGTCGGTCTGCAGCAGGTAGTCGAGCAGGAAGTCGGCGGCGTGCGACGGCTGCTCGAAGCGCATGAACCGGTTCTCGGCGAAGAAGATCACCTCGCGCGTGCCTTGCCGCAGGACGAACCGCATACGCTCCCTCCAGTCTCCGAGGCACTATAGCGGCTGATGCGAGCGCGGGGCGACCCCCAGCCGCCAGCCCGCCCGGGGCGCGCTCAGGCGAAGCGCGAGAAGTCGGGATCCCGCTTCTGGAAGAAGGCCGTGACGGCTTCGGACACCTCCGGCGAGCCCAGGCGGGCCGAGAGCGTGTTCAGCTCGTCCCAGAAGACCTTCTCGCCCAGCTCCCGCCACGGCTCGCGCATCAGCCGCTTCGTGTCGCGCACCGAGCCCGGCGGCAGCGCCGCGATCTGGCGGGCGCGCTCCAGCGCCCGGGGCAGCACGGCCTCGGCCGGCAGCACCTCGTTGGCCAGGCCCCACTCCACCGCCCGCTCGGCGCTGATGGCGTCGCCCAGGAGCAGCAGCTCCATCGCGCGCGGCATGCCGATCATGCGGGGGAGCAGGTAGCTGGAGACCAGCTCGGGGCAGAGGGCGAGGCGCGTGAAGGGCATCTTCAGGCTGCTGCCGGCCGCCACGTACACCAGGTCGCAGTGCAGCAGCATCGTGACGCCGACGCCCACCGCCACGCCGTTCACGGCCGCGATCAGCGGCTTCTCGCACTCGAAGACGCTGCGCATGAAGAGCACGGTGGGGCTCTGGTCGGGCGACTTCGGCAGCTTGCTCATGAAGTCGATGACGTCGTTGCCCGCCGTGAACGCCGGGGCGGCGCCCGTCAGCACCAGGACGCGCACGCCGGGGTCGCGGCGCCCCTCCTCGATGGCTTCGTGCGCGGCCTGATACATGGCCTGCGTCAGCGCGTTCTTCTTGTCGGGGCGGTCGAAGACGACCGTCATGATGCCGCCGTCGCGCAGCACCTGCAGGTTGCTCATGGTCGAGGCTCTCAAGGTTCAGGGCCGGTGGCCGGTCGGGGTCGGATGATGCCATCGTCCGCTCCCCGGTGTCGAACCGTGGTTCGCGACCCCCGACTCGGGGTATCACCGGGGCTCTCTCCCCGCCGAGGTGGCCATGCGCCGGTTGTCGCTGCTCGCTCTTCTCCTGGTCGCCTGTGATGACGGGGGCACGCCGGCCGCCCAGGAAGGGGCGGACGCGGCCCGCATCGCCGACGCGGGGCCGGCCGACGCCGCCCTCGCCCCCGACGCGGCCGCGCCGCCCACGTGCAGCGCCGCGGCCATCCGGGATCCGGCCGGGTCGGTGGACGGGGTGTTTCCCGATGATGTCTTCACCGTCCCGGACGAAGACACGGCCACGGGCCTGCGGGTGCACGTCGCCGAGGCCCCTGGCTGGACGACGTGGCCGTGGCCTGGCAGCCGATGTTCCGTACCCTCGACACCCTGGACGGGTTCGGCACGGCCGCGCCCGTCTTCCTGCGCTTCACCGGGCCCATCGCGCCGCCCGGGCCGGGGGCAGTGCGCCTGGTGGCCCTGACCGATCCCCCCGTCGAGGTGGAGGTGGACGCGTCCCTCTACGACGACGGCCACACCCTCGCCCTCGATCCGCGGGTGCCCCTCACCGGCGCGACGCGGCACCTGGTGGTCGCGACCCGCGCGCTGGAGGCGGCCGATGGCGGCTGCGTGGAGGCCGCCGCCGGCCCCCTGCCCGAAGACGCCCTGGCGGCGGCGGGCGTGCCCGCCGACGAGGTGCTGGTGGCGGCGACGTTCACCACCCAGAGCGTCCTGGAGAGCTCGCGGGCCGTCGCCGAGGCCATCGTCCGCCGTGAGATCGGCTGGGATGGCCCGGGGACGTGCGAGCAGCAGCGCGGCCGGCGCCACTGCGAGCGGCGGTTCGTCGCCGCCGACTTCCGCGGGGATGACGGGGTGATCACCGCCCCCCGCCCCCGTGGCAGCTATGCCATCCCCGTCTCCATGTGGATCCCCGATGGCCCGGGTCCCTTCCCGGTCCTCATCGCCGGCCACGGCCTCTCCGGCGATCGGTCCTTCGGCGGGTACATCGACAACCTGGCGGGGCAGCCCGTCGCCGTGGTGGCCATCGACAGCCCCTACCATGGCCAGCATCCGGGCGGCGTCTCCGAGAACCCCTTGTTTTTGTTAAGAGATTTCTTTGCCGTCGATCTGGTGGCCCGCACGGTCGATCCCCAGCGCATGCGCGACTCGTTCCGCACCGCGACGTTCGACAAGCTTCAGCTGCTGCACCTGATCCAGGAGAGCCCCGACCTGGACGGCGACGGCCTCACCGACGCCGACACCGCGCGCCTGGGCTACTTCGGGCTCAGCCTCGGGGGCATCCTCGGGGGGGAGTTCCTGGCCCTCGCGCCCGGGCTGGACGTCGCCGTCCTCTGCGTCCCGGGCGCGCGCATCACCCGCATCATGCGCGACAGCGAGACGTTCGGATCGCTGATCAACGCCTTCCTGCCGCCGGGGGCCAGCGATGGCGACATCAAGCGCATCTTCGGCGCGATGCAGACGCTGGCCGACAGCGGCGATCCGGTGAACTTCGCGCCTCACATCCTGCGTGATCGTCTGCCCCGGGCCGAGGGGACGCCGGATCTGCTGGTGCTGATGGCCGTCGGGGACGAGGTGGTGCCCAACACGGCCACGGAGTCGCTGACCCGGGCCCTCGGCCTGCCCGTGCTGGCCCCGGTGGCGGTGCCCTGGGAGGGCGTCGTGGTCGAGCCGTCGGGGCCGCTGGCGGGCAACCTGGACGGGGGGGTGACGGCGGGCCTGTTCCAGCACGCCCGCGTCAGCGTGGGCAACCCGCCCCGCGTCCAGCAGGTGGACGCCGATCACAACAACGTCACGGGCAGCCGCGAAGGCATCCGCCAGATCAGCCACTTCCTGGATGCCTGGCTGCTGGGCGAGCCGGTCGAGATCATCGCGCCCTGACGCCATCGAGGGCCCCGACGAGGGGCGCGGCCTCCCGTGATCAGGGCGTCCGGGAGCCACCTGACAGATTTCTTTCGATACTCCCTGCAAAACACCCCCGGGCCGTGCGTCCGGTCACTGCAAGTGACAGCCAGACTTCGCGGTCTCAAGCTCGGGGAGAGCTGCATGCAGAGCGCCGATCAACGCGTGGTCGAGGAGGGTCCGCCTCCTCGGAGCTTCCCGCCCAACCCACGCTTCGTGTTTCGCCGGCTCCTGGGCCAGGGCGGCCTGGGGGTGGTGTTCCTGGCCTTCGATCGGGAGCGCCGCGAGGAGGTGGCCCTCAAGGTGGTCACCGCCTTCGGGGCGGACGCGGGCTTTCATACCCGCGGCGAGTTCCGGGTGCTCGCCGACGTCTACCACCCCAACCTGGCCCGTGTCCTCGACCTGTTCGTGGACGACTTCGGCACCTACTTCACGATGGAGCACGTCGAGGGGGGCACCTTCGATGCCTGGATCCGCGGCGACTTCGGGGTGGCCACCGGCCGCTTCGACCGCCTGCTGCACGGGGCGCGATCGCTGTGCCGGGCCCTCGACTTCCTGCACGGCGAGGGGATGGCCCACGGCGACGTGAAGCCCTCGAACATCCTGGTGACCCACGACGGCCGCCTGAAGCTGGTCGACTTCGGGCTGGTCCGCGAGGTGGACGGGCTGGTCCGGCGGGTCAATCCCAACGCCGGCACTCCGCTGTACCTGCCGCCCGAGGCCTTCTTCGGCAACACGGACGTCCAGGCCTGGGACTGGTATGCCGCCGCCGTGACCCTCTTCGAGGTGACGCTGGGCCGGCTGCCCTTCCCCGACCTGCGCGACGACTCCCTCGGCCTGGCCGTCGCCAAGACCGAGGTGCCGGACCCCAACCAGTTCCCGCGGCCCCGCGAGGTGCCCGACTGGTTCATCGATCTGCTCTTCGGGCTGCTGCACCCCACGCCGGGCCGCCGGCCCGAGCCGGCCACCGTCCTCCAGCGGCTGGGCGAGCCCATGCGCCATGGCCAGGTCTTCGTGGGGCGCCGCAACGAGCGGACGCTGCTGCTGGATCAGGTGGAGGCGGTGCGCGAGCAGGGGGCGGCCGTGATCGAGGTCACGGGGCCGTCGGGCATCGGCAAGACGAGCCTGGTCGAGCGCTTCCTGCGCGACGTCCGCCTCGAGACGCTGGTGCTGCCGGCGCGGTGCCGGGAGAACGAACGCGTGCCCTTCAACGCCCTCGACGCGGCGGTGGACGCCCTGTCTCGCGCGCTGAAGGAGCTGGGGCCGGGCCTCGGCGAGGAGGCCGTCTCCCGCGACGCGGCGGCGCTGCTCGCCCTCTTCCCCGTCCTCGGCGCCGCGCCCGCGCTCGCCCGCGCCGCGGCCGACCGGCCCCTCCCGGCCGGCATGGAGCCCCGCGAGCGCCGGGAGCGCGGGGTCGCGGCCCTGCGCCGCCTGCTGGAGAGCCTCTCCCGGCGCCGGCCCGTGGTGCTGTGGATCGACGACGCCCAGTGGGCCGATCGCGACAGTCTGTGGCTGCTGGAGGAGCTGCTGCGCCCCCCGCGGGTGCCCGCCCTGCTGCTGGTGCTCTGCGTGCGCGACGACGCCCTGGCCCACTGGAGCGCGAGCGCGCGCGATCTGCGCGCCATGCCGCTGCCGTGGTTCCACCTGGAGGTCCACCCCCTCGCGCCGGGCGACGCGACGCGGCTGGCCGTGTCGCTGCTGGGCCCCCGCGACGAGCTGCTGGCGCGATCGCTGGCGGCCGAGAGCGGCGGAAATCCCTTCTTCATCCAGTGGTTGAGCCGCACTTCCCGCGACGGCTCCGTCCCCGCCGGGCTGGGGGACGCGGTCGCGCGGCATGTGGCGGGGCTGCTGCCGGAGGAGCGCCGCGTGCTGTCGCTCTGCGCGGTGGCGACGGGGCGCTGCCGGTCGACGTGCTGCTGGACGCGGCCGCCATGCCGCAGGGGGCCCACACGACGCTGGACGCCCTGGTGCTGGCCCGCCTGCTGCGCCGCCGGCGGGCGCCGCTGCGGGGGGAGGCCGATCGGGAGCACCTGGTGGTGGAGGTCAGCCACGCCCATGTGACGCAGGGGGTGCTGGCCAACGTGCCCGCCAGCCGGCGGCCGGCCCTGCACGGGGCCCTCGCCGACGCGCTGCGGGCCCATGGCGGGCCGCCCGATCAGATCGTCGACCACCTGGTGGGGGCGGGGCGGGTGGCCGAGGCGGCGGGGGAGGCATGGCAGGCGGCGCGGCGAGCGGAGGTGGGGCTGGCCTTCGACGCGGCGGCGGGCTTCTACGCCCAGGCCGCCGAGCTGGGCGCCGACGCGCCGCCCTGGGAGCTGTTCGAGGCCCGGGCTCGCTGCCTGGTGCACGCCGGCCAGCCCGGCCCGGCGGGGGATGCCTACGAGCACGCGGCGCGCCTGGCCGAGCCGGAGGATGCCATCCGCGCCCTCGATCTGGGGCGGCGGGCGGCCGAGCAGTTCCTCCACTGCGGCCAGGTGGCCCGGGGCAAGGAGCTGTTCGAGGCGGTGCTGCTTCACCTGGACGTGGCGCCGGTCCGCACCGTCTCGGCGGCCGGCAAGTACTCGAAGTTGCAGCGCTTTCGGCTGGGGCTGACGGGCTATCGCGTGCGCCCGGGCCGTCCGGCCGACGTGGCGCAGCGCGTCCGCCTGGACGCCCTCTGGGGGGCGACCACGAGCCTGGCCCTGGTCAACCACCAGATCGCAGACGCCTACGGGGTGATGCACCTCGCCGAGGCGCTCCAGGTGGATGATCCCGAGCGCGTCGTCCGGGCGCTCGGCTACGAGTCGGCCTTCCTGGCCGGCGTCGAGCACTGGATGCTGCCGGCCGGCCGCGGCGAGAAGCTCATCCGGCGGGTGATGGCCCTGGCCAACGACCAGGCGACGCCCTACAGCCTGGCGTGGGCTCGCATGTCGGCGGGGGCCGCGGCCTGGCACCAGGCGCGCTGGCGCGACTGCGTGGAAGAGTGCGAGCGCGCCGAGCGCATCTACGCCGCGGAGTGCCGCGGGGTGGACTGGGAGCGCGCCGTCACGGCGGTGCACCGCCTCTACGCGCTGGCCCAGCTCGGCGAGGTCGAGGCCCTCGCGGCGGCGGTGCCCGACGGGCTGCACCGGGCCCTGGCCCATGGCGATCTGTTCGCGGCCAACCACCACCGGCAGGGGCCGGCCTGCCTGCACTGGCTGGCCGCCGATCGCCCGGAGCGGGCGCGTCAGCACCTGGCCGAGGCCGCCGCCACCTGGCATGACCACGACGACCTCTTCTCGACGCAGCACTACCACCACCTGCTGGCGGCGGCCCAGGTCGATCTGTACGAGGGCCTGCCCCGGGCGGCGTGGGAGCGGATGGAGGCGGCGTGGCCGCGCATCGCCCAGGCGGGCTTCCTGCTGCTGGGCTACTGCGGCGCCGAGCTCTGGCACCTGCGGGGGCGGGCGGCGGTGGCGCTGCTGGCGCAGGCCGACGTGGGCCCCGACGAGGCCGCCCGGGCGCGGCGGGTGCTCCGCGACGCCGATCGGGCGCTGCGGCGGGCGCGGGTCTCGGTGGGGGAGCCCTTCGCGGATCTGCTGGCGGCCGCGGTGGCCTGGCTGCGCGGCGAGCGGGAGCGGGTGCGGGCCCGGCTGCTGGCGGCGGTGGTCCGCTTCGAGCAGCTGGGCATGGCGCTTCATGTGGAGTGCGGCCGTCTCTGCCTGGCCACCCTGCGCGCCGATGGCGACGAGGCCGACCGGGGCCTGCTGGCCCGCGGCGTCCGCGCCCCGCGGCGCCTCGCCTCCGTCATCGCGCCGGGTCTCGTCACCAGCCCCGGCGGGGCGGTGGTCAGGGCCGGGCGAGCTTCGAGCGCATCCAGTCCATTGCCCGCTTGAGGGCGTCGGCCAGGCCGCTCGCGTCGCCCAGGCCCTCCGCCGTGGACAGGTGCAGATCGCGGGTCACCGTGTCGATCAGGCTCGACAGCAGCGCCGTCGGATCGCCCAGGGTCGGGTGCAGGCGATCCGCCAGGGCGTCGATGCCCAGGATCTCGGAGAGGTGGGGCTTGCCCATCTGGAAGAGCAGGGCGTCCACGCGCTTGAAGAAGCCCATGTCGTCCAGCTCGTGCTGCTCGGGATCCCAGATGTCGCAGTAGTCGCCGGCCACCGCCAGGGCGGGCAGGGGCAGGTCGTCGGCGCCCACGCGGCAGCGGCGCTGGGCGTCGGTGAGATCCTGGGCGAACTCGGGCTGGCGGAACGGCGGCCGGGCGTTGGTGCTGGGCAGGCTGACGACGCCCCCGGTGTCGTTCCAGTCTCGATAGCCGAAGGCCGTCACGTGGTCGAGGATGGCGTTGACCGCGTGGCGGGCCGACTCGTTGGCGGCCTCCATCGTGGTCATCCGCGTGAACGTCCGCAGGTAGGTGCCGGCGAAGACGAGCTGGCCGAAGTGGACGCCGTAGCCGCCGTGGTCGGCCTGCCAGATGTGGGGCTCGTCGGCGGGCTGGACCGCCGCCGGGTGATCCGGGTTCATGGGCTCGGGGCCGGGGCGGTGGACCCAGTCCGAGACGTTGTTGACCAGGAACGGCGTCCGGTTCTCGATGAGCGGGGCGCAGCTCGACTCGGCGACCCGCACGCAGATCTCGGTGCCCCCGGTGGTGGTCGCCACCTCCTCGACCTGAAGCTCCCCGAAGCGCAGCGCGCTGTCGAGGTACCAGTGCGTCGGCCGCGGGATGGGCAGCACGGTGGCGCGCGCCCCGAAGCGGCTGTTGCGCCGCAGGCTCTCGGCGATCTGGCGCCAGACCTCCTGCGCGATCTCGGTGGCGGTGCAGTCGAGGGCCGATTTCCCGAGGAATCGCGAGGGCTTGCGCCAGTCGCCGATGTCCACGCTCAGGATGCCCCGCACCCCCTGATCCCGGAGGATGCGCCGGTAGCGCCAGAACTGGAGCTGCGAGATCGCCGACAGGCCCCAGTCCGTGTCGTAGTAGTACACATGGCCCCGGGCGATCTTGAGCTCCTGGTCGAAGAAGTACTGCACGCCCGCGAAGGTCTGCAGCCGGTCCGCCGGCGTCGCGCCGTACCGCAGCCCCCGCCGGATGACCGAGGTGAGCTCGTCGGTGAGGCGGTCGGCCTTCGGCTCCTCGAAGAGGGCGGCCTGGTGGAAGGCGGCGCGGTCGGCGGAGGTGGACGAGACGCCCGAGGTGGCCCAGCGGGCCGCCTCCTCCGCGTCGCTGAGGGGCGCCGTGCCGCCGCCGGCCGGGCGCAGCAGCGCCTCGACGTCCGCCAGCACCTGGGCGACGGGATCCGTCGACTCCACCACCAGCCGCGCCACCCGCGGCTCGCCCGGGGTGTTGCGCAGGATGCGCGTCTCGATCTGCCCCGTGCCGCGCTTGCCGAGCTGGCGCAGGCGCGACAGCGAGAGGCCGATCATCTCCATCACCAGGGGCAGGTGGCCGGTGCTGGTCAGGTGGCCGGTCAGGGCGTTGCTGTTGGCCACCGGCATCAGCAGCCGGTCGGGCAGGACGACCCGCAGGTAGTGGCGCGGCAGCAGCGCCGGCCCCTCCCAGGGCACCCGGGTGGTGTAGCCGTCCAGATCGCCGGGCACCCCGTGGTCGCGCAGGCTGGTCCGCAGATCTCGGGTCACCGCCTCGGCCGTCACCACGTCCGTCGCCAGGACATAGTAGTTGGTGCGCGGGCAGTAGCACGCCGGCGCCTTGCCGCCCGGCCAGGTGACGCAGAAGTCGAGGTACTGGTTGGCGGCCTGCGGCGGCTGACCCCGGGTGGTCGGGCAGGCGGGGGCGCAGATGTTCTTCAGCTCGCCGGCGAAGAACTGCACGCCCAGGGCCTGGAGGTGCACCTTCCACAGCTCCAGCCAGGCCGTCGACGTGGGCCCGCTCAGGGTGGAGTCGGTGGGTCCGCCGGCGCTGAACTGATCGAGGAGCAGCTGCACCACGATGTTGCCCTGGGTGCGGGCGTCGCCGTAGGTGGCGTCCATGGCCACCAGCGCCTGGGGGGCGGCCTTGAGGTGCCGCTCGAAGTCGGGGCTGAACGTCCAGCGGGGCGTGCGGTCCTCCGGGGTCGCCCCCACCAGGAAGTCCCACCACGACAGATCCTCGAACTCGGCGGCGCGGCGCTCGGTGGACGAGGACAGGTAGCGGAAGAGCCGGGTGATCAGCCGTGTGATGTCGCGCTTCTCGAAGCCCAGATCCGTGAGCATCCGCACGTACTCGCGGCGGAAGGCCTCGAAGGACGCCGGGCGATCGCGGGTGAAAGCCGCCTGGGCGCCCTCGCCGGCGAAGACCTGCTGGTAGGTGGAGACCAGGTTGTCGAGGGTGGTGGACGTCGACTCGTAGCCGCTGCGCTCGTAGACGGGCGTGCGGCGCATCGTGTCGAAGATGTGCCGGTAGAAGCTCGGGAAGAACCGATAGCCGTGCTCGCCGGGGAACAGGCCACAGATCAGCCGCAGCTCCAGCAGGCCGTCCGACGGGGCCGGCTCGACAACGCCGCACGGGGTGCAGCCGGCCTCGGCGGCCACGAACTCGACGCGATCGACCGCGGCGAGGGCGCGGCCGACGGCGGCCGGATCCGCCACGAGGGCGGCGGCCGATCCGGCCGCAAACACCCGCAAACGCTCGCGAATCTGGTCGGGATCGAGGCGGGCGCTCCCGGCGGCCTCCTCGCCATCCCGGGGCAGCCGCAGCCGCAGGGCCACGTCCGTCCCCCGGCCCACCTCGGCGAGGGTGGGGCCGAGCTGGGCGAAGAAGCGGGCGTCGCCCACGCGGCCCAGGGGCAGGATCATCCCCCCCACGACCATGTAGGTCTCGACCGGGTGCAGCCGGGTGCTGGAGCGGTTGCAGGGGTCGCAGCCGTCGTCGTTGTCGGCCTCGATGGCCCACTGCGTCCGCGCCATGCCCCCCACGAGGGGCTGGGCCGGGCCGTGGGCCACGGCGGCGCGCTCCTTCTCGACGACCTGCACCCGAAACCCGCGCTCGGCGAGCTCGTGGGCGGCCGTGAGGCCGGCGATCCCGGCGCCGAAGACCGTCACGGTGCCCATGGCCAGGCCATCCTCGGGGCAGCAGCCGAGGCCCGGGAGGGGCTGGGCCAGCACGTCCAGCACGTCGGGGCGCTGGCCGGCCACGCCGCTGACGAGCGGGGCGGTCCAGCGCGCCGCGGCCGCCACGGCCGGCAGCGCTGGCAGCCGGTGGCGAGCGCTGATCGAGCTCAGCAGCCGGCGCGCGAGGGGGGGCGCCAGGGCGCCGAAGAGCGCGTGCTGATCCCCCTGCCCGGGGCCGAAGAAGGCCTCCGAGAAGCGGGGCCAGGCGTGGGGGCCCACCGCATCGGCGATGGCCCGGTACAGCTTCGAGACGCCCGCGGCCTCGCGCTCGGTGGCGGCGGCCACGGCGGCCGGGAGGGTCGGCCCCAGGTCCCAGCTCAGCTCGACGGTGGCCCCCTCGAACAGGTCGGGGTTGAAGCAGCCCGTCTCCTCGCGGTGGGCGCCGCAGCAGGTCCGCTCTTCGCGGCCGGTGGAGGTCACCGTCGCCAGGGCCCGCGCCCCGCGCACCTCCACCTCGACGGCCCGCCAGAGGGGGCCGGAGACGGCGGGCATCGGCTCGTCGGCGCCCCAGACGAAGGCCGAGAGCTCGGCGTCCGGCACCGCCGCCACCACGTCCCGCGTCCAGCCGGCCACCGTCGGCTCCACCCAGGCCACCTCGACGGTCTGGGCCTCCAGGCCGCCGAAGGGCTGGGCGAGGGCCGCATCGAGGACGGCCACGCGGCCCTGGAGCGCCTCGAGGGCCGGGGCCTGGACCCACCCGCGGACGAGGGCGCGCAGATCGTCGACGTGGGCGTGGGGCCCGGCGTCCGGGTGCTCGGCCGTCCAGTCGGCCAGCCAGCGGCGCAGGGAGGCCCGCAGCGTCGGCCGCGCGGCGACAAGGCCCTCCTCGGCCACCCGCCAGGCCGGGGCGAACGGGGCGCGCCCCGAGGGCCGGATGCTCTCGGCGGGCGGGCCCACCGGCCCCGAGCCGAAGGGGCTGGCGACGCCGTCCCAGAGCCGGGGCACGGGCACCCCGGGCGGCGCCCAGGGCGCGCGGGCGTCGGTGAAGGCCGGCCCGTAGACCTCGGATCGGATGCCGGCCACCAGCCCCCGCACCACCGGGGCCTGGGTCTCGTCCGCTACCGCCCCGTCCAGCACCAGGCGGCCCAGCCGCGTGACGAGCTCCTCCAGGGAGCCCTTGCTCTTCGCCGTCGCCATCGGTCACCTCCGGCCGCCAGGCGGCCGCTCCCTCAGCCAGGCCGGCTCGTGCCGGCGGGTTCCAGCGCCGCGAAGCGCGCTTGCAGCGGGCCGAAGCCCGGCGCGCGCACCGCCGCGTGCAGATAGACGTGGAGCCCCGCCAGCAGTCGGCGAAGATCCTCAAGAGTTCCGAAGAGTTGCAGGCGGTCGGCCTCCACGGCGTCCGCCAGCGTCGTCTGCCCGGCCAGGAGCGCCGCGATGGTCGCCCGGTCGGTCTCGAGCCGGACGGGGGCGCCCGGATCGGGGGCGCCCACCCGCACGTCCCCGGCCGCGGCGCGCACCGCGAACCGCTCGCCCTCCAGCGCCAGATCCAGCGTGAGCCCGGCCAGGCGCTGCCCGAGCCGATCCCAGAGGGGCGGCGCCTCCCAGCGCACCACCGCCAGGGACTCCGTGATCAAGGCGCGGAGGGAGTCAGCCACGGACGAACTCGAAGACGGCGGGGCCGGTGAGCTCGACGCGCTCGCCGCCCACGACCCCCGCCAGCCGGACGGGGCCGCTGACCTCGTTGAGCCGCGTCACCCCCAGCGGATCCGTCTCGTCGGGGATGAGGATCTGGGCGACGTGGGTGGCGTCGAAGCGCAGGCGCAGGTGGTCGCCGTCGGCGGCGGCGGTGGCCTCGAGCCAGGCGGGCACGTCGCCGCTGGCCTCCGGGGCGAGCAGCGCCATCACGGGGGGCAGCTTGAAGGCCCCCGCCACGTCGAGGGGCGGGCCGGTCTCGACCGCCACGTCCCGATCGCGAAAGACCCGGCGCTGGTCGGCCCCGCGCCACAGCAGGAGGCCCTGGGTGGCCACGCGGGTGCGGCGGCGGTCGGCCATGCGCACGAAGACCACCGACCACGGGCAGCCCACGTCGGCCGGCACCGCCTGGCCCCACTCCCAGGCGAAGTCATCCCCCCACTGGAAGTGCCCCCAGTTGTGGTCGTGGTAGGCCAGCGCGCCGCGGATGACGTGGCGGCGGCCGTCCACCACCACCTCGCCGTCGGCCACGGCGCGGGGGACGATGAGCCAGGAGAGCTGGCGGCCGGGGCCGAGGGGGATGTTGCTGGAGACGGCCGGCCACGTCTCGGGGCGGACCCGCAGCCGGATGGCCAGGCCCGGCAGCGCCACCTGCACCTGCCAGGCGCCCTCGACGAACCGCAGGCTGCTGGCGCCGAACCGGGCGTCGACGCGCCCGCCCCGCACCTCCAGCCCCTCGTCGGCGACCCGCTCCACCACCCCCTGGTGGGCGTCGCCCGCGCGCACCACCACGATGACGCGGCCCGCCTCGACCCCGGGGCGGCCGTCCAGGCGGTGCTCGTCTCCCAGGCTGAAGTTCACCAGCACCTCGAGCCCCGGCGCATGCACCAGGAAGTGCTGCCACTCCTTGTGGCCCCCGGGCCCGCCCAGGGGGGCGGGGGAGCGACGGAAGTAGTCCGTCTCTTCGACCCGGCGGGCGAGGGCGCTCATCGCAGCAGGGCCTCCGGGGCCGGCGGCGGGGTGGGCGCGGGCGCCGGCGATGCGTGGGCCGGCAGGGCGGCGCGCAGGCGCTGATCGAGGGCCACGAGCCCGAGGGCGGCGCAGAGGACGGGATCGGCCGGGGGGGCCGCCGCGGGGCGCGCGCCCGCCTCGGCGGGGAGCGCGCGGCCCGCTGACAAGAGCCCCAAAAGCGCGAGAAGAAAGGTGTTTTCCTCCTCGAAGGCGGTGCGCAGGCGGCTCATGGGGCCTGCCCGAAGAGGCGCTGGAGCACGCCCTCGGCGTCCCCGCGGCGGGTCGCCTCGATGAACGCCTCCAGGAAGCCGGAGGGCAGGGGACCGGCGTGCTCGCCCAGGACGTCCAGCGTGATGCCCTGGAAGAGCGCGCGCCCCCGCCGCACCAGATCGCTGTCGGCCAGCGTCGCCTGCCACCGCTGGCCCTCGGGCGTCTCGGCGAACCGGCGCCCCTCCGCCACCAGGGCGGCGAAGGCGGCCTGGGCGGCCACCGGGTACTTCACCAGCAGCGACCGGGCCTCGTGCAGCCGCCGCAGCGTGGCGTCCTCCGCCACGGCCGCGTCGGGGGCCCGGGCGAAGAGGCGGTCGAAGTCCTCGCGGTAGCGCTTCAGGACGGCGCCATACTCGATGACCGTGCGGCGCAGCTCGTCGTGCAGATCGGGCGCGGCGGCGTCGGTGGAGGGGGGCGGGGCGGCGGCGGGAGCAGCGGCGGCGGGCGCGGCGGCCGGGGGCGCGGACGGCTCGGCCGGCTCCCCGCGGGGCTCGGGTCCCAGGCGCGCGGCGAGGGCGGCCAGGCGGCGCCCCGGATCGGCCGGCCCGCCCTCATCGTGGAGCTCGGCCAGGGCCCGGGCCAGGCGCTCGGGATCGGCGCCGCCGCGCAGCAACGTCAAGGCAGGCTTCATCGGGTTCGCTCCAGCACGTAGTCCACCAGCGCGTGCAGGAAGTCGCGCGCGGGGGAGGGGGGCAGCCAGGGGTGGCAGGCCGTCAGGGCGTCGCCGGCGGCGCGGGCGTGGCGCGCCGCGAAGGCGCGGGCGTGGGCCAGGCTGCCGCAGGCCTCGATGCGCCCCTGCAGCCAGGCCACCTCGGCGGCCTGCGTCGGGGCCCCGTCGGCCAGGCGGGCCAGCAGCGCGCCATGGCCCGCGGCGCTCAGCTCGCCCGCGGCCCGCAGGCGGTCCAGCTCCGCCACGAGGGCCTCGGTCGCCGGCTCGGGCCTGGGCCGGGCCAGCAGCGCATGGGCCCGGGCGCGCTCGTCGGCGTCCAGGTGGCGGAGGGTGTGCAGCAGGATGATGGTGCGCTTGCCCTCCCAGAGGTCGCCGGCCAGCTCCTTGCCGTAGGCGTCGCGCCCCTCCTCGAGGTTGAGCAGATCGTCCTGCACCTGGAAGGCGATGCCCAGGTCGCGGGCGAGACCCAGCAGCGCGTCGAGCTGCTCGGGGCGGGCCCCGGCGGCGATGGCCCCCACCTGCATGGGCGCCATGAAGCTGTACCAGGCGGTCTTCTGGACCACCATCCGGGTGTAGTCGTCCTCCGACAGATCCCAGACCTGCCGCTGGATCCACGACAGCTCCAGGGCCTGCCCCTCCACCGACTCGCGCACCATGTGCGCGACCACCTCCAGCACCCGCAGCGCCCGGCCGAGGCCCATGCGGGCGGTGTTCTCCAGCAGCGGGCCCAGCGCGAGGGCCAGCATGGCGTCGCCGGTGTTGATGGCGGTGGGCACCCCGTGCTCGCGGTGCAGGGCGGGCTCGCCGCGCCGCAGCAGCGAGCCGTCCTCCACGTCGTCATGCAGCAGGAAGGCGTTGTGGTAGAGCTCCAGCACCGCGGCCGTCCGGCGCACCATGTCTTCGCGGCCACCCAGGGCGCGACAGACCTGGAGGCACAGGGCGGGGCGCAGGCCCTTCGCCTGGCGCAGGGGGTAGTCGAGGATGAGCTGCTTGAGCAGGCGCTGGTCGGCCGTGCCATCGGGGATGATGGCCTGAAGCTCCGCCAGCACCACGGCGCGGGCCTCGTCCAGGATCTCGGTCAAGCCTGCCGACATGGTCACCCAGGGTGAGTGTCGGTCGTATGCCCTCACACCCTCGCGGCGGTGTCAACCGGATCCCACGCCGGGGCGCCAATCAGTCGGCCATCGTGGCCAGCAGCAGGTCATGCACCGCGGTCATGTCCAGGTGATCGGTGGCGCCCACCGTGCGGGTGGACAGCAGCACCGGCCCCGCCTCGCGGCTGGTGGGGAGGCGCCCGTGGCTGCCGCGCACCAGGCGGTCGTCCAGGGGGATGACATCCATGTAGTAGCGCTGCCCGAGCATCTTCTTGAGGAGCGTCCAGCCGATCTTCAGCTTCAGGGCCTTGATGGCCGGATCGGTGAAGAGCTCCACCGGGTCGTAGCCGGGCTTGCGGTGGATGTCGACCGTGCGGGCGAAGTCGGGGGCGAGGGCGTCATCGAGCCAGTAGTAATAGGTGAACCACCGGCCCGGGGCCGCGATGGCCACCAGCTCGCCGCTGCGGGGGTGGTCGAGCCCGGCGGCGCGCTTGCCCTCGGCGTCCAGCACCCGCTCCACCCCGTCCAGGCGCTCGAGCAGCGCCTTCACGCTGGAAACCTTTGTCGGATCAGGCACATACACATGGGCGATCTGGTGGTCCGCCACCGCGAACGCCGTGCTCTGCCCGCCATCGAGCAGCTCCCAGCCCGTGTCGACCAGGTCGACGCGCAGCAGGCCGGCCTCCCGCAGCGCCCGGTTGATGTGGACCCCCTGGTCCACCGCCTCGATGCCGTACTCGCTCAGGACCACCACCTCATACCCCAGGCCCCGGGCGTGGTCGATCAGGTCGCCCGCCACCTGGTCCACCTCGCCGGCGGCGTGGACGGCGTGGGGCCCGACCGGGCCCTTGCGCTGCAGCTCGTAGTCGAGGTGGGGCAGGTAGCAGAGCACCAGGCCCGGCTGGTCGCGATCGATCACCATGCGGGTCGCCTGGGCGATCCAGGCCGTCGACTTGATGTCGGCGGTGGGGCCCCAGAAGTTGAAGAGCGGGAAGCGCCCCAGCTCCCCCTGCAGCCAGCCGCGCAGATCGGGCGGCTCCGAGCGGATGCTGGGGATCTTGCGGCCGTCAGCGGGGTACACGGGGCGGGGCGTCACGGCCCAGTCCACGTCCGCATACATGTTGTACCACCAGAACATCTTGGCCACGGTCAGGTCGGCGCCGAAGCGCGCCCGCGCCGTCCGCCAGAGCCGCGAGCCCTCGACCAGGTGGTTGGACTGGCGCCACAGCCAGACCTCGGCCAGATCCCGGAAGTACCAGCCGTTGGCCACGATGCCGTGGTCCCGCGGCGGCGTGCCGGTGAGGAGCGTCGCCTGGCTGGTGCAGGTGACGGCCGGCAGCGGCGGGGTGAGGGTGGCCTGGAAGCCCGCCTGCCCCACGGCGCGCAGCCGGGGGGTGTGGGCGAGCAGCTCCGGCGTCAGGCCCACCACATTGACCACGAGCAGCTTCTTCACCGGTCCTCCTTGCACCACGGCGGACGAGGTACCATGAATCGGCGCGCTGTGGCATACGGGCAACCATGTCACGCCTGCCCGTCGCCACCCTCAGCGCCCTGCTCACCCTGGCCTGCGGCCGCACGCCGCCGGCCCCCGCCGATGCGGCCCGCGACGCGGCGCCCGCCACCGCCACCGCCGAGGCGCCCCTGCCCGACGCGGGCGCTGCCCTGGCGTCGGACGTGGCGCGCGCGGCGCTGCGCCAGCAAGACTTCGACCGACAGGACGCGCTCACCCTGCCCGCGGTCGCGCCGGCCTGGCTGGCGGCCCTGCGGCCGCCGCTGCCCGTGAAGCTCGTCGCCTTCGGGCTGGAGCGGGGCATGGCGAAGACGAAGCCGGTCCCCGGCCGCCACAAGCAGATGGTGCGGTTCGTGACGACGCTGCACGACGCGGCGCTGCGCGAGGGCTTCGCCCGCCACCTCGTGGCCCAGGGCTGGCCGGTCAAGGATCGCACCCTCGTCACCCCCATCGACCACCCGGTCCACGGCCGCCTCACCGTGACGATCACCGCGCGCGCCGAGCTGGCGACCCGCGTCGAGCTGGTGGTGGAGGGGCAGGAGGCCCCCGGGGCGCCGCCCCTGGAGGATCCGACCCGCATGCTCCGGCGGCCGCTCGAGTGGCTCGATGACGCCGTGGCTCAGCCAATCGGCTATGAATTCGGGCACTTCCACGCGGTGCGCTTCGAGGGAGCCATCACCGATGTGCAGCGCATCGCCTTCGCGGTGCGCTTCGCCGACGCCGGCGTCCGGGACGCCTGGCGGCTGCGCCTGGCCGATCGCGCCGAGGCGGCCGGTCTGCGGGTCGAGGCCCGCGACAGCCTGCTGTTCCGGGGGGAAGACGGCGGCATCTTCACGGTGCGCACCACGGACGATCCGCAGGTGCTCGTCATCCACCACCAGCAGCGGTGGACGCGGGCGCCGCGGCCGACGGACGGGCAGCCGCCACCGCCGTGAGCCGGCGGGCGGGTCCCGCCGGGGGGACGCTCGACGACCCGGTCAGGCGCCGCTCACCTGCTGGCAGCGGAACCGGCCCTCCTCCGGGTCGTACTCGAAGGTGGGCAGGCCATAGCTGGTCCAGAGGCGCTCGGCCTCCTCTTCGCTGAAGTCCTCGAGGTGGCGTCCACGCTCGGCGGCCACCGGGAGCCCTTCGAGCTCCAGGGCCTCGTCCTCCAGGGTCAGACGGCGGCGCATCTCGCCGTCGTCGTAGACCGCGAAGTGGGCGTACTCGAACCCCGTGTCCACGGCACCCACGACCAGCTCGCCGACGCGCTCACTGAGCGCCGCGAGCGCCGCATGGCGCCGCTGGAGGAGGAGGCCGAGATCGCCGAGGATCGCCCACTCGCCGTGCTGCCAGGAATACCAGGCATCCGATCCGACCTCACCGCCCAGCTCCTCGCAGAGAGGGCGGCAGAACGAGGCCGCATCGAAGAAGTCGTCGAAGGTCGCCGAGTCGGCGCCGGCCGTCTTGCCAAAGGCAGTGAGGGCCGCCGACATCAGCTCTTCCACCGTCGTCCGCGCCGCGATCGCAGCCCGGGCTCGGCTCATCTGCACTCTCCTCTCGTCGCTCTCTGGGTGCGCTCCACGCCACCCGCTTCAGACTTTTCCACCTCGTACGGTATTTGGCAAGGGGACAGCGCCCCGCGCGGCGCGCAACGCGCGATCAGCGGTTGCGTTCGTGCAGCAGGCGCAAGCCATCGAGGGTGAGCATGTCGTCCACATGCTCGATGGTGTCGCTCTCACTCGCGATGAGCGTGGCCAGGCCGCCGGTGGCCACGACGGTGCACGGGAAGCCGGCCTCGGCGCGCATCCGCGTCACGAGCCCGTCCACCAGGCCCACGTACCCGTAGACCAGCCCCGACTGGATGCTGCCCTCGGTGGTGCGGCCGATGACCACGCGGGGCCGCTTGAACTCCACCCGCGGCAGCCGCGCCGCGTGCATGAACAGCGCCTTGGAAGAGATGCCGATGCCGGGACAGATGGCCCCACCCAGGTACTCGCCCGCGGGCGTCACCACGTCGAAGGTGGTGGCCGTCCCGAAGTCGACGATGACCAGCCCGCAGTGGAAGCGCTCGTAGGCGGCCACCGCGTTGACCACCCGATCGGCGCCCACCTCCCGCGGGTTCTCGTACAGGATGGGCATCCCCGTCTTGAGGCCCGGACCCACCACCTTGCAGCGCACGTTGAAGTAGCGCTGGACCATCTGCACCAGGGTGTCGGTGGCCGGCGGCACCACGCTGGACAGGATGGCCGCGCTGATCTCGTCCTGCCCCGGCACGATGGGACCCCGCGCCGCGAAGAGCTGGTAGAGCAGCACCCCCAGCTCGTCGGTGGTGCGGTCGGGGCGGGTGGCGATCCGCCAGTGATCCACCAGGCGGTCCCCGTCGAACAGACCCAGCACGGTCTGAGTGTTGCCGACGTCGATGGCCAGCAGCATGGCGTCAGTCCTCCCGGTCCAGCAGCTCCACGTCACCGGCGTGCACGTGGAGGACATCATCGCCGACGTCGAGGCGCAGGGCCCCGTCGGCGGCCAGGCCCGCGAAGCGACCTTCCACGTCGCCGCGGCGCATCCACGATCCCCGCGGGGGGGCCCAGGCCTCCCAGGCCTGGATGACCGGCCGGGCCTCCTGGGCGGCGGCCACCCGGGCGAGCCAGTGATCCAGGCGCTCGATGAGGCGCCGGGCCGCGCCCTGGGGGCTGGGGACCGGATCGGTGTGGGCGTCGAGGGCCGTGGCGGGCACCTCGGCCGGCCAGCCCCCCGGGGGGGTCTGGAGGTTGAGGCCGATGCCCACCACCGCATGCCAGGCCTCGGGGGCGCTGCGGGCCTCGCAGAGGATGCCCGCCAGCTTCAGGCCGTCCACCAGCAGGTCGTTGGGCCACTTCACCGTCCCGCGGACGCCCAGATCCTCGCAGAGCTCCGCGACGGCCACGGCCGCCATCAGGGGCAGCACCGCCCCGAGGCGCGCGCTGAAAGCCGGCCGCGCGATCCATGACATGTACAGGCCATGGCCCGGCGGCGAGAGCCACGATCGCCCCCGCCGCCCCCGCCCGGCCGTCTGCAGGTCTGCGCCCACGGCGCGCAGGCGCGGATCATCGATGCGCGCCATGGCCTCGTCGTTGGTGCTGCGGCAGGCTGCCAGCCAGAGGAGGCCATCGTCGGGGATCGGCGTCATGGCGCGGCAGGCTGTCAGAGCAGACGTCCAGGCGTCAATGGCCCTCGTGGAGGCCGGGGCGTATGCTGGTGCCAGCCAAGGAGGTCGCCATGAGCTCACCCTGGACCCGCGCCGCCGCTGGCCTCGACACCGCCTTCCTGGGCGACGCCCTGCCCCGCGTCGACGCCGAGATCACCCCCCTGCGCATCCACTGCGCGCCCCCCTCGGGCCCCCTCGGCCCCCTGCGCGCCGCCCATGAGCGCGCCCGCCGCGCCCTGGGCAACCCGCCCTCGGCCTGGCCGGCGGGCGGGGGTGGAGCCCGCCAGCGGCTGCTGGACGCCGACCCCGGATCTGCGGTGGACGCCGTGGTGGACGCGCTCAACGCGCTCGCCACCGCCTCGACCCGGCGCCGGGTGCTGGTGCTGGAGGACGTCGAGGCCGCGGACGCCGACACGCTGGCCGCGCTGGAGCAGATCATCCGCCGGCGCGGCTGGCTGAGGCTGCCGCTGCTCCTGGCGGTCCGGGGCGAGCCGGGCCCCGCCCTGCGGACGGTGCTCGACGCCCTGGTCGAGGGGGCGGGCCCCGAGGCCGTCGTGCACGCCGAGGTCGAGGCCGAGGCGGCGGGACCCCTGGCCGTCGACGCCTTGCGGCCGCCCGTCGCGCGCGCCCTGCGGGCGGCGGCCCTCATCGGCGAGGCCTTCACCGTGGAGCTCCTGGGGCAGCTCCTCGACAAGCCCCCCCGCAAGATCCTCGATCGCCTCCAGGAGGCGGCGGACGCGGGCTGGCCCCTCGCCGACGACGGGGACGGGCACTTCCGCCTGCCCGGGGCGGCCGTGCAGGTCCTGCGCGCGAGCGTGCTGCCGTCCCTCGCGCGCCAGTACCACCTGCGGCTGGCCACCCTGCGGCGGGTGCCCGAGGAGCCCGATGCCGTGGAGGAAACGGTGCCCGACTTCATTGAGGAATCACCTCGCGCCGGTCGAGCCGGTCGAGCCGGTCGAGCCGGTCGAGCCGGTCGAGGCCAGGCTCGCCGCCGCCCCCCGCCGCGCAGGATCCCGCGGCGAGCCACCTGCTGGCGGCGGGCGAGCTGGAGGCCGCGGTGGATCGCCTGCTGGCGGCGGCGCGGGAGGCCGCGGAGCTGGGGGCGCCCCAGCACGCCCTCGGCCTCGTGGAGCAGGGCCTCGCGGCGCTGGCGCGCCTGCCCCGGACGGACACCTCGCGGCTGCGCCGGGCCGGCTTCCTGGTGGCGCTGGCCCGCGCGCGGCAAGTGGGGGGCGATCGGGAGGATCTCACGCTGGCGGCCGCGCGGGAGGCCGCCGATGCCGCGGCTGCCCTCGTCCGCCCGGGGGATCCGCTGCCGCTCCAGGCCGATCTGGCCACGGTGCGGGCGGGCATCCTCTACGACATCGGCAGCCGCGAGGCGCTGGAGGAGGCGCTGGAGACGCTGACCGCGTGCAGCAAGCTGCTCGACGCCGAGGGGGCCCCCATCGAGGCGGCGCGCCTCTTCAATGATCAGGCGGCGGTGTGGATCCGGCTCGGCGATCCCGTGCGCGCCCACGGGCTGCTGGAGGCGTCGCGCCGGGTGTTCGCGGCGCGGGCGGCCACCGACCGGGTGGCCCTGTGGGAGCAGGCCGAGACCGATCTGCTCATCGCGCGCCTGCCCCTGCATGTGCACGCGAAGCCGGGCCGGGAGGGGGACGCCGTGGAGCTGGGGCTCAAGCACGCGCGCGCGGCCGAGGCGGCCTGGGCGACGCTGGGTCACCCCCGGCTGCGGGCGAGGGCCCGGGAGACCATCGGCCGCCTGGAGCTGGAGGCCGGCCGGGTGGACGAGGCCATCGCGTGGCTGGAGGGGGCGGCCCGGGCGCAGCAGCAGCTCGGCGACGCCCTGGGCCTGGCCGGCACGGTGGAGGCCCTGGCCCGCGCGCTCTCGGCGCGGGGCCAGCACGACACGGCCCTGGAGCTGGTGGCCGAGTCGCTGGCCCTCAACGTCGAGAAGGGCGCCATCCGGGGCGCCGCCTACGTGCGGCGCGCGCTGGAGGGGGTGGTGCAGGCCATGGACGTGCCCGCCCGCACCCGCCTGGCGAGCCGCATCTCGCGGCTGTCGGGGATGATCGCCGAGCAGGAGGCCCGGCTGAAGGGGTGGGACGGGGGGTCGTGACCCCCCGGGGCCTCAGCGCAGGTTGACGCGCTGGCCGGCGGCGCCGCCGTTGCCGGAGCCGGCCCCGCCGCTGCCCGCCGCGCCCAGGACGTACTGCGCCACCGCGATGACGCTGCCCCCGGCGTTGCGGGCCCGAACGACGCCGATGCTGGGGCCGCCGCCCCCGCCGCCGCCGTGGCCGCCGCGGCCACCGACACCGCCGTTGCCCCCCACCGAGCCGCCGCCGCTGACCTCGAACCGGGCGCCGCCCGGGCCGCCGGTGCCGCCGCCGCCGCCGTTGGCGCCCGTGCCGCCGTTGCCGCCGTTGCCGCCGCGCCCCGTCGTGACGCGGCGCAGGCGCAGCGTCGGCGTGGAGTCGACGATCCAGACGCCGAAGGAGCCGCCGCCGCCGGTGCCGGCCGTGCCCCCGGTGCCGCCGCAGCCGCCGCTGCCGCCGCCGCCGCCGGAGCCGCCGATGTCGTCGATGCAGCAGCCGAAGTCGCAGTTGGATCCGCCGCCGCCACCCCCGCCGCCGCCGCCGCCACCCGGGCCGCCCCGCCGCCCGGCGCCACCCGCCGAGGCCAGGTAGGTGGTGCCGTTGAGGCCGCCGAAGTTCGCGCCCCCAGCGCCGGCCGCGCCGACCGTGCCGTTGCCGCCCACGCCGCCCACGCCGCCGTTGTCGCCGTTCACCGCGCTGCAGCAGCTCAGGCCGGCGAAGCTGCAGTCGCGGTAGCGGTGGCCCTTCACCCCGCCGCCGCCCGCCGATCCGCCGCCGCCGCCGCCCGCCGAGCCTGCGCCGTCGTTGGCCGCCGTCGCCGCGCTGCCCACATGCCCGGCCTCGCCGTTGGCGTTGCCGTTGCCGCCGCGCCCGCCGTCGCCGTTCTGCCCCGCGTTGCCCCCGCGGCCGCCGCTCTGGCCGCCGCCGGTGACGCGCTCGCCGCCCTGGCCCGCCTGGCGGTCGCAGCCGAAGATCACCCCGAGCTGCTCGGAGTCGCAGCCGTCATCACCCCCGAGCCGTTCAGGCCCCGGGCCCCCGCCGCGCCGTTGGCCCCCGCCGTGCCGGGGCCCCCGTCGCCCGCCTCGACGATGCTGTTGGTCACCGTCAGGAAGCCGGCGGAATCATTGATGAAGATGCCGTACGATGCTGCTGGCCGCAGCGTTGGCGCCGCTGCGGATGGTCACCCGGTCCAGCACGACGGCGGCCCGCAGGCCCGTCGCCACGACCCCCGTGGTGCCGCCGCTGATGATGGCCCCCGGCGAGTCGCCGCGCTGCCAGCCCGCCTCGCGCACGTAGCCGCCGTAGATGCGCACCCCCTCCTGCAGCGTCACGGTGCCCACGTACAGGCCGTTGGCCGCCAGGACGTACTTGCCCTGCTGCCGCGCCAGCAGCATGGCCCGCGCGAACGTGGCCACCGGCCGATCCATGGTGCCGCCGTTGCCGTCGTTGCCGTCGGCGGCCAGGAAGATGGCCCGGGCGATGTCGCCGTCGATGCCGTCGCAGTTGGCGTCCACGAAGCCATCGTCGGGGTCGTCCAGCCGCCCCGCGAAGCTCTCGTCGGTGGTGCCATCGCAGTCGTCGTCGCGCCCGTTGCACGCCTCGGCCACCGGGGTCACCTCGCCCACGCAGGCGCCGAAGCGGCCCGCCGCGCAGGTCTGCGTCCCGCGGACGCACTCGCCGGTGTCGGTGCCGCAGCGCTGCGTCACCGCCTCGTCCGTCCGCCCGTCGCAGTCGTCATCGGTGTTGTTGCAGGCCTCGGCTACCGCCGTGATCTCGCCGACGCAGGCCCCGTAGGCCCCCGCCGCGCACGTCTGTACGCCCTCCTGGCAGGCGCCCACGTCGCTGCCGCAGGCCCGCTGCAGCGCCTCGTCCACCTGGCCATCGCAGTCGTTGTCGCGGTTGTCGCAGCCCTCGGCCGCCGGCACGATCTCGCCGACGCAGGCCCCGTACTGGCCCGCCGCGCAGGTGCTCACGCCGCGCCGGCACTCCCCGGTGTCGGTGCCGCAGGCCCGCGCCAGGGCCTCGTCGGTCAGGCCATCGCAGTCGTCGTCCGTGTTGTTGCAGGTCTCGGCCACCGGCGTCACCTCGCCGACGCAGGCCCCGAACCGGCCCGCCGCGCAGGTGGATACCCCCTGGCGGCACGCCCCGACGGCGCTGCCGCACACCTGCTGGATGGCCTCGTCCACCTGCCATCGCAGTCGTTGTCGCGGTTGTCGCAGACCTCGGCCACCGGCTCCCCGGCGTCCTGGCAGGCCAGCCACTGGCCGCGATCGCAGAGCTGGGTGCCGGTCTGGCACTCCCCCACGTTGGAGCCGCAGCTCCGGCTCCCCCTCGTCCACCTGGCCGTCGCAGTCGTCATCGCGGTTGTTGCAGGTCTCGTCCACGGCCGACACGCCGCCCTCGCAGGCCCCGAACTCCCCCGCCACGCAGGTGCGCAGGCCTCGCCGGCACTCGCCGACGTCGCTGCCGCAGTCGCGGGTCAGGGCCTCGTCGGTGGTCCCGTCGCAGTCGTTGTCGCGGCCATCGCACGTCTCGGCCTCGGGGACGACCTCGCCCCGGCACACGCCCCAGGCCCCCGCCGCGCACGTCTGCTCGCCCTGCCGGCACTGGCCCACGGCGCTCCCGCACGCCTGCACCAGGGCCTCGTCCACCCGCCCGTCGCAGTCATTGTCCAGCCCGTCGCAGGCCTCCACCCCGTCCCGGGTCAGCGCGCACGGTCCGTACTCGCAGCCGTTCTGCAAGTCATTGTCATTGTTCCAGAAACCGGCGTCGCAGCCCGTGAAGCGGCACTGCCCGTCGGCGCACTGGGCCTGGCCCTGGGCGAAGCCGCACGCCTGGTTGCAGCCGCCGCAGTGGGCCAGCGAGGTGTCCAGATCGAAGTCCTCGTCGGCGGTGCCATCGCAGTCGTCATCGCGCCGGTCAGATCTCGCGGCCCCCGTTGGCCGGGGCGCACGCGTACTCGCAGCCCGTGCCCACGGCCTGGTCCAGATCCACGAAGCCCGCGTCGCAGGCGTCGATGCGGCACTGCCCCGCCACGCAGACGCCCGCCGCGTTGGCCGGATCGCAGACACGGCCGCAGCCCCCTGCAGTGGGCCAGATCCACCCGCAGATCGAAGCCCTCGTCGGCCGTCCCATCGCAGTCGTTGTCGATGGCGTCGCAAATCTCGACGCCCCCGTTGGTGGCCACGCAGGGGCCGTACTCGCAGCCGTTGGCCGGATCTCGATCCAGGTCGTGGAAGCCGCGCTCGCAGCCGCCGAGCGCGCAGCGCCCCGCCTCGCAGGCCGGCACCCCGTTCGGGTAGGCGCAGGCGACGTCGCAGCGCCCGCAGTGCCGGGGATCCACCGCCAGATCGTAGTCCTCGTCGGTGCGCCCGTCGCAGTCGTCGTCGCGCAGGTTGCACAGCTCCACGCCGTCGGCCGCCGGCACGCAGGCGTACTCGCAGCCGTTCTCCGCCTGACCGTCCAGATCCAGGAAGCCCGGATCGCAGCCCGCCACCCGGCAGACGCCCCCCCGGCACTGCCCCACCGCCGCCGCCGGCGCGCAGACGCGGCCGCAGGCCCCGCAGTTGGCCTCGTCCCCCGCCAGATCGAAGCCCTCGTCCGTCACCCCATCGCAGTCGTTGTCGACGGTGTCGCAGATCTCGCGGGGATCGGGGGTGGGCGTGCAGGCCAGCTCGCAGCCATCCTCGGGGTCGTCGTTGAGATCCACGAAGCCCGCCTCGCAGCTCGCGATGACACACTGACCCTGGACGCAGCCTTCCACCGCCTGGGGGAAGTCGCACTCGAAGCCGCACTGCCCGCAGTTCGCCGGATCCCGGCTCAGATCGAACCCGTCGTCCACGGTGCCGTTGCAGTCGTTGTCGATCTCGTCGCAGGCCTCGACGCCGCCCCGGGTGACGAGGCAGGCGTACTCGCAGCCGTCGGCCACCTGCTGGTTGTTGTCCCAGCGGCCGTCGTTGCACGCCTCGATGGCGCAGTCGCCCTCCACGCAGGCGGGGGTCGCGTTCGGGGTCACGCAGGCCCGGTCGCAGCGGCCGCAGTGGCTCGGATCCCTTTGCAGATCAAAGCCTTCGTCGCTTCGCCCGTCGCAGTCGTCGTCCCGCCCGTTGCAGACCTCGTCCCCCGCCACCTGGCAGGCGTACTCGCAGCCGTTGGCCGGATCCCCGTCGGCGTCGTGCCAGCCGGCGTCGCAGTCGCCCAGCCCGCAGATCCGCTCGGCGCAGATCCCGGCCGCGTGCTCGTAGGCGCAGGCGGTGCCGCAGTCCCCGCAGTGGCGGGGGTCCGTGGCCAGGTCGAAGTCCTCGTCCACCTGGCCATCGCAGTCGTTGTCGAGGGTGTCGCAGGTGGCCTCGGCGTCGGCCTCGTAGCCGGCCGGGTAGTCGCACCGCCACGCGTCGTCGCGGCAGACGGGGGCCGTGCCCACGCAGACGCCCGCCGTCCGGCAGGCCACATCGTCGGGCACCGCGATGTCGCCCTCGTCCGCTCGGGAGTCGCAGTCGTTGTCCAGGCCGTCGCACAGCTCGGCGGCCCCCGCGAACACCGTCGGATCGGTGTCATCGCAGTCGATGCCCTGGCACTCCTCGCCGACGCCGTAGCCATCGCCGTCGGCGTCCTGGCAGGGCCGGCAGGCCCCGGCGTCGGGCAGGCACAGCCGCGCCATGTCGCCCCCACCGGCACGTCGGTGCAGGTGTGCCCGTCGGGGCAGCCGATGAGCGCGCAGTCCTGGGCGCAGTAGTGGCCGCGGCCGATCTCGACGCACCGCCCGTCCCCGGCGCCGCAGTCGGCGTCTACCGGCAGGTGTCGCACTGGATGTTGCGCCGGGCCACGCAGATGAAGACCGTGTCGGGCTCGGTGTTGAGCACCGCGCGGCACTCCCAGCCCGCAGGGCAGTCGCGGTCGTCGGCGCACAGATCCGTGCAGACCCGCGCCCCGTCCGGCGAAGGCACACAGAAGCCGCTCGGGCACTGGGTGCCGCTCTCGCAGCCATCCCGCCCCGCGTCCGTCCCCGCTTCCACCGGCCGCCCGCTGTCGAAGGGCACGAAGACGTCGCGCTCGATGCGCATGTCCACGCTGGCCGCGTCGACCGGGCTCTGACCCGGCGGCGTGTCGGAGTCGCAGGCCACCACGAGGCCCAGCGCGAGCCCGAAGATCAGTCGCTTCATCAAGGTGTTCCCCCCTCGTGCGCCGGCTGGCCGGCTCCCCCATCATGCCAGGAACCGCCCCCCCGATCGCGGGGGATGCTACGGAGCCACCCGCACGTCCCGGGCGCCCTGGGCCCGCAGCCACGCGGCCGCCCGATCGCGGCAGTCCCCCTGCAAGACCACCTGCTCCCCCTCGACGGCCCCACCCACCCCGAGGGCCCGGCGAAGCTGCTGGGCCAGGGCGTCGAGGCCCTCCCCCAGGGGCGCGAGGCCGTCCACCAGCGTCACCGTCTTGCCCCCCCGCCCCCGGCGGCTCGCGCTCAGGTGCAGGCGGCCGCAGCTCGCCAGCGTCGCGCCGGCCGCGGCGGGCGTGGGCGCCGCGGGAGGCGCCGGCGCCGGCTCGGTGGGGGCGAGGCCGCGGGCCTTGAGCAGGTCCCCGAGGGAGCCGCCGAAGCCGGCGCCGCTGGTGTCGATGGGCGGATTCTTCTTGCGAGACAAGGGCTTGCCGATCAGCGCAGGTTCATCGAGATGGGGATGTCCAGCTCGGGCAGATCCTCCTCCAGGGGGGACAGCCCGGCGGGCTCCACGTCGGGCAGGGCCCGCGAGAACGCGATGTCCTCGCCGTAGAAGTACTTGAGGATGGCCTGGGTGTCGTAGCCCTTCTCGGCCAGGCACGCGGCCGCGTACTGCCCGAGGGCCCCGCGGTTCTTCGGCCCGGGGCTCGCGAAGAGCGTGCCCTCGACCGCCTCCCCCGAGCGCCCGGCGTTGCGCGTCACCAGCACCTCGGTCCAGTAGATGCCGGAGTAGGGCCGCCGCTTGCCCCGGGCGCGCCAGGCCAGGTAGTCGTCGCGCATCTGCTCCCAGGAGCGGTGCCGGTACCCACTCTCGGTGGGCGGCAGGGCGGTGCAGTCGTCACCCAGCTTGCGGGCCCCCGACACGTAGTTCCCGTTGATGAGCGTGGCCTGGTAGTGCAGCACGATGTCGGCCGTGGCCTCCGCCGCGATGCGGGAGCGGTCCTTCGTCGGGTGCCGCCAGCACTGGAAGTGGGCCCCGATGGGCACCTCGGCCCGCGGGCCCTTCCGGTCCAGGTACGCCGCCAGGTACGTGCGCGCCGCGACGGCCTGGGCCATGAGCGCCGCCGGGTACTTCGCCAGCCAGCCCAGCTCGCACTCCACCACCCCGGCGATGTACTCGCCGTCGGTGGGCATGGGGCCCTCCTCGGTGTTCACGCAGACGGGCAGGATGCGAGCGGTGGCGGCGTCGCTGTGTTCGGCGATGCAGGTGTCGAGGGCGGTCACGCGGGGGCCACCGCAGCCGGCGAGGCCGAGCAGCGCGCCCAGCAGCAGCAGGGGAGGGGTCCTTGAGCACATGGCCCGACAGTGTACCCGTGGCCCGCCCGAGGGCAAGAAACCACCCGCTGCCGTTGCGTCCGCGGGCCATCCTGACGACGATGCGCGCCGACCCCGCGACCGACGCGCCGGCCGCGCGTCTCTGTCTGCGGCCGCCGCTCGACGAGGATCCATGCAGCCCATCTACATCATCTATGGGACCGAGAGCTTCAACACCGAGGACCTGGCCGAGCGCGCGGGCGAGGTCCTGGCGGCGCTTGATCTACCGGTGCCGGTCAAGGTCGTGGACATGGACGACTTCGACACCGGCCTGCTGCCGGCGCTGCACACGCTGCTGGTGATGACGAGCACCTACGGCAACGGCGACCCGCCCTCCAACGCCGAGGCGCTTCACAGCTACCTGATGGGCGACGACGCGCCGCGCCTGCCCGGCCTGCGCTTCTCGGTCTGCGCCCTGGGCGACTCGGTCTACCCGCACTTCGCCCAGTGCGGGAAGGACTTCGACCGCCGCCTGGAGGAGCTGGGCGCCACCCGCTTCGTCGACCGGCAGGACTGCGATGTGGACTACGAGCCGCCCTTCGAGGCCTGGATCGAGCAGGTCGCCGCCGCCTTGCCCGGCCTCGGCTTTGCCGACCAGCGCGCGGCCCCCGCGGCCGCGGCGAGCGGGCCCGCGTCGGCCCCCCTCGGCACCCGCAAGCGCCCCTGCACCGCCGTCGTGCGCGAGAACCGCGTCTTGAACCCGGGCGGCAGCAAGGAGACGCGCCATGTGGTGCTCTCCCTGCCCCCCGAGGTGGCCTTCGAGCCCGGCGACTCCATCGCCCTGCGGGCCGCCAACGCGCCGGCGCTGGTGCAGGAAGTGCTCGAAAAGACGGGGCTTTCCGGCGGCTCCCCCGTCCAGCTCGGCGAGCAGATGCTGCCCCTGGCCGAGGCCCTCTCGGCCCACCTCGATCTCGCCCTCGTCGACGCGCGCCTCATCGCCCTCGCCGCCGCCGCCGCGCCGTCCAGCGTCTTCAGCGTGATGCAGGTCGACGCCGGCCTCCGCCAGGGCTACGCCGCGCGGCACCACGTCGTCGACCTGCTCGGCCAGGTCAGCCTGCGCCCCACGGCCCAGGCGTTCGTCGACGCTCTGCGGCCCCTCGCCCCGCGCCTCTACTCCGTCGCCTCCAGCCCCCTGGCGCACCCGGGCGAGGTGCACCTGCTGGTGGCCGTCGTCCGCTACACCCTGGCCGACCGCCCCCGCGCCGGCGTCTTCTCGGCCCAGATCAGCGAGCGCACGGCCGTCGGCGACGACTTCGAGGCCTACGTCCACCCGACCCCCGGCTTCCACCTGGTCGAGGACGACCGCGACGTCATCCTCATCGGCCCCGGCACCGGCGTCGCCCCGTACCGCGGCTTCCTCCAGACCCGCGCCGCCCGGGGGGCGAAGGGCCGCACCTGGCTCGTCTTCGGCGAGCGCAACGCCGCCCACGACTTTTACTACCGCGACGAGCTGGCCGCCTGGCAGGCCGCCGGCACCCTCACGCGCCTCGACACCGCCTTCTCCCGCGACACCGCCGAGAAGGTCTACGTCCAGCACCGGCTCGCCGCCGCCGGCGCCGACGTCGCCGCCTGGCTGCGCGGCGGCGCCGCCGTCTACGTCTGCGGCGACGCCCACCACATGGCCCCGGACGTCCACCGCGCCCTGCGCCAGATCCTCATGGATTTCGAAGGGTTGGACGAGGCGGCGGCGGATGGGCGCCTCGCGGCCCTGGAGGCCGAAGGCCGCTACCGCCGCGACGTGTACTGAGCGGCCGAGCTGGCCATCACCTGGGCGCCTCGCACGCCGCCCGGCAGGTCGCCTGTGCGGCCGAGCAAGGTCGCTGGCACGGGGTGAGGGTGTCGCGGAAGCTCCCGGGCGAAGCCTCGTCGGCCTCCTCGGCCGCGGTGACGCAGGCGGTGAAGCAGGCCGCGACGCTCGCATCGCAGGTCTGCTCGCAGGGCGAGCGCTCCTCGACGATGGTGGGCGCAGGCTGCTCGGTCTGGGGGTCGCGCGGCTGCAAGGCCGGGGGCAGACCCTCGAGCACGATGGGATCAGCGAACGCGGGGCCGGCCAGCAGGCAGGCACTGAACACGAAGCGCATCATGACGCCCTCCTCAAGGCCGGGTGGTGAAGGCGACCGCGTTGGTCCGCCGGTAGGTGATGCGGGGGTTGCCGTGGACGTCCAGCTCCAGCGCGGTGCCGTAGTCGCTGTCCTTCAGGTCGCACAGCACGAAGCGGCCCTCGGGTGGCTCGGAGGGGACGGGAGGCGCGGCGAGCGGATCACCCAGATCCCGCTTCTTGGCGTGGGGTTCCCAGGAGGCGAACCGCAGGCGATCCTGGCCGCTGATCATCCGCGTCCAGCTGAAGGCCGGCTGGAGCCAGGCATCCAGGGCCACGCTGGGATACTCGCCTGCCGCGCTCTCCAGCGTGTAGATGTCCCAGCCACCCGTAGCCTTGCGGCTGGCCCAGCGGATGGACCCACCGGTGGACCAGGCGACCACCGCCGCGCCGATCGTGCCGACGGTGCGTGACGCGATGCTGTAGTCAAAGGAAGTCTCGTTGTTGATGACCAGCTCGCTCGTCCAGCCGCCCGGCAGCGTCGAGGTGAAGGCCGCCCGGATCTGGCTGGAGTTCACCCCGTACACGAGGGCCTGGGGATAGCCACCCACATCCACCGTGGTGATGTCGGGATAGGTCCCCCCGCCGGCCTCGGTGAAGCAGGTCGTGGTCCAGGTCTCCTGGTCGGCGGTGTCGAGCACGCATGCATACATGCTGGTGCTGAGCGGGCGTTGATACACGACGGAGCTGGTGCCATCCCAGGCCACGGCCAGCGCGACGTGGGGGGTCGCGGGGACGTCGCCGTTGCTGTCTTCCAGGTCGAAGGCCGCCTCCCAGACACCTTCCACCCGCATCCGATACCGCAGGTGGTTGGTGGTGGTGCTGCCATACACCACATGCACGTTGTCCTCGGCGTCGACCCCGACCTCACAGGCCCGGGGATAGATGAGCGAGGGGGCGCCGGTATCCGCCTCGATCAGGATGGGTCCGCCATCGCGGTGCTGCACGTAGAGGCTGATGTCATCGTTCTCATCCTCCGTGTAGAAGCAGGTCCAGCCGTCCCCATCCCCTTCCAGCACCAGCGCCGTCCCATTGTGGGGTCGGGTGAGTCCCAGCTCCTCGTGGTTGCCCAGATCGGCGCGCCGGAAGGAGGTGAAACGGTCGGAGACGAGGGGATCCCCGGGCCAGGTGCTGGCGTTGGCGGTGTAGAGCACCTGCCAGCTCAGCCAGGCGTCGTCGGCGTTCTGCAGGTGGACGTCGACGTTGTTCAGCATCGGAACGCAGGGGGAAGAGATGTCTTCGGGGTGCAGATCGACCCGCCGCTGGCGGGTGCCGCCGGGGTACTTCTCCAAGTACCAGATGGCGTCGTCCGCCCGAGCGATGACCGAGATGATCAGATCCTCGCCCACCAGGCGGGCGTCCACGGCGAGGTCGTTGATTTGCTCATAGTAGAGAACCGTCGTGGACCCCTGCCAGACGCCATCCTCCTGCCAACGGACGACCACCTCGTTGTCATCGTCGTTGAAGGCGGCCACGACGGCGTCATCCCCGACCAGGGCCAGGTCGGGGTACTTCCAGTCGTCGCCATCGTTGCCAAAGACGCGGAACTCAACGGGATCGGGGTCAACCCCATCGTCGAAGACATAGTAGATGTCGCGGCTGCCTTCGACCAGCGGCGTCGGGCAGACGGTGGAGAAGAGATCGTCGGCGCGCAGCTCCAGCGGGGCGTAGGCGTCGTCGCAGGGGGGCAGGACGGTGACGTCGGCGAGTTCGTCTTCCTCCCACCGGCCGTACACCATGGCGTCCTCACCAGCGTCGAAGTACGTGAAGGCCGGGTTGGTGTCATCCGACCGGATGGCGAGGCCCACCGGGTAAGGCCGGTGGTCGGCCTCGAAGAAGAAGGGCTCCTCCTCCACCATCTCCACTTCCACGGGGTCGAAGTGCTGCCACTCCACGGTGTCGCCGTTGCGCCAGGCATGCACCAGATCCCGCTGCACTCCGCTCACCAAGGGCAGCGTGGCGGCGGTGGTCCAGGGGTTCTGGGCCAGCCCGCGCACCACCTCGATGTGCTGCCAGGCGTCGTCGTCCCACCACCAGGTGTGGCTGTGCCAGAGACGGGCGGGCTTGACGCCCGAGATCCCCACGTCCCAGTCGTTGAGGATCTGACGGGAGAATGTGATGTAGGGCGAGGCATCGGATGCGCCGTCGACGGCGTTGATCTCGGTCCAGTAGATGCCGGAGTCGGCCCAGTCGACGTCGGTGCGGGCGATGGGATCAGCGAGCGCTTGCCCCCCCCCCCCCAGGAGGGCTACCATGAGCACCCATACGCTCATGGAGTACTTCATGCCGTCTTCTGCCCGCGAGCCCCGATGAAGAATCCCATGCACAACGAACCTCCTGCCGGTCTGGGTCGTGGGCGGCAGCGTAGGCCGGTTTGTGCAGGCCTTGCAAGTGCCTTGAGCCTGCTTCTGCTCGCCGGTGCCTGCGACAGTGGCTCGATGAAGCCCGAACAGGGTGATGTGAGCCTCGACAGCACGAAGGATGGTGACCTGCCGAAGGATGGTGGCGCCGACTTCGCTGTTCGAGATGCACAGACTCAGGACGGTGCCCCACCTGACTCCGGGCCCGTCGCCGATCTGGGCCCCTACGAGCGCTACTACGAGCAGGGGATCTTCCAGAACGTGCCCAGCCCGGTCTGTGAGGTGCGTCGGAATCCAGAAGAGCGAACGGCAGGCTTTGAGGAGGTGCCGTTCCCGACGGAGGGACGTCTTCACTTTGCAGGTGACGTCGATCGAAATGGCAAGGCAGAGCTCTTCGTCTATGACTTTTTCATTGACCCTCCCCTTGATGGCCGTCGGCTGGGCTTCACGATCTACGAGTGGGCCGGAGATGCCTGGACCGCCATCGGCCGTGCCCGCTCCATCAAGCCCTATGGTTTCTTCGATCTGGACGGCGATGGACGCTTCGAAGTGGTCGGCTCTGAAGGCTATCGCAACCAGGAGGGGCCAGGCGGGGCCTTTGGATCCACGCTCGGCGTCCGCCGCGACGATCCGGCGTCGGAATGGCGCTATGACGAGATGGTCTACCGCTACGTGGAGGAAGTGAGCCCCGGCCGCTTCCTGCCCAGCCTGGGGAACCACGACGACGGCCGGCCCGCGGATGTGGATGGCGATGGCAGGCCTGAGATCCTGCTGGGCCAGCTCGGCCGCATCGATGAGTGGGATGGCAGCACTTTCGTGACCACCCTGGCCCACCACGATCCGGTCTTCACCGAGCCCGGCTTCGGCGATGGCCTCGCCGTCTCGGGGGACTTCGATGGCGATGGGCAGCGCGAGGTGGTCTTCGGCGCGAAGGGACCGCCCATGACGCTGCCCGAGTCAGGGCTGGAGTTCCACCACCACCACTACCGCATCTTCGAGGCCCGGGGCGATGACACCTTCGTCGAGATCGCCCGCCTGGCCATGGGCCTGCGCTCGGCCAACACCGCTGCAGTGGGCGACATCACCGGCGATGGCATCGACGACTTGATCCTGGGCGCGGGCTTCAGCGGCTGCGCGCGCTTCCAGCTCTGGACGACGGCGGGCGACGACCGCTTCCAGCTGCTGTGGGAGCAGGACGTCGACGTCGACGGCGGCGCCGCCGGCACCGCCAACCGGGCGGCGTTCGGCGACGTGGACGGCGATGGCGACATGGAGGCCGTGCTGTCCATGAACAACTACCTCACCGTCTGGGACTGGCGGCAGGGCCAGCTGGTCCAGATCTACGGCGAGCGCGTCGCCCGCCCCGAGGCCCCGTGGAGCACGGTCTGGGCCGCCGACATCGACGGCGACGGCGCCGACGAGATCATGACGTGGGACGGCCTGGGCGCCGCCGACGCCGGCAACCCGGGGCCCGGCAACGAGTACAAGAACCCGCGCGGCGTGCTGGTGCGGCGCAAGCTGCCGTAGCCGAGGTCGGGAATCTGAGTTGTTTCGGCAGGTTGAGGGTGATGGTGCCCTCAGCGCCAGCGGGCGCCCACGAGCAGGCCGGTCGTGGAGACCTCGGTATCCTGCGTCGACTTGAAGGCCACGCCATAGGTCCGATACTGCAGCTCGGCCTGGATGGCGAAGCTCTCCCCCACGAAGAAGTCGGCCCCGAACCGTGACCGATCAGCGAAGCCGTAGTGCGGCCCACAGCTGCCCATGCGACGATCCCGCCGGCCGGCGGCTTAGCCGCCGCTCGCCTGTCCGGCAAAGGCAGCCGGCGTGAGCCGGGCGGCCGTGAGGCCGTAGACATCTCGATGGGTCCCGAGGCGGGTGAAGGCCCAGGTCATGTAGGCCTGGGCGTCAATGCCGAGGGCCTTGCAGGTGGCCACGATGCCCAGCAGGACGGCCGCTCGGTGGGCGCCCTCGGTGCTGCCCGCAAAGAGCGCGTTGAGTCGTAGCTTCGCGACGTTCTGGTACTCTCGCTCCGAGGCCGAGTTGTCGATGGGTACGGCAGGGTGGTCAAGGAACCGGAACAGCGCGTCCCAGTGGTTTCGGTAGTAGCGGATGGCCTTGGCCAGGGGGTCGTCCGGCAACAGCACCGGCTCCACGGCGTCCATCCACCGACGCATCTCTTCTTGCACCGGCTGGATCTTCTCCTGCCGCCAGGCGCGGAGGGAGTCGCCCATCAGATTCAGCATTTTCGCTTCATTTTCAGCCACGTACATGAGGCTGATGAAGCCGCCCCCCTCTGCAGCGAGGGCCGGCTGGGTGGCTTCGGCGTCCCGGAACTTCCGGCGCCCATGGGCGTTGCAGCCTGCTTCGAGGACCTTCCCGTCGGCGAAGATCCGGTTGTGGCGGTGCTCAGCGTCCGCGACCAGCACACCTTTGAAGGGGCCCAGCTTGGCGGCCAGCGTCTCGCTGCCCTTCTCGGGCTCATACTGAAACACGACTTTATCGTCGCGGCGGTAGATCTCAAGGTAGCCCCGGTGAGCCGTCGGCAGCTTGGGGACGAGGACCTTCAAGCCGGTGGCGTCGGTGGCCATCCAGTCGCTGGCCAGCAGCTGCTTCCAGTGCTCGCCGTCGACGGGGCCCAGCAGATCGGCCGCGCGCTCGATCTGGGTGACGAGGTAGCTCGTCGAAAGCGGGATGCCCTTGGCTGCCAGATCCCGCCGGATGCGATCCAGCGGCGAGAGCATGGCGAACTTCTGGTGGACGAACCAGGCGAGCCACTCGCAGGTGGCCTTGGAGCGCTCGAAGGGAGCGGGCAGCGAGCGGGCGGTGGTGCGGGTGCCACAGTGGCGGCAGGCGCAGGTCTTGCGCACCACAACACGGCGACGCTGGTGTTCCTGGACCACGTGGAGCTTCGTCTCGACGACCTCGCCCACCGTCTCCAGGTCGCTGCCACCACACTCGCGGCATGACTCCGGCCGCACCGTCTGCTCATCGGCGGGCAGATGTTCGGGCAGGTGCTTTCGTCCCGTAGGCCGCGCGGGCGTCTTGGACCTGTCCGGCTTCGCCGGCGGCGTCGCAGGCCTGGGCCGTTCCTCGTAGCTGCTCTGCGCCGCGGGCGTCAGCGTCGGCGGCGCGGCCGGCGCCCTGGGGGCAGCGACCGGCGCCCCCGTCTTGCGCGTCAACGCCGCCAGGAGCTCCGCGATGCGCTCGTTGCTCGCCGCGACCAGGACCGCCAATCGGCCGACCTCGGCACCCAGCTCCGCGATGCGGGCGTTCGCCGCGTCGAGCTGGCGCGTGAGAGCCTCATGGACCGCATAGGGAACTGACCTCATGCCCGCAGGAGATCACACCCGAGCGTGCCTGTCGATCCAGAAAATGTATGATCTTCAGCGTGTTACCGGACGACGGTACCACCTTCGGCGATCCAGGGTCAGGGGAATGCCTTCCAGCAAGGAAGCCAGAGCGGCGGGCTCGACGACGATCTGGCGGACCCCGTCGGCGACGTGGGGCAGCTCGAAGGAGCCGCGCTCGAGGCGCTTGCTGAGGAGGCACCAGCCGGAACCATCGAACCAGAGCATGCGGCAGAGGCGGCGGCGACGGTTGAAGAAGAGGTAGAGATGGCCATCGCCGGGCTCGAGGTCGAGTCGACGGGCCGCACCGGCGAGGGCGTTGAAGCTGCCGCGCATGTCGACGGGCTCGATGCCGACGAAGATGCGCAGACCTGCGCCGATGCTCAGCACGCGGCGACCACCCGCAAGAGCCGCAGCAAGGTGTCCGGCTCGAAGTCGCCCGGCACTTCGAGGGACAAGTCCCGGCATCGGATGGTGTAGCGGGCCACTGGTGCTGAGGAAGCAGGGATCAACTCCACCAGCTTCACCTCCCTCGGGGAATACCGAGGCGTCCGGCGGGCCAGGTTCACACGCCAGAGGTTGAGCGAGCGGGCATCGACGCCTGCCTGGCAGGCCCACTCGGCGAGAGTGAGTTTGCTGGCGGCCTGGGCAGCCAGGCACTCGCGGGCATCGACATGGTCTCGGATCTTGCGTTTCGCCATCGGGGCCTCCATTCCGGCCGACCATGGCACGACGGGTGGCGGAATGCCCTACGGCCTGGCTGATGGGTCACCCCGAACCCGGCGTGCACGCCGACCGAGCTGTCGGTCTCCTTCAGGCTGCCCAGCTTGATCTGGGCCTCGGTGCTGCTCAGCCCGAGCCGGAACGACAGCTCCACGTCCGAGGTCGTGATGGGCAGGAAGTACCAGGCGCTCAGGTCGACGGCCCGCAGCAGCAGGTCGAGGTCGGCGACGGGCTGCCCGAACACCTGGACCTGGTAGGCGAAGGCGGTCTCGGAGAAGCCGCCCCCGACGCCGAAGCCGCCGGGCCAGGCGTAGCCGAGGTGGCCCTCGAAGGCGACGCCCGCGTCGCCCTCCTTCTTGTCGTCGATGTCGAAGTTGCCCGTGGCCGCCTCGATCCCCACGCCCCCGAACAGCCCGCCCGCGGCGCCGCCGCCGCCACCACCGGCGCGCACAGCGCGCCCATCAACACCACCCACCGCAGCATGTCGTTGCCCTCGTATTGCCCTGGCCGACGTGGCCAGCGGCGGGGTGGACGCCGCGGGTCGGCGTCACCGGACAGCGCGGTGGGCGATGGCCTCCCGAGCCGGCGAGATGCCCTGCGGGGAGCGGAAGACGTCCTCCGGATCGTAGCGGGCCTTGACCTCCGCGAGCCGCGGCCAGGCGGTGCCCCAGTAGGCGTGCCGGTGATCCTCGAGCCACGGGTCGCGGTAGTTCTGGTAGACATGGCCGCTCAGCCAGGGGGCCAGCAGGCGCTGCACCTCCAGCAGCCACGCCGTCACGCGCGCTCGCTCCGCCTCGCTGTCCCAGAAGATGTTGACCACCAGATTCGCCAGGGCGCCGCGGTGGACGAAGGCGGTGTCGAGCAGCCCGACCCGGTTGATGGCCCCGCCATAGGCTCGAGGTAGACCATCGACCAGGCGTTGGGGGAGCGCTCGAAGACGGCCAGCAACTCGCCCCAGACGCGAGCCGGGATGCAGCGGGTGAGGTAGCCGCCCCACTTCCGGTAGCTGAACCCCGGGGAGCGCCTCGGGGAACTCGTAGGGCACCTCGGCCGCGGCGACGCTGGCGTCGGCGAACTCCCCCACGCGGTCGAGGGCGAGGGCGCCGCCGGCCGCCCGCAGGGGGGCGATGAGGGCGCGGCCGGCCTCGGGCGCGCCGCAGTAGAGGCCCTGGAGGCAGTAGGCCGGGCGCCCGGCGTGGAAGCCCAGGTTCATGATGTGGCCCAGCGCGTCGGGGGCGGCGGGCCCGCAGTAGCGGCGCTGCACCAGGTCCAGGGCGGCGAGGGCGTCGTCCGCGCTCCACTCGAGGGCGAAGGCCCACACGGCGTCCAGCCGCGCCATCCGCAGGCTGATGGCCAGCACGACCCCCAGGTGCCCCCCGCCCGCGCCGCGCAGGGCCCAGAACAGGTCGGCGTGCTCGGTGGCGTCGGCCCGCACGATGGACCGGTCGGCCAGCATCACCGTGAAGCCCACCGCCCGGTCGCACATCATCCCGACCAGGCGGGACGTCAGCCCGTAGCCGCCCCCCTGGGTGTAGCCGGCCACGCAGACCGAGTCGCACAGCCCCACGGGGAGGTGCCAGCCGGTCCCGCGGAGGGCGGCCGTGAGGGTGGCGAACGTGGTCGCGGCCCCGACGTGGGCGACGTCGCCCTGGAGGCGCACGCCCGTCAGGCGGCTCAGGTCGAGGACGACGCCGTCGCCGCTGGAGTGGCCCGCGACGCAGTGCCCGCTGGAGCGCAGGTGCAGCGACTTGCCCGCCTCCCGGGCCCACTGAACCACGGCCGCGACGTCCTCCGGGGAGGCGCAGTACGCGATGAGCTCGGGGTGGTGCGGGTGGGCCCCGTTGAAGCCGAGGCACGCCGTGGCGTAGCTCGGATCGTCGGGGCCCACGAGGGGGCCGGTCATGCCGGGGATGTCACGACGCTGCATGGGGATCCTCGACGATGAAGAACTCGCCCTGGGCCTCCAGGGCCCGGATGCGGTGGTAGTCGCGCTCGATCTGGTCGCGCTCGGGGTGGCAAAGGTAGGCGATGCCCGGGGCGGAGAGGAGGTCGACGGTGGGGACCACCCGCGCGCCCGGGGCGGGCCAGCCGACGGCGCCGGCGAAGGAGGGGAGCTCCCCGGCCAGCTCGAGCCCGGGCACCGCCTTGACGATGCCCCCGCGGTGGGCGATCAGGTCGACGCAGCGGAGGTAGGCCCGCCGGCGGTAGGGCGCCGCGGCGAGCGCGACGAAGCGCGCGGGATCGGTGTAGCAGGCCTCGGCCATCGCCATCTGGGTGCGGTCGAGGGCCATGGCCAGGGGGGCGTCCAGCAGGCCCCCCTGCAGGCGGGCGGCCGTCTCGATGAGCACCGGCCCCGCGGCGGTCATCATCACCTCGGAGTGGGCCGGCCCATGCCGGACGCCCAGCGCGTCGAGCGCCTGGCCGACGTAGGCCGTCAGGGCGTCCTCGACCTCCCCCGTGGACGGCAGCAAGTCCTCGTAATCATAGATGTTCGAGGCCCCACGCTGGGGCAGACGGTGGTCCGCCCAGATGTCCGTCACGCAGTGGCGGCCGTCGAGGGACGCCGTGTTCACGATGTACTGGCGGCCCGCGAGGTACGCCTGCACGACGACGGCGGCGTCCTGGAGGCCCAGCCGGTTTTCCTGGCCGTGGATCTGGGCGAAGGCCCGCCGGACCTCCACCAGGTCGGCGCAGAAGAAGACCTTGTCGTTGCCGGCGCTGGCGGCGGGCTTGAGCACCACCGGCCAGCGATCGTGGCCCGCCACCCAGGCGAGGGCCGCGTCCATCGACTGCGCCCGGAAGGTCGCGGGCGCGGCGACGCCCGCCCGCTCCAGGTGGGCCGCCATGGTCACCTTGTCGCGGCGGGCGGCCGAGGTCGCCGGATCGTTGCCGGGCAGGCCGTAGCGCGCTGCCAGGGCGTCGGTCAGCGCCACCCCCGTCTCGGTGCCGACGGCGATGAAGCGCGGCGGGGCGCCCTCGGTGAGCGTCGCGATGCGCGCGCAGGTGGCGTCCAGGTCGCCGGCGTGCACGACCTCGGCGTCGAAGGCCGCCGGGTCGTAGGACCGGGTCAGGAACCCGGGCAGCGCGGCCGCGCTGCGGACGTGCAGGAGCGGCTGGCCCGCAGCCCCCAGCCGCGCGGCCAGCTTCATCCCGGTCGAGAAGGCGTCGACCACGATCCCATGGCCAGGTCCGCTCGGGTGTCCCATGCGATCCCTCCCTTCGTCCGTCCTGATCCCTGTTGAGGCAGCCTAATTGATGGCAATGTCGGCATAAATCACCGACATTCCACATGACACGTATCGTTCTTGATACGGAACGGGGGCTCGCCATGACGCTCAGGCAGCTCGAGGTGCTGGTGAAGGTCGTCGAGGCCGGCAGCCTGACGCGGGCCGCGGGCGTGCTGCGGATGCAGCGCAGCAACGTCAGCCGCGCGCTGGCCGAGCTGGAGGCGGAGCTGGGCGTCGTCCTGCTGGACCGCACCACCCGCCGGCAGTCGGTGACGGAGGCGGGGCGGGAGGTCTACGGGCGCGCCGTGGGCATCCTCGAGGCCGTCACCGAGACCCACCTGCTCACCCAGCGCCTGCACGACGACCCGCGGGGCTGCCTGCGGCTCACCTGCAGCGTCGAGTACGGCATGGTCGTCGTCGGCCCCCTGATCGAGGGGTACCTGGCCCGCTACCCGCAGACCACGGTCGAGGTGGAGTACGCCAGCCGCGACATCGACATCGTGCACGAGGGCTTCGATCTCGCGATCCGCGGCGGGCCGCTGCCCGACTCGAGCCTGGTGGCGCGCAAGCTGGGCCGGTTCGACTACGGGCTCTTCGCGAGCCCGGCCTACGTCGCGGCGCGGGGGGCGCCCGAGACGCCCGAGGCGCTCGGGGCCCACGACGTGATCCACTCGAGCGGCCAGGATGTGCGCCCCGTCTGGACGCTGCACCACCCCCAGCGCGCCGCGCCCGTGCGGGTCGAGGGCCAGCCGCGCCTGCGGGTCAACACGGGGGCCGCCGTCCGCAGCGCCGTGCTCCAGGGCCTCGGCGTCGCCCCGCTCCCGACCGTGATGGCGCGGGCGTACGTGGCGCAGGGACAGCTCCAGCGCCTGCTCGCGCCCTGGCACCCGGCGTCGGTGCCCGTCTACGCGGTCTACCCCCGGAGCCGGCACCTCTCACCCAAGGTGCGCGCCTTCGTCGATCTGGCGCTCTCGGCCTTCTCGGCCGCGGAGTCCGGCCGCGATGACGGTGGGTCATGAAGCCGCTGGCGACCCCGGCACCGGGGGAACGGGCCAGCGAATGGCGCGGGGTCAGAAACGCCAGAACATGTCGACGACCGGGGCCCACGTCACGACGGGGACGAAGACGTTGACCACCGGCACCGCGAAGTGGCCGTAGCTGGCCCCCAGGCGCAGGTTGAACGTCTCCCAGCTCCAGAACGCGCTCAGGCTGATGTTGCCCTTGGCGCCCTCCACCTCGGCGCCGGCGGTGCCGTACACGTCGATGGACGACTCGTCGTCGATCTCGTAGCTGGTCACGACGCGGCCGGAGTAGCGCTCGTAGATCTTCACCCGGCCCTCGGTGACCAGGGCGAAGCTCCGGCTCAAGCGCCACTCGATGCTGGGGCGGAACATGATGGTGGAGGCGCCGCCGATGGCCTCCAGGTCGGCGGCGTCGGCGGTGCCGCTGAAGTTGACCCAGGTGAAGGCCAGGCCGGCGCTGAAGGTGAAGTCGTCGTGGCGGCTGCTGCCCGTCACGTAGAAGGGCACCGCGATGAAGCGCGGGTACTCCTTGCCGGCCTCGGGGTCGTCCACGAAGTCCTTGAGATCAAGAGAGAAAACGCCGAGTTCGGCGGCGATGCCGCGGCCGTCGCTCTCCCACGGGCGCCACTTGATGGTGCCGTTCTTGAGCTTCAGCAGCCAGAAGAGGGGGTAGGTGCCCACCTGAAGGTCGTCGCGCAGGCCCAGCTCCATGGCGAAGAGGCCCAGGCGCCACTCCCACGCATTGAGCGTGTAGATGGAGTAGTCGGTGGCGGGGGTCTTCTCGTCGTGCCAGGCGGCGGCAGGGGTGGCCGCACAGAGGAGCGCCAGCAGCAGCGCGCGGGCGGTCACCACGGCACCCGCGCCCCGTCGGGGCCGGTGCAGGTGTCCGTGCCGCACTGCCAGGTGCCCTGGGCGTCGACGACCTGCACGCCGGAGGTGCCGAAGCCGTAGCCCACGAGGAAGCGGCCGCGGCCCTCCACGTCGACGGTCGTCAGCACGCCCTCGCCGGGGGTGATCAGGGCGTCGAAGGCCACCTGGGTCCAGGGGTCGCCGTCCTGGGACAGCTGGCCGGCGAAGTCGACGATGAGCCTGGTGAGGCCCTGGGTCAGGTTGGGGACGTAGAAGCGCACCTCGCCGTCCAGCCGCAGCGCCGCCCCGAGCAGGCAGCTCTTCATCCCCCCCCAGATCACGGGGTTGATGGCCGTGCCCTCGAACAGCAGCGTCAGGTCCAGGCTGCCGCGATCGCTGCGGGCCTCGGCGCCGCTCCCCGGGCAGGCGCGGTGGTAGACCGCCCAGGCCCCCGGGTCGATCTGCACACCGCCGGCCTGGAGGCCCTGGTGGCGGACCTCGAGGCGGGCATCGGTCTCGTCCAGGTTGTCGAGGCCGGTGGTCAGCCCGGTGAGGACCTCGACGAGCTGGTCGACGTCCCCCAGATAGCCGAGCTTGACGGCCGAGGCCTGGAGCAGCAGGGGGGCCGACTCCGCGTCGAGGGTGCCGTCCACCACCTCGAACCGCTGCACCACGGCGCGCATGTTCGGCGCGCTGGGCAGCTCGATCTCATTGGTGCAGCCGCCCACGAGCAGCGCGAGGAGCCATGGCGATCGCATCTTCACCTCCGACCTTGCGCCGCACTCTACCACGCAGGTGCATCGCGTCGATCGGGGCGGCGGGGGTACTGTGGCGGCGGCGTGACGATTCGGCAAAAGGGGGCGCCGTGCGGACGGTGTGGATGCTGCTTGCGGGCCTCGCGGTGGCGGGGTGCGATGATGGGGCGAGCGGCGGCGGCGGGGAGTTCCCCGATGCGGGCCTCGCCGATGATGGGGGGCACCGCGATGCCCACGCCGACGCGGCCCCGACGCCCGATCGGGGCCGGCGACCGGATGTGGGCCGGCCCGACGCGTCGCCACCTCGCGACGCCCGGGTGCCCCCCCCCGATCAGGGCGGGGGCGACGTCGACATGGCGCCGCCCGAGCCCGACGCGGCCCTGCCCGACGCGAGCTGCGACGATCTGGACCTGCCCGTCGGCAACTGGCTCAACCCGTTCGACTCGCCGATGACGGCCTCGGCCGGGGATCCCCACCACAGCGCGGTGGAGCCCACGGTGAACCCCGGCCAGGCGTTCAGCTTCGACGGCAAGTTCGCCTACGGCGTCTTCAGCGAGGATCTGGAAGGGGAGCGCGTCGAGGTCTGGCTGCGCGAGGCCCCCTGCGGCCCCTGGGAGCGCTTCGCCCAGGATCGCACCGACAGCGACGGGCGCACCTCCACGCCCCACCCGGGCTTCGAGGCCGAGGGCATCCACGACTTCCGGCTGCGGGTCCCCGGCGACAACAGCGTGGCCCGCGGGGCGGTGCGGGTGGTGCCGCGGGGGCGGCAGGCCGTGGTGTTCGACGTCGACGGCACCCTCACCATCGGCGACAGCGAGATCTTCCAGGAGGTCCTGCTGGGCAGCGATCCCGAGATGTACGAGGGGGCCCTGGACGTGGTCTGGGCCTGGGCCGACGCGGGCTACTTCATCGTGTACATGACCGGGCGGCCGTACTTCCTCAACCCGGCCACGCGGCGGTGGCTGGAGCGGCACGGCTTCCCCCCCGGGCCCGTGCGCACCACGGACTCCCTGAGCGAGGCGCTGCCCACCGCGGACGGGGTTCAGACCTACAAGCGTAACTGGATCAACTACTTGCGCGAGAGCGCGGGCCTGGACTTCGTGGCCGCCTACGGCAACGCCGGCACCGATGTCTGTGGGTACGCCCAGGCGAACATCCCCCCCGCGGCCACCTGGATCATCGGTCCCGAGGCGGGGACGGCCTGCCGGGGCTTCCCGGCGACGCAGGCGGTGACGGACTACCCCACCCACCTCGCCCGCGACCTGGCTGATCTGCCCCCCGCCGAGCGATGACGGAAGTCTGAGGGCGCCTCTCAGAAATCCCCGAGCGCGGCGACGCCTGCCGACGGGAGGCCCCCGCCAGGGCGCTGGCACCGACCTTGCGAAGGGGTCCCGGCGACCCTTCTCGATGCGGCTCGGAGGAACCCATGTCTACGCGACGAACGTCCACGCGACGACTCTTGACCAGCAGCCTGTGTCTGGCTGCGCTGGCCTTTGGCTGTGATCCGAAGTCGGCCGACGACGGCCCCGACGCGGGCGCCCGGATCGACGGCGGCGGCGGGGGAGCCGGCGGTGTCGGCGGCGGCGGCGGCGAGGGCGGCATGGGGGGCGCCGGCGGCGATCCCCAGGGCCCGTGTGACCAGCTCGGCGAGGCCACCTGTGAGGCCCGGGCCGACTGCGTGGTCCAGCGCGACGTCTTCGACGCCTTCGCCCGCTGCCGCGACATGGCCGACGCCGCCTGCGGCCTCCTCGACGAGGCGCGCTGCGGCGAGCGCGCCGACTGCGCCTGGGACGGCGAGCGCTGCGGCGAGCCCGTCCTGACCTGCGCCGACCGGGCCGACGAGGGCGCCTGCACCGCCTCGGGCTGCTACTGGTACGACGCGGCCTGTCACGCCGAGCGCCCGCCCGCCCAGTGCGACCAGCCCGAGCCCGCCGCGTGCGAGGCCGCGGGGTGCCAGTGGACGGCGGATGGCTGCGTGCCCGACTGCGCCGGCCTCAACCGCCCGGCCTGCGACACCGTGGATGCCTGCCGCTGGGCCGGCGATCACTGCGAGCTCGATCTGGGCAACGGCTGCGACGGCCTGGGTCCCCAGGAGTGCGTCGGCCGCGCCGACTGCACCTGGGACGGCGACGGCTGCGTCGATCGGCCCGAGGGGGCCTGCGCCGACCTGAGCGAGGCGGCCTGCGTGGTCCGCCCCGACTGCGCGCCGGTGTACGCGGACGGCGGCGGCGATGTGCCCGGCGGTGCGGGCGGTGCCGCCGGTGGCGCTGGCGAGGCGCCCCCCCTGCCCGACTCTGCCTACGTCGGCTGCGAGGATCGCGTCTTCGACTGCGCCAACGTCCCCGCCGAGGCCTGCGATCGTACCCCCGGCTGCGCCCTGGGCGCCGACGGCACCTGCGGCGCCGAGGATCCCGACGGCTGCCGCCAGCTCGACGCCCGGCTGTGCGGCCAGAACCCGCGCTGCCAGCTCGTGGAGGAGGAGATCTGCGACTGGGACGGCGATGGCATCCCCGATGACCAGTTCCCCGGCGACGGCGACGGCGACTTCCTGCCCCCCGAGCCCGGCCAGCCCCCCTGCCAGATCGTGACGAGCTGCGAGCCGCGGCCCGACGCCCCTCCGGCCTGCCGCGACCTGCCCATCGACCAGTGCGGCCTGCGCGCCGACTGCCAGATCGAGCCCGATCCCGCCTGCGGTGGCGGCGGCGGGGCCGGCGTGCCCGCGCCCGATCCCGACTGCGAGGACTGCCTGATCGCCCCGGCGTGCGTCGTCTGCGCCCCGCGCCCGGTCCAGGAGGACTGCTGGAACCTCGACCTCGACGCCTGCGCCCAGCGCGACGACTGCCGCTGGTCCCCCGGTGGCGGCGGCGTGGATCCCATGCCGGTGCCCCCGCCCTGCGACTGCCCCCCCGACGACCCGGGCTGCGGCTGCGCCGAGCCCGCCCCCATCCCGCCCCCGGCGGACGGCTTCTGTGAGCCGGTGGCGCCCCAGGGCTGCTGGGATCTGGGCGACGGCGAGTGCCAGGCCCACCCCGAGTGTGAGTGGATCGAGGGCGGCGGCGGCGGCTGCTTCTGCGACGAGGCCGGCGTCTGTGTCTGCGAGCCGGGCGGCTTCGGCTTCTGCCAGGACCGCCAGCGGCCCGACCCCTGCGCCGACCTCGACGTGGTGGCCTGCATGGCCGACGGGGATCTCTGTGAGTGGCTCCCCGCGCCGGAGCCGCCCCCCTGCGCCTGCCCGGATGGCGACCCCGACTGCATCTGCCCGGACGTGGCCGTGGACCCTGGCATCTGCGTGTTCGTCGGCCAGCCCGGCCAGTGCCAGGCCTTCGATCCCGACGCCTGCATGGCCCAGGACGGCTGCGAGTGGATCGAGCAGGGCGGCGGCTGCGAGTGCGTGGTCGGCCCGGACGGCCAGGAGATCTGCCGCTGCGACGGCGGCGGCGGCTTCTGCCAGCCCAGCGGCATCGTGTTCCCGCCCGACGGCGACTGCTTCAACCTGCCCGAGGACGCCTGCGCGGCCAACGAGACCTGCATGGTGCTGCGCTGCGAGCAGGCCTGCCTGCCCGGCGACGCCGAGTGCGCGGCCAACTGCGCCGAGGTCGACGGGATGTGCCTGCCCCGCGCGTTCATCTGCCCCGAGGCGCCGCTGGACATCTGCCCGCGCCTCGACGGCTGCCAGCTCATCGACCCGTGCCCGGTGGATCCCGCGGATCCCAACGCGCCGGTCTGTGACGCCATCCCGTTCTGCGCCCCCGCCTGATTCTGTAATCAGATCAGGTGCTTCTGGCCCACAGGCCAGCCCCTTCTCCCCCCCGGCCGCGGCTCGTCTCCCCCTCGGCGGGCCGCGGCCGGTCCCCCTCTCCCCGCGCCGGCGCCCGCATGCTCAGCCCGTCCGCTGGGCCCGCTCGGTGGCGATGGCCACGCAGCGGTCGCACACCGGCTGGCCCCGCCGGGAGACGGCCCGCAGGTCCTCCGCCGTCAGGACGGGCTCGGACTCCGGCGCGCCGCAGGCGGGTCGGACGGCCCCGTCGGGGCGGGTCTCTCCCAGGTGGTAGGTGGTCATGGCGCCTCCTTCCGCGACTGCCCTCAGCGTAGCAAATGCCGCCGCTCCCGCCCGAGCGGCGCTTGACGCGGCGCGCCGACCGTGGCTGCATGCCGTCCCCCATCCGCCGGAGGCCCCATGGCCGAGTACATCAGCACCGCCGGCCGCGCCCGGCTGGCCGACGAGCTGCACCGCCTGCTCACCGTCGAGCGCCCCACCGTGGTCAACACCGTGGCGGCGGCCGCCGCCGAAGGCGACCGCAGCGAGAACGCCGAGTACATCTACGGCAAGAAGCGGCTGCGCCAGATCGACCGCCGCATCGAGTTCCTCAGCAAGCGGCTCGACCAGCTCCAGGCCGTCGATCGCGCCAGCACCGACCAGCGCGTCGTCTTCCTGTCGTGGGTGGAGGTCGAGGACGACGCTGGCGCCGTGCGCTGGTACCGCATCGTCGGCGCCGACGAGACCGACGCGAAGCAGGGCTGGATCTCCTTCAAGTCGCCGGTCGGGCGGGCCTTGCTGGGCAAGCGCCGCGACGAGACGGTGCACGTCCCCACCCCCGGCGGCGACCGCGAGTACACCCTGCTCGACATCCGCATCGGCCCGCCGGCCTGACGCCGGCGCCGGATCAGCTCGACAGCGCCAGCAGCGGATCCAGGCGGCGCCGCACCTCTTCGTGCAGCTCGCGCTCGCCGTGGGACGGATCCAGGATCCAGTCCAGCGGGTCGTCGCGATCCCCGCGGAACCGCACCTGCGCGCAGGGCACGCTCTCCAGCCCCGGCAGCCGCAGGACGTCCTGCTGCGTCGCCGAGGCCGCGAACGGCACGGTGGCCAGGACCACCTGCCCGGCGTTGGCCAGGGCCGCCACGCGCCCGAAGCAGGCCGTCCGCAGGTTCAGCTCGCCCGGCCGCGGCTGGATCAGATCCACGGCCTCGAAGCGCAGGCGGAAGACGTGGCGGCCTGCCGTCCACAGGGACTCCTCGATGGCCGCCGCCAGGCTCTCGGCGGTGCCCTCCAGATCCTCGTGGAGAGCCACGACCACCGCGCGGTGGCCCTGCCGGGTCTCCCGCAGGCGCCGATCGATGGTGCCGACCTCGCTGGTCCAGCGCACGGGGCCCTTCTTCTCGCCCGCCGGCAGCACCTCGCGGATGATGCCCCCGCCCGCCATGTCGTACCCGTCCACCAGGACGAAGCGGCCCGTGTCGGCGAACTCGTGGGACAGGTCGCAGGCGATGGGATCGCGCAGCCGCAGGACGACCTCGGCCACCTCGTGCCGCTCGACGCGATCCTCATGGCCGGTGTCGCGCAGGGCCGACGCATCGATGACCTCGATGAAGCGCTCCACCTCGCACAGGCCGCTGAACGTCCCCAGCTTGAGCTTGTACACCTGCCCCGCTCGCAGGGCCGCCCGCCCGAGCCACACCAGGTTCACCCGCAGCCGGTTGGACACCTTCAGCGGCTGGTCCGGGTGGCACATCACGTCCCCCCGGCTGGCGTAGATCTGCTCGGTCATCGTGACGCCCACCGACTGCCCGGCGCGGGCCAGGTCGGGGAGGGTGGCCGCGTTGAACGCCTCGATGGTCTTGACGCGGGTCCGCTTGCCGGACGGCAGGAAGACCACCTCGTCCCCCGCCCGCAGGGTACCCGAGGTCAGCCGGCCCGCGATGATGCGCCGCGCGTCCCCGGCCCGGTTGAACTTGTAGATGTCCTGGACGGGCAGCCGCAGCGGCTGATCCGCTGGCTCCGGCTCCTTCGCGAAGCGCTCCATCGCCTGCAAGACGGTCGGCCCCGAGTACCAGGGCATCGGGGCCGAGCGCGTCACCACGTTGCCCCCCTCGAGGGCGCTGATGGGGATGAAGGCCGCCGGCTCCACGTCGATCTGGCGCAGGAACTCCCGGTACTCCCGCTCCACCCCGACGAAGACGCCGGCGTCGTAGCCCATCCGGTCCATCTTGTTCACCGCCACCACCACCTGGCGGATGCCCAGCAGGCTCAGCAAGTACCCGTGGCGCCTGCTGTTTTCCTGCACGCCCTCCTCGGCATCGATGAGCAGGATGGCCGCCTCGGCCCGGGCCGCCCCCGACAGCATGTTCTTCAGGAACTCGATGTGGCCCGGCGCGTCGATGAGGATGTAGTCCCGCCGCTCCCCATGAAAGAAGCAGCGCGCCGCGTCGATGGTGATGCCCTGGGCCTGCTCGGCCTCCAGGGCGTCGAGCAGGAAGGCGTACTCAAAGCGCTTCCCCTGGCGCTCGCAGATGGCCTTCACCTTGGCCAGGCGGCCTGGATCGATGGACCCCGTGTCGGCCAGCATCCGGCCGACGAGCGTCGACTTCCCGTGGTCCACATGGCCGACGATCACGAGGCTGAGCTGCTCACGGACGGTGGGGGCGAAGGCGGTCAGGTTCATGGCCATCACATGTAGCCGTCGCGCCGCAGCCGCTCGAGGGCGTGAGGATCTTCTTGATCCTGAGCCCGCCCGGACCGCTCCGCGATGTTGGTGTTGCGCAGCTCCTCAATGATCTCGGCGGGTGTGCTCGGCCGTGCTGGCCACATCCCCCGTGCAGGGCGCGCAGCCCAGCGAGCGGTAGCGCCGCCCCGAGCCCTGGTCGAAGTACAGCGCCGTGATGGGCATCCCCTCCCGCGCGATGTACTCCCAGATGTTGATCTCGCTCCAGTCCAGCAGGGGGTGGATGCGGATGTGCGTCCCCGGCGCGAAGTCGGTCTTGAACTGGTTCCAGAGCTCGGGCGGCTGGTCGTCGAGCTGCCAGTCGTTCTCCTTCGTCCGCGGCGAGAAGTAGCGCTCCTTCGAGCGGCTGCCCTCCTCGTCCCCGCGGGCCCCCACGATGACGCCGGTGTACGGCTCGCGATCCGGATCGGGCGCGTACGTCCCGTCGGGCTGGATGCGGTAGCGCGGCCCGGTGCCATCGAGGGTCTGCTTGAGCGCGCGGGTCTTCAGGGCCGTGCAGCACGTCAGGCGACCCCGGCCCGGCCCCATGCCGGCCGCCAGCGCCTCCTCGTTCTGCCCCACCACCATCGTCAGCCCCCAGTCATGGGCGATCTGGTCCCGAAACCGGATCATCTCGGGGATCTTGTAGTGGGTGTCGATGTGAACGAGGGGGAAGGGCACATGACCGAAGAAGGCCTTGCGCGCCAGCCAGAGCATCACCGTGGAGTCCTTCCCGATGGACCACAGCATGCACAGGTTCTTGAAGTTCGCGTAGGCCTCTCGAAGGATGTAGATGCTCTGCGCTTCCAGCTTGTCGAGGTGCTCCAACCCGGCCTCCCGGCGGCCTCTGGGACGAGCCGCGGACGTACGGATACCCGGCGGGGCCGGCCGGGATCAACCATTCTCGTAAAACCCGACCGGATTATGGGGTTTATGGCCCCTGGCGACCGCTACTCGCAGCAGACCGGCGTGATCCCGATGGCGTCATCGAGCACCAGGTCGCCGACCGTCAGGTGCAGGCGCAGCGTCATGGGCATGCCCGAGGTCAGCTCCACCCGGGCGTTCTCCAGGTAGACCACCGACACCCCGCTGTAGTCGTAGCGCCCCAGCGTGTCCACCGGCAGCTCGAACTCGGTGTAGTCGGCCGACGCGATGACCTCCTCGTCCAGCACCAGCTCGAACTGCACGCGGATGTCCCCGTCGAGGGGAAACCCGGACGCCAGGAAGCCGCCCCAGACGTGGTAGCCCCCCTGGTTGCCCTTGATGATCGGGACCTCCTGCCCCTCCTCCAGCGGCTCGAACCGCCGGGCGCCGGTGCCGATCTGCAGCATGGGCTCGCCCGCGTCGATGGGCAGCGTCCCCGCGTCCGGCGGGTTGGAGGAGCGGGCATCCGCCGCGCGCCCGGCGTCGGGGGCCCGCACCACGGCGTCTGCCTCGTCCAGCGCCTGCCCGCCATCGGTCGAGCAGGCCGCCAGGGCCGCGACCAGCCCGATCACCGAGAACACTCTCATTTCGCCAGCACCCGCTCGATGGCGGCGCGCAGCTCGGGATCATCGCCCCGCACGCCGCGCCCGCGCCAGACCAGCCGGCCGGCGCGGTCATACAGCCGCGTCGCCGGGATCTGGGTGGTCAGGAAGGTGAACTCGACCACCTGCTCGGCGTCGTGCAGCACCGGAAACGTCAGGCCGAACGCCGTGGCGGCGCGCCGGACCACCGCGCGATCCGCCTCGATGCTCAGCCCCACCACCTGCAAGCCCCGCGGCCCCCACACCTGGTGCAGCTCCTCCAGGATGGGCAGCTCCTGCTTGCAGGGCGCGCACCACGAGGCCCAGAGCGAGAGCAGCAGGGGCTTTCCGATAAACTGCTTGAGTTCCGCAGGGTTGCCATCCATGTCGGCGGCCAGCATCACCGGCAGCGGCGCCCCGATGGCGCCGGGATCCGCCACCATCGTCGGCAGCTCACCCCCCGTCCGGCCGGCGACCGGCACCAGCAGCAGCCCCAGGCCGAGGAGCGCGGCCCTCAAGCCGACGGCTCCGCCAGCGGCTGCGACAGCTCCAGCAGCACGCCGCCGGTCGCGGCCGGGTGCACGAAGGCGATGCGGCAGCCGTGGGCGCCCAGGCGAGGCTCCTGATCGATCAGCCGCACGCCGCGCCGCTTGTACTCCGCCAGGGCGGCGTCGATGTCGGCCACCTGCACGCAGACGTGGTGGATGCCCCCGCGGCGCTTCTCCAGGAACGCCGCGGTGGGGCTGTCCGGGCTCGTCGGCTCCAGCAGCTCGAAGTGGCTCTCGCCCACCGGGAAGAACGCGGTGCGGACCCGCTGGTCGGGCACCTCCTCGAAGTGCTCCGGCTCGCGACCGAAGAGCACCGACCAGGTGGGCACGGCGGCCTCGAGGCTGGGCACCGCGATGCCCAGGTGATCGATCTTCAGGAAGAAGGGGATGTCGTCCATGGCGGCATCCTACCAGGACCGGGGCATCCTCTACATGGCCTCGACCGGCTGGATGCCCAGCAGGGAGAGGCCGGCGCCGAGGACGCGCTGCACGGCCTCCACCAGCAGCACCAGCGCGAGCTGGCGTCCCGGCTCGGCGTCCAGCAGGCGGTAGTCGGCGTCGTTGTAGAGCGCCGCGAACGTCCGCGCCGCCTCGAACGTGGCCTTCGTGACCAGGCTGGGCTTGTGCTCCACGGCCGCCGTCCGCACCTCGCCGGGAAACTGCAGCAACGCCGTCAGCACCGCCCGCGGCTTCTCCTCCGCCAGCGCGGCCCAGTCGGGCGTGATCTCGCGGTCCAGCTCGCCGACGCGCTCCAGCACCCGCCCGGCGCGCGCGAAGGCATACTGGCAGTACACCCCGGTCTCGCCCTCGGGCCGGATGCTGCGCTCCTTGTCGAAGACGAAGGTGGTGGCAGGCGCGTAGCGCAGCAGGAAGAACTTCAGCCCACCCAGCCCGATGGCCTCGGCGGTGCGCTCGAGCGTCGCCTCGTCGGCGTCGGTCAGGTTCTCCCGGCAGACGGCCAGGGCGTCCGCGTGCAGCTCGTCCATCAGGTCGTCCGCGTCCACCACGTTGCCCTCGCGGCTCTTCATCCGGCCGTCGGGCAGCTCCACCATGCCGTAGCTCAGGTGGAAGAGCCGGCCCGCCAGCGCCGGCCGCAGGTGGGTGAGCACCCCGAAGAGCACCTGGAAGTGCCGGTCCTGCTCGTTGCCCACCACGTAGATGAGCTGGTCGAAGCCGAAGCGATCGAGGCGCTGCATGGCCGTGCCCAGATCCTGGGTCATGTAGAGCGTCGTGCCGTCGCCCCGCAGGACGACCTTCTGGCCCTCCAGCCCCAGCTTCTCCAGGTCGAAGACCACCGCGCCATCGTCGAGCCGGCGGAAGGTGCCGTTGGCCAGGCCCTCGTCGACGAGCTCGCGCCCCAGCTTCCAGGTCACGCTCTCGCGATCGATGTGATCAAAGCGGACCCCCATGCGCTCGTAGGTCGCCGCGAAGCCGGCCTCGCACCACCCGTTCATCATGCGCCAGAGGGCGTGGACCTCGGGATCACCCGCCTCCCAGGCGCGCAGCATGGCCCGGGCCTCCTGGCCGAGGGCGCTGTCGCCGTTGAACCAGGCTTCCTTCGAGGGCTTCTCGCTCGCGCCCGCGTGGACTTCTTCATATTCAGCGTTGAATGCAGTGTCGAAACGCACGTAGAACGCGCCGACCAGGTGATCGCCTTTCATGCCGGTGGACTCGGGGGTCGCACCGTCTCCAAAGCGACGCCAGGCCACCATCGACTTGCAAATGTGGATGCCCCGATCGTTGATGAGGTTGACCCGCACCACCTCCGCCCCGGCCGCCTCGAGCAAGGTGGCCATCGTGTGCCCGAGGATGTTGTTGCGGCAGTGCCCGAGATGCTGGGGCTTGTTGGTGTTGGGGGAGCTGTACTCGATGACGACCTTCTGCCCTGCGAGCGCGTCCGAACGGCCCAGCGCGCCGTCGTCGCAGAGCGCCCAGGGGATGGTCTCTGCCGCCACCCGGCCCCAGTCCAGCCGCAGGTTCAGGAAGCCGGCCACCGCCTCGACCCCGGCCACGAGCGGGTGGCCCGCCGCCACCTCCGCCAGTCCCGCCGCGATGGCCTGGGGCGGCTTGCGAAGCGCCCGGGCGTATCGGTGGCAGGCCGCCGCCAGATCCCCCGCGCCCTCGCGGGTGGGCGGCCCGAGCGCCAGGCCCGGCTCTGCGCCGTTCTCGACCAGCCACGCGTCCAGCGGCGTGGCGATGGACTTCACGATCAGTGCATACAGGTCGGTGGCCATGCTGCCCTCCGCTCCGGCGAAAGGGTCGCATTGTGCGCGGCACCCGGGGCTGGCCGCAAGAACCGACCGCCGGTGCTTCTTGACCGATTCGACTCGCCACGAGGAGGTGGACCCATGCGCGTAGCGCTCTCGTTCCTGACCGTCATTGCCCTGGCCGCGTGCTCCAACGTCCTGGAGGGTGGGGGGCTCACCGAAGCCGACATCGACGGCATCCAGCCCGGCAACGCCAACGGCATCATCTTCTCGGGTACCTGGAAGCTGACCACCGAGGTGACCGAGAGCACCTGCGGCGGCCTGGTCGGCGTCCTGCCCGGCGTGGGCGACAAGGACGAAGAGGACATCACCTTCGCCCAGACCGGCGGGGAGCTGACGCGCGTCTTCGACGACGTCGGCGACTTCTACACGTTCCGCGGCTCGGTCAACCAGGACGGCACCTTCATCTACGGCCAGTACTACGACCTGACCGAGGGCCTGCCCGCCAGCTTCCGCTACCTCGAGATCGTCGAGGGCAAGGTGCAGCTGGAGAACGGCGCCGCGGGCGCCATGGAGGCCACCGCCCGCCGCCGCTACCAGAGCGGCGTGCTGGACTGCTCGGCCAACGTCACCATCACCGGCAAGCGCGGCAACCTCATCGGGGAGTAGCGCCGGGGCGAGCAGGGCCCGGCAGCCGCGCCAGCACCACGGTGAAGTACCGGCCGGCTGCGGCCACCCCAGGTGGGTGGCGGCTGGCAGCAGCAGGTTGCGGCGGTGCCCGGGGCTGTCGAGGAACGCCCGCATGGCGCCCCGCACGTCGTCGGCCCGGGCCAGGTTCTCGGCCGCCGCCGCCACGCGGATGCCATGGGCCTTCAGGCGAGTTGTCAGCGTCCCCGAGTCGGGAGACTGGTGCACCAGCGCGTCGCGGCGGGCGAGGTCGCGGGCGTGGGCGTCGGCCACGGTGGCGAGACCGGGGTCGACGGCCAGGGGGGCCAGGCCATGGTCACGGCGCAGCAGGTTGATCCAGGCCACCAGCACCGGCCCCGGTGCCTGGGTGGTCGGACCGGGTGACAGGTGGACCTGCGGCCGGACCGGGGGCGGGATGCCGACCCAGATGCGCTGGTTCAAGAGCACGACGGGACCGTGCTGGCTGTCAGCCAGCAGCTCCACCCCGTAGACCCCTGGCCCACCGGTCAGGGCCACCGAGGCGTCCACGGTTCGCCCGGGGCCGCGGGCGGCCTGCTCCCGCACGCCGTGGGGGGGCGGCGGCGCCACCAGCAGCCGCGGGTTGAAGTAGCCGGCCCGCAGTTCACCTTGCAGTGGCTTGATTTCATTGGGGTTTGCCTGCGGAGGCAGTGGGGTTCTCAGCTCGACGCCCCGGTGGACGAGCAGCACCACCGTCACCTGGGCGTCTCCCCGGGGAGCGACGCCCACGCCGTAGTGCGTCGGCGGAAACTGCCGATCGAGGCGTCCGACCAGCGGGGGCAGGAGCGGATCGAGGGCCGCCCCCGGGGCGCGGACCACGCAGAACGGCATGACCCAGGCGTCGGCGATCCGGGCCTCGTCCAGGACGAACTGGAGCTGCCCTGCCGCCACGTCGCCCTTGGCCAGATCGACGCGGCGGGCGAGCTCGGTGGCGGCGCGGTCGAGGTCGGCGTCGGCCACGGGGCGGCCGAAGCCGTGGGCCACCAGGAGGCCCTCGACGGGCGTCGGGGCGAAGAACGCGATGATCAAGAAGAGCGGCGTCATCGGGCGAGGGGGAGAGTATACTGGCGCCCCCCACCATCGAAAGGCGCGCACGTTGATCATCGGCGTCCCCAAGGAGATCAAGAACCGCGAGTACCGCGTCGGGATGATCCCCGCCACGGTGCGCGCTCTCACGGCCCGGGGTCACCGGGTGCTCGTCCAGCGGACCGCCGGCATCGGCAGCGGCATCCCCGACGAGTGGTACAGCGACGCCGGCGCCGAGCTGGTGGACGACGCCGCCCGGGTCTGGGGCGAGGCCGAGATGGTGGTCAAGGTCAAGGAGCCGGTGCCGGTCGAGTACCCGCTCATCCAGCCCCGGCAGACCATCTACACCTACTTCCACCTCGCCGCCGTGCCCGAGCTGGCCGACGTCCTCCTCGAGAAGGAGGTCAGCGCGGTGGCGTACGAGACCATCCAGCTCGAGGATGGATCGCTGCCCCTGCTGCAGCCCATGAGCGAGGTGGCCGGCAAGATGTCGGCCCAGGTGGGGGCCAACTGCCTGCAGAAGGAGCACGGCGGCAAGGGCGTGCTGCTCGGCGGCGTGCCGGGCGTCAAGCGCGGGCAGGTCCTCATCCTCGGCGGCGGCGTCGTGGGTCTCAACGCCGCCAAGGTGGCCGTGGGGATGGGCGCCAACGTGACGATCATGGACGTCAACACGCGCCGGCTGACCTGGCTGGACGACGTCTTCCTGGGCCGCGTGCAGACGATCTTCAGTGATCACGACAACTTGCAGCGTCTGCTGCCCCAGGCCGACCTGGTGATCGGGGCGGTCCTGGTGGCGGGCGCCCGGGCCCCGACGCTGGTGGGCCGGGCGGATCTGCCGAAGATGGAGCCGGGGACGGTGCTGGTGGACGTCGCCGTGGACCAGGGGGGCTGCATCGAGACGGCTCGCCCGACCACCCACGATGATCCCACCTATGTGATCGACGGCGTGGTGCACTACTGCGTGGCCAACATGCCGGGCGCCGTGGCCCAGACGAGCACCTTCGCCCTGAACAACACGACGCGGGGCTACGCGCTGGCCCTGGCGGACGTGGGGGTGGAGGCGGCGTGCGGCCGTGATCCGGCGCTGCGGCTGGGCCTGAACACCTGGCGCGGCCAGGTCACGCACCCGGCCGTGGCGGAGTCGCTGGGGCACGCCTACGCGGCGCCCGCGCTGAGGTAGCGGACCCCCCCCGGCAAAATTACGGGGCCCGGAATGAAATCATCGACGAGGTCGTTCGTACTCTTCGGTCACTGAAGACCGGCGCCAGGATACGCAGACCATGTTTGGACGATTCTTCGGAAAAGGGCGGGAGCAGGACGACTTCGAGCGCATCGCCCTTCCCCACGCCGATGCCCTCTACGGTGCTGCGATGCGGATGACCCGGGACCCCTCTCGGGCCGAGGACCTGGTGCAGGAGACCCTGCTTCGGGCCTTCCGCTTCTGGCACAAGTTCGAGCAGGGCACGAACATCAAGGCCTGGCTCTTCCGCATCCAGACCAACATCTTCATCAACCGGTACCGCAAGCGTCAGACCGAGCAGAAGGTCATGGACGACCGCCAGGTGGACGACCTGCTCCAGCGGTTCGCGGTGGAGGAGGAGTCGCTCCTGCCGGTGGACACCCGCGAGGAGTTCCTGCGCCAGGTGGTGGGCGACGAGGTCCTGCGGGCCCTGGACGAGCTGCCCTTCGAGTTCCGCATGACGGTGCTGCTCGCGGACATGCACGACTTCTCCTACAAGGAGATCGCCGAGGTCCTGGAGTGCCCCGTGGGCACGGTGATGAGCCGGCTGCACCGGGCGCGCAAGATGTTGCAGGCCAAGCTGCTCGAGTACGCGGTCGAGAACGGCATCATCGACGCACCGGAGGGCATGGACGCGGAGAACGTGGCCAGCCTCGACGCCTTCCGGCGGCGCCGCAAGGCGGCGAACTGACATGAAGATCGACTGTACCGACTTCCGGAAGTACCTCGACGCCTACTTCGACGGCGAGCTCGCCGATCCGGAGCGGGGCGAGTTCGACGCCCACATCGCCATCTGCGGCAGCTGCCGCGGGCACTACGCCCAGCGGGCCTGGTTCCAGGGAGCGATCCGGCCGGCGCTGCGCCGGTCGTGCTCGCTGTCGGAGGCGGCGCGGTCGCGCCTGCAGACCAGCCTCGTGGGTGCGCGTCGGCAGATGCGGCGGCGCTCCATGATCCGCCGCCTGGCGCCGGTGGTGCCGGCGGTGGTGGCGGTCGGCGCCGTGTTCATGCTGGTCACGCCCCTGACGGGCTTCGTGCCGGTCATCGACGAGGCCGTCGAGCAGCACTGCGAGCAGGCGCCGGTGGAGGTGCCCACCCCCGAGACCGATGAGCTCGAGGGCTGGTTCGCGGGCAAGCTGCCGTTCCGGTTCCAGGCCCCTCGCTTCCCCCAGCAGGGGGTGATGTTGCTGGGCGGCCGCCTCACCCGCGTGGCGGGGCCGGAGACGACGCGGCGTCAGGCGGCCTACCTGGTCTACGGGGTGGGGCGCCACAAGCTCAGCGTCCTGGTGTTCGACGGCGGCAGCCTGGATGTGGGCTCGGTGGGCCGCCCGCAGGTGGTCAACGGCCGCACGCTCAGCATGCACGACAGCCGCGGCTACCGGGTGGCCCTCTTCCGCCAGGGCGATCTGGCCTACGCCGTCACCTCCGACCTGCCCGAAGAGCGCATGGTCGATCTGATCAGCGCCGCCTTCTGACGCACCGACCGGGCTGTTATCATGCCCGGGATGCTCGCCCTCTCCGCGCTCAAGGTCCTCATCCTCGCCGGTGGCGTCAGCGCCGCCGAGAACCACCACAGCCACCTCGTGCACGTGCAGGGGCTCCAGCGGCTGCTCGCCGAGCGGGGCGTGGCGGCCAGCGACGTCGCGGTCTTCTGGGCCGACGGTGCCGCGGCGGGGGAGGATCGATCCGTCGCGCGGGAGGCGCCGCCGCCAGACGCCTGGCTGGTGGCCGGGCTGCCCGCCGACAACGAGGTGAACCCGGGGCCAGCGCTCGAGCACACGGCGTTTCCCGGGGAGGTGCGTCCGGACACCCGCGCGGCCCTGCGGGGCTGGCTGGCGGAGGTCGGCCCCACGCTGCGCGCCGAGGACACGCTGCTCATCGCCGTGACCGATCACGGGGAGCCGGACCCGGCGGGCGGCACCGAGAGTCGCATCAACCTGTGGGGCGAAGAGACGTACAACCCCACGGAACTGCTGGAGGATCTGGCGCCGGTCGGTGAGCGGACGCGGGTGGTCCTGTGGATGTCGCAGTGTCACTCCGGGGGGTTCGCCGAGCTCGCGCGGCGGCGGGACAACCTGTGCGGGACCTTCAGCGCGACGGCCGATCGGGTGGCCTACGGGTGCTACCCCGAGCTGGCGGGCCGCGAGGACGTGGGGCACTTCCAGCGTCTGCTGGAGGCCTTCAGCCGGCACGAGGATCTGGCGGCGGCGACGGCCGAGGTCATGGTGACGGACGACTCGCCGGATGTGCCGCACCTGACCAGCGACGCCCTGCTCTACGAGGCCCTGACCCGGGAGGCGGATCGGGTGGGGGCGCCGGTGGCCCCGTTCATCGACGCCCGCCTCCAGGTGGGGGAGTCGGCCGAGGTCGAGGCCGACCGGCGGCTGGCCGCCGAGGTGGCGCTGCGCTACGGCCTGGGGGCCATCCGCGATCACTCGGCGGCGATGGACCTGCTCGACGACGTGGGCGCGGCGCGCTACGCCCTCGAGAGCTGGCAGGCGCCGCTGGTGCGCGCGTTCGACAACGCGCGGGAGCTGCTGGTCGAGGAGGCGGTGCGCCGGGTCGGCGAGCCCCGGACCCGGGAGGCGAAGCTGAAGGCCCGGCAGGGGTTGCTGGCGGGGGCCCGCAAGGCATGGGGGCGGGCGTCGGCGGCGCTGCGGGGGCGCATCGAGGTCCTGCGCGGCCGGGTCGAGGCGGCCGATGGCCTGGGCGCACGGCTGGATCTGCAGGAGGCGGCGGCGCTGCGCGTGGCCTGGCTGCAGGGCCGGGTGGCCGGGCCGCTGGTGCTGGACGCGGGCGCGCGCCGGCGGCTGGCGCAGGTCCACGCCTGCGAGCGTGCGCCGCTGATCCCGGCGCCGACGACGAGGCCCGCGCTGGCGGAGCGGGCGCCGCTGCCCCTCGTCCGCCAGGGGGTGGGCGAGGTGGAGGCGCTGCGACCAGGCCACCTGGGCCTGGAGTTTCGCGATCGGCCGCGCTACGCAGGGGTGCTGGTGGATCGCATCCTGCCCGGCAGCCCCTGCTGGCGACGGATCTGCGGCCCGAGGATGCCATCGTGGCCGTGAGCAGCTGGACCATCGGCCGGCAGGGCGGCTTCCGGGAGGCGGTGCTGCTGGCGACGCCGGGGGCGCCCCTCGAGGCTGGCGGGGCGGCGGAGACGGGAGCGGCTGACCATCCGGCTGCGGGCCGCCTCGTACCGCTGCCCCGCCCGCCGCTGCTGGGCGAGGTGGTGGGCGAGCTGCGGCTGCGGCCCCTGGACGCCGCCCGAGCTACCGGCCGTCGGCGAGGGCGGCCGACAATCTGTTCTACTGAGCCACCTGGTGCAAGCCCTGCAAGAGCATCGGCGCTGCCGGCGCTGGAGGCCTGGGCCCGCGAGCACGGGGTGCCCGTCATCGCCGTGACGGACGGGGGTCGGCGGTGGTGCACCGTTTTCTCAATGGTTTCGGTGTCTTTCCGTTCCCCATCGCCCTGGATGCCGAGGGGAGACCCGCCGCCTGTTCGCCGTGATGCCCTGCCGGTCTTCGTGCTGGTCGACCCGTCGCGGCGGCTGACCCAGGTGGAGGTAGGGGTTCGAGCAGGCCGTCCCATGGCCTCCGCCGACTTGAGGCTTTGACTCCCCGGATCGAGGCTCGATATGCTGGGGGCGTGTGGTACTTCCAGAGCGTCCTCCACCAGCCTGACTGGGTCGCTTCAAGGCCCCTGACTCCCTGTTTCTGCACCTGAAGACTCGGACAGGCGGCGGCGTGGCCCGCCGGAGGACCTGAGCGATGAACGACACGAGCGAGCTGCCCGTGATCCAGGGCGGCCCCCGCGTGCGGCCGCCGGTGGGCCCCGAGGCCCTTGAGCACCGTGACCTGCTGGACGGCGACTTCTGGCGCCGCATCCCCGCGTACGCCGACGTGGACGAGGCGACGTTCCTCGACCGCTGGCAGATGAAGAACACCATCACCCGCCCGGACAAGTTGCTGGCGGCCTTGCAGGGCCTCGTCCCGGGGCCGTTCATCGACGTCGCCGAGGGCTTTGCCCATGGCCGATGGTAATGCGCATCAGCCCCTACCTGCTGTCGCTCATCGACTGGCAGAACCCCGAGGGCGATCCGCTGCGCATCCAGTTCCTGCCCATGGGCACGAAGTTTCTGCCGGACCATCGAAGCTGCGGGTCTCGACTCGCTGCACGAGCAGGCCGCGCCCCGGTGCCCGGCTGACCACCTACCCCGACAAGGCGCTCTTCCTGGTCATCGACACCTGCCCGGTCTACTGCCGCTTCTGCACGCGCAGCATGCGGTCGTGGCCTGGACACCGACAAGGTGGAGAAGGTCCAGCCTCAAAAGCCGGGAGCGGTGGGACCAGGCGTTCGACTACATCGCGTCGCGGCCCGAGATCGAGGACATCGTCGTCAGCGGCGGCGACGCCTACAACCTGCGCGCCGACTGGATCACCGAGATCGGCAACCGCCTGCTGGACATGCCAGACAGCCGGCGCTTCCGCTTCGCCAGCACGCAAGGCCTGGCGGTCATGCCCCAGAAGGTCCTGACCGACGACGACGAGTAGTTCAAGGCGCTGGTGGGCGTGGTGCACCATGACGGGCCAGATGGGCAAGGAGGTGGCGTTCCACACCCACTTCAACCACGCCAGCGAGATCCCGGCCTACAGCAAGCGCGCTGGATCGCCTCTTCGCCGAGGGGTCACCGTCGCAACCAGGCCGTGCTGCTGCGGCGTCAACGACACCCTGGCGTCGATGACGCTGCTGGTGCGCCGTCTGGCCTGGATCAACGCCCACCCCTACTGCGTCACCACCAGCACGACCTCGTGCGGGGGCGGGAGGACGTGCGCACCACCGTCGACACGGCGGTGACGCTGGGAAGGAGGTCGGGGGCTGACGGCCGGGTTCAACACTGCCGCTGTTCGTGGTGGACGCGCCGGGGGTGGCGGCAAACGCGCGCCGTGCACAGCTACGACGCCTATGATCGCGCGACCGGCATCTCGGTCTGGCGGGCGCGCCGTCCGGCGAAGCCCGGCCGAGGTGTTCTTCTACTTCGATCCCATCGATCAGCTCAGCCCCGAGGCCCAGGCGCGCTGGGCGGATCCGCGCGAGCACCCGAAGATGCTGGAGGAGGCGCTGGCTCTCCCCGCCCGGTAGCGCCCTTGCCGGCGGGCCGGCGACGCCGATACGCTGTGGCTCAGCGTCGCCGGAGCCTGCGTGGATCTCTCCAAGTACCGTCACCTCTATGTGACCGAGACCCAGGAGATCCTGGAGACGCTCTCGCGCACGCTGGTCGACCTCGAGGCGGCCCCCGGGGATCGCGAGCGCGTCACCACGGCCTTTCGGCTCTTCCACTCCATCAAGGGCATGAGCGGCACCATGGGGTTCAGCCCCATCTTCGATCTGGCCCACCAGCTCGAAGAGCTGATGGACCAGGTACGCAAGGGGATGCTGGAAGTACCCGGAAGGACGATGGATTTGCTGCTGGCCAGGGTGGATCGCCTGGGGCAGTGGGTGGCCGATGTGGAGGTGGGCGGCGAGCCCACGGCCGATGAGGAGGCCCGGCGCCTGCACCAGCGGATCAGCCTGCTGGTCGAGGGCTCCGCGCCCCCGCCGCCCATCGAGGCGCCCGCCGGACCGCTGCGGCGCAGCGAGGGGCGATCTGGTGCTGGAGGTCGAGCTGCAGCAGCCGTCGACCCAGGCGGGCATCGAGCTACCTGCTGCAGCAGCGTCTGTCCGCGCTCAGGACCGTCATCGACTCGACGCCGCCGGCGGAGTCCCTGCACGGGCCGGCTGGCGGGGGCCCATGCGCGTGGCCCTCAAGACGACGGCCGGCGGAGGTGGTGCGCCGCTTCGTCGAACTGCTGGCCGAGTGGCGGGTGGTGAGCGTCGAGGCGGGTGATGCGGCGGCGTCCTCCATGGAGGGCTCTTCTTCACCAGCGAGCTCGACGCCTCGCTGGCGGCCGATCCCGCGCCGAAGGCGGATCCGGCGGCCATCTTGCGGCCGGCCCGCTCCAGTCGGACGCTTCGGGTGCGGGCGGACTGGCTCGACGATCTCCAGGACAGCCTCGACACGCTGCGGGCGCTGGCCGTGCGCCTGGAGAGCCAGGTGCCGGCCACCTCGGCCGACACCCTCACGGAGCTGCGGCGGGTGCTCGTCGAGGTGGCGCGCGAGGTGCGGGGCGTCCGCCGGGTGCCGCTCGCGGTCATCACGGATCCGCTCCAGCGCGTGGTGCGCGACATGGCTCGCCAGGCCGGCAAGCGGGCGGTGCTGCGGGTGGAGGGGGCCGATCAGCCGCTGGATCGGACGGTCATCGAGGGGGTCGACGCGGCCCTCAGCCACCTGGTCCGCAACGCCGTCGAGCATGGCCTCGAGACGCCCGAGGCGCGGCGCGCGGCGGGCAAGACGGCCACGGGCCTCGTGGCCATCCGGTGTCGCCGCATGCGCGACGAGGTGGTGGTGGATCTCGCCGACGACGGGGCCGGCATCGATCCCCAGCGCCTGGTGCGGCGCGCGGCGGAGCAGGGCCTGCTCCCCGAGGCCGAGGCGCGGCAGCTCGCCCGGTCGGATCTGGTGCGGCTGCTGGCGCTGCCGGGGCTGACGACCCGGGAGGAGGTGGGGGCCCTGGCCGGGCGCGGCATCGGGATGGACGCCATCCAGTCCGCGGTGGTGGCCCTCGGTGGGACGCTCCAGGTGCGCACCCGCCCGGGGGAGGGGACGCTCTTCCGGCTGCGGCTGCCGGCGGTGCGGGGCCTCGTCCAGCTCGTCGAGGTGGTGGCCGGGGGGCAGACCTTGCTGGCCCCCGAGTCCCAGGTGCGCGAGGTGCTGCCCGAGCCGGTGATCCAGGGCAGTGGCGCCGATCGGTATGTGGAGCACCGCGGGCACCGGTGGAGCGTCGTGCGGCTGGTGGACCGGCTGGGGCTGCCGCCGGGTGGCCCCGACGGCCCGGCGCTGCTGCTGCGTGAGCCGCGGCGGGCGCTGATGGTGGAGGCCGTCGGCCCGTCCCGGCGAGCCCAGCTCCAGCCCCTGCCGCCCCCCGTCGAGCGCCTCGATGGCTTCCAGGGGGCGGTGGTGCCCCCTGCGGGGCCGCCCCTGCTTGTCCTTGATCTGGTTGGACTTTTCGGTGAGTGACCGGCACTTGAGGGAGATCCTGGCCGCGGTCGCCGCGGGGACGTGGACCGTTGACGCGGCCGAGGCCGCCCTGGCCGCCACGGCGGAGCTCGGCTTCGCCGCGGTGGACCTGCAGCGCGCGCGCCGGCGGGGCGTCCCCGAGACGATCTTCGGGCAGGGCAAGAGCGTCGAGCAGATCGTGGCCATCGCCCAGGCGCTTCGCCAGGCCGGGCAGCGGGTGCTCGTCACCCGGGTGGATCCGGGCGGGGCAGCCGAGATCGTCGACCGCCTGGGCGACGCGGCGTGGGACGAGGCCGCCCGGTGCGTGTGGGCGCCGGCCGACATCCCCGCGCCCAGCCGCACGGGGACGGTGCTGGTGGTTTCGGCGGGGACGACGGACGGTCCGGTCGCCGCCGAGGCGGCGCGGGTGGCGGCGTTGCTGGGCAACCCGGTGGAGCGGCTGGCCGATGTCGGGGTCGCGGGCCTGCATCGCCTGCTGGGCCACCTGGAGCAGCTGCGCAACGCGGCCGTCGTCATCGTCTGCGCCGGCATGGAGGGGGCCCTGCCCAGCGTGGTGGCGGGCCTCGTGGATCGGCCGGTCGTCGCCGTCCCCACGAGCGTGGGCTATGGCGCCAGCTTCGGCGGTGTGGCGGCCCTCCTCGGCATGCTGAACACCTGCGCCGAGGGGGTGACGGTGGTCAACATCGACAACGGCTTCGGGGCGGCGTATGCAGCCACCCTCATGAACCGGCTGGGCGAGGAGAGACGTTGACGGGACCGCTGCTCTACCTGGACTGCTTCAGCGGCATCGCGGGCGACATGATGCTCGGCGCGCTGCTGGATCTGGGCCTGCCCCGGGCGGATCTGGAGGGGGCGCTGCGGCGGATTTCCCTTCCTCCGTGGCGACTTGCGGTCGAACGGGTGCAGCGGATGACGCTGGGCGGGACGGCCGTCCGGTTCGTGGTCGAGGGTGAGGAGCACCCACACGACCCCGACGACCACCACCACGAGCACCCGCACGACCACCACGAGCACCCGCACGACCACGCGCTCGAGCACCACGTGCACCACCACGGCCTGCGACCGGCCGAGATCGAGCAGCGCATCCTCGCCGCCGGCCTGCCCGTCCCGGTCGAGCAGCGCGCGATCGCCATCTTCGGCGCGCTGGCGGAGGCCGAGGCGCGGGTCCATGGCACCACGGTGGCCGAGGTCCACTTCCACGAGGTCGGCGCGGTGGACTCCATCCTCGACATCGTGGGCGTCGCCTACGGTCTGTGGAAGCTGGGCATCGACCGGGTCGAGAGCGCGCCGCCGCCCATCAGCCGGGGCTTCGTGCGCACCGCCCACGGGCGGATGCCGCTGCCGACGCCGGCGACGCTGGAGCTGCTGCGCGGCCTGCCGCTGGCATCGTGTCCTCTGCCGCGGGAGCTGGTCACGCCGACGGGGGCCGCCATCCTGCGGACCTGCGCCGACGCGGTGGGTGACTTCCCCGCGATGGTGGCCACGGGCATCGGCTGGGGAGCGGGCCAGGCCGAGCTCGCCGATCGCCCGAACCTGCTGCGGCTGGTGCTGGGCCACCGGGCGTCCATGGCCCCGGACTGCTGGGTGGTCGAGGCCAACATCGACGACATGTCGCCGGAGGTCGCCGGTTTTCTGCTCGAAATGCTGTTCGAGGCGGGCGCCCTGGACGCCTGGTTCGTACCGCTGCACATGAAGAAGAGCCGCCCCGGTCTGCTGGTGGGCGCCCTCGCGCCCTCCGGAGGCCACGCCGCCATCGAGCAGGTCCTGCTGAGCCAGTCCACCGCCATCGGCCTGCGTCGGCACGCGGTGAGCCGCCATGTGCTGCCTCGGCGGATGGTCGAGGTGGACACCCCGTTCGGCCCCATCCCCATCAAGGTCGCCTACCAGGGCGACGTCGCGCTGAATGCCGCCCCCGAGCACGAGGTCTGCGCCGCACGCGCCCGCGCGGCGGGCGTCCCCCTCAAGGTGGTCTACCAGCACGCCGTGGCGGCGTGGGTGGAGCGGAGCCGACGATGAACCGGGTGCTGGTCGCCGACGATGATCGCCTCATCCGCGAGCTCCTCAGCCGGGTGCTCGAGGAGCAGGGGCTCACCGTCGTCACGGCCGCGGACGGCGAGGAGGCCCTGGAGGCCATCGACGCCCAGCTGCCCGACCTGCTGCTGCTCGACCTGAACATGCCGCGCATGGACGGCTTCACCCTGCTGGACGTCCTGCGCACCGAGCCGGGGACGTGGGGCCTCCAGGTGATCGTGCTGACGGCCCGCTCCAGCCAGGAAGTCCTGGCCCAGGCGCTGGAGGCCGGGGCCGACGACTTCATCGGCAAGCCCTTCCACCTCGGGGAGGTGGTGGCCCGCGTGCGGGCGCATCTGCGCATCGCCGCCCAGGCCCGCCAGCTCGACCGCCAGCGCCGCGACGGCCATGTGCTGCTGGACATCAGCCACCGCCTGGGCTCCCGCCTGGACATCCAGTCGATCCTGCACGACGTCACCGAGATGGTGGCCGAGGTCCTGGAGGCCGATCGCTGCTCCATCGTGATGCTCGATGGGGATGCGGTGCGGGTGGTGGCGACGTCGGACGACGCGACGCTGACGGATCGCCCCATCGATCTGGCCAACTACCCCGAGGTGGCGCGGGTGGTCGAGACGGGGGAGCCCCTCGTCCTGCACGACGTCCACCGCGATCCGCTGCTGCGGCCGGTGAAGGCCTACCTGGAGGAGGGGACGGAGGTGCGCTCGTCGGCCCTCTTCCCCATCCTGGAGCGCGACCGCTGCATCGGGGTGCTGTTCGTCCGCTCCTCGGAGCCGTGGGGCGAGTTCGGTGAGCGCGAGAAGCAGCTCGGCCAGATCGTCGCCAACGCGACCGCGGTCGCCATGAGCAACGCCCGGCTCTTCGCCGAGCTGCGGGCCGAGTCGGCGCGGGGCTGGGACGCGAAGTCGCGCGTGGAGCAGCAGCTTCATGCGGTGGAGCGCTTCGAGCTCTTCTTCGAGAACTCGGCCGACAGCATCTTCATCACCGGGGAGGACGGCACCGTCCGGTTCATGAACCGCCAGGCCGAGGCCCTCGTGGATGTGCCCCGCGAGCAGGTCATCGGGCAGCCGCTGACGTCGCTGGTGAAGGAGTCGGCCCAGTCGAGGGCGCACGGCCTGCTGCTGCGCGCCCGGGGGCGGGAGTACGGCGATCACGTCGACCTGTCCATGCGCTCGGGCCGGCTGGTGGCGGCGACCTCCGCCCCGGTGCCGGGGGAGCAGGCCTTCATCATCACCCTGCGCGACGTGACGGAGGAGCGCAGCACCGCGCGCGCCCTGGAGGAGACGCGGGACTTCCTGCGGCGCCTGGTGGACGCCTCCCCCAACGCCATCGTGGCCACCGACGTGGATGGCCGCATCCGGGTCTTCAACAAGTCCGCGAACCTGCTCTTCGGGCGGGCTGCGGCCGATGTCGTGGGCCTGCTGCGGGTGGACGCCCTCTTCCCCGACGGCGCCGACGACATCCGTGAGCAGCTCCGCAACGCCGAGCATGGCGGGCCGGGCCGGCTGGAGCCGGGCGTGGCGTGCGCCGTCCTCGGCCTGGACGGCGCGCTGGTGCCCGTGCGGCTGTCGGCGGCCGTGGTCGGCGGCGACGAGGCTGGCGCGCTCGCGGCGGTCTTCGTCTTCGAGGATCAGCGCGCCCGCCTGGAGATGGAGGAGCAGCTCCAGCGGACGCAGGAGCGACTCAAGGAGAGCGAGCGGATGGCCCTCCTGGCCGAGCTGGCCGGCGCCACCGCCCATGAGCTCAACCAGCCCCTCACCAGCGTCATGGGGTACGCCCAGCTGCTCAAGCGCCGCTTCACCGACACCGACGAGGCCCTGTACCGCGCGGTCGACACCATCCACCGGCAGTCCCAGCGCATGGCCGACATCGTGCGGCAGGTCGGGCGCATCACCCGCTACGAGACGAAGCAGTATGTGGGGGGCACGCGCATCATCGACCTGGACCGCGCGGCGAAGACGGCGGACGAGCCCTTCGACGACGAGGCTTGATCAGCGCGGAGTGCGGACGCGGGCGATCAGGTCGCGGATCATGGCCGCCGTGACACCATCGGGATCGCGATAGTCGGGCGCGAGGGCGAGGGTGCGCTCGAAGGCCGCCAGGGCCTGGGCATCGGTCTCGGCCGTGCGGGGCTCGGCGGCGAGCCAGGCGCGGCCGAGCAGGTACCGCGTCGAGGGCTCCTCGGGATCGGCCGCCGCGACGGCCGCCAGCAGCGTCCGCGCCGCATCGGAGCGCCCGAGGCTGAGCAGGACGCGGCCGTGGGAGCGCCGCAGATCGTTGTCTTCCTTCCACTTTTCGGACGCCTGGGCCAGCAGCCGCTCGGCGAGGAAGGTGCGGTCGGCCCGCAGGAGTACCTGGGCCATGACCTTCGCGATGTCCGGGCTGCTCATCGACTCGACCCCGAGCCGGTCGGGGTGGGTCTCCAGGTAGCGCACGATGGCGCCCTCGTCGCGGAGGGCGTCGGGGCCCAGGCTCTCGGGCGGCGGTGGCGGCGGCACCCAGGGCACCGCCTCGCCCCGGGACGGGGCCACGGCGGGCACCGTGAGGAGCGGGTGCTCGGGGGCGGCGGCGGCCGGGCCGGCCATCAGGACCGCCAGCGCAGCCCCCCGCCATCGGGACAGTCCGCCAGCAACCCGGCCACCGTCTGCTCGCCCACCCGCAAACCCGGGGCGACCGCCGCCCAGGGCGCCAGGACAAACCTCCGCTCGGCCAGCCGGGGGTGTGGCAGCGTCAGCCGGGCCGAGGCCGAGACGACGCCCGGCCAGCTCAGAATGTCCAGATCCAGCGTCCTTGGTCCCCATCGCTCCCCTCGGCTGCGTCCGTGCGCGCGCTCGATCTCCAGCAGGCGAGCCAGCGTCTCGTCCGGCCCCAGGCGCGGCGTCAGGCCGACCACCTGGTTGAGGAAGACCGGCTGGTCCAGCCGCCCCCAGGGATCGGTCTCGACCAGGGGGCTGATCACCAGCGGTCCCCGGGCCAGCGACCGCAGCGCCAGGCGGGCGGCCCGCAGCGTCTCGGCGACCGGGCCGATGTTGCCGCCCAGGGCGATCCAGGCCTGATCTGCCGCCTCGCTCATCGGGGGAAGAAAGACCACAGGCCCCGGGAGTTGACAAGGCCGAAGGGCGGTCTCTACCGTCTGCGCCGTCGCGCCGGACGAGCCGGCGCTGGAGGTCCAGCCATGTTCCGAGCTCTCCTCGCCGCCGGCCTCCTCCTGCTGGTCGGCACCGCCGGGGCCGCCCTGCCGGGGGTCAACGTCAAGGGACTCAGCCAGGATGAGGTGGGAGACCTCGAGCTGCTGATGCGCCAGGGCGCCTGTCCCTGCGATCCCAAGATCTCCCTCTATGACTGCATCGAGGCGAAGAGCTGCCCGGCCGCCACCGAGCTGGCGTCCTTCGGCGCCGACAAGATGCGCGAGGGCTCGGCTCCGAGCAGGTCATGAAGGCGGTGGTGCAGAAGTACATCAACGAGCACGTGCCGCCCGCCACCTTCGACCTGAAGAACACCCTCCAAGGGGGCCAAGAACGGCAAGATCGTCATCGTCGAGTTCGCCGACTTCGAGTGCCCGCACTGCGCCGAGGCCCGGACGATCATCGCCGACCTCGTGAAGGCGATGCCCGACGACGTGACCGTCTACTTCAAGCAGTTCCCCATCGCGTTCCACGAGCACGCCGAAGCGGCCGCCCGGGCGGCCCTCGCCGCCACCGCCAGGGCCGCTTCTGGCCGATGCACGACCTCATCTTCCAGAACCAGGGCAGCCTTGGCCCCCAGAAGTTCATCGACTTCGCCACCGAGCTGGGCCTCAACGTCGACCGCTTCAAGGTGGACATGGAGAGCAAGGAGATCCGCGAGCAGGTGCTGAAGGACCGGCAGGAGGGGTCGACGCCGGCATCTCGGCGACGCCCACGCTCTTCATCAACGGCCGGATGTACCTGGATGACAAGACCGTCGAGGCCCTCCAGGCCCACATCAAGACCGTCCTGGCCGCGCCCACTCCCCCGCTGAGGCGTCGGAAGTCCCCGACAGGAAAGGTTTTTTTGGCTAGCCGTCGAGGCCCTCGATCCAGGTGACGAGGGCCCGCAGGACCTCCGCGGGCAGCGGCGGCCCGCTGGGCGGCATGGCCAGGCCCCGCACCCCCGGGTAGTCGGGCAGGACCTTCAGCAGGAGCTGGCTGGCCAGCGGATCACCGGGCGCCACCAGCAGGCGCGCGGGATCGGCCTGGCTCGAGGCGCCCACCAGGGAGGCTGGATCGAGGGGAAACGCCAGCGGCTCCGGGCCGTGGCAGCCGCAGCGGGCCGCGAGCGCCGGGGCGATGTCGGTGGCGAAGTCGACCGGGACGGCGGGGGCCGAGGGCCGGGGGCGGCTCATGAAGCCGATCTCGACGTCGGCCTCGAGCGTCCGGCCGTCGATGCCCCTCAGGGCCTCGGCCACGATGGTGAGGCGATAACCCAGATCGGGTCGCAGCGCGGCCCGCGGGACCCCCACGAGCGCGGGGCCCGTCGGGTCGTAGCCGACCTGCAGGTCGATGGCCAGCTCGGCCGAGTCGAGGGTCAGGGTCCGGGAGAAGTCCTGCTCGGGGTCGAGGTAGCCGTCGAAGTCGATGCGGATCGGGGCCGTGGCGGGCAGGTCGCCGCCGGGCGCCGGCGTGGAGCGAACGATCCGGAGCGGGGCCGCTTCGGGGGCCGCCAGACAGCCCGTCAGCAGGGCGGCCGTCCAGGTGGCGCGGAGGTACGACATGCTGTTGACAGGGCCCTTCGTTTGTTCTAGCTTCCGGCACTCAGAGGCCTGAAAAGCCCCCTGCCGGCAAGTACTTTCAACCTTCTTCCTGGTGGACAGCATGTTCCGATTCCGCGGCTTCCTTCAAGCGCTCTTCCTGGGCGCCGTTGGCCTGGTGGCCACCGCGTGTGGCCCGACCTACCCCAAGTGCGAGAACGACGAGCACTGCGCTGAGAAGGGGGAGTACTGCCTCAACGGCCGCTGCCAGCAGTGCCGTGAGAACAGCCAGTGCGAAGGCGCCGGGATGGAGTGTGCCTCGGGCCGCTGCCAGCGCCGCGCCGGCTACTGCGACGAGTCGGTCTCGTGCCCCGGCAACCAGAAGTGCCGTGACAACGAGTGTGGCGCCGAGTGCCTCGACAACAGCGAGTGCACGGGCAACACGTACTGCTCCGGCGGCAGCTGCATCGAGAAGCCCGAGTGTGGCGAGGGCGCTGACAACCCGACCTGCCCCGCGGGCTCGGAGTGCGTCGGTGGCCGCTGCCAGGTCTCGCTGACGGATTGCTCCGGCGGCGGCGCCAACGGTGGTGGTGGTGCGGTCTACTTCGATTACGACCGCCACAACATCAAGCCGAACCAGCGTGGCAAGCTGGACGCCATCGCGGCCTGCCTGAAGGGCGACAACACCGCCCCGATGCGCATCGAGGGCCACTGCGACGAGCGCGGCACCGAGGAGTACAACCTGGCTCTGGGTGAGCGCCGCGCCGACGCGGCCCGCCGCTACCTGCAGAGCAAGGGTGTCGATGCCGGCCGCCTGAGCACGGTCAGCTTCGGCGAGAACCGCCCCGCTGCCAACGGCAGCAACGAGGCGGCCTGGCGCCAGAACCGCCGCGCCGAGTTCGTGGCCCAGTAAGGTCGTCTCGGCCGGAGCACGCTCCGCCGCCCCGAGCTCGCGGCGGCGAGCGCCCAGGCCACCGCCCTGGTGGCCGCGCCCAACCGCTCGCGGAGTTCTCCCCCCATGCGCCGTTCCCTCCTCTTCCTGGTCATCGCCGTCTCGCAGACCGCCTGTGTGTCGCACTGGCGGGGCGAGAAGATCGAAGCCGACATCGTCGCTCTCGAGGGTCGCCTGGACCAGCAGGTCGAAGATCTGCGGAGCCTGCGCGCCGGACTGCAGGAAGATCTGGGCAAGGTCGCTGCCCAGCTGATGCAGACCGAGCGCAAGCTGGTCGAGTCCATCGAGCGCCTGCAGAGCGGCAATGCCGACAACATGCTCATCATCGAGCAGCTCCGGGAGGAGCTGAACACCGCTCGTGGTGAGCTGGCGCGCATCGAGCACCAGATGCCTGGCAAGCCCACGGGCGCGCTCCCCGACGTCGGCGACCCCGCGGTGCCTGCCCCGGTCGGTGCGCCCGCGCTCCCCGAGGATGCCGCCGAGCTCTACCGCTACGGGTACGAGCGCAAGCAGGCGGGCGACTGCGCCGAGGCCATCCGGGCGATGGCGACCTTCGCCCAGAAGTTCCCCGACAACAACCGGGCCGACAACAGCCTGTTTCTGCTGGCCGAGTGTCAGTTCGAGCAGAAGGAGCACACCGCGTCCATCCGCACGCTCCAGACTGTGATGAACTCGTACTCGAAGGGTGACAAGGTCGACGATGCGCTCGTGCTGATGCATGACAACTTCGTCGCCCTCGGGCGCTGCAAGGACGCCCTGCCCTTCCTCGAGACGCTCATCGCCGAGTACCCGCGCTCCAACCAGGCGAAGGTGGCGCAGACCAAGCTCAAGCGCACGAAGCAGGGCTGCAAGTAGCGGCCCGGCGGCCCGCGCGTCGCCGCCCTCCTGGCCAGCCGTCGAGCCTCTCGGGCACCGACTCCGCTGGCGCCTCTCCCAGACAGGCCGTTGCAAGACCTCCCGTCGCCCCGCCTGCGCGCGCGGGCTGCCTCGTCCCAGGCCCTCGACAAGCCAGCGCGGACGGCAGGCGCCGAGGCCTCGGCCGAGCCGCCGGGCCGGCACTCAAGTATCTGAAACTCTTACGAAAACAGGAGTCGCGCCCGGCGCCGGGCGCCGGCGGGTGGGGCGCGTCAGGCGGAGGGGCGCGACTGGTCGTCGCGCCACTGCATCGCGGCCGGGAGCACGATCAGGGTGGTCAGCAGGGCGGCCAGCATCCCGATCACCGTGAGCAGGCCGAGGGTGTTGAGACCCCGATCGTTGGCCGACATGAGGCTGGCAAACCCGATACACGTGGTGAGCGTCGCCAGCGTGGATGCCATCCCGGTGGTGCGGACGACGTAGAGAGCGCTGTCCCGCCCCAGCTCCTTGTGGCGATGGTACATGTGTACGCCATTGTCCACGCCCATCCCGATGATGGTAGGAACCGCCAGCATGTTGAAAAAGTTCAGCTTCATGCCCATCAACGCCATGATCCCTGCGGAGATCCCCAGGCCCATGCTGAGGGGGAGCATGATCATCGCCGTGGCGCCGAGGCTGAACTCGAAGAGGAAGACGAGGACCAGCACCACGAGCAGCGCCGCGATGCTCGTCTTGAGGCCGTCGCGCTTCATCGCGACGATGACCTCGGCCCAGACCATGGGCTTGCCCGACACCGTCGGCGGGCGGCCGTCGAGGCCCTTCAGCGACAGCATCTCGTCGCGGAACGCCAGCGCGACCTCGCCGTCGTTGGTGCTCCCCCGGGGTGACACGAAGATGAACTCGCCCAGGGTGCCATCGGTGTCGCTGAACTTGTCCTTCACCCAGTCCGGCAGGTCGTTGGCGGTGAACTCCTGGGGGGCGCAGTGCTTGAGCAGCTCGTCCGCACCCTCGCGGGGGTCGCCCTCGAACAGCTTCACCTTGCGGCGCAGCTTCTTGCAGATGCGCTCGACCTGCTCGCGCTTCTCGGCCTGCTGGGCGGGCACGAGCGCGAAGAGCGACTGATAGCTCTTGATGCGGGGGTGGTAGATCTTGCCCCGGTCGGTGCGGGTCTCGAGCTGCTGGTAGATCGACTCGGCCTCCTGGGCCGAGTTGGTGAAGATGACCGCCGGCGCGGTGGCCTGGGTGGTGCCGTACTGGATCTTCTCGTGCTCCGCCTTCTCCTTCTCTTCCTTCGGGCCGAGCTTGTTGAAGTCCAGCTCGAAGTCGACGAAGGCCGGGCCGAGGGTGGCGCCCGCGACCCCCAGGAGCACGCCGACGGCCACGGTGCGGGGCCCAAGGGGGAAGCGCCGGCGAGCGATCTCGCCGTCGTCGCCCCGGTCGACCGTGTAGCCCAGCAGCTTCAGGGGCATCCAGCGCTCGAAGATGAACGTGACGGCAGGGAAGGCGATCATGACCGCCAGCAGGCAGAGGATGACGCCGACGGCAGCCACGCCGCCGAACTGGCTGAACCCACGGAAGTCAGCGAGGGTGAGGGCGAGGAAGGCCATCGACGTCGTCGAGCCCGCCAGGACACTGGCCATGCCGCAGTGACAGTGGGTGGTGACCATCGACTCCAGGGGGTCGTGGCCGGCGGCGCGTTCCTCGCGGTAGCGCCCGTAGAAGTGGATGCCGAAGTCGATGCCGAGGCCCAGCAAGACCGCGAAGATGAACGCCGTGATGATGTTGACGTAGCCCACGACCGCGGTGGCGAAGCCGACGGTCCACGCGGTGCCCAGGATGAGCGGGATCATCACGCAGAAGAACGCACGGATGCTGCGGAAGGCGACCACGACCACCAGGGCCAGCAGGGCCAGCGAGATGGAGACCGAGGACGTCATGTCGCCCTGGAGCTGCTGGGAGCGCTCCAGGGCCGACCGGTAGCCGCCCCCCAGGTCGACCCGGGTCACCACGCCGCCGGCCTCGATGGGGCCGAGCGTCTCCTGCACGGCCGTCCGCACCGTCTGCTCGACGTCCTCCATGATCTTGCGGCAGAACGCCAGGTCGCTGGAGGAGCGCGTCGGGTAGACCTGGAGGCCGATGGTGGTGTAGTCGCGGTTGTAGAAGTACTCGCGATAGTCGCCGCGGCGGCGCCGGAAGGTGCGGCCCAGCTCGCTGAGGCCGTCCTCGCGCTCGATCTCGGCCCAGCTCAGCGTCGCGGGCGGCTCCGCCTCCTTCTTCTTCGCGGCGGCGTCGTCATCCTCGAAGAGCTTGAGCTCGGCCTTCACGGCCTTCTGGATCTCGCGGGTGAGCTCTTCGTAGTAGTCGCGCAGCTCTTGCAGCGTCGGGAAGATGATCAGCGCGTTCTGGTCGATGGTGCTGACATCCTGCTTGAACCGCGCCTTGCGGACGTCGGGCAGCGCCTCGACACGCCGCGTGATCTCGGGCAGCGCCGCCTTCACCCGCACGAAGTCGTCGGTCATCAGGGTGACGACCAGGATGTCCGCGCTGCCGAGGCGCTTCTCCAGGATCTCGCTGGCCTGCACGCTCGGCGCCGAGCCTGGCAGGAGGTCCTGGATGCGGCTGCGCAGCTCCAGCTTCGTGCCCGGGACGAGCAGCCCCGCGGCCAGCAAGACCGAGACGGCTGCCACCCCCAGCGACAGGAGCGAGGTCAGGTACGGGTGGCGGTGGATGAATGTCACCAGCCGGCGAATGGGGCGTTCGGGCAGGACCTGCATCGTCACTCACTAGCATGCCCAGCGGCCCGCGGCCAGACCGCCGCGGTGGTCGATTGGGGTTGATCTCGCGGCGCCGGCCCGCCAGAAGATCCGCCATGCGCCGCCGACACTTCGATGCCCTCCGCCCGCTCTGCCCGAACTGCCGCGCCCAGGGCATCGAGGCCCCTCTGCGCATCGGCGCCGTGGCGCGTGAGCGGGGCAGCCTCATCCTCGAAGGGGCCCTGCACTGCTCCCGGGGAGCGTGCCAGGGGGAGTACCCCATCGTCGACGGGGTGCCCATCCTCGTCGCCGGGGTGCGGGCCTTCATCACCGACAACCTGCTGTATTTGCTGGCCCGAGACGATCTGAGCGCCCACACCGAGAGCCTGCTGGGCGATGGCAGCGGGCCCGGGTCGGCCTTCAACCAGACCCGCCAGTTCCTGTCCGAGCTACGCCTGGGATCACTATGGGGATCTGGATCCCCAGGAGCCCGATGAGGAGCCGCGGCCGGGGCGGTCATCCCGGACGTCTGGCCCGCGGCCTCGAAGCTGCTCGGCGGCGTGCCGGACGGGCCGGCCATCGAGATCGGCTGCTCCGTGGGGCGGACGAGCTTCGGAAAGCTGGCCGCGCGGCACCGCGGGCTGGTGCTCGGGGTCGACGTCAACGTCTCCATGATCCGCCTGGCGTCCCGCGTCCTCGTGGAGGGCGAGGTGCGCTACCCGCGCCGACACGTGGGCATCGTCTTCGACCGGCGAACGCTGCCGGCGCGGTTCCCCGATGCCGATCGGGTCGACTTCTGGATCGCGGACGCCCAGGCGCTGCCCTTCGCGACGCGACCTTCGCGCTGGCGGTCAACCTGAACGTGCTGGACTGCGTGCCGGCGCCCTACGCCTTCCTCGGTGAGATCGCCCGGGTGCTGGCGACGGGCAGCAGGGCCGTCCTGAGCACCGTACGACTGGTCCCCGGGGCCACCCCGGTCGAGCCTGGCTGGGGGGGGCACTCCCAGCGCGGCGCCGGCAAGGGCCGCCAGGCCACCGTTCGATCTCTGCTGGACGGGTCCGCAGGCGGTCGCAGGGCTTCGGCTCGTGGGCGAGGACGCCGACTCCCCGTGGCTGTCCGCCTGCATGCCCGCAGCACGATGCTCTACCGCAACCACCTGCTCGCCCTCCGCGCCGGCAAGCCATGACCGATGCGCCCATCGACCTGCACACTCAGACTGGCAGGCGTGGTCGCCGGTGATGATGGCCGCCGTCGCGCTGATCTGCTGGCCCGGGGGTGGGGGGCCTTCGCCGCCATCTTCGGCCGGCCCGATGTGCCGCCCCTGGTGGCGCGGCTGCTCGCTGGATCTGGGGCGCCTCTGCCCATCTGGATCCGCCCAGCGGTGATCGGCTCGGCGTCCCGCGACGAGACCTCGCTGCAGCAGGGGGTGCTGCTCTACCTGGTGCACCGGGCGCTGCCGCCGGCCCTCGCGGGGACGGGCTTGCTGGCGCCGGGCCTGGACGGCGCGCTGGAGCTGGACGCGGCCGGGCGCTGGGCGCTGCCCTGGGCAGCCCGGCACAGGCGCTGGCCGCCTGCGGCCACGGACCCCAGGAGACGGCGGCCCGGCTCCTGGCGGGGGCCTTCGGCCACCTGGTCCGCTCGCTGACGGGGGCGTCGGGGGCGGGGCGGGAGACCATGAGTCAGGCGGCGGCGGCGGCGCGGGCGCTGGAGCAGATCACGCCGGGGGTGCGCATGGGCCTGGTCGAGGCCTGTCTCCCCGGCCCCTGGGCCGCCCTCGCGCAGGCGTCCAGCGACGCGGCCGACTCCGCAGGCTCCTGAAACTAATCGACTTTCTCGAAGACGACCTCAAGCTGGGGCACGCCGCGAGGGCGAAACGCCTCGGGGGCCGTCTGGAGGTGCCGGGTCTGGAAGCGCCCGCCGAAGCGGGCCAGCAAGGCCGCGGGGCCTGGTGCCACCTGCATGAGGCCGGGGCCGCCAGCGTCGTCGAAGAACAGGAACGCGCCGAGCAGGCGGCCGCCGGGGCGGAGGAGCCCCCACACCGCGTCGCGGTAGGCGTCGAGCTGGTCGAGGGGCAGCGCGCAGTAGCAGGTGTGCTCGATCACGGCATCGTAGGCCGCCGGCCGATCCGCAGGCAGCGCCAGCGAGATCGCCGCAGAGCCACTCGACCCCGGCGGCAGGCCCACCAGGCGGCCGCGAGGGCCAGGGCGGTGGGGGAGAGGTCCAGGCCGGTCACCTGGAGGCCCGCCCGCGCGAGGGCCTCGACGTCGTGGCCGCGGCCGCAGCCGGGCACCAGCACGCGCATGCCCGGCGTCAGGAGATCGCGGGCGAGGCGCTGGACTACCGGCGACGGGCCGCCGAGGTCCCAGGGCGTGTCGCCGCGCTGGTAGCGCTCATCCAGGGCGAGGGCAGGTGCATGGCGTGTGGCTCATGAGGACGGTGGGCTCGGGAGGATGCGCGATGTCGGCGCGGGGATCCACCAGGTGGGAGGGTGACTTGGGCCCGGTTCCGGGCTAGCTTGGCCTCGATGAGTGACCAGGACTCCAGCAAAGAGGACCTCGCAGCGCCGTTCGAGCGGCCGGGCGGGGCGGTGGCGGTGCTCTGCCTGCATGGGCTGACGGGCACGCCGTTCGTGTGGCGCCCGCTGGCCGATGCCCTCGGGGATCGCGGCTACCACGTGCGCGCCCCACGCCTCGTGGGCCACGGTCACAGCCCCGCGGTCCTGCGGCACACGCGCTTCCTGGACTGGCTCGGGACGGCCCGGCGCGCCTTCGACGATCTGGCCGCGAGCCACGACCGGGTCTTCATCGTGGGGCTGTCCATGGGCAGCCTCGCCGCCCTCGCCCTGGCCCATGAGCGGGGCGCCCGGGTGGCCGGCGTCGTGGCCATGGCGACGCCGCTGGAGCTTCGCCCGACCCAGCAGCTCATGCTGGGCCTCGCCTACGCCGGCTCCCCCTGGCGGACGCCCTGCCCTACGCCCTCAAGCGCAGCGGGCCCGATGTGTCGGATCCGGGGGTGGCCGCGGCCATGCCCGACTACGACCGTACCCCCATCGCGGCGGCGGCCAGCATGCTGGAGGGGCAGGACCTGGTGCGGCAGCGACTCGCCCGGCTGTCAGCGCCGGTGCTGGTCCAGCACGGCCGCCACGACCATGTGGCGCCCGTCCGCAACGTGCAGCTCCTGCTGGACGGACTGCGGACGCCCCACCGCCGGGGCATCGTCTACCCACGCAGCTGGCACATCCTGCCGCTGGACGTCGAGCACGCCGCGGTGATCCGCGATGTGCTCGACTTCATTGAGGATCCGGTGGAGTTCACGCGCCGCGGACCGCAGCCGCTGGCGTAGCCGCCGCCCCGGGCGGGGCGGGGTGGGGCTCAGCCGCCGTGGAAGCGGACGAGCACCGGGGCGATGACCAGCGCGACCACGCTCATCAGCTTGATGAGAATGTTCAGGGCCGGACCGGCGGTGTCCTTGAAGGGGTCGCCGACGGTGTCGCCGATAACGGCGGCCTTGTGGGCGTCGGAGCCCTTGCCGCCGTTGTGGCCGCCCTCGATGTACTTCTTGGCGTTGTCCCAGGCGCCGCCCGCGTTGGACATGAAGATCGCCATCATGACGCCGCCGACGGTGGTGCCCACCAGCAGGCCGCCGAGGGTCTCGATGCTGTAGAGGCCGGCGAGGACCGGCGCGGTGACGGCGAGCATGCCGGGCAGGACCATCTCCTTGATGGCGGCGGCGGTCGAGATGTCCACGCAGCGCGCGTACTCGGCCTTGACGCCCTCCTTGCCCTCACGCAGACCCGGGATCTCGCGGAACTGGCGGCGGACCTCCTCGATCATGCGGGAGGCCGCGCGACCGACGGCCTTCATGGCCATGGAGCTGAAGAGGAACGGGAGCATGCCGCCGACGAAGACGCCCGACATGACCTTGGGATCCAGGACGTTGATGCCCTTGTCGATGAGGCCCGCCTTGGTGGCGAAGGCCGAGAACAGGGCGAGGGAGGTGAGGGCGGCCGAGCCGATGGCGAAGCCCTTGCCGATGGCGGCGGTGGTGTTGCCCACGGCGTCGAGCTTGTCGGTGCGGCCACGCACCTCCTTGGGCAGGTGGGCCATCTCGGCGATGCCGCCCGCGTTGTCGGCGATGGGGCCGTAGGCGTCGACGGCGAGCTGGATGCCCGTGGTGGCCAGCATGCCAAGGGCGGCCATGGCGATGCCGTAGAGGCCCGAGGTGTAGTAGGCCACCAGGATGGCCGCGACGATCAGGGCGGTCGGCAGGAAGGTCGAGACCATGCCGACGCCGAGGCCGCTGATGATGTTGGTGGCGGGGCCGGTGAGGCTCTCGTCGGCAATGCCCTTCACGGGGGCGCGGTGATCGGAGGTGTAGTACTCGGTCACGACGCCGATGAGGATGCCGGACACGAGGCCACCCAGGGTGGACCAGAAGACGCCCATGGCGGTGAAGGTCTCGCCGGCGACCGTGAAGGTGCCGTCGCCCAGGAAGCCGGTGATGAGGAAGTAGCTGGCGACGAGCATGACGCCGCCGGCCACGAAGGTGCCGGTGTCGAGGGCGCGCTGGGGGTTGCCGCCTTCCTTCACGTTGACGAGGAAGGTGCAGGCGATGCTGACCACGATGCCGGCGCCGGCGATGAACAGGGGCAGGATCACGGGGTTGAGGGCCTGGCCCTCGGGCATGCCGGCCATCCAGCCCATGCCGAGGATCATCGAGCCCACGATGGCGCCGACATAGCTCTCGAAGAGGTCGGCGCCCATGCCGGCCACGTCACCCACGTTGTCGCCCACGTTGTCGGCGATGGTGGCGGGGTTGCGCGGGTCGTCCTCGGGGATGCCCGCCTCGACCTTGCCCACCAGGTCGGCGCCCACGTCGGCCGCCTTGGTGAAGATGCCGCCGCCCACGCGGGCGAAGAGGGCGATGGAGCTGGCGCCGAGGCTGAAGCCCGACACCACGTTGAGGACGACCTCCAGCTTCGGGTGGGCCCCGACGACGCTGAGGATGTCGCCGTCGCCGAGCATGCCGGTGTTGGCGAAGACCCAGAAGAGGCTGCCGAGGCCGAGCACGCCGAGGCCGACGACGCTCATGCCCATGACGGCGCCGCCGCTGAAGGCCACCTTCAGGGCCGAGGACAGGCCCGTGCGGGCCGCGTTGGCGGTGCGCACGTTGGCCGCCGTGGCCACGCGCATGCCGAAGAGGCCGGCGAGGCCCGAGCAGACGGCGCCGACGACGAAGGACAGGGCGATGAGGGCGTGGCTGTCGGCCTGGCCGGCGTTGGACCAGGCCAGCAGCGCGGCGACGGCGACCACGAAGATGACGAGCTTGGCGTACTCCGCCCGGAGGAAGGCCATGGCCCCCACCCGGATGGCATTCGCGATGCCCTTCATGTCGTCAGTGCCGGCGTCCTGCTTGTTGACCCACATGGACTTCCAGAAGGCGAAGGCCAGGGCAAGGACGCCTGCGACGGGGACCGCCCACAGGTAGCTGAACACGTTCTTTTGCTCCTCTCTCCAACTGGGCAGGGGACGCCGTCCGGCGTTCCAGGGGCAGCGCCCCGTCCTTCCCCGGGTCGCGCAGGGCTACCGCGCGACGTTGATGACGTTCATCGCCATGCGCGGACCCTCCCGAAGGGCCAGCCGCACGGCCTCTGTCGCCCGATCCAGCAGGTCGGGCAACCACTCGCGCTCCTCGCGCGTGAAGTCTGACAGCACGTAGTCGGAGACCGCGCCGTGCTGGGGTCGGCCGATGCCGACCCGCAGCCGGGCGAAGTCCGCCGTGCCGAGCTGGGCGACGATGGATCGCAGGCCGTTGTGGCCGGCGTGTCCCCCGCCCACCTTGAGCCGAAGCGTCCCGAAGGGCAGGTCGAGCTCATCGTGGATGACCAGGATGTTGCCGACCTCCACGTTGAAGAAGCTGCGCGCCGGGGAGACCGCCTGGCCGCTGAGGTTCATGAACGTCTCGGGCTCGAGCAGCGCCACCGACCGCCCCTCGAGGCTGCCGGTGGCGTAGCGTCCGTTGAACCGGCTGCGGCTGAGGGGGAGCCCCGCCCCGTCGCCCAGGCGATCGACCACCATGAACCCCACGTTGTGCCGGTTGCCGGCATAGCGGGGGCCCGGATTGCCGAGGCCGACGACGAGGCAGCGATCCTCCACGGCGCTCGACTACTTCTTCTTCTTGGCGGCCTTCGGATCCACGGCTTCCTTCTTCTTGCCGCGGGGCTTCATGACCTTCACCACCACGTAGTCGCGGTCGTAGACGGCCTCGACGCCCTCGGGGAGCGGCATCTGGCTGGCCATCACGCCGTCGTTGTGATCGAGGTTGGTGATGTCGATCAGCACCTCGGCCGGGATGTCGATGGGCCGGCCGCGCAGCTTCACGTCGCGGTAGGGCTTGCGCAGGCGGCCACCGGTGGCGACACCGACGGAGCGGCCGGTCACGTTGACGGGGACGACCGCGACCAGCGGCTTCTCCATGTCAGGGGCGACCAGATCGACGTGCATGATCTGCCGGCTGATCGCGTGGCGCTGGACCTCGCGGATCATGACCTGGCGAGGGGCCTCGTCGGGGAGGGTGATGCTGAACACGGCGTTGAACCCCTTGGGGTTGCGCAGGCCCTTGTCCAGCTCGGCCGGGTCGAGGCTCACAGAGACGGGCGACTCGATACCGTGCCCGTAGAGCACCGCCGGCAACCGCCCCTCGGCACGATGCCGCCTTGCGGTTCCCTTGCCGCCGGTCTCCCGGCGGGCGCAATCAATGGCGATGGCGTCCATTTGAACTTCCTCGTCTGGGTGGGTGCTCGGTCAGAAATGAAACAAGCTGGAGACCGAGCTGAGATCATGGATACGCTTGATGGCCTCCCCGAACACGTTCGCAGCGGAGAGGACCTTGACCTTGGGACAGGCTCGACCGGCGGCGGTGAGGGGGATCGTGTTGGACACGATGACCTCCTCGATGACGCTCTCGGAGAGCCGGGTGATGGCCGGGCCCGAGAGCACCGGGTGAGTGGCCAGCGCGAACACCCGCCGCGCACCGAAGTCCCGCAGGACCTGGGCCGCCTGGCAGATGGTGCCGGCCGTGTCGATCATGTCGTCCACCACGACCACGTCGCTGTCCTCGACGTCGCCCACGAGGTGCATGACCTCGGCGACGTTGGGACCCGAGCGGCGCTTGTCGACGATGGCGATGGCCGCGTCAAGGCGCTTGGCATAGCTGCGCGCCCGCTCCACGCCGCCCGCGTCGGGGCTGACGATGACCGGGTTGTGCAGCTCCAGATCCTTGAGGTAGCGCAGCATCACCGGCGAGCAGTAGAGGTGATCGACGGGGCCATTGAAGAAGCCCTGGATCTGCCCCGCGTGCAGCTCCATCGTGATGAGCCGGGAGCAGCCGGCCGCCAGCAGCAGATCGGTCACCAGGCGCGCCGAGATGGGCGCGCGGGGCGCGGCCTTGCGGTCCTGCCGGGCGTAGCCGAAGTAGGGGATGACCGCCGAGATGCTGCCCGCCGAGGCCCGCTTGAGGGCGTCGGCCATGATCAGCAGCTCCATCAGGTTGTCGTTCACCGGGGCGCTGGTGCTCTGGATGACGTAGACGTCGGCGCCGCGGAAGGACTCCTCGATCTCGACGCGGATCTCGCCGTCCGAGAAGCGGTTCACGCGGGCGTTGCCCAGCGGAACTCCGACGTATGCGCAGATCTCGCGGGCCAGCTCCGGATTCGAGTTCCCCGTGAAGATCCTCACCGACGGCATCGCGTCGCCTCCGGGTGCGTGGCAGGGGCGGTAGGATTCGAACCTACGTCAGCGGGAACCAAAATCCCGTGGCTTACCGCTAGCCCACGCCCCTAAATAATGCGCAACTTCTTGAAATTTCGAAGGATTCTCGAAAGGCCAAGACGGCGCCCCGCTGGACGCGGGTAGATAGCACAGGCCCCCACGGCTGTCAACGCGGGAAGCCGCATCCAGCGCCGGATCGCGGCGCTGAAGGCGAGACCCGGCGGCGTGGGCGTGGTATGAACGCTCCATGGAGCTGCCCATCGCCTTGCTCGGCCTCGCCGTCGTCGTCGGCGTGGCCCTCGCGTCGCCCGCCCTCGCGTCGACCCTCTTCGTCGTGGCCTGCTTCGTCTCGGCCAGCGTCGCCCTGCTCGCGGTCCTGGCACGGCGGGGGCGGTCATGATCCGGGTGGGCGCGACCCCATGAGGGCCGCCGCCGCGGCCGCGGGCGTGGCGGGCGTGTTCTTCGGCGTCTTCGCGGCCGCCAGCCTCACCTGGCTCGACGCGGGTGAGCTCGGCGCCGCCGCCTGGGAGCTGGGCATCGCCCACCCGCCCGGCTTCCCGGTCTTCACCCAGCTCCACGGCCTCGTCATGCACCTGGTGCCCCTGGGCGACGCCGCGCTGCGGGGCGCCCTGGCCTCGGGGCTCCTCGGCGCGGCCACGGCGGGCTTCCTGGTGGCGGCCGCCCGGTGGCTCGACGTCCGGCCCTGGGCGGCGGTCCTCGGCGCCCTCGCCATGGCGACCTCGGGCCTCTTCACCCTGCACGCCGCCACCATCGAGGTGTACTCCGGGGCGGCCTGCTGGGTCGCGGCCACCCTCTGGCTGGGCCTGCGCCTCCGGGCCCGCGGCGACGGCCGCGACGCCCTCGCCCTCGGCCTGCTGGTCGGCCTCGCCGCCGGCCACCACGCCGAGCTGCGCCTCTTCGTCGTCGCCGCCGCCCCCGCCGCCCTCCTCGCGGGGCGCCGCCGCCCGCGGGACCTCGGCCTCGTGGCCGCGTTTGCCGTCCTGGGCGCGCTCTGCCTGGCCTATCTGCCGCTGCGCTCCGCCGCCGAGCCCTGGCGGGACTGGGGCAACCCCGAGACCCTCGGCGCCCTCTGGGACCACTTCTGGGGCAAGAGCATCCGGGCCGCCTACGGCGCCGAGCTCGGGCACCTGCGCGCCGCGGACGTCACCACCTTCGTCGGCCAGCTCTGGGCGGCCAGCCCGGCCCTCCTCGTCGTCGGCCTGGCGGGCCTCGTCGTGGGGCTGCGGCGACCGGGCGGGCGGTGGCTGGGCGTGATCTGGCTGGTGGATCTGGGCTACGCCGTGGCCATCAACCCGATGGGCCTGCGGGACCTGCAGAACGGCGTGCCCGGGCTCTGCGCCCTGGGCCTGGGGGTCGCGGTCGCCCTCGACGCCCTGGCGCGGGGGCCGGTCGGCCGCGGGGCGCTGCCGCTGGGGGCCGCAGCGGTCGCCGTCAGCGTCGCCCCGACGGCCTGGCTGGCGGCCGGCAGCGATCGGGTGGCCGCCCGGCTGCTCGCCGCGGCGGCCGACGACGCCCCCGAGGCCCTCGACTTCGAGGTCAGCGACAACCTCTCCGCCGGCTTCGCCTTCACCCAGGTGGTCGAGGGCGCTCGCCCCGATCTGGCCGTCATCGTCCGCCAGCATGTGGCCCGGCCCTCCTCCGTGGGCCCCGTGGCCCGGCGCCTGCCGGCGGCGACGGCGGGCTGGCGGCGCGGTGCGGGGGTCGAAGACTTCGCCGCCCTCGGGACGGGCTGGCCCGTGCGCTGGGAGTGGGCCGAGGGGGCGGACGCGGCGGGGCGGCCCGAGGGGCTGGTGCCGCGGTTCCCCTGGTTCGCCCGTGGCGGGGCGCCGGATCCGGCCTTCCTGCCCCGGGTCGACGCGCTGGCGGCCCTGGCCAGCCCCGATCCCCAGACGGGACGCGCCCTCGCGGGGCTCGCCGGGGATCTGGGGCGCTGGGCCCTGGGGCAGGCGCCCGCCGTGGCCCTCGCCGCCATGGCGCGGGCGGCCGAGCTGCAGCCCGACAGCAGCGCCCGGTGGACGAACCTGGGCCAGGCCCTCGTGGCGGCTGGCCGGCCGGCCGAGGCGCGGGGCGCCGCGGCGCGGGCGCTGGCCCTCGATCCCGACGACCGCCTGGCCCGGCTGAACCTGGCGCGCATGGACCTCAACGCGGGGGACCGCCAGGCCGCAGCCGGCCACCTGGAGATCCTGCTGGAGGAGGACGCCGGCGATCCCGACGCGCTGGGCATGCGGGGGGTCCTGCGGGCCAACGCGGGGGATCTGCCCGGCGCCGCGGCGGACTGGCGCCAGGCGCTCCTGCGCGATCCGGCCCAGGTGGAGGCAGTGGTGGGCCTGCGCCGCCTGGGCGTGCTGCCCGCCCCCTGATCGGCCAGCTCCATGATCTGAAAAGAAAAAAGGCGCCCCGAGGGACGCCTTCTCTCCGCGCCTGCCCTGGACGGGCAGGTCAAGATCTCACAGCTCGGCCTTGAGCTCCGAGGAGACCTTGAAGCCGACCGTGCGGCTGGCCGGGATCTCCAGCGCGTCGCCCGTGCGGGGGTTGCGGCCGGTGCGGGCCTGGCGCTCCTTGAGCGTCCAGGTGCCGAAGCCGGGCATGTAGAACTTGCCGTCCTCGCGCACGGAGGACGCGATGCGGTCGAAGATGGTGTCGACGAGGTCCGCCACGGCCTTGCGGGTCATGCCTTCGCCGGCCGCCGCGTGCACCGCCTCGATGAGCTCTGCCTTGGTCATCTCGGTTCTCCTCTGCGCTCAGCCGTTGAGGCTGTTGCGGAAGTCAGGGGCCAGCTTGAAGCCCACGGTCTTGGACTCGGGGATCTCGATCGAGTCGCCGGAGCGGGGGTTGCGGCCCGTCCGGGAAGCCCGGGTCTTGACGGTCAGCACGCCAAAGCCGGGAACAGCGAAGCGGCCCTCATCCTTGAGGGCCCGGGCGATGGCGTCGAACGTGGCGCCCAGCACTTCGCCCACCTTCTTCTTGGTGAGATCGGCGTACTCGGCCTGAACCGCGTTGATCAGGTCCTTCTTGGTCATTTCCCCGCCCTCCATGGGGTCAGCCGCGATGCCTGCGGACTTGAGGTTTCTCTCTGCGAGCTCGCTTGCGAAAATATGCAGGCCGTAGCCCACCCACCCAGGCCGGCACGATAAGCCGACCCAGATGCTTCGTGTTACGGGCCCTGAAGCGTCGCCGAGCGAGGTCACAGGTCCCGTCAAGCGGGCGGAGCATATCCAGGCGATTTTTCGGGTGTCAAACAAAAAGAATCGCCGAAAACGCAGACGACATGCGGGTCCGAGGCCGATCGGGGGGTCGGGTGCCTCTCCCCGGGGGCGAATCAGACCGGGAGGGATTGCCCGCGACCGATGGCGTAGTAGGTGAAGCCGCGGGAAGCCATCCGCTCGGGGTCATACAGGTTGCGCCCGTCGAACAGCACCGGCGCCTTCAGCCGGCGCGCCACCTGGTCGAAGTCGGGGCGCCGAAAAACGTTCCATTCCGTGCAGATACACAGCGCGTCCGCCCCATCGAGGCAGGCATAGTGATCGCCCGAGAGGGTGATGCGATCCCCGAAGATGGCCGCCGCGTTCTCCATGGCCTGGGGGTCGTGAGCCACGACCGAGGCACCCGCGGCCAGCAGCCCCTCCACCAGATCGATGGCCGGGGCGTACCGCATGTCGTCGGTGCGTGGCTTGAACGCCAGCCCCCAGACCGCGAAGCGCCGACCGGCCACCTCGCCCCCGAAGTGGGCCAGCACCTTGCGCAGCAGGATGGCCTTCTGGTCGCGGTTGACGGCGTCCACCGCCTGGAGCAGCCGCAGCGGGTGGGCGTTCTGCTCGGCGGTGTGCATCAGCGCCTTGACATCCTTGGGGAAGCAGGAGCCGCCGTAGCCGGTGCCGGGGAAGAGGAACTGGTAGCCGATGCGCGGATCGGACCCGATGCCCACCCGGACCTTCTCGATGTCCGCCCCCACCCGCTCGGCCAGGTTCGCGAGGTCGTTCATGAAGCTGATCTTCGTGGCCAGCAGGGCGTTGGCGGCGTACTTGGTCAGCTCGCTGGAGCGCACGTCCATGAACTGGATGCGCTCGTGGGTGCGGCAGAACGGCTCGTACAGCTCGCGCAGGGCCTCGCGGGCCAGATCGCCCGCCTCGCCGGGCGGGGTGCCGACCACCACGCGATCCGGCTTGAGGAAGTCGTTGACCGCGTCGCCTTCCTTGAGGAACTCGGGGTTGGAGCAGCAGACGTAGGCCTGCTTCGCGTGCTGCCCGATGATGGCCGCCACCCGGTCGGTCGTGCCCACGGGCACAGTGCTCTTGGTGAGCACGATCTTCTGGCCATCCAGCAGGACGTTCTCGCCCCCCGCCAGGGCCTTGCCGATGGTCTCGGCCACGCTCTCCACGAACCGCAGCTCGGCGGAGCCGTCGTCCCCCTGGGGGGTGCCCACCGCGATGAAGATCACGCCCCCGTCGCGGCACGCCCGCTCCACCTCGGTGGTAAAGCGCAGGCGGCCGGCGGCCACGTTGTCCTTCACCAGCTCCTCGAGCCCGGGCTCGAAGAAGGGCACCTGGCCCAGCTCCAGCCGCGCCACCTTGGCGGCGTCGATGTCTGCACAGACGACGTCGTTGCCCACGTTGGCGAGGCAGGCCCCCGCCACGAGCCCCACATACCCGCTCCCGATGACCGTGATGCGCATGGCGGGGTTCCCCTTGTCTGGACTGGTTGATTTCGGCGGGTGTTGTAAGAGAGATCAACGCCCGCGTGCAAACCGACGCGTCCGCGAGGAGGGCCAGGTGGGCATCATCGTCCAGAAATATGGGGGCAGCTCCGTCGCGACGGCCGAGCTCATCCGCAAGGTGGCGGCCCGGGTGGTGGCGACCCACCAGGCGGGGCACCAGGTGGTGGCCGTCGTGTCCGCCATGGGCAAGACCACCGACGGCCTGCTCGAGCTGGCGCGCTCGGTGAGCCAGAACCCCGACCGCCGCGAGCTGGACATGCTCGTCACCGTCGGCGAGCGCATCTCGATGGCCCTCCTGACGATGGCCATCACCGATCTGGGCGTCCCCGCCGTCTCGTTCACGGGCTCCCAGAGCGGCATCATCACCACGGACAACCACACCAACGCCCGCATCATCCGCGTCACGCCCATGCGCCTCCAGGAGGCCCTGGACGCGGGGCGCATCGTCATCGTGGCGGGCTTCCAGGGGGTGTCGGAGCGGCTCGAGATCACCAGCCTGGGCCGCGGCGGCTCCGACACCACCGCGGTGGCCCTCGGCGCGGCGCTGGGCGCCGAGTACGTCGAGATCTGCTCCGACGTCGACGGGGTCTACTCGGCCGATCCCCGGGTCGTGCCCGAGGCGCGCCGCATCGATGACCTGGATCACGAGGAGATGCAGGAGCTGGCCGACGCGGGGGCGAAGGTCCTCAACGCCGAGGCGGTGGAGTGGGCGCGCCGCAACGGGGTCGAGATCGTCTGCGCGGCGACCCACGGCGAGGCGCGGCCGGGCACGCGCATCCGGGCGGCCGCGGGCCTGGGGCAGCCCCGGGTGGCGGCGGTGACGGCCCACCCCGGCATCTTCTACCTGGAGCCCGGCCACCCCGGGGCCGTCGCGCCCGTGGATCTGGAGAGCACGCTGGTCGCCCACGGCGCGCCCGACGCCTGGGTGTGGCGCCTGCCGGGCGCCTGGGCGGCCGTGGTGCCGCGGCAGAACATCCACAGCGACGTGGCATTCAAGGCCGCCCTGGCCCGCACCGGCGACGTCTGCGTCCGCGAGGATCTGGAGCTGGTGACGGTGGTGGGGCGGGCCCTCGCGTCGTCGCCGGGGCTGCTCCTCCCGGCCACCGCCGCCCTCGAGGCCGCTGGCATCCGCCTGCATGGCCGCCTGCTCAACGCCGGCCGGGCCGGCTTCCTGGTGCAGGCCGGCCAGGGCGCGGCCGCCGTGCGAGCGCTGCACCACGCCCTGATCGAGGGGACGGCATGAGCCTCGACGCCGATCTCGCCCTCGCCCTCGCCCTCGCCGATGAGGCTGCGGCCGCGATCCTCGCGGTGTACGAGGCGGGCTTCGAGGTGCGCACGAAGGGCGATGGCTCGCCCGTGACCATCGCCGATGAGCAGGCCAACGCGCTGATTCTCGAAGGATTACGCAAGCATCGGCCCCGGGATGCGGTGCTGAGCGAGGAGGCGCCCTACCGCGCCGGCACCGCCGCGGGCCGCCTGTGGATGGTCGATCCGCTCGATGGCACGGCGGACTTCGCCGACCGTACCGGCGACTTCGCGGTGATGATCGGCCTGGTCATCGACGGGCGCCCCGCCGTGGGCGTCGTGGCCGCTCCCGCGCTGGGGCGGACCTTCGCGGGCGTGGTGGGCCAGGGGGCCTTCGAGCGGGCCGGGGGCGAGCGGCGGCCGCTGGTGGGGCCGACGGGGGACGGGCCTCTGCGGGTGCTCACCAGCCGCAAGCACCCGCCGACCGATCTGGCCCGCGTCCTGGCCGCCCTGGGCGAGCCGGCGCGCATCCCGCGGGGCTCCGTGGGCATCAAGACCGGGCTGGTGGCCGCGGGTGAGGCCGATCTGTACCTGCACCCCACCCGCGGGACCCACTGGTGGGACTGCGCGGCGCCGGAGGCCATCGCCCAGGCGGCCGGGCTGGTCTTCACGCTGCCCTCGGGGGCGCCCGTGCCGTACACGCTGGACCGCACCGACAACCCCGCCGGGGTCCTGGTCGCGGCCCCGGCGCTGCACCGGCGGGTGGTCGACGTGCTGGCCGCGGGAAGATCGTGACGGGTATGGTCGTGTTCACCCGCCTGTCGAACCGGGAGATGCCTTGAGGCTCCACCGCCGCCAGTTCCTCGCCACCGCCGCCCTCGGGGCGCTGGCAGCCCCGCGGGCCTTCGCCATGGGGGCCGACGCGGAGGTGGGCATCGGCCTGTTGCAGCACGGCGTGGGCTTCGACGCCCGGCCCGGGGCCGTCGAGCAGCTCATGTGGGAGGTCTCCAAGCGCACCAGCATTGATGTGCGCGAGCGCCCGCGGCTGCTCACCGCCGACGATCCCGACCTGTTCAGGTTCCCGCTGCTGGTCTGGATCGGCACCGCCGAGGCGCCCCCGCTCGACGCGGAGTCCATCCGCCGCCTGCGCCGCTACCTGCGGGCGGGCGGCATGCTCTACATCGACGACGCCAGCCCGGGGGATGCCTTCGACGCGACGATCCGCACCGAGATCGCCCGGCTCTGGCCCGACCAGCCGCTCCTGCCCCTCGACGCCGATCACACGCTCTACCGCAGCTTCTTCCTGCTCGACCGGCCCGAGGGCCGCGTGCGCCGCCGGCTCGACCTGGAGGGCGTCACCTTCGACGACCGCGCCCTCATCGTGTACGGCCGCAACGACCTGTTCGGGGCCTTCGGCCGTGATCCCCTCGGCGGGTGGGTGCTGCCGGTGGTGCCCGATGGCAACCGCCAGCGCGAGATGGCGTTCCGGCTGGGGATCAACCTGGTCATGTACGCGACCTGCCTGAACTACAAGCGCGATCAGGTGCACACGACCGCCATCCTCCGACGCCGCCGCTGGCGGGTCTCGCAGTAGCGCATGCTCCGCACCTGGTTCGACCACGGCGACGACTTCAACGCCGCCCACCTGGTCCTGCTCTCCGACTGGGGGCTGCTGGCCCTCATCGCGGTGGCGCTGCTGGTCCTGGGGGGCCTCGCCCTCACGTGGCACAACACGCGCGAGCTGACGGGGCGCCGCCGGTGGATCCTGCGGGGCCTGCGGGCGGTGGCCGTGGGCCTGCTGGTGCTGCTCTTCCTGCAGCCGGGCGTGCGGCTGGAGAACGTGACGCGGGTGCGCAACCACGTGGTGGTGCTCCTGGACGCGTCGCGCAGCATGGGGCTGCCGGGGGAGGGTGGGACGCGGCTCGATGACGTGAAGGCCCTGCTGGCCCGGGAGGCCGCGGTCATCAACGGCTGGAAGCAGGATCACCAGGTCGACTTCTTCGCCGTCACGGACCAGGCCCGGCCCCTCGCCGACCCCGCGGGGATCACGGCCGAGGGCGACGCCACGCGGCTGCTGAGCGGCCTGGAAGACGTCGCCGCCCGCTTCCGCCCCGAGGAGGTGGCGGCGGTGGTGGTCATCAGCGACGGGGCCGACAACGGCGCCCTGGGCGAGGCGGTGCCCGTCGAGGAGGCGCCGCCGGCCGCCGTCGCCGTGGCGCGCCGCCTCCAGGCGCCCATCCACACCCTGTTCACGGGCCCCCGCGAGCCCCCGCGGGACGTGGCCATCAGCCGGGTGGCCTATGACGACTTCGCCTTCGTGCGCAACGCCGTCACCATCGAGGCCGAGATCACGGTGCAGGGCTACAGCGATCTGGTGCTGCCGGTGACGCTGCGCCGCGGCGACACCATCCTGGGGCAGCGCTTGCTGGCCACCGAGCCGGGCAAGGACCGCTACGCCTTCGACTTCGAGTTCGTCCCCGACAAGACCGGCAAGGACGTCTTCACCCTCGAGGTCGGCCAGGCTCCCAACGAGGAGATCCGCGACAACAACCGCCGCCAGTTCGTCATCCGCATCATCCGCGACAAGATCCGGGTGCTCCAGGTGGTGGGGCGGCCGAGCTGGGACGTCCGCTTCCTGCGCAAGCTGCTCAAGAAGAACCCCAATGTGGATCTGATCTCGTTCTTCATCCTGCGGACGGGGGCCAGCATCGACGTGGCGCGGCGCGACGAGCTGTCGCTCATCCCGTTCCCCACCCAGGAGCTCTTCGAGGAGCAGCTCGGCAGCTTCGATCTGATCGTGTTCCAGAACTTCACGTACCGTGGCTACCAGATGATCCAGTACCTGCCCCTCATCCGCGAGTACGTGCGCAACGGGGGCGGGTTCGTGATGATCGGTGGTGATCTCTCTTTCACTTCGGGGGGTTACGCGGGGACGCCCATCGCGGACTTCCTGCCGGTCGACCTCCCGCCCGAGGGGGGCGATCTCATCGACGAGGGGCGCTTCCGGCCGACGCTGACGGAGGCCGGGCGCCGCCACCCCATCACCTCCCTGAGCCTGGTGCCCGAAGAGAACGCGCAGCTCTGGGCGACGCTGCCCGAGCTGTCGGGCATCAACCGGGTCCTGGGGGTGCGGGAGGGCGCCGTCGTGCTGGCCCAGCACCCCGGCCGCGAGGCGGGCGGCGCCCCCGCGCCCGTCATCGTGGCCCAGGAGTTCGGCCAGGGCCGGGTGCTCGCGGTGACGACGGACTCCACCTGGAGCTGGGCCTTCCAGGCGGCGGCGGACGGGGGCGACAACCGCCACTACTACAAGCTCTGGGGCAACGCCATCCGCTGGCTCATCCAGGATCCGGCCCTCAAGCCGGTCCGCGTCGAGGCCGACCGGGATCGCTACCCCCTGGGGACGGAGGTCACGCTGCTGACGCGGGTGGTGGGCGCCGACTGGGCCCCCGCCGTGGACACGCCGGTGACCATCGAGGTGCGCCGCGCCTGGTTCGACGCCGGCGGTCTGCGCCAGACCGAGGTGGTCACGCTGCTGGAGGGCCGCACCTCGGAGAACGGCGAGTACCTGGCTCGCTACCTGCCGGCCCAGCCGGGGGCCTACACCGTGACCGCCCGCGTCGATCGGGGCACGGACGTCGTCACCGACGAGGACGTCTTCGTGGTGGCCCCCGATCCCATCGAGCTGCGCGAGACGGCGGCCCGCGCCGACACCCTCAAGGCGCTCGCCCAGGCGGGCGGCGGCGAGGCGCGCACGCTGGACCAGGGCCTGGACGGGCTGGACCGGGTGGAGCCGGCGGTGGTGAAGGTCAACCGCCGCAAGGACGTGCCGCTGTGGTCGAGCGGCTGGCTGCTGCTGCTGGCGGTGCTCTTCCCCAGCGCCGAGTGGTTCCTGCGGCGGCGGTGGGGCCTGCTCTGAGGCCCGCGGCCGGTCAGCCGGCCTCTACCTCGTCGAGGGCGCGGGCCGTCAGGCGAAGCTGCTCGATCTTGTCCTGCACGCTCCCCATCAACGCCGGATCGCGGCGGACGACCAGCGTGAGCAGGCCGTCGCGCAACCCCTGGATCTGACGCGAGATTTCCGTCAGGCGCGCACGGCCCTCGGCCTTGAGGCCCTCGAGCTCGGGCGAGGTGCCCTGGGCGAGGGCGGCCTCGACCTCCACCTGCCGGCGGGTCTGCCGGATGAGGGCGAGCAGGGCGCTGTCGGCGGTGGCCGCCAGGATGCTGGGCGGCGGCAGGGGCTCGTCGGGGGAGATGGTGGCGAGGGTCCGGTGGAGCTGCTGGTGGGCGGCCAGGGCGCCATCGACGTTGGCCTGGAGCGCGGCGTCGAGGTGCTCGGGCAGGCTCATGAGGGCCTCGATGACGGGCTCGGCCAGCTCCATGCCGCCGCGCAGGCGCTTGCTCTCCAGGCGCCAGGCGAGGGCGAGGCCGGCCACCGAGGTGGCGACCATGGCCCCCAGGCCCCATGTGGGCAGGCCGCCGATCCAGAGCACGCTGGCCCCCAGGCAGGCCAGCAGGTAGCCGAGGGAGGACGCCCGCGGGTGCCCCCAGGCGGCCTCCAGCATCCCCGACGTCATGGCGGTGGCGAAGAAGAAGAGGACGCCTGCGAGCAGCCCCCAGAAGAGGGCGCCGGCGCCGTTGGCCAGGGCTCCCACGATGGGCCAGGCCATGGCCACCATCATCGCCGGGCCTCCGATGGTGTCGAAGGTCGCGGATTTACGCACCTTTCTCAGGCGCGCGACGGTGGGCGGGCCCGTGAAGGTGGCCGCGTCTTCATCCTCGTCATCGCGCTCGGCGGCGCGCTCTGCGCTGCTGTCGGCGGGCGGCGCCTGGAGGGTGGTCGCCGGGGGATCTTCGTCAGGGGCAGGCACCGCAGCTCCCTCCGCACTGGCCACAGCGCGTGCAGGTGTAGAGGGCCAGAGCCGCCTCGCCGACCCCGGGGAACGGGGCCGCACAGGCGGCGATGCAGGCCACGTCGTCGGGGCGGCAGCCGAGGGCGCAGACGGTGGCCTCCACGCAGCCTCCGATTGCCTCGCACGCGCGATACTCGGCCTGGCACGGGCCCTCGACGGCGCAGAGGGCGCAGGCGTCGCAGGCGGCCAGCTCGCCGCACGGGGGCAGGGGCGAGGGGCCCACGCTCCCCCAGGCCGGATCGTCCGCCTGCATGGCGGCCAGCCACGCCGGCACCGTCTGGCCGCCCGCCACATACGGGCCCGCCATGAGCACATGGTCCGAGCCGGCCACCAGGAACGCCCCGAAGCGAGGATCCGCCGTCTCGGCCAGCGCCCGCGCCAGGCCGCGCTCGAAGGTGGCGCCGTCGATCTGCATGTAGTCGGCGATGACGCCATCGGCGACGGCCGTGAGCAGCGCGGCGCGCGCGCCGGGGGCTCGCTCGAGGTTGTAGGGCACGAGCCGGGCCCAGTCGTCGACGCACGCGGGGCAGTCGGCGGGGAGGGTGTCGGCGAAGCCCCAGGCCGACGTCCACAGCCGGCGGCGGGCCAGGGCGAACTCGGGGGAGGGGATGGGGGCGCCGGCGTCGTCCACCATGTCCACCCGGACGCCGGGGAAGGCCGCGCGGACGCGGTGCCAGGTGAGCAGCGCGCCGTAGCCACCCGCGCTACCGCCCACCAGCACCACCCGCTCCAGATCCGGCCAGGTGGCGGCGAGCCGGGCGGTGAGCGCGTCGATGTTGCGGGCGCCGACGTGGTGGGTCGCCCGGCCGCCGTACCGGGCGACGCGGTCGCCGGCGTGGATGTCGCCGGTGCAGTAGGGCACGAAGACCTGGTGGTGATCGGCGAAGACGTTCTCGGGCGCCTGGCGGTTGAAGAACCAGAACTGGCTCAGGCCATCGCCGGGGAAGTCGGCGCCCGTGAAGCCCTCTTCGATGAAGGCCGCGCGACCCTGGCGGTAGCAGCTCGCCTCGTCCCAGCAGGCGCCGCCGCCGATGAGGTAGATGATCAGCCGCCGGGCACCGCCCGGGGCGGGGTTGACGCCGATGCCGGTGGGCTGGCCGTTGGCGCAGCGCATGCCGTCCACCTCGACAAAGCTCCACCGCGCCTCCGGCACCCCGATGGGCGGCGGGCGGTGCGCGTCGGCGCCCCCATCGGCGGGGCCCGCGTCGGGCTCGGCGGGGCGGGCGTCGGTCGGTCCCGCGTCGCGTGCCTCGGCGGCGTCGGCGGGGCGGGCGTCGGTGGGGCGGGCGTCGGTGGGGCGGGCGTCGGTGGGGCGGGCGTCGGCCAGTGACCCATCACCCAGCGACACGTCGGCCAGTGACCCATCGCCCGGCGACACGTCGGCCAGCGACGCGTCGACCAGCCCCCGGCCGTGGGAGCCGCCCCCCGCGTCGTCGCAGGCCCAGAGGGCCAGCACCAGCAGGCCAGGCAGGTAGCGTCCCATGGGGTCCCCCGCGCGTGGCGGCTCTTGAGTCAAGCTATCGAAATCAGAGGGGAAATCAGATGGGCTGGTAGAACCAGAACCGGAACATGTTGATGTCGCGGTCGGCCGTCAGCATGACCTGCTTCACCGAGATCTGCGCCGTGCTGATGTGCTGGGCCGGGATGACGTAGGGCCAGTTGCGCCAGCGGAACTTGCGATCCTCACCGCGGCAGTCGAGCACGCGGTCGAGGCGCTGGCCGTTGACGTGGATCTCGGCCTGGTAGTCCCCGCGCACGAAGTCCATGCGGCGGATCATCACCACGTCCTGGTGGGCGGTCAGGCCCTTGACCTTGAACTCGGTGAAGCCGCCCTCGTGGGCGATGCCGGTGTCCTCGACCACGGTGCCGTCCGGGTAGCGCAGCTTCTGGCGCGTGCGGTAGGTGTCCTCGGCTTCCTTGATCTGGAAGTCGTGGGCCTTCTCGCTCTCGGCGTTGAGGACGTCGATCATGTCGACCAGGCGCCACTCCTTGCCATCCACGATCAGGCTGGCCGTGAACTCGCCCGAGTAGGTCTTGAGCTCCTCGAAGGTGATGCCGCCCTCCAGGGGCGCCGCCGGCACCGTGCCCACGGCCGCCGTCTGGATGGCGCCGTCCATGGCCTTCACCTCGATGACATCCGGGCGGATCTTGTCGAGCATCCCCTTCAGGCTCTCGCAGGCCTTCAGGTTGTACGTGACCATGTTGTCGAGGCCCTCGGCGGTGCGGCGCCGCTCGTAGACCAGGCCTCGCATGATGTCGACGTTCTTCTTGTAGCCCGTGAACTCCTTGCGGGCCGACAGATCGGGCACGCGGGACTCCACCTCGTCCACCACGTCCCACGACAGGTCGGCGATGATGGCCAGCAGGTCCCAGACGTTGGTGCCATCGACCTGGTTGGTCCGCAGGAGCATCTCGAAGGAGATGACGGCGTGGAAGGCGTCCTGGGCCGCCAGGATCTTCTTCACCCGCGCCAGGTACGAGAAGATCATCTTCATCGCCCGGACCATCTCGTCGAGGCGCCAGCGCAGCATCGGATCGATGCGGCCACCGGAGCGCCCGGCCTTCGGCACGAAGCGCAGGTCGATCTCGTTGGGGCCGGGGGCCAGGGGATCGCGGGCGTCGGTGATGCGGCGCGCGCCCTTCTCCAGGTAGATGCGGGCCAGCTCGACCTCGAGGTCGATGTTGGGCTCGACGATGGAGAACTCGATCTTGCTGTCCTCCCGCACGCGGCGGTGGCCCTGGTAGTCGAGGTTCTCCTTGTAGGCGATGAAGTCGTCGAACTCCTCCACATACCGCAGCACCAGGTAGATGGTCTGCGGCAGCTTGAAGTCCGCCGGGTTCAGCGTCTTGATCTGCTTCTCCAGCAGGAAGATGTCGCTGCCCTGCCCATCGATGGCGTAGCCGGCGCCCACCTCCAGCGAGAGGTCACCGCGCCCGCGGCTCTGGACCTTCAGGTCGTCACCGTGGCCGTTCACGACGCCGGGGGCGTGGAACATGCGGTTGTGCAGCTTGCGCTTCTCGACGTGGTAGCGCTCCGCGTCGTTCCAGTCCTGCTCGGTGGTCAGGAACCCCTTGAAGAAGTTGATGCGCTTGAACGAACCGCGGCTCATGCGTCACTCCGTGTCCTGCGAGGCCTCGCGGGCCTCGCGCGTGCCGACCACCACGCCGGCATCGGCCGTCCCCACCCGCCCCAGGCCGATGACGAACGCCTGCAGGCGCTCGCGGCCGCTGTTCACCGCGAAGGTGAGGTAGTAGGCGCAGTGGGCCGGCATCTCCATGCGGATGATGTCGTGGATCTTGAGGATGGTCTCGTCGCTGGCGTCGGTGAACTCGGCCGGCACTTCGACGATGAACGAGTGGGCCAGCTCCACCGGCGGCAGCACGATGGAGTCGAGGCCGATGCGGACCCGGCCGATGCGGAACCCCTCGTACGGCCACTGGTTTTCCAGCAGGCGGGGCTCGACGCCGGTGAAGATGGACAAGAAGAGCTTCAGACCGCGGACGGTCCCGCGCAGGCCGTAGATGTCGATGGCCTGCTGGATGAGCTTGCGCTTCTTGGCCTCGGGCCAGTCCTGGTCGATGGCCAGGGCCACCCAGCTCGCGAGCCACTGCAGGAAGCCCGGGGGGGCCTCCAGCGGATCGAAGCAGGTGGGGATGCTGTCGATGCGGCGCTGCAGATCCGCGTAGATGTGGTCGAAGATGGCCAGGAACTGGCGCATCAGGTGGCCGCCCTGCCGGTCGCCCTTCTGGTAGACCTGGGGCAGGTGGTGCAGCAGGCTCTTGCGCGAGACCGTCAGGCGGACGGGCTCGTCCACCGCCACCAACGATCCGGGGGGCGGGTGCTGGCCGGTGACCTCGTCCTCGGGCCGGTACGCCTCTTCGTAGAGGAGGCCCACCTGCTCGGGCTCGTAGCCGGCGTTGCGCAGCAGCAGCTGAGCGTTCTCCAGCCGGATGCCCGTGACCTCGGGCATGCGGACGGTTCGCCGAACGATTTCGCGGGGTTCTCGCACCGGCCTACCTGAACTGCTCGCGCGGCTTCTCGACCACGTTCACGTCGACGAGGTGGATGAGCTCGTCGGGCGCCACCTTGACCTTCTCCACCTCCCGGCGGGCGTCCTCGTCGAGCAGGGTGATGCGGTGGACCACGTCCACCCCCTCGACGTCCTCGATGACATGGTAGAGGTCCAGCTTCAGGACGTCGCGGCCGAAGGCCCAGCCCTCGCCGCTGCGGCCGCCCACCAGCGGGTTCAAGAACCGCCGCAGCCGATCCTCGACCGCCCGCCGCGTCTGCTCCGACGAGCCGGAGTTGGTGCGGATGATCTCGACGGTGATGCTGATCTCGGCGTAGCGCGGCTTCACCACGTGGATCTTCGACGTGACCAGGCGACGCTCATCGAGGAAGTGCTTCACCCGGCGCAGGAGCTCGGTGGAGGGCACCGGCTTCGCGGTGAGATCCAGGCGGCGCTCGTCGAGCTTGGGCACCACCACGACCGAGACCTCGCCCTCGCGGCCGATGGTGTTGAGGCACTTCGCGCGGGCGATGCCGTTGCTGGCCTGGAGGGTCAGCCACTCGAAGTCCTCGACCGTGACCGCGCGGTTGCGGCTCTTGATGACGTGGGGGCCGCGGACCTTGGCCTCGTCCACCGTCTCCTGGTCGCTGCCGCCGGCCGCCGGGAACGGGTTGGTCACGCCGTCGATGTGGGCCACCGACTTGCGCAGCGCCGTGATCATCGTGGACGTCACGTTGCCCCGCGCGCCGCCGCCGGTGCGGTAGAGCTCGGCCATCACGCTGGCGGTGCCGGCCGGGGGGATGAAGCCCTTGCGGCCGTCGCCGAACTTCACCTCGCCGCGCAGGCGGTCGATGACGTAGTGCCGGCTGCGGGCGTTGGAGTCGTAGAAGCTGTCCACCTCGGTCCAGCGCACCCAGAAGCCGCCGCGGCGGGCCTCCCGGATGGCGTCCTCGCCCTTGGCGGCGAGGATGGCGTGGCGCTCGTCCCCGTCGGGGGCCTCGCGCTCGCGCACCATGATGTGCTGGCCCTCGAGGAGGGGTCCCCGGGCGAACCGGAAGACCTGGTTGGGGGTGCCGTCGCTGGAGCCCAGCACCTCCTCGCGGATGGTGGTGTGGTTGTGGGCGTAGGTGGTGTTGAGCAGCACCTGGGTGATGCGGGGCATCTGGTGGTAGCCGCCCATCTCCAGGCGCGCGCGCAGCCAGTGGCCGACGGTGCCGAAGCGCTTGGAGCGCTTCCAGTCCTCGGGCCCGACGAACCGCAGGAAGCCGCTCTCGGTGAACGCCCGCGTCTCGTCCTGGGGCGAGAGATCCACCCACTGCAGGCCGTTCCAGTACTCCCAGACGACGCGCTGCTCGGCGGCGAGGGCGCGGTCGCGCTCGGCGTAGTAGTCGGCCAGGTACTCCCGGTGGCGGCGGTCCTCGTCCAGCGAGGTCTTCTCGCTCATCTGGAAGAACAACCGTGCGGGATCATTGGGGAAAGCGTTCTCGAAGGCCAGGTACAGCGTGGGGCTGTCTTCCTGGCTGGGCTCGAAGGCCTGGAACACCTTCAGCGGCGTGCGCGCGGTGATCGAGTGGTCGAAGTAGGCGAAGTCGTTGAACGTGAGCACGCTCGCGACCGGAGCCTCCTCCTCGGTGTACCGGAAGGTGACCGACTTGACCCATGGCGGCCGCAGCGGGCGCTCGTCGCGCCAGATCCAGCGCTCGCCGTCCAGCTCGTACTGGCCGGGCAGGCCGTAGTCGCCGGCCTCGATGCGGGCGCGCAGCCAGAGGCCCTCCTCGCCTTGCACGTCCGTCTCGGCCATGTCCTTGGGCCGGCGGAAGCGGACCTCGCCGGAGCCGGTGAAGGCCTCGGTGCCGTCCACGAAGTCGAAGGCCTCGTTGGAGGTGGAGCCCTCGGGGGTGCACTGCCCGAGCTGCTTCCACTTCTTGCCGCTCCAGTACTCCCACACGATGACCAGGCCCTCGGCGGGCTGGGGCGGATCGTACTGGCGGGCCTCGGCCAGGCGGACGTCGAGGCGGACCACCGAGCCCGGCAGGCTCGGCATGGAGCGCGGCAGGACGTAGAAGGCGTTCTCGACGCGGGGCTCCTTGCCGAAGGGGGCGAAGGAGCGCTGCAGATCGACGGTGAGGAAGACCGACGCGTCGATGTTCACGGTGGCCGAGGCGGGCGCCACGCCCTCGCCCAGCACCTCGACCCGGGCGACCACGGTGTCGATGACCGTCTCGTCGGGGTGGGGGGCCGACTCCACGAGCCGGCCGCGGATCCAGCGGGCCGCGATGCCGTTGAGCTCGGTGGGCTCGATGGCGTCGATGCCCTCGAAGGCCACCGCGCCGTCCTCGACCTCGGTCTGGGAGCGCGTCAGCTCACGCCAGCGGCGCCCGTTCCAGTACTCCCACTCCAGCAGATCGACGATGCGCAGGTGGCCGGCCGACTCGATGCGGATGACCAGCAGGGCGTCCTCGCCCACCTGCTCGAACCGGGGATCGCCCAGGTACAGCGAGCGCTCGATGTGGTTGACGCCCCCGAAGACCTCGAAGCCCTCGGCGCGGCGGCCATCCAGGTACGGCGTCTGGTCGGCGTACTCGTCGCTGATCTGGGTGAAGCAGCGGATGATCTGGTTGTCGGTGACGAGCAGGTCGTCCTCGGTCTCGAAGACGACCGGCTCTTCCTTGCCCGTGGGCTGCGTCGAGACGGGGGTGCCCGCCGGGACCCAGGTGGCCGGGGCCTTGGCCACCAGGTTGAACTGCAGCAGCGCCCGCGCCGGCTGGGGGGCCTGGAGCTTCACGCCCATCAGGCTCAGGAACGCGACGAAGTTCTTGTCGGTGACCTTGTTGAGCCGGTAGATGGCCATCTCGGTCATCCACGCGAACAGCTCGATGAGCGTGATCCCCGGATCGGACGGGTTGAAGTTGGTCCACTCGGGGCAGTACTGCGGAATCAGCCGCAGGGCCTCTTCGACGATCTCCCGGTGGGTACGGTCGTCGAGGTTCGGCACCGGGATCATAGATCCTCCTCCCGCCTGAGGAAGAACGGGTAGACCAGGTTGAAGTGGGAGTTGGTCGCCCGCACCGCGTAGCCGATCTCCAGGCGCAGCGTGTTGGGCGCGCTGGCGTCGGCGTGGCAGGTCACCTCGATGTCATCGATGCGCGGCTCCCACTTCAGCAGGGCCTCGCGGGTGTAGTAGGCGACCAGGTTGCGGGTGTGCGCGTTGTTGGGCGCGAACACGTAGTCGTGGGCGTGGCAGCCGAACTCGGGCCGGTACAGCCGCTCCCCGGGCGCCGTGCCCAGGATGATGCGGATGCACTCCTCGATGTTGTCCTCGTAGGCCGACATGTCGATGCCGCCGGTGCCGTCCACCCGCAGGGGGAAGCCGATGCCCCGGCCGAGGAAGCTCTTGCTCATCCGATCCGCCCCTCGAAGCCCTCGTTGCAGTGGCGGCAGCGGACCCGGATGTGGGGGTCCTGGACGGTGATGTCGTCCAGCGGCTCACTGCACAGCGGGCAGGCCAGGCCCGTGCGGCGACCATTGTGCACGGCCTGCACCACGTCCATCCAGAGGCTCAGGCCGTCGAGATCGCTGCCGCTGTCGGCGGGGAGGGACCAGCGCCAGGGCTCGCGGGTCGGCGCTGGGGGCGGCGGCGGCGGGGCGGGCTCGACGGGCGCCGGCCCGGCCTGCGCCGGCGCGGGGTCACCCCGGCGGGCCGCCGCGTGCCGCTGCATCAAGGCCGTCGCCTCCTCGTGATACGCATCGTCGCGCCCCGATCCGATCCGACCCTCGAAGCCCTGCCCGCAATCCGGGCAGCGCACCCGCATCCAGGACCCCCGCTGCACCACCGCCAGGCGTCGCTGGCCGCAGTGCGGACACGCCTCGCCGGCCAGTCGGCCGTTCGCCGCCGCCTCGACCACGTCGTACCAGTCGATGAGGGCTGACTCGTCCATCTACGCCGCGAAGCCTTGGGACCGGGACTATAGCAGGCCCGCAACGCGGGCGGGAGGGTCGACCGTCGCCTGTTCCTCTACCAGTCGCACCGCGCGCCGACAAAGCGCGTCATGTAGCCGCTCTCGGGGCCGACCTTCGACGTGAACTGGTGGGTGACCCGCTCGACGAAGTACTTGCCGTCGTAGCGCGGCCCGGCCAGCGAGACCTCGACGATGGTGCCCGGGGCGACCTCGGCGTTGCCCTGGATCTCGACGTCGGCCACCATGAAGGTGCGGGCGTACTCGTTGAGCTTCGTCTCGGCGATGGCGTCGGCCTCCTCCTGGCTGAACACCTTGTAGTCGACGATCTGGCGGTCGGTCTCGCCCCACTTCTGCTTGATCTCGTCGGTGGCCGGCGTCTCGCCCCCATGGCCCCGTACAGCGAGGTGGCCCGGCCGACAATCTCTTTCTTTTCCGCGGGGTTCCAGCCGCGAACCGTGACCTCGCTGACCACGCGGGCCAGGGAGAGGCGGCCGCTGAAGCGGCGCAGGTGGGTGTCGCCGGCGGGCAGATCCGGCTTCTCGAAGACCGCCTTCACCACCGCGTCGCCGCCGATCTCGGGCTTCTTGAAGCGCAGCTTCGTCGGGCCCTCCCGGTGGCGGACGTGCAGGTCGTAGTCGAGCCAGCCGGCGATGCCGCGAGCGAAGTCCAGATCCGTCTGGTTGTGCTGGATGACGTACTCGCGGGTGAACGCGGTGTCGTCCACGTCGGGCGACAGGCTGGCGTCGCCGGCGAGCTGGTTGACGATGTCGCTGAACTTCTGCTCCAGGAAGGTGCGCGTCTTGCGCCCCCGCGTCATCCGGTGCAGGAAGTCGAACGCCCGCACCACGAAGATCCGGGGCGACTTGCCCGACAGGCGCACCTCCGTCCCGATGATCTCGCCGGTGAAGACGACCTTCTTCTCCTGCTCGGTGTAGCCGAGGGCGACCTCCACCTCGTTGCCCGGGGCGAACTGGTCCTCGTTGTCGTAGGTCCCGGACTTGTTGTTGAACTGGATCTCGACGCTGGCCGGGGCCTGGCGGCGCAGATCCACCAGGATCGACTGCAAGAACAGGTCGTCGGAGAGCTGGATCTCCTGGCCGTCGACCTTGACCTTGTACTCGGGGACCCAGTTCTTGTCGGTGGAGTCGGTCATCGAGTCACCGCAGGATCGGCGGAATGATCAGGCGAACGCCCGGATCGAGCCGGAAGGGGTCGTCGATGCCGTTGGCGTCGGCGATGCGCCGCCACTGGTTCGGATCGTCGTACTCCTGGCCCGCGATGCTCTGCAGCGTCTCGCCCCGCCGGACGGCGTGCAGCTTCGCGTGGTCCGGGCTCTCGTTGCCGCGGTTGTTGGTGGCCTGCTCCGAGGCGTTCTCGGCCCGGCGCAGGGTGATGGAGCAGGTGGCGCGCACGGGCGTGCCATCCTCCATGAACATCGTGAAGCGGTGGTTGAGGGACTCCACCACGCCCTTGAACGACAGCGTCCCCCAGGTCACCAGGACCATGGGCGGGCGGTGCAGCGACGTGTCGATGAGCGCGAGCTCATGCAGCTTGTCGGTGTGCGTCTTGACGTTCGTCGCCGCCTCGTAGGTGTCGAAGAAGAGCTCGAGCTGGAGGGTCTCCCCCTGGCCCGTCGTGAACTGCAGCTCCGGCGCGTCGAGACCGGACGCCGACTGCGGGTTCCACGGCACGCTCTTGGAGATCGTGTACTCCTTCGGGTTGAACAGGGCCTCGATGGCCTGGTTCTGCTTCTTCCCGTCCACGGGCGTGATCTGGAGCTTCGCTAATCCCATGCGTCATCTCCCAACCGGGCGGCGTCGAACTCGAGCTCGCGCTTCAAGCGATCGATGATCTCCCGCGCCAGGCGCTCGGTCTCCTCCGGGCTGAGCTCTTCGCCCACCTGGTCGGAGAGGCGCTGCTTGGCGTCCTCGCTCGTCTCGGACTGGCGCCGCGGGCGCTGGCCCGGCGTGGAGCGCAGCGCCTGCTCGGCCGCGCGGGCGCCGGGCTCGACGAGCACGCGGCTGGCGTGGAGATCGGGGGCGGACAGGCCGGCCGGGCCGCGGTCGCCGAAGAGGTGCCCGCCGGGGCTGGCCCGCATGGGCACGTCCACCTGGCGCGGGCCCATCTCGACGGCGTTGCTGCGGACGAGCTGACCGATGGATCCCAGGGACTCGACGACCCGGGACTCGGTAGCGCGGGACTCCGCGTCCCGCACGGCGGCGGCGCTCCACGTCAGCAGGGCGCGCTCGACGTTGTCGGGCCCGGCCAGGCGGCCGCCGGGTCCAGGCACGCCGGCCCAGGCCTCCGTCGCGCCCAGCGCCACATCGGAGGGGCCGCTCGGGGCCACGAGGGCCGGCCAGTAGGCCGCGTCCGGCAGGCCGGCATAGGGGCGCTCGACCTCGGGGGCGGCGGCCGGCGCCAGCCCGGCCACCAGCGTCCGCCCCATGACGCCACCGCCGGTCGCCGGCTCTTCGGCCAGGCTGGCCAGCCGCGTCGCCAGGCTCTGGGGCGCGCCCGCCGCGATCATCGGCCGCACCGGGCGCGGCGCCGCGACGCGATCCGCGAAGCCCCGCGCCGCGATGTGCGTGCTGAGCATGGCGGCCGACAGGCCGGCCCCGCCGGGCAGCGACGGCGCCCGCCGGGGCTGGGCAGCCGGCGCGGGGGCGGGCTCGGCCGGGCGGACCAGATCGGCGTCGAGGGGGGCGCTGGCCGCCCGCGCCGAAGCGGGGGCAGCGCTCGGGGCCGCCAGCGTCGCTTCGGCCTGCTGCCAGACGGCCACGAGCCGCGCCAGCGCCGCCGGCCACCGACCGGGGGACGAGGCGGGCGCGATGACCGGGGTGTCGGTTTTCCCAAGAGTTTCAAGGGTCTGGCTGACCGTCTCGCCCCGGCGCCCGGCGGCGGGCGCGGCGGAGGCCTCTCCAGGGGCGACGAGGGTGGCGGCCAGGGGCTCCCAGTCGGCGCGCACGCGGGTGCCCGGCGCGACCACGCCGGCCGCCACCAGGCGGTCGACCAGAACCCGGCGGCCAGACGCCTCGTCGCCTGCGGTCCCGAGGTCGGCCGCCGGCAGATCGCCGGCCAGGCGCAGGGCCAGCACGAGGGCCTTCTCGGCCGCGGTGCCGATGTGAAGCGCGCGTCCGGCGGGGTGCAGGTGCAGCACCCGCTGGGCGGCGGTGACGTCGGCGAGGGCGTCGGGCGCCACGGTGGCGGCGACCCCACCGGGCGCCGGGCGCTCGGGGAGGGCGGCGGCCGCGCGGCGGCGAGGGGCGAGGTCGGCGGAGAGGCGGGCGCGGAGAGCGCTCGCGCCGGGAGCTCCGGCGCACGCCCGGCCGGTGCACGCGCCCGGAGCTCGTCGGGGGCGGCCTCCGCCAGCGGGATGACGAGATCGCCCACCTCGCCCCGCGGCTGCTCCCCGGCGGCGGCGCGTGGCGCAGGCCCAGCGGCGTCATCGACCGGCCCCGGAACGCCACCAGCAACGCCTCGGAGAGGCGCTCGCCCAGGGAGCGGAAGCCGCTCGCGGGCGCCCTGCCTGCCGAGGCGCGATCGTCGAGGGGGGCGGCGGCGTGGGCCCGGCCGTCCGCGAACTGGAGCGCGCGGGTGGCGACCGTCCCCACGGGGCCCGCCGCCTGGGCCGCCGGAGCGGCGACGACGGGCAGCGACCGATCCACGAGCGCGCGCGCAGACGCCGGCGCGACGCCGGCCGCCGGGCCACCGACCGCGGCAGCAGCGGTGGCGGATGCGGCGATGGTCGACGCAGCGGCGATGGAGGCCGCGGATCCGCGCGAGCGCCGGTGGCCTCAGGCGCGCGCGGGCCGGGAGCGGTGAGCGGGCTGGTTGGGACGATCAGCGTCGCATCGAAGGGGTGCCCGAAGCCGGCGGCCCGGCGAGGCCGCGCCCGGCAGCCAGCGTTCCAGGGGATCGAGGGCGGCTCGGCCGTCCCCCGCAGCAGGGCCGCGATGGGGAGCGCCGGCGAGGCGATGGGGGCGCCGATCGGCAGCCGCTCGGCGACGCTGGCGCGGGCGATGCCGCCCGGGGCGACGGCCGGCTCCGTGGTGAGGCTGCGCGCCGGGCTGGCAGCCTGGCTGGCCCTGCTGGCGGCAACGGGCATGGCCGCCGCGGGGGCGACGCGAGCGCCGCGCGGACCAGGGCGCTGGCCGCCGCGGTCGAGCGGCGGATCCGCCGGCCGCCTCGATCGGGCTCACCGGCAGGATGAGGGTGCCGCGATCCTCGGCAAACCAGGGCGCGTCCAGGCTGCCGGCTGCGGTGGAGGCCACCGTGAGGCCCAGGGCCACCTCGTGCCCGGCGGCGACGGCCGCGAGGCGCTCGCCGAAGGTGGCGGCGGGCGTCGCGAGATCCGGCGTGACGCCGCGCTGGGCGGCGGGCAGCAGGGCGGCCAGGCCGAACGCGCGGGTGACGTCCCCGGCGCGTCCCTCGGTCCGCAGCCGCTGCGGCGCCACCGGATCGGCGGGCACGGGCCGGCCCCCAGGAGCGCCAGGCCCAGCGCCGTCTCGGGATCAGCGGCCCGGGCGCTGCGGCCTCGGGCGGGGACGCGATGATCGGGCTGGCGAGCGGCGGCACGCCGAGCGTCGGCGCGGCGGCCCGGAGGGCACCGTCGACGCCTGCCCGCGCTGTGCGGGGGCGGTGGGCGCTGGCGAGGCAGCCGGCGTCGCCCGGCGGGCGGGAGCGGTCGGCGCCTGCGGGGCGACGGGCGCCACCAGCGAGAGGTCGGTCTCCGCCCACGGGGCCGGCCGTCGGGGCGACGCGAGCGCCCCGCCCAGCTCGCCCGCCAGGCGGGTGAGGGTGGCCGGCACGAAGGGCGCGGCCTCCACCGGCGTGCGCCACGGCCGGCTGGCCGTCGTCACCTCGGGGGCGGGCCACCAGCGCGGGGCAGCCAGCTCGGCGGCGCCGAGGGGAGGGGCCATCCTGGACGCGCCGGTCGGCGCTCCACCGGGCGCCGCCACCGCGCGTGGCGTGGCCAACGGCAGAGGAGCGGAGATGCCCTGCAGCGCCGCGGCGGTCGGGCGGGGCGTCGTCTCGGCGGGCTGCGTCCCCGGTGCGCTCGCCCCCGCAGGGAGCGGCGCGGGCGCCGCCGGCCGCGGCGTGGTCAGCGGCTGCGTGGTCAGCGGCGGCGTGGTCAGCGGCGGCGTGGTCAGCGGCGGCTCGAACGTCGGCGCCCCCAGGGCACGCGGCCGCGGGGCGTCGGGCGCCACGGCGGGGGGCGGGGTGACCAGGGCGAGGGCAGGTGCGTCGGCGATGGACAGCCAGCGGCCGGGGACGCTGCGACTGCGCTCCGCCAGCCCGGGGGCCTCGGGGGCGCTGGCCGGGACCAGCCAGGCGGAGACCGGGGCCGACTCGGCCCGGAGCCGGCGGTCGGCCAGGCGCGCCTCGAAGGCCTCCGCCCCGCTGGGCGCCGGGCCCCAGCTGCCTTCGCCGGAATCCTCAATGAAAGCGCGATGATCCCCCGCCTCGACCTCGGCCCGCGCGGCGGGGAACCGCAGGAGCTGGGTGTCGATGGCGCCGGCTCGCCCGAGGGCGGGCGGGTAGGGGCTCGCCGCGGTGCGCCCCGCCGTCGGCCGCCACTGCTCCCGCGGGCGGGGCGAAGCCGCTGGCGCGCGGCGGACCGGCACGGGCCGCAGGACCTCCTGGCGGCCGGGCCGGCGGGCTGCGGCGCGCGGACCACCGACGGTCGCCCGCGGGTCCACCGGATCCACCGGGATCACGAACGGGTGATCGGCCTGCTGGCCGTCGTCATAGCCGGCGCGCAGGCTCCACTCGCGGACGAGGGGGCCGAAGTCGGCGCCGTCGAAGACCTCGATCAGCCCATGCGCCAGGGCGCCCATGCCCCACCGGCTCTCGATGCGCCCCAGCATGCTGGGGGCCCCGGGCGTCGACACCACCCCGAAGCCACCGAACCGCGCGCTGTGGGCTCCGGCGTAGCGGTCGAGCCGGGCCCCCAGATCGGAGCCCGCGTCCCGGACGACGTCGATGGCGAGGGCTTCGGACACCGGCGTCAGCCTCCGACCTTGGCGCTGAAGCCGGCCTCGACCTTGGCGCTTGCGCCGGCCTGGGCCTTGGCCTGGGCGGCGGCGTTCTGGGCCTGGGCCTTGGCCTGGGCGGCGGCCTGCTGAGCCTGGGCCTTGACCTGCCCGGCGGCGTTCTGGGCCTGGGCCTTGGCCTGGCCGACGGCCGCCTGGGCCTGGGCCTTGGCCTGGGCGCCCGCCTGCGCGCCCGCGCTGAAGCCGGCCTCGGCGCTGAAGGCCGCGCCCGCCGAGGCGTTGAAGCCGGCCGCCGCCGAGGCCGAGGCCCCGAAGGAGGCGTTGGCGCCGGCCCCCAGCGAGACGCCGCCGCCGATGCTGGCGCCGAAGGAGGCGCTGGCGCCGATGCTGGCGCTGGCGCCCGCAGCGGGTCGGCGCGCGCCGTCCCGGGTCAGGCCCTCATGGGCGATCTCGAGGGTCTCCACGGCCAGGTTGTCGGCGCCCGAGTTGAACTCGGGGCCCTCCCACTTCACCGGCCACGCGCGCACGAAGTTCCACCGCACGATCTCCTCGGCGGCGTCGTTCAGCATGACGATGGAGCCGTCCTTGCGGCCCACCGTCTTGGGGTTGACGGCGAAGTTGAAGTGCCAGTCCTCTGCGAGCTCCGACGCCACGTAGCCCAGCTTCAGGGTCACGTTGGGGAAGCTGCCCTGGCCGGGGAGCTTGTGCTGGCGATCGTTGACCCCGCCCTCCTGGTGGGTCAGGACCTCGATCTCATGGCTGAGGCCCGACACGCTCTGGAAGTGGCCGAGGGTGAGGCCGTTGATCTCCAGCTTGAAGTTGAAAGTGCCGTAGGCGTACTTCGCGGCGGCCATCGGCTAGTCCTCCATGCTCTGGGCCTCGTTCTCCAGCCGCTGCGCCAGCCGGAACACGATGAACTCGACGGGTCTGGAGACGGCCAGCCCGATACGCGTCACCAGCATACCGCGACTGACCTGTTCGGGTGGATTCGTCTCCTTATCGCATTGAACGAAAAAGGCTTCTTCGGGGGTCGCCCCCGTCAGCACGCCCAGATCGCGTAGCTCCATGAGGAACGCGGAGACCATCCGGGAGAGGCGCTTCCACAGGTCGGGCCCGTTGGGCTCGAACACCGCCCACTGGGTGCCGTTCTCGATGGCCTGGCTGATCGCGCTCACCGTGCGGCGGACGTTGACGTACCGCCACTCGGGATCGCTGGACAGCGTGCGGGCGCCCCAGAGGCGCAGGCCGCGGGCCGAGAACGAGCGGATGCAGTTGATGCCCGACTCGTAGAGCAGGGCGAGGTGCTGGTCCTGCAGGAGGACCGAGAGGTCGACCACGCCCTCCGACACTTCGTTGGCCGGCGCCTTGTGGACGCCGTGGCCGCGGTCGCTGCGGGCGAAGATGCCGGCCACATGGCCCGAGGGCGGGACGATGCGGCGGCTGCCGCCCTCCAGGACCACGAGCCAGGGGAAGTACAGGCCGGCGCGGGAGGAGTCGAACTGGCGCCGCCACCGCAGAGCCTCCTGGACGTCGCCGCCCGGCGGCATGTCGAGGATGGCGAACCGGTTGGCCGATCGCTCGCAGAGCGAGATGGCCGCCTCCTGCACCGCCTCCACATCGCGAAGTGACCGGAATCGTTCACTCTTCTGCCAGGCGGCCATCAGGTCGGGCATCACCAGCAGGTCGATGTCGGGGTGCTCGACCAGGCACATCAGCCCCCGGCGATAGCCCGGGCCCCGGTCGTAGCCGATGAAGTCCTCCGGGCCCAGGTTGTCGACGCCGTCCGACCCGCCCAGCAGGGCCTGACCCTCGACGGCCACCGGCTGCGCGAGCTCGGGCAGGGCGTCGGGCCGCAGGGCCGTCACGTGGATCAGGCGGCTGATGTCGTTGACGCGCTCGACGAAGCGGGGGCTGTTGCCGAAGACCGACAGCGCCTCGAACCGCTCGGTGCGCTCCAGATCGCCCACCACCAGATCGAAGGCGAAGGCCGTGACATAGGTCGGCGCCGCCGACGGGAAGGCGGCGCGCAGGGGCTCGGCCAGGGTGACCGTCTTCTCCTGGACCCGCGCCACGACCGTCCACTGGGTCGTCTCGCCCGCCTGGATCTGCACGAGGGTGCCCGAGGCGAGGCCGTGGGCGCTCTTGACCTGGAGGATCCGCTCGCCGACGTCGGCGTCGCGGGTGAGGAAGGTGCGCTGGAGCACGGTGGTCTGCACGGTCGCGCGCAGGCCGTTGCCCCAGGTGCCCGGATCCCGGGCTCGCACAAGCAGGGTCGGGTTGCCGGCGCCGTCGTGCAGCACCAGCTCCGCGGCCCGCGCCACGTCTTCGTCTTCGCGCCCGTCCACGCGGGCGATGCGCAGCACGAAGCAGTGGCTGTCGACGTTGTCGAAGAAGCCCCGCAGCGACGCGCCGAGGTAGGTGTCCGGCAGCGGCTCGCCGAACACCTCCACGAACTGCGCCTCGCTGTCGACGCGGACAGGGACGTCGAGCGGGCCCCGGCGGGTGATGCCGAGGAACACGGGCACACCGGTCTGGCCGAGGCTCAGCGGGGCGACCCGCTGCTCATCGGTGACGAAGTAGACTCCCGGTGCCCTCAGCTCTGCCATCGATCACCCTCGTCAGCGCCGCGACTCGTTGATCTCCTTGTTGATGCCGGAGATCTCGCGGATCCAGAGCTGCCGCTCTCGGTGCTCCATCGACAAGATGTCGTCGAGCGACCAGTGGAAGTGGTACGCGATGTAGGCTACCTCCTGGAAGATCCGCTCCAGGGGGTAGCTCACGATTCCCCCACGCCTGCCCCCAGGTCGATCTCGTACTCGTGCTGGCAGGCCGGGCACTGGGTCTTGATCTGGGCCGAGCCTTCCTCGTTGATCCGGCGGTAGAACTCCTGCAAGTACGCAAGATCAGAGGAGAAGAGGCGCTCGATCACCGACGGGTTGATGCTGTCCGCGGAGCCCAGCCGGGTGATCACCCGCGAGAGCAGGATGATGACCAGGTAGGCCCGGTTCTTCTGGACGCGGTAGTCCTGAAGCGGCGCGATCTCGTCCTTGGCCGTGGCCAGGCGCATCACGCCCTCGCGGTGCAGCACGCCGTTGGGATCGACGTAGCCCTTGGGCAGGATGAAGTTGAACTCGGTCTGGAACGCCATGGAGTTACGCTCGCTCGCGCCAGATGCCTGAACAAGAACGCGGCGTCACCCCACCACGGAGGACGCCGCGTACCCGAACGATGCCGACGGCGGGGCCAGGAGAACCAGGCCCCTCGGGTCGTCAGCCTCGGCCGATCAGCGAATCACGCCCGCAGCCGCCGTGGCGGACTCGGAGATGACGCGCTCCCACTTCTCGACGCAGAAGGTGATCTCCTCGACAGCGGCGTCATCGGCCTTGCCGTCCAGGGTGAAGCCCTTCCACTTGCTCGGCCACGCCTCGAAGAGGTTGTAGCGAACCACCTCGTCACCCGCGCTGTTGAGCAGGATGATCGAGACGCTCTTGCGCTCGATCTTGCCCTCGACGCCGCGCATGAACCAGTTGAAGAGGCTGTTGTCCTCGACGTAGCCGCGCTTCAGGGTGATGTCGCCGTACTTGGTCCGGCCGGGCCGCTTGCGCAGCACGAGGTCGTTGCCGTCCTGGTACTCGACGATCGAGACCTCGGCCGACAGCCCGTCGACGTTCTTGAACGCCCCGGCCGACACCGCATCGATCTCGACGATGAAGTTGAAATTGCCAACGTGGTCAAAAGGCCGACGCTGATCTGAAAAGGCCATCGTGTCCTCCTAGGGGCGGCCCTTCGGCCGCCACGATGTGGTTGATGACGTCGGGCGCCTCACTCGGAGACGTCACCACCCGTCGGCATCTGCCCGATGCGGAAGATAACAAATTCGGCCGGCTTCGTGGGGCACATTCCGATCTCCACCACGAGCTGCCCAGCGTCGATGACCTCCGGCGGGTTCGTCTCGGCGTCGCACTTCACGTAGAAGGCCTGATCCGGCGACTCCCCGAAGAGGGCGCCGTCCCGCCAGACGCGCAGGAGGAACGCGGTGATGTTGCGGGTCACGCGCTTCCACAGCATGTGGTCGTTCGGCTCGAAGACCACCCACTGCGTGCCGCCCTCGATGGAGTTCTCCACCATGTTGAAGAGGCGGCGGACGTTGACGTAGCGCCACTCCGGATCGCTGGAGATGGTCCGCGCGCCCCACACCCGGATGCCCCGGTTGGTGAACTCACGGATGCAGTTGATCCCCTTGGGGTTGAGGATGTCCTGCTCGCCCTTGGTGATGTTGTAGCGCAGGCCCAGGGCGCCGCGGACGATCTCGTTCGCGGGCGCCTTGTGCACGCCGCGCTCGGCGTCGGAGCGGGCGTAGATGCCGGCCATGTGCCCGGACGGCGGCACGTAGATCTCGCCGTCGTTGGGGTCATAGACCTTGCTCCAGGGGAAGTAGTACGCGCCGTACTTGCTGTCGCGGGGCTTCGGCAGCTTGTCCACGCCGCCCGACTCGATGACCTCGGGGGCATCGAGGATGGCGAAGCGGTAGCGCATCTTCTCGCAGTGGGTGAGCACCGCGTCCTGGATGGCCGGATCGGTCTGGCCCGGGCGCAGACCAGGGCGATCTCCTCGACCTCCTCGAAGGCGGTGGAGGCCGGCGCGCTCGCCGGGGCCCTTGTCGTAGCCGATGAACCGGGCGGGCCGCTTGTCGGCCTCGCCCTGACCCACGTTCAGGACGAAGCAGCGGGCGCCACCGTTGTTGAAGAAGCCGTACACGGCGTGGGCCAGGTGCCCGCTGTCGGCGAAGTCGCCGAAGTTCTTCGTGAACGTGCTCCAGTTGGGGCAGAAGACCACCTGGTTGACCGGCCCCTTGCGGCTCTCGCCGATGAAGCCGACCGTGCTGGTGCCCACCATCTCGATGGGCTTGCTCGCCCCAGGGACCTCCTCGACATAAACGCCGGGGGACAAGTACTCAGGCGCCATCCATCATCCTCCTACGTGCCGGAACCGGGCGCCGTCGTGGCGCGCCGCGTTCCTCGTTCCGGGGACCAGTTGACCCCCATCTCCACATCTTCCACCGACCGGGCGACCTTGAGCCGCCGCGGCGATTCCATTCGGACCCGACAGGTATAGCCTACCGCCGGTCGCAGGTGCTCACCGAATCCGCGCCAAAGAGACATGAGGAACTCGACGGACAGCCTCCTCGACCGGCCGCATCGGGATGCGGTCTCCGGATCGAAGGCGTCGCCTTCGAGCATGTCCCCCTCCAGCACGGGGTGGTTCATCAAGACCTGCATCGCGGTGCCCAGCAGCTCCTGCTGCTCGGCATCTTCATCCGCCCAGGCCGTGATCATGTAGTCAAGATCCATCAGCACCGATGGATCCTGATACCACGTCTCGACCCGACCGCGCGCGTCAATCCGGAGCACCTGCGTCGGGGTCTCCTCGCGACGCTTCTTGCGGACGCCCACCCGGTACAGGTAGACGCCCAGAGCCGGCATGCGGGTGAACTTCTCGCGCAAGGGGGGGCCGCTGACCACCTGGATGCTTCGGCCGACGATCTCCTTGACGCCGTCCTCCAGCAGGGTGGCGATCGTCTCCGATGTCTGCCGGAAGATCCGATGCCTGGCCACGCGTTCCCTCGCTACTGCCCCCCGGGGGAGCCGGCGTAGAATGCCAGCGTCGCTTGCCCGGCGGCAACGGGAAAAGCCGAACGCCTCGGAAGGGGCGGCTGCCTTGACACTCGTCGAGGCCGGGTGCTACCTGAACCCGGCCGGCCGGCAACCAGAGGGGATGGAGGCGTCGAAAGTGGGCGCTCGCAGCGGTTTCACAGTCCTCGGTACCGCCCTCGGGGGTGCCCTCCTTCTTGGCGGTTGCGGTGATCTGGAGATCCGCCCCGACTCCGCGTCGGGCAAGGATGCCGATCGCTCGGGCGCCGAGCAGCTCTTCGTCGACAAGCTCATGGACGACTTCCTGTCGGCGCCGGACGGCGACAACACCGACTGGAAGTTCTTCAAGGTCACCGATCGCGGCTTCTTGAAGCTGACCGTGTTCTGGGACGAGCACAAGAAGGTGGACGCGGTGGTCGACGTCCGCGACCGCTTCGGCGCGCTGCTGGACTCGCGGCGCCACTCGCCCGAGCTCGAGAAGGACGAGGTGGAGCTGCGCGTGGAGCCCGGGACGCACTTCGTGCGGCTCTACACGGAGAAGGGCTCGAGCGTCTACACCATCGAGGCGAAGTTCCAGGCCTTCGACTACCAGCCGCCCCAGGAAGAGGACGTCCGGCCCGTGGATGTAGGGCAGGTGCTGCTCGATCCGGGCATGGGCATCCCGCCCGGTGGCGACGACGTGCGGCCCGTGGCGGTCGACGGCGGGCGCCGGCCCGGTGGCGGGACGCGGCGTCCCACCGGCGGCGGCGGCGCGCGGCCCGTCCCGACGGGCGAGCCTCCCGCCCCCGCACCGACGGGCCGCCTCCCGTGGCGGGGCCTAAGCGGTGTCGGCGACCATCAACCGGATCATCGACAGCCGGGGCAAGAAGGGCAGCATCATCTGATCAACAAGGGCACCGAGGACGGGCATCCAGGTCGGCGCCGAAGGCTTCGTGGTCGATGACGACGGCAGCGCCTACGCCCGCCTGAAGGTGGACAAGGCGAACGAGCGCGCCTCCTGCAGGCGCAGTGCACCGCGTCGCTGACCGAGATCGCCCACCGCCGCCGCGTGAAGGTGCAGCCGGGCGGAGCGCGCAGATGGGGAGCGGGGCGCCATCGGGCTGCTGCTGGCGGGCCTCATGGGCTGCGGGGCGGTGGCCGGCTCCATGGACTCGAAGAGCGAGTGGCGACCAGGCGCGTGATCAGGCGCTCGCCCTCTTCCTCGACCGGACGATGACCGACTCGCGGATGGCGCCGCGGGGGACAACACCGACTGAAGTACATCGACGTGGTCGACAAGGGGGGCCTGCGGGTCGACGTGGGGATGGACGCCCCCGAGGACCTGAAGGGCGGCGAGATCGAGCTCTTCGATGAGTTCGGCAAGCGCCTCGACCGCCGGCTCGTCATGGCCAACCAGACGAGCTACAGCTTCGAGGTCGAGGTCGACAAGGTCCCCAACAAGTACTTCGTGCGGACGTTCGTGGCCGACGGGCGCTCCACCTACAGCATCGGCGCGCGCCTCGCGCCTGATCCGGGCCAGCCGGAGCCCCGGCGGGTGGAGGCCGCCCCGGTCGAGCGCGAGCCCGTCGAGGAGGAGCCCCAGGATCCCGAGCCGAAGTCGCCCGTCGGCCACGCTGCGCGGCACCGCTGCGTCTGCCCGTCGGGGCAGGTGCTGACGCGCCGTGGCTGCGTCGAGAAGCGGGCGCCCGTCGCGGCGCCCGCCACCGGAGGCCCCCGGCGCCGCCGCCGGTGGTGGTGCGGGCGCCCGTGACCGCCGCCCCGGCGCCGCCGCCAGCCGCGAAGGCGTCGGTCACCGGCTCCGTCGTGCGGGTCGTGCCCTCCGAGGATGGGCGCTCCGCCACCATCTCCATCCGCCTCGATGGGGACATCGATCTGGGCAAGGGCGCGCGGGGCACGCTGTTCAAGAACGGCGACGAGCTGGCCCGGTTCACGGTCACCAAGGCGCGGGGCCGCTCGGCCCTGGCCACGGTCAACGCCAGCACCGCCGATCTGACCACGGGCGGCGCCCGGCTGACGGTGCGGATCGTCGCCGATTGACCCCTGATCCGCCTGCCGGGGCCGGCTGGCTGCTGGAGGTGGATCCCGGCTCCGCCGGCCTGCGCCTCGATCTCTTCCTGTCCCTCCGCATCCACCGGCTGTCCCGAGCCCGGGCCGCGCGGCTGCGGGTCGTCGATCTGGACGAGCCGGAGCGCAGCCTGCGCAAGAGCCAGACCGTCCGGGCCGGGCAGCGCCTCTGGGTGGAGCGCCCACTCCCGGACGGGGAGGCGGAGACCTCGGCGCCGGTCGTCCTGCACGCGGACACCGATCTGCTGGTCCTGGCCAAGCCGCCGGATCTCGCCGTCCACCCGACCGCGAGCCGGTTCGTCCGCACGGTCACCCACTGGCTCGCCTCGACGACCCCCGAGGGGGTGCCGCGCCCGGAGCCGGCCCACCGGCTGGACGTCGAGACCTCGGGCGTCCTGCTCTGCGGGCGCCATGCCCTGGCCATCCGCACTCTCAAGCAGCTCTTCGTCGATCAGCAGGTCAGGAAGCGGTACCTCGCCGTGGTGGAGGGCCGCCCGTCATGGGACGCCCGCACGGTGGATCAGCCCCTCGGGCCGGCGGCCGACAGCGAGGTGCGCATCAAGATGGGGCCCGGCGACCTCTCGGCCGTGACGGCCCTCAAGGTGGTGGCCCGCGGGGGGCGCCGCAGCCTCATCGAGGCGCGCCCGATCTCGGGGCGGCAGCACCAGATCCGCGTGCACCTGGCCCTGGAGGGGCACCCCATCGTCGGCGACAAGCTCTACGGACCCGACGAGGGGCTCTTCCTGGCGCACCTGGATCGGGCGCTGACGCCGGCTGAGCTGGCCCGGCTCGGGCACCCGCGGCAGGCGCTGCATGCGGCCGAGGTGGAGCTGCCCTGGCGGGGGGCGACGCGCCGCTTCCAGGCGGCGCTGCCGGCCGATCTCGACGCGCTCTGGCAGGACTGACGCCCGAAAGATCAGTGTGATCAGAAGGTTGGGAGTCCGGGGTTGCCCGGGGGGCCGGACGTGTGGCGCCGCCGCCAGGTGTCCATGACGACGCCCGTGCGCAGGGCCGTGACCGAGACCGTCCACGTCTCGACCCCGAGCAGCCGGCCCAGGACCTGGAAGACGAGGGCGCCGCCGAGGAGGGAGTCGGCCCGCTCGGGATCCATGCCGGGCAGCCGGCGCCGGTCCGTCGATGTGCGGGCCTGGGCGAGGTCGCGGGTGATCTCGTCGAGCTGCTGCACCGTGACGGTGCGCCCGTGCAGCGAGCGGGCGTCGGGCTCGAGCAGGCGCGCGAGGCGCTGGATGCTGCCAGAGGTGGCCACCGCGTCGGTGAAGCCTCCCGCCCGGATGGCCCGCACGGGGCCGGCGAGGGCGTCCTCGATGGCCTGGCGGGCCTTCTTGACCTTGGGGCGGGTGACGGGATCTTCGAGGTAGCGGTGGGCGATGGCGAGGGAGCCCACGGCGGCCGAGGCCGTCATGTCGGGCATGGCCCGCGAGCCACGCGCCAGGTCCGTGGAGCCGCCGCCGACGTCGACCGTCAAGACCGGGCGCCCCTCCAGCCGCGGCAGCCCGTGGCGGACGCCCAGGTAGGTCAGCCGGGCCTCGGTGTTGCCGCTGATGAGCTCGACCCGGACGCCGGCGTCCCGGGCGGCGCGCTCGATGAAGACGTCGCGGTTGCGGGCGGCGCGCAGGGTGGCGGTGGCCGTCGCGCGCAGCTCGGCCTGGTGAATGCTGGCCAGGTCGCGGAACCGCCCGAGCGTGGCGACGGCTTTGTCGATGGCGTCCTCGGCCAGCATGCGGTCGCGGTCGAGCTGCGCGGCCAGGCGCGCGGCGTCCTTCAGCACCAGCAGCGTCTCGATCCGTCCGTCCACCACCCGGGCGACCGTGAGGTGGATGGAGTTCGATCCGATGTCGATGGCCGCGATGGGGCGCTCTCTCACCCCGACCTCGGCGACACACGTCCGGCGGGCACTCGGTGGGCTGTCCGTAGAGGACCATGCGGTGGTCGACCAGCTTGAAGCCCAGGCGCGCGGCGGCCTCCTCCTGGAGGGCCTCGATGCGCTCGTCCTCGAATTCCAGGATGGCGCCGCACTCGGAGCACACGAGGTGGTCGTGGTGGGCGCCGGGGATCTCGGGCTCGTAGCGGACCTGGTCGTCCCCGAGGCGGCTGGGAGAGGCCAGCCCGCTCTCGACGAGGAGGCGGAGGGTGCGGTAGACCGTGGCGTGCCCGACCCCGGGGTCCTGGTCGCGGACCCGCATGTAGAGGTCCTCCACCGTGGGGTGGGACTCGCGGTGGATCTGGTCGAAGAACACCTCCGTGATCAAGCGCCGCTGGCGAGTGACCTTGAGTCCGCGCCGGGCCAGCCAGGCCACGAGCTTGTCCACCGCCTCGGTCGGCTGCATGGGGGTCCTCCTCGGGGGCGAAGTAGCACGTCCGCCCGCGGTCGGTAAAGATCGGCTCGCCCGAGGCCGGGGGTGGGCGCGGGTTTCGCCCTTGCCGGCTGCGACCATCCTGGCGCTTACTGAGAACCCTCGCCGGCCCGGCCGGTGAGGTCGATGGCACCCACGAGGAGGTCCGATGCTCGATCTGCCGCACCGGCCGCGGCGCAACCGCAAGTCGTCCTGGGTCCGGGACGCGGTGCGCGAGACCTTTCTGACGCCGGCGCACTTCATCTACCCGCTCTTCATCCACGCGGGCGACGATGTGCAGCCCATCCGCTCCATGCCGGGCGTCGCCCGCCTCAGCCTCCCGGCGCTGCTGGAGGAGGTGGAGGGGGCCTGGGCGGAGGGCGTGCGCGCGGTCGTGCTCTTCCCGGCGGTGGCCGAGGCCCTGAAGTCGGCCCGTGGCGAGGAGGCCTTCAACCCGAGCGGGCTCGTCCCCGAGGCCATCCGGCAGCTCAAGGCTCGCCTGCCCGATCTGACCGTCGTCACCGACGTGGCGCTGGATCCGTACTCGTCGGACGGCCACGACGGCATCGTCTCGCCGAGCGGCATGATCCTCAACGACGAGACCGTCGAGGTGCTCTGCCGGCAGGCGCTGTGCCAGGCGGACGCCGGGGCCGATGTCATCTCGCCGAGCGACATGATGGACGGCCGCGTGGGCGCCATCCGTCGGGCCCTCGACGCCGCCGGCCACACCCAGGTCTCGGTCCTGGCCTACACCGCGAAGTACGCGTCCGCCTTCTACGGCCCCTTCCGCGACGCCCTCGACTCGGCCCCGCGGTTCGGCGACAAGAAGACCTACCAGATGGACCCGGCCAACAGCCGCGAGGCCCTGCGCGAGGTGGCCCTCGACGAGGCCGAGGGCGCCGACATGGTGATGGTGAAGCCCGCCGGGCCGTTCCTCGACATCATCCGGCGGGTCCGGGAGGCCACCAGCCTGCCCGTCGCCGCCTACCAGGTGAGCGGGGAGTACGCCATGCTGAAGGCGGCCAGCCAGAACGGCTGGCTGGACGAACGCAAGGTGGTCCTGGAGGCGCTGATGGGCATCCGGCGGGCCGGCGCCGACGTCATCCTCACCTACTACGCCCGCCAGGCGGCCCGCTGGCTCGCCGAGGGCTGAGCCCGACACATCGGCGTGCTGGCCCCGTAGATCCATCGCCGGGCCCGCCCGTGGAAGGGCGAGCCAGCCAGCACAGCCGAGGTCACCATGGCAAAGCCGACGTTCTCCCGTGATCTGCTCGCCGATGTCCGCGCCGAGGTCGAGGCCGACGGCCAGGCGGAAGCGGCCGCCCTGGCCGCCGAGCGGGCCGCCCGTGAGGCCGCCGAGGCCCACGCCGAGGCGGCCCGGGCCGCCCGCGAGGCCGCCCAGGTGCAGGCCCGCATCGAGGCCGAGGCCCGGCGCCAGCAGCTCATCGCCGATGCCCGGACCGCCCGGCTCGCGCCGCCGGCCGAGGTCGCCCCGCCCGTCATCGAGGCCGTCGCCGCCCCCCTGCCGGAGTCGCCGGCGTTGGTCGCTCCCCCCGCGCGATCGGGCGGATTCTGGTTGGTGGTCGTGGGGTTGCCGGTGGTGTGCGCCACCGCCGTCGCCCTCGCGCTGATCCTGCGGCCCGCGCCGCCGCCGGCCCCCATCCTGGCGCCGCCCGCGCCCATCCCGGAGGTGGCCAGCGCACCCGAGTCGATCGAGGCTGCCCTGCCCATGCCGGTGGCGCTCGCGTCGGAGCCGGCCATCCCCGAGGTGGCCGCGCCCCCGGCGCCCACCGCCCGGCCCACCCGCCGGCGTCCCCCCGTCCGCCCGGCTGCCCCGGTGACCGCGGGCGGCCTCACCTTCGACGGCGACCTGCTGGAGGCCGATGACACGCGGGGCGGGCGTCGCCGCCGCTGACGCTCAGGGCGTCGTGGCGACGCAGGCCGGGTGCAGCAGCTCGGGCCGGTACTCGAAGTGCATCGTGTCGAAGTGGTCCCACTTCCCGCCCCAGATGAAGCCGTGCCGCTCGAACACCGCGACCACCGCGTCGGGGAACTGGTTGCGCCAGGCCGCTCGCCCGTCGGGCCCTGGCTTCGCCCACCGCCAGTAGTCGGCGTGCTGGACGCCGATGTCGATGGCGATGGCGAAGCTGTGCATGCTCATGCGCTTGCCGTCCGTGCCCTTGATGGCGCGCCAGACGAAGGTGCCCGAGGGGGTGGTGAAGTACTTCTGCTGGGCGGGGGGCAGCGTCGCCAGCTCGGCGGCCACGGCGGCCAGCTTCTCGTGGACGCCGTTGACGGTGGTGACCCGCAGCTTGTGGCCAAACCACCGGATCACCGCCGTCTTGCGCTCCACCTCGGCGGCAGTGCCGCCATACATCTTGCGGAAGAACGCCTCGGAACGCAGCCGCCCGGGGTCGTGATCGGGGGCCGGCGGGGGCCGCCAGGCGCCGGCGAGGGGGTAGCGCTGGTCGAGCTGGTCGCGCAGATCGGCCTGATCGAGCCGGGCCTCGAACGACGTGATCGACTCGGGCCGCTCGCGCCAGGGCATGCGGCTGCCATCGCACCAGACGAGCTCGGTGGCCGTCGCCCCGCAGAGGTGGTCGGGGTAGGCCTCGATCAGGCAGCGCGCCTCCGGCGGGGCGTCGGCGGCGAGGGCGAGCAGCAGCGCGACGAGGGCGCCCATCACGAGCTCCGCCCGAAGGCGCCGTAGCGCTCCAGCACGCCCAGCAGCGCGTCGAGCGTCTCGGCCCGGCGGGCCGGCTCGTCCCCAGCACCGCGTCGGTGACGCACTGGTGGACGTGGCCCTCCAGCACCACGGAGGCGACGCGGCCCAGCGCGGCCCGGGCCGCCGCCACCTGGTCGAGCACCTCCAGGCAGTCGCGCCCCTCCTCGACCATCCGGGCGAGCCCTCGACCTGCCCCGCCACCCGGCGCAGGCGGGTGACGAGTCGTCGGGTCTGGGCCTGATCCATGCGACCTCCTCGGTTGGCAAACGGTCCCGCGTCGCGAATGATGCCGAAGAGTGACGAGCAGGGCCAACCCGGAGAGGAGGCCAGCGATGGGTCGAGGAATCCTGGGGGTCGCGCTCTGGCTGGTGGCGTGCACCCCGCCCGCGGCCGAGGGGGAGGCGCCGCCGTCGAGCGCGCCCCCGGCGCCGGCGACCAGCCCCGAGACGGTCGGCGTGGTGGTGGAGGCGGCGGCCTACAGCCCGCCGGGGGCGCCGCCCCGATCGGCGGCCGAGATCGGTCGGCTCGTGGAGGCCCTGCGCGCCCGTGGGCCCGCGTGGAAGCCGCGCACCGAGCACCTGGCCCCGGACGGCCAGCCGCGGTTCCTCAACCGGCTCATCGCCCAGACCAGCCCCTACCTCCTGCAGCACGCGCACAACCCGGTGGACTGGTGGCCCTGGGGGGACGAGGCGTTCGCCGCCGCCCGCGCGCTGGATCGCCCCATCCTCCTCTCGGTGGGGTACTCCACCTGCCACTGGTGCCATGTGATGGAGCGGGAGTCCTTCGAGGACCTGGAGATCGCCGCCTACATCAACGCCCACTTCATCGCCATCAAGGTGGACCGGGAGGAGCGGCCCGACATCGACTCGCTCTTCATGCACGCCGTGCAGGCGCTGACCGGGCAGGGGGGCTGGCCCATGACCGTGGTCATGACCCCGGAGCGCGCGCCGTTCTTCGGGGGCACCTACTTCCCGCCCCGCGCGGGTGAGCGGGGGGGCCGGCGTGGCTTCTGGGAGATCCTGCACGAGATCGCCGAGGGCTGGCGGGACGATCGCGCCGGGCTGATGGCGAAGTCTGTCGAGATTTCCCAGCAAATGCGGGCGCTTGCTGAGCCGGCGCCCCCCGCGGACGTCCCCGGCCCCGAGGCCATCGAGGGGGCGGTGCGCTGGCTGGCGCGGCAGTACGACGCCCGCTTCGGGGGCTTCGGCCGGGCGCCCAAGTTTCCGCGGCCCGCCGCCCCCGCGCTCGCGCTGCGCTACCACCGACGGACGGGTGATCCGGCGGCGCTGGCCATGGTGCTGCACACGCTGCGATCGATGCGGGCCGGCGGTCTCTGGGATCAGGTGGGGGGCGGCTTCCACCGCTACGCCGTGGATGGCCGGTGGCATGTGCCGCACTTCGAGAAGATGCTGTACGACAACGCCCAGCTCGCGGTGCTGTACGCCGACGCCTTCCAGATCACCGGCGATGACGCGCTCGGGCAGGTGGCCCGCGACACCCTCGACTACGTGCTGCGCGAGATGACGGCGCCCGAGGGCGGGTTCTACTCGGCGACGGACGCCGACAGCCGCACCCCGGCCGGCCACGACGAGGAGGGCTGGTTCTTCACCTGGACGCCCGCCGAGGTCGATGCCGTGCTCGGCCCCGCCCGGGGCGCGGTGGTCTCGGCCTGGTTCGCCATCGATGCCGGCGGGGATCTGGATGGCCGCAACGTCCTCCACACCCCGAGCAGCCCGGAGGCCGTCGCCCGGCGGGTGGGGCAGACGCCCGCGGCGCTCCTGGCCGAGGTCGACGCTGCCCGGCCCCTCCTCTACGCCGCGCGGGCGAAGCGCCCGCCCCCCCTCAAGGACACCAAGATCATCACCGCCTGGAACGGCCTGATGATCCACGCGCTGGCCACGGGCGGGCTGGTCTTCGGCGAGGCGCGCTATCTGGAGGCGGCCCAGCGGGCGGCCGACTTCCTCTGGACCGCGCTGCGGGTCGACGGCGACCACCTGCGGCGGACGTGGAAGGACGGGCAGGCGAAGCACGCCGCCGTGCTGGAGGACTACGGCTTCGTCATCGAGGGCCTGCTGACGCTGTTCGAGGCGACCGGCGATCCGCGGCGGCTGGACCAGGCGCGCGCGCTCCAGGCCGTCCTCGACGCCGAGCACGCCGATCCGGTCGGGGGCTACTTCCTCACGGGGGCGACCGCCCACGCGGCCGACGCCCTGCCGGTGCGGGAGAAGCCCGACTACGACGGCGCCCTCCCGGCGGGCAACTCCGTCGCGGCGAGCAACCTGCTGCGGCTCGCCGAGCTCACCGGGGACGCGGCCTTCCGCGCTCGGGCCGACCGCCTGCTGGCCTCCCTCGGGCGAGTACTGGCCTCACCCGGGGCGCCGCGCCTGCTGGCCGCCCTCGACATGGCCCTCGATCGCATGCGCGAGATCGTCATCGTCGCGCCCGATCGCGCGGCCGCCGAGCCGCTGCTGGCGGTCCTGCGCCGCACCTGGCTGCCCGATCGGGTCCTGGTCCTGCTGCTCGACGGGCCGCGGGTGGGCGCCGATCGGGTGCCCCTGGTGGACGGCAAGGATCTGCAGGGCGGCCAGCCCACCGCGTACGTCTGCGAGGCCGGCCGCTGCGAGCGCCCGACCAGCGATCCGGCGGTGTTCGCCCAGCAGCTCGCGCCGGTGCGGCCCCTCTACCCCGATCGGGCTCCCGAGCCGCTGCCTGAGGTAAAAGTGCCGTCTTTCTGACTACTTGCGGCTGGCCTGGGCGGTCTGCTCGGCGACCGTCGTGCCGCGGTCGTAGACGTCGGGCAAGAACCAGGTGCGGCCGGCGTCGTCGACGTGCACCGGCACATACTCCACGAAGATGTCGATGGGCTCGCGCAGGGTGACGATCTCCTGCTCGTCCTCGCGCAGCCAGCGCTGCACCTGATCATCGTCGTACTGGCCGGTCAGCTCCAGCAGCGAACGGGCGAGCCGCAGCGGCTCCTGCACGCGCATGCAGCCATGGCTGTAGGCCCGCACCGGCTGCCGGAAGAGGCTCTTGGCGGGCGTGTCGTGCAGGTACACGTCATGCTCGTTGGGGAAGAGGATCTTCACCTGGCCCAGGGGGTTCGCGCTGCCCGGGAGCTGGCGGACGTACTGCCACTTCGAGCCCGGCTTGACCACCTCGTAGCCCTTGGCCTCCAGCCACGAGATCTGCTCCTCGGGGCTCAGATCCCGCGCCTCCTCCTCCAGGACCTCCTCTTCCAGGATGCGCTGGGGGATGTTCCAGTACGGCCGGTACACGACCTGCTGGATCTCGGCGTGGAAGGTGGGGGTGGCGTTGGGGCGCGTCGGCTTGCCGTCCTCCCACTTGCGCTTGCCGCTGCCGACCACCACGCGGATGCGATCGAGGCGCTTGCCGTTCTTCCACAGCTCGACGTGGTAGTCGGGGATGTTGACCTGCACGTAGGTGGACGGCCGCGGCAGCGCCTGCCGCCACGCCTGGAGCGCGCTCGCCACCCGATCGCGCTTCACCCCCGCGGCGATGGCCAGCAGCTTGCGCGTCTCGGGCCCGATGCGGGGCCGGGGCGTCCGGACCAGGTGCACCTGCTGGTAGAGCATGAGCGCCGTCTGGAGCGGCGGATCCAGGACGTCGGGGTGGCGCGGATCCGCAGGCGGGGCGTCGAACCCCTCCTGGGCCAGCCGGGTGCGCAGGGCGGGGATGCCCTTGTGGCGCTTGCCGGGCCCCACCCCGTCGAGCACCGGCACGCTGACGAAGCCGCCCGCCTCGACCACCTGCCGGAGGCGGGCGTGGGCCTTGACCAGCCGCGTGTACTGGTCGCCCCGGGGGCGCAGCTCGGCGACCACGTCCGCCGCGGGCTTGTGGTTGAGCTGGCGGAAGAGCCGCGCCATGGCCAGCGGCCCGGCCTCGGCGGCGGAGGCCGGCCAGTCGGGGTCGGCGGGGGCCTCCTTGCGCGACCGGTTGCGGGCGGCGATCCACGCGCGCCGGTCGGTCACCCGCTGCCAGTGATCGGCGGCGTACTGGCCGCGCACCTGCCAGCCGTAGGCGAGCAGCACCCGAAACGCCTGCACCTCCACCTCGGCGAGGGCCGCGTCGCGGGCGTCGCGCAGGCGAGCCCAGGCGGTCAGCTCGGCCGCCGACGTGGCCCGCTTGGGGCCGGGCACCAGCCCGTCGACCACCTCCGGTCGCAGCTTCTCCTGGGGATCCATGGCCTTGCGCAGGCCGCTCGCGACCAGCGCGCCGCGCAGCGTGGTCCGCGACGCATCGTCGAGGGGCTGCGGCACGGCCTGGAGGGCGGCGCCGGCCTGGGCGGCCCGCTCGACGGACTCGGCCAGGGCGGGGCAGGGGACGCCGGCGACGGCCTCGTCGCGCACCTGGTCGCAGAGCCCGAGCACGGGCTCGAGGTTGCGCGCCATGCCCTCCTGCCAGACGAAGCGCGGGTGGGGAGCGCTCCAGTCGGCGGGCACCCAGCGTGTGCCATCGGGATCCCTGGACCGCAGCGCCGCCAGGGCGGCCTGGATGCGACCCTCGAGGGAGGTGGGCTCGGGCGGCGTCAGCGGCGCCAGCAGCGCGTCGACATCGGGCGGCGGCGGGCTGGTCCGGGGCAACAGGGGCCGTACGGGAGCCCCTGGCGAGCAACCCAGCAGAGCCACCAGCCAGAGCAGTCTGCGCCCGACCACCACGTACACCCTCCCTCCTTCTTGTGCACTGCTCTAGCCGACCGGCCAGGGGAAAGCAAGGATGGCCCAGAGCCCCGAAACGTCGCGCGACCGTCGACGTAGATGGGGCGTCATGGCGCCAAGGAGGCTCGAGATGACCGCACCCCGCATCCAGAAGACCGACGCCGAGTGGCAGGCCCTGCTCTCCCCCCTGGCCTTCCAGGTCGCCCGCCGCGCCGGCACCGAGCGGCCCTTCACCGGCGCGTACTGGGCCACCACCACCCCCGGCACCTACCGCTGCCTCTGCTGCGAGACGCCCCTCTTCCGGTCGGACGCCAAGTTCGACGCCGGGTGCGGCTGGCCCAGCTTCTTCGAGCCGCTGGAGGGCTCGCGCCTCGTGGAGCTGACCGACACCAGCCACGGCATGCGCCGCGTCGAGGTGCGGTGCCGCACCTGCGATGCCCACCTCGGGCACGTCTTCCCGGACGGCCCGCCGCCGACGGGCCTGCGCTACTGCATCAACTCGGTCTGCCTGACCCTCGAGGCCGACGGCTGAGGGTGCCCGCCGCCGCGCGCTCAGCCCAGGCGCAGCGTCCGCGGTGAGATGCCGATGCGGGCGGTCATGCCCCAGTGAAAGCCCAGGTGATCCGTCTCGATGCCATCGCCGAAGATGACCCCGTCTTCGTTGAATTCTGACGTGATCTCCAGCACTTCGCCCGGGCCGAGGGTGCCGTCGGTCAGGTCGGTGCCGGTGGCGACGCTGGGCCAGGCTTCGCGGACGAAGAAGGCGAGGCGCGGCTCGGTGGGGGCGGGCAGGGTGACGGGCGTGACGCGGCCGCGGTGGACGCTGCGGGCCCAGCCGGTGGCGCCGGTGCCGGTGGTGATGATCAGGCCCGACGAGGAGTGCCGCTCGCTCAGGTTCCCCAGGCGAATCCGGTACTTCGCGCTCTGGTGCGTGCGGTGGCCGACGAAGATCTCGTTGAGGGCCACCAGCCGCTGGCCGTCGTCGAGGTCCGCCTGGACCATGGTGCGCGCCTCGACACCGCTCTCGGGCTTGCCCTGGAAGCGACGGGTGGCGTGGCCGATGGCGGCCATCAACCCCAGCCGGGGGGCGTGGCGGACGAGGACGCCCTCGTACTCCCGGGGTGCCGGGTTGATGCCGACGATGATCTGGTCATCGAGGTACTTGGCCACGTTGGCCACGAGGCCGTCCTGGCCGACCGCGAGGACGGTGTCACCGGGCTCGAAGAGGAAGCGGTCGAAGTCCTGGCGCTTGACGCGGGCCTGCCGCCAGCTCGTGGGGATGCCGCTCAAGACCGTCTGCCAGGCGGCCTCGAAGGCGGCATGGCGGGCGTCGACCTCGGCGATGTCGCGGCCGCGGCTCTTGAGCCAGAACTCGGCCTGGCCCCGCGTGCCGTGGCGCTGGAGCAGCAGCTCCAGGTCGGTCTCGCGGTGCACGACCACGAGCCGCGGGGGCAGGCTGGTGGTCACTTCGTGACCTCCAGGCGGTCGGCGCCGGCCTGCATCAGCCGCTGGACGAGGGGGCCGAACATCTCGGGCGACAGGTTCAGGTGCTCGATCTTGTTGAGCTTTCCGGCGAGTTCCTGGGCGGCCATGCCGAGGATGACCGACGTCGGCAGGCCGCGGAAGACATCGAGGCGCTGGGCCTCGGCCTCGTTCTTGGCGCCCTCGACCAGCCGGATGTGACCGGCCTGGGCCTCGGCCTCGATGGCGGTGCGGCGCGCCCTGGCCTCGACGTCGATGGCCTTGGCGGCCGCATCCTCCTCGACGCGCCGGCGCTCGTTGGTGCCCTTCTGCTCGATGAGCTGGGCCTCGCGGCGGGCCAGCTCGATCTTGTTCTTCAGCTCGTTCTCGGCGATGGCGCGCTCCTTCTCCACGGCCATGGCCCGGCGGCTGAAGGTGGCCTCGTCGGCCGTCTGCTGGATGCGCTCGCGCTCGGGCGTCATGAGCGCCTTCTCCAGCTCGGCGGTCGGGGTGATGGCGCTCACCCGCACGGCCACCACGCCGATGCCCATCTCGGTCAGCGTCTCGGCGCCCAGGATGCCCTCGGCGATGCGGGTCTGCACCGCGTCGAGGGGCTCGGTGAGGAGCTGCTGCACCGGGCGCTCGGCCAGGTGGCGGCTGGCGGCCTGGCGGGCCATGCCCGTCAGCACCGACTCGAGCTGCTCGATGGGCGTCTTGAGCCAGGTGCCCTTGCCCAGGTCGAGGGAGAAGTCGAGGCGGGCCGCCGCGCGCTCGGGATCGAGGATGCGCCAGGTGGCCACGCCCTGGACGGCGACGTCCTGGAAGTCGCTGGAGCGGCCGTGGAACAGGAAGGTGAGCTCGCGGTCGTCGAGGGGGACCTCGGCGACGCTGGTGCTCATGGGGTAGAACCAGAACGCCATGCCGCGGCCGCTGGCCACGAGGCGGCCCTTGCGAAAGCGCAGGGCCTGCATGGAGTTCTCGCTGCGCAGGTGGCGCATCCAGAGGAAGCGGCGGATCTCGGCCATGGGGAACCTCCTCGCGTGGGCGGGCTGTGGACCCGCGACCTTCAATGCGAGAAGCATATATGCATGTTCCATCTAAGTCAAGGCGGCGGTCTTCAGGCGCTCGCCGCGCGCGCCTCGCCGGCGGTCGCGGGGCGGCCCCGGCGGGTCAGACCGCGGAGCGGCGGACGAAGCGGTAGAGCTCGGCGGGGCGGTGGCCGACGGCGTGCTCGCGCTCGCCCGTGGCCTCCAGCAGGCCCGTGGCCAGCATGCGGCGACGGAAGCTGTCCTTGTTGAGGGGCCGGGCCAGGATGGTCTCGTGCACCTCCTGCAGCTCCCGCAGGGTGAAGGTGGGGGGCAAGAGCTGGAAGCCGATGGGGCTGTAGTCCAGCTTGCCGCGGATGCGCTTGACGGCCATGCCGAGGATGTCGGCGTGGTCGAAGGCCATGGGCCGCTCGCCGCCCTGGGGGCCCTCGACGTCGACCGGGCCGCCCGTCTCGCCCTCCCAGGGCACGATCAGGCGGCCGAGCTCCAGGCCCTCGACCGTCTCGAGGGCCTCCTTGAACCGGGCCGGGTGGACGAGGGCGTAGTAGGTGACGGCGAGGACGCGCATGCGCGGGTCGCGGTCGGGGTCGCCGAAGGTGAAGAGCTGCTCGACGAAGACATCGGTGAGGGCCGCCTTCTCGCGCAGCAGGCGGCTGGCGGCCTCCTCCAGGGACTCGTGCATGCGCACGAACCCGCCGGGCAGGGCCCACCGGCCGCGGTGCGGGTGCTGGTCGCGGCGCAGGAGCAGGGCGTGCAGCGCGCCATCGAACGCCGAGATCAGGGCGACATCGACCGCCACCGAGGGGCGCTCGAAGGCGCTGGGATCGTAGGCCGCGAGGAAGGCGGCCTCCTCGGGATCGCGGTCGTCGTCATGGGCCATGGGCCGGTCCTTCACTGCCTCGGGGCCAGAAAGTCGAAGAGAGTCCGCAGGTTGCGGGCGGGCTCACTCCTTCTCGTCGGGGGCGGGCTCGCGGATGGCCGGGGGCTCGCCCATCTTGCCGTCGTCCTCCGGGGCGGCCTCCGGCGCGGCTTCCTTCGCGCCGCCGTCCGCCTCCTGGATGCGCTGGCGGGCCTCGCCGAGGCGGCGGTACAGGTCATCGGTCTTCTTGTACGCGTCCCGCTGGCGCTGATCCTGGGCGACGGCCTCGCGCGCGAGGCTGGCGAAGGCCTGGGCGACGGTGCTCTGCCGCAGGAAGAGGCCGCCCTCGCCCTCCAGGCCGTGGTCGGTGAGGCGCAGGCCCAGGGCCAGGTGGCCGAGGGGCGAGAGCATGCGGTCGATGGAGGCGTTGTTGGCCTCGCGGCGGGCCTTGCGGTCGGCGCTCATCTCGGCCTGGATGGCCTGCCACTCCTTGAGGGCGGCCTGGGCGGCGGGGGAGTCGGCGGGGACCTCGGGCTCGGGGGGCTCCCAGTCGCCCTCGCGGAGCATGGTGAAGGCCACGGTCCGCCGCAGGTCGAGGGCGCCGAGGGCCGAGAAGCCCGGCTTCGTCAGCAGCGCCGCCAGGCCGGCGGTGATGCCGTCGGTGCTCTTGCGCTCCAGGGCCTTGAGATCGGTGGTGATGTAGAGCGTCTCGCCGGTGCGCAGCTCGATGGGGTGCCAGTCGTGGGGTGAGGCGGAAGCCGCCCGGCACGGTGGTGAACATCTCGCGGGCCTCGGGGAAGGCGGCGAGCCTGGAGCGACTTGCCCATGGCGGCCACGTTGGCGACGCCGCCGTGGGCCACCATGCCCAGCCGGCGCTGATCGGTGGCGGTGGGATCCTGCTCGAAGACGGCCACCCCGGCGTCGCCGGAGAGGGCGCGCACCATGTCGGCCTCGAAGTCGACCCCGAACAGCTCGCGGAAGGCCTGGCGCTCGCGCTCCAGGTCGTCGGCCTCGCCCACGGCCAGCGCGATGCTGCGGATCAGGCCGATGATCCCGTCGACGTTGGCGCGGGCGCCGACCATGAAGAGGAAGTCGGGGCCGGCGAGGGCGGCCAGGGGCGAGGCGCCGGCGCCGGGCTGGAGCACCCGGCGGGGCAGCGCGCCCTCGCCCAGGCCCATGTCGATCCCGACGCGGACGACGTCGTCTTCGACGCGCCCGCCGACGACCAGGGGGCCCATGCCGCCGATGATCATGGCCTTGATGGCCCCGGCGGCGATGCGCTCGCCCGCCCGGCCGCTGCCGCGCTCCTTGCGGCGGGTGAACTCGTCGACGGCCTCCTGGTCGCCGCGCTCGCGGGCGCTGGCGATGAAGCGATCGAGGACGGCGCTGCCCTCCTGGCGCGACATGACGTCGAGGGCGAAGTCGCCCAGGCGCTGGGTGGCCAGGAAGCCCGCGAAATCACGACCGAACTTCAGCGCGCCGCTGGCCTTGACGAAGGCCTCGTCCTCGGCCAGGGAGGCCTTGGGCGCCACCGTGGCGATCTCGTGGGCCCACGCCTCGACCCAGGGGCGGCGGCCCGCGACGATGAAGCCGACGCCGTCGCGCAGGACGATGACCGGGTCGCGGCGCGGGGGGCCGACGAGCTTCGCGGTGCCGACGGTGCGGATCTCGACCCGGTCGCCGCCGACCTTCTGCATCATCGCGACCAGCTTCGCCTCGTCGCTGTAGCTGAAGAAGAAGCCGCCGGTGTCGCGGGCGCCCAGGAAGAAGGCGCCGGCGGGGGCGTGGGGGTCGACGCCGATGTCGACCCACCGGTCGGGGTCCAGCAGGTCGGCGCCGGTGTGGGTGCGCACCTCGGTCGCGGCGCGGGCGTACTCGGCGGGGATGGCCTTGACCACCGCGTCGCGGCCGAGGCGCCGCAGCAGATCGCCCGGATCGGCCGTGACGCCGACGGCGAGCGTCTCGGCGGGCAGCAGGGCGAGGGCCCGCGTGGCCCGGGTGAAGGCCACGGCCTCGTCGGCCGCCGGGGCGAGGGCCGCGGAGGCCGGCGCCGCGCCGCTGGCGGGGGACGCCGCGGTGCCGCCGGAGCCGCCATCCTTGCAGGCGGGGAGCAGGGCAACGCAGAGGGCGAGCAGGAGCGGTCGCCGGATCGGCGCCTTTGTGGGCAGCATGGGGCCTCCTGACGGGAGTGTGCGGGCGGCACGATACCAGCCGGCCGCGGGGGCGAGAAGGCCACGTCCCGCGCCGGGCCGTGGCAGGGGGGCAACAAACCGTCGACAACGTGTATCTTCTCCCGGGTGTATCTTCACCCGGTCACCGGCAGGGGGTCGGAGACCGCGGGGGACTTCGAGGGAGTGCATGGATAGCAAGAGCTGGGGACGGACGTCGCGATCGCGTCGGGCCGGGGGTGCGTCACTGTGGCTCAGCGCCCTGCTGGCGCTGGGGCTGGTGGCGTGTGATGACGAGGGTGGGGGAGGCCAGGCGCCGCCAGCGGACGCGGTCCCGCGGGCGGACGGCACCGTCGACGCCACGGTGGACATGGGCCCGCTGCCCGACCGGGGCACGCCGGACGCCGATGTGCGCACCGATCGGGGCATCCTCGACATGGCCGTCCCCGACATGGCCGAGCCCGATGAGGGCCCCCGCCTGCCCGCGTGCAGCGACGGCGCCGACAACGACGCCGACGGCGTGATCGACGCCGAGGATCCCGGCTGCGACGGCCCGGACGATGACGACGAGACCGATCCGCCGCGGCTCTGCGGGGATGGCATCGACAACGACGGGGACGGCTTCATCGACATCCTCGATCCCGGCTGCACCTCGGACCAGGACTTCACCGAGGAGGACCCCGCTCGGCGTCCGGCCTGCGCCAACGGGCGCGACGACGACGAGGACGCGCTGATCGATCTCGCCGATCCCGGCTGCCAGGCGGCGGGGGACGACGACGAGGCCGATCCGGCCATGGACGCGGCGTGCAGCAATGGGGACGACGACGACGGGGACGGCCTGACCGACTACCCCAGCGACCCCGGCTGTGGCGGCCCTGGTGACGGAAACGAGAATGATCCCGGTGTGTTGCCGGCCTGCGGCAACGGGCTCGACGACGACGGGGACGGCACCACCGACTTCCCGGACGACCTGGGCTGCGACGCGGCGGGCGACTACGACGAGCGGCTGCTGTGTGCCACCGGCCACGAGATCGGTGACCTGAACGCCGCGATGGCGGCGGCGGGCTTCGCCGAGGGGACGACGGTCGGGGCCATCGCGACCCAGCGCGGGAGCTGCGGCGGCGACGCCGGCGGCGAGGTCATGTTCCAGTACACGGTGGCCGAGCCGGTGGCGCGGGTCACGTTCAGCACCCAGCACGCCGAGACGATCGCGCCGACCGTCCTCTACGTGCGGCCGGGCTGCGCCGCCGCCGAGGACCTGGCGTGCAACCGCGGCACGGCCGACGCCCCCGGCACCAGCGCCGTGATCGAGCGGCCCGCGCCGGGCACCTACACCGTCGTGGTGGACGTCTCGAACCGGATGATCGGCCCCGGCGCCTTCCGCCTCACGGCGGTCGAGGAGCCCCTGCCGCTCTGCGACGACGACCTGGACAACGACGGCGACGGCATCATCGACTTCCCGGCCGACCCCGGCTGCGAGAGCGCCAACGACAACGACGAGACCAGCCCCGATCCGCTGCCGGCCTGCGCCGACGGCCTGGACAACGATGGCGACGAGGTCATCGACTTCCCCGACGATCCCGACTGCGAGTTCGCGGCGGATGACTCGGAGGCGATGGTGGGCTGCGTCAGCGCGCCCGACTTCGCGGTGGTGGACAACCAGAGCAGCCGGCTGGAGCTGGTGACCGCGGGGGCGAGCGCCTACCAGGGCAGCTGCGGGGGTGGCAACGGCCCCGAGCAGGTCGTCCTCATCCGCATCCGCCAGCCCTCGCGCCTGCGGGTCGAGACCGTGCCGTCGGCGGCGGGCAACACCTTTGACACCCTCCTCTACCTGCGGTCGGGGACGTGTGACATGGGCCAGGAGCTGGGCTGCGACGACGACAGCGGCGCGGGCACCTTGTCGCTGATCAGCCTGAACAACGTCGCGCCGGGCGACTACTACGCCTTCGCCGACGCCTTCGGGGCCGGCATGGGGGCCATCGGCCTGGACGTGGTGATCGATCCCCTCGGCGCGGCCTGCGGCGACGGCATCGACAACGACGCCGACGGCCTCACCGACGGCGACGATCCGGGCTGCACCGGCGCGGCGGACGATGACGAGGAGGACGGGGCCGGCGACGCCGCCTGCGACAACGGCGTGGACGACGACGGAGACGGCCTGGCCGACTTCCCGCTCGACCCGGGCTGCGGTGGCCGTGGCGACGACGACGAGGCCGACCCGGCCGTGGCTCCCCAGTGCGCCGACGGCGCCGACAACGACGACGACGGCGTCATCGACTTCCCGGCCGATCCGGGCTGCGCCTCGGCGGCGGATGACCGCGAGGCCAACCCCTTCCAGGTGCCGGCCTGCAACAACGGCCTGGATGATGATCGCGACGGCCTCATCGACCTGAACGACCCGGGCTGCTACGGCCCCGGCGACGCCAGCGAGGTGGACGGCGACCGCGGCGCCTGCCGCAACGGCGTGGACGACGACGACGATGGCCGCGTGGACTACCCGGTCGATCCGGGCTGCGCGTTCGTCGGGGATCTGGACGAGACGGACCCGGCCGAGGCCCCCGCCTGCGCCAACGACGCCGATGATGACGGCGACGGCATCATCGACTTCCCCAACGAGCCGGGCTGCATCTCGGCCGCCGACGACGACGAGGCGGACCCCGCCAACCTGCCGGCCTGCGGCAACATGCTGGACGACGACGGCGACGGCCTGATCGATTTCCCCAATGATCCCGGGTGCCTGGCGGCCGGTGATCTGAGCGAGCTCAACCCGCCCGCCTGCTCCAACGAGGTGGACGACGACGGGGACGGCCTGCTGGACGCGGCGGATCCGGGCTGCCAGAACCGCCTGGACAACGACGAGACCGACCCCGCCGAGCCCGCCGCCTGCGCCAACGGCGTCGATGACGATGACGACGGCTTCATCGACTTCCCCGACGACCCCGAGTGCGCGGCCGCCGGGGCGCCCAGCGAGGCGCTGTCGTGCGGGGACATCGAGGTCCCGACCATCTTCGTGGGCCAGGAGGGCGGCGACTTCGCGTTCCAGCCCGTCATCGCGCCGGGCCAGGTGCTGGGGAGCTGCGGCTTCAACCAGGAGTACGGCAGCGAGACCTTGATGGTCATCACCCTCGATGAGCCGTCGCACCTCCAGGTGACCTTCGATGGCCGCGTGCGGCGGTACCTGCGGACGGTCTGCGACGACGCGGCGTCGGAGGTCCAGTGCTTCACCCCGGCCCTCACCACCGCCATCTCGCGGTTCGCGGCGCCCGCCGGCACCTACTACCTGTTCGTGGAGCCCGAGCGGGATGAGCCCGCGCCCGTGGTCGCTCACGTCCGCATCACCCCGGCCAACGCGGCCTGCAACAACGGCGAGGACGACGACGGCGACGGCCTGGTCGACGCCTTCGATCCCGGCTGCCGGGACGCCTTCGACGCCGACGAGACCGATCGGGCCGAGCCCCCCGCCTGCGCCAACGGCGTGGATGACGACGCCGATGGCCAGATCGACTACCCCGACGATCCCGAGTGCCGGTTCGCCGGCGCCCGGTTCGAGAGCCGGCGCTGCCCGGGGCTCGACGTCGACATCGCCGAGTTCGACGCCGAGGGTGGCCGGCTGGACTTCCAGCTCCGCGAAGGCGCGGGCGCCGCGGTGGGCAGCTGCTCGGCGGGCGGCGCCCGGGAGCAGGTCATCGCGGTCACGGTGGAGGAGCGCTCCACCATCAACGTGACGGTGCGCGACGGGGATGGCCCCGCCTCGGTCATCATGTACGCCCGCCAGGACTGCCTGAACCCGGCGTCCGAGCGGACGTGCAACACGACCGGCGGCATCCTGAACCTCAACGACGTGCCGGCGGGCACCTACTACGTCTTCGTCGAGCGCAGCCAGTTCACGGCCGTGGAGCCGCTGACGGCGGTGGTGCGGGTGCAGAGCACCGTTACCCAGTGCAACGACGGCGCCGACAACGACGGGGACATGCTGATCGACGCCGAGGATCCGGGCTGCGTGGACGGCAACGACGGCGACGAGACCGATCCGGTGGACGTGGCGGCCTGCGCCAACGGCCTGGACGACGACGAGGACGGCCTGATCGACTTCCCCGAGGACTTCGGGTGCGTCGCCGCCGGCGATCCCAGCGAGGGCCTCGCCTGCGAGGCCACCCCCGACGTCATCGAGGTGGTGATCGAGCCGGGCGTCGCCCAGCGCATCGCCTACGACACCCGCGGCCGGGAGAACCTCTTCGAGGCGAGCTGCGGCAGCAACGCGCGCAGCCCTGATCAGCCCTTCGCGATGGTGGTCCCCGTGGCGGTCACCGGCACCATCACCGTGGAGAACTTCGCCGGCGACTCGGTGCTGCACATCCGGCGCGTGTGCGACGACCCGGCCAGCCAGGTCGCGTGCAATGACGACGCGGTGGGGCTGCTGTCCCGGCTCTCGTTCGAGCGCCTCGAGGCCGGGATCTACTACGTGATCGCCGACGGCTACAGCAACGGCAACCAGGCCGCGGGCGAGCTCGTCTTCGACCTGGCGGCCGCGCCCGCGGCCTGCTCCGACGGCCGCGACAACGACGCCGACGGCCTGATCGATCTCAACGACCCGGGCTGCGAGGACGCGGAGGACGACGACGAGGAGAACCCGGCCCTGCCGGCCTGCTCCAACCGCCTCGACGACGACCAGGACATGCTGATCGACCTGGACGACCCGGGCTGCGCCGATGCCGACGACGACGACGAGTTCAACGAGCCCCTGCCGGCGTGCTCCAACCGCCTCGACGACGACGGCGACGGGCGCATCGACGCCGCCGATCCCGGCTGCGAGGGCCCCGACGACAACGACGAGGTCAACCCGCCGCTGTGTGACGACGGCGTCGACAACGACGACGACGGCCTGGTCGACCTGGCCGACACCGGCTGCACCGGGCCGACCGACGACGACGAGGCCGATCCGCCGGAGGTGCCGGCGTGCGCCGACGGCATCGACAACGACGAGGACGGCTTCATCGACTGGCCCGACGACCAGGACTGCCCGGCCGCTGGTGGCCCCAGCGAGCTGCTGCTCTGCATGGCCACCCCGGACGTCATCGTGGTGCACCCGCTCGACGCGGACCCGATCCAGGTGCCCTTCGACACCACCGGCCGCGAGCCGCTCTTCACCGGGAGCTGCGGCGGCGGAGCCGCGCCCGATCAGGTGGTGGCCGTCATCATCGACGCCCCCTCGCGGATGACCGCCGAGATCACCCAGGCCAACCACGACACGGTCCTGCACGTCCGCACGAGCTGCGACGACGCCATGACCCAGCTCGCCTGCGATGACGACGGTGGCCAGGGCCTGCTCTCGCTGGTCGACGTGTCGCCCCTCGACCCGGGGATCGTCTTCGTGATCGTGGACGGGTTCTCCAACCGCCAGGGCCCTGGCACGCTGACCATCACCGTCGAGCCCCTCCCCGTCCCCTGACAGGTCCTTTGACCTGCGCGGCGGCGCTCGGCATGATCCGCCGATGCGCCGCCTCCTCCTCGCTGCCCTGCTGCTGCCGCTCGCGGGCTGCCCGCCGGGCCAGACCCCTGATCCCAAAGGCAATCCCGCCATCGATCCCGGGTGGTGGCGCGGCACATGGGTGGTGGACGAGGCCCGCCTGCTGGAGCGCGCCCGGGCGGACGGCCTGTCCCCCGACGCGCTGGCGGTGGCCTCGTCGCTCGTCCATGAGCTGGCGCCGGCCTATGCCTACGAGATCGGCCCGGATGCCCTTCGGCGCCAGACCCGCGCGGGGGAGCGTATCCTGCCGGCGCGCATCCGTGGCATCGGCCCGGACGCGGTGGAGGTGGACGCCGGGGAGCTGAGGCTGCGCCTCTCGCGGGGGCCCGGGGGGCCGCTGCTGGTGGACGGCGGCCGCGAGGTGCCCGTCCGCCGCGCGGCGCCGGCGGTCGACTAGCCCGGCGGGGGCCAGGCCGGGGAAGGGCGTGACTTCCACATGGTTTGCGGGTCCAATCCCGTGGGCCCGGGTGCAGAGGAGATCGGGGTGCAGTCGCTGACGGACGTGGAGCTGGTGGAGCAGGCACAGGCGGCGTTGCCGGGCGACACCCGGGCGTTCTCCGAGCTGATGCGCCGCCACCTGGGCCGCGTGCGCTCCAACTGCCGCGCCATCACCCGCTCCCCCGCCGACGTCGAGGATCTGGCCCAGGATGTCTTCGTGAAGGCCTACTTCGCCCTCGGCCGCTTCGAGCACCGCGCCCAGTTCAGCACCTGGGTCAACCGCATCAAGATCAACCACTGCCTGAACTTCCTGGCGAAGCGAAAAGGCAAGCGTTTCGTGGACATCGACGACACGCCGGTGGCCGGCCGGGAGTCCACCGACCGGCCCCTGGAGCAGGAGCAGATGCGGTCACACATCGAGAAGACCCTCGACGCCCTGCCCGTCTCGCTGCGCATCCCGCTCATCATGTGCGACCTGGACAACCTGCCCTACCAGGACATCGCCGACACTCTGGGCATCGGCCTGTCGGCGGTGAAGATGCGCATCAAGCGCGGTCGGGAGCGCTTCCGCGAGCTGTACGGGGAGGGCCCGGGGCGATGAGCGGCGGCGACGACGACCTGGAAGACTTCGACGGCCCCCTCCCGGACGACGAGGAGGAGCTGGGCGCGCCCATCGACTTCAGCGCGCTGGCCCGGGCCGCCACGGCCAGCGTCTCCTTCTACGAGCGCCTCCGGCGCCGCATCGAGCGCCGGCAGGTGACCGCCGACTTCGCGACGCTCTTCTGGTCCCTCCCCGGCACGCTGCTGCGCGGCGTGCTGGCCGAGGGCAGCAACTACCTGCACCCGCCGCGCGCCTCCCACGCCGGCAGCCCCGACGACGAGGAGCCCCCCCATGGGTGATCGCCTTTTGAACCTGCTGCAGCACTGGGTCGAGGTGGTCGTGGCCGCCGCGCCGAAGGTGGTGCTGTCCATCGTCCTCTTCGTGGGCGCCATCATGCTGGCCCGCTTCATCCGGCGCATCCTCGCCGCGGGGCTGCGGCGCGCGAACCTCGACGCCCTCATGGCCCGGGCCGGGGCCGACGCGGCCCTCAAGAAGCTGGGGGTCGACTCCCTGGCCGAGCTGCTGCCGCGGGTGGTCTATGTGCTGCTGCTGGTGCTCTTCGCGGGGGCGGCGGCGGACGTGGTGGGCCTGACGGCGGTGGTGGGGGCCGTCGCGACGGTGGTCGAGTACCTGCCCAACGTCGCGGCCGCCGTCCTGCTGCTCTTCTTCGGATCCTGGGCGGCCCAGGGCGTGGGCAACACCATCAGCCGGGCGGCGGCCGAGTCCGGCATGGACTTCGGCAGCGCCCTCGGCAAGTTCGCCTCCACCGCCGTGCTCTTCGTCTTCGGCCTCACCGCGGTCAGCCAGCTCAAGATCGACACCGACGTCGTGCGCATCGTGACCACCTGCGCCCTCGCCGGCTTCGCCCTCGCCTTCGGCCTGTCCACGGGGCTCGGGTCCCGCGACATGGTCCGCAACATCCTGGCCGGCTTCTACCTGCGCAAGCTCTTCCAGGCGGGCGACCGGGTGCGCTTCGGCGAGGTGGACGGGGTCTTGAAGGGCATCACGGCCGTCCAGACCCTCATCGAGACCGAGGCCGGGGTGTCGGTCATCCCCAACGCCACCCTCGTCGACCAGGTGGTGGAGGCACCCCGCGCATGAGGCAGGCGCTGCGCTCCGGGCGCGCCAGCCGCACGGCGGAGGCCGTCTGCTTCCTGCGGGGCCTGGCCGGCGTCGATCCCTACGCGGGGGAGCTGCTCGGGCCGATCGCCCGCGTCGCGCTGGCCCGGCCCATGGCCCTGCCGCTGCTCAACCTGGCGTCGGGCACCCTCCTCGCATCCATCGCCGCCCGCACCCGGTTCATCGACGAGGTGGTCGAGGCGGGCCTCGCTGGCGGCGCGGTGCGCCTGGTGCTCCTGGGCGCAGGCCTCGACGCCCGGCCCTGGCGCTTCGCCCCCCGCCTCGGCGACCGCCCCGTCTACCTCGTCGACCACCCCGCCTCGGCGGAGAACCGCGCCCGGCGGTCCCGCACGCTGCCCACGCGCCCCCAGGATGTGCGCATCGACGTGGACTTCGCCCGCGACGACCTGCGCGCCCGCCTGCGCAGCGCCGGCCTCACCCCGGGATCGCCGTCGGTCTTCGTCTGGGAGGGCGTGTCCATGTACCTGCCCGAGGCGGCCGTCCGGCAGACGCTGGCCGACATCGCCGCCCTCGCGGGCCCCGGCAGCCTGCTGGCGTTCGACCTCTGGAGCGACGAGGGGGCCTTCGGCCGCGCCTCCCACGCGGTCGGCGCCCTGGGCCTCGGCCTGCTGGGCGAGCCCCTGCGGTCCACCTGCCACGCCGACGCCGTCGGTCCGCTCCTCGCCGACGCCGGCTTCGCCCTCGACACGCTGAGCGACACTGCCACCTGGGCGCGCAAGGCGGCCGTCGGCGTGGGCCATCCCCGCCTGCTGCTCGCCCGCGCCTCGCGGTCATGAACTCGCATAACTCTCCAGCCTGAAACATTTTTTCAAGATTTCTCCCGTTTTCAGCGCAGACCGGTAACGCCCGCCGCTGAGAGGGCGTATGCTGGCCGGGCGATGGGGTCGTCCCATCCCGGCAACCACACTCCTCAGAGGTAGACCTCGATGAAGATCCGGAACCTGTCCCTGGCGACCGTGACCCTCGGCCTCAGCCTCGCTGGCCTCTCCCTCACCGGCTGCGGCGGCGGCCAGGCCAAGGGCGACGATGGCATGGAGAAGGCCGCTGAGGGCGAGAAGTCCTGCGGTGGCGAGAAGTCCTGTGGCGGCGAGAAGGCCGGGGGCGAGGGCGAGGGCGGCGCCGAGAAGTCCTGCGGCGGCGAGAAGTCCTGTGGTGGCGAGAAGTCCTGCGGCGGCGAGAAGTCCTGCGGCGGCAACTGATCGAGCACCTCGCGCGGGCAGCGGTTCACTCCGCTGCCCGCCGCCTCTCCTCACGGCCGACCCGGCCGGATCCCATCTCCCCCTTTCATGCCCGGCCGTGGATCGCTAGATTGCGGCGGTCTGACGCCCCGGGGGGCCCATGGCTTCGCTCGTCTTGTGGTACACGCACGCCGCGCCCGGTGTGCCTCTCCTGACCGCCTGCGGGCTGTCGCTGGTCAAGCGCGCGGTCCTGACGGCCGGCAAGGCGGGGCACACGGACGTCGCCCTGGCCGTGCACGCGGCGGACGAGGCGGCGGTGCGGGCCGAGCTGAGCGATGATCCGCGCATCACCGCCTCCTGGACGCTCTTCGTCGAGCCGCCTGGCCTCGCCCCGCTGGTGGGCGCCGCGGAGGAGTTCATCCTGGTCTTCGCCGACCGGGTCTTCCTCAAGAGCGCCCTCGATCAGCTCGGCCCCGCCCTCGAGCCCATCACCGACGCCCGGCCGCTCTGCGCCGAGGATGCCCCCGGCGGGGGCCTCTTCCGCCTGCGCAGCCAGGTGGCGATGGCGCTGACGAGGGAGTCGCTGGCCGGCTGCCTCCAGGCCCTGCCCTCGGACACCCGGGCCGAGGCGCTGGTGGTGACGCGGTGCTGGCGCCGGGTCGCCTCGGCGGCCGACATCCCTGCCGCCGAGCGTCTGCTCATCCAGAGCCTGACCAAGCCCGCCGACGGCGTCGTCGCCCGCAACATCAACCGCAAGCTCTCCGGCCCGCTGACCCGCCTGCTCGCGCCGCACCCCGTGCACCCGAACATGGTCACGGCGGTGGTCTGCCTGATCGGCGTGCTCTCGCTGCCCTTCAACGCGCTGGGCACCCACGCCGGCTTCGCCCTCGGCGGGCTGTGCTACTACCTCTCGTCCGTGCTCGACGGCGTGGACGGCGAGCTCTCCCGGCTGAAGTACCTGGGCTCGCCCCTGGGCGCCTGGCTCGACACCATCGTCGATGACATCGTGGGCACGGCCTACCTCGTCGGCCTGTATGTGGGCCTCGACAAGGGGGTCACCCACGAGGGCTGGTTCTGGGCGGGCACCGTGGCCCTGGTCGCCTACTTCCTCACCGTGCTGCCGCGCTACTGGCTCATGGTCACCAGCGTCGGCGTCGGCGATCACCAGGCCATCGCGGCCCAGCGCCTCGCCACCGAGAAGGGCGCCTTCGGCAAGGCGGTCGACTTCGTGGCCAGCACCTTGTTCCGGCTCGACTTTCTGGTCTTCTTCGCCTTCATGGTGTCGCTGGCGGGCGCGCCCTGGATCTACGGCGCCGTCTTCGCGGTGGGCGCCGTCATGAGCTTCGTCGAGACCATCTACACGGTGGCCACGCTCCGGCGCTCGGCGGCCTGATCAGCGCAGCGAGGCCTTCACCTCGGCGGTGGCCACGACCGCCCCGCTGGCGTCGCGCCCCTCCGCTCGGAAGGTGCGCTCGCCGAGCTGGCTGAACCCGCGCCGCAGCACCCACGTCCGCCCCGAGCGGGTGGCCTCGCCGAGGGCGTAGCCGTCCGCCGAGAGGCTGACGGCCACCACCCGGTCGCTGCCCAGCACCTGCAGCTCCAGCTCGCCCTGGTAGCTGCCGCCGGCCGCCGGCGCCAGGAAGGCCACCGACGGCTCGACGCCCGCGTCCTCTCCCGGCAGCACCCGCACCAGGATCGTGGTCCGGGCCAGCTCCTTGCCCTCGTCGCCCAGGGCGCGCGCCAGCAGGGCCCGGTAGCCCAGCGTGCCGAAGACCATCCGCAGGCTCTCCCCTGGGTTCGCCTCCCCCAGCCGGTAGCGGCCCGCGCTGAACTCGACCGTCTTCGTCCCCGGCGGGGGGGCGTCCACCCGCAGGTTCATGCCGTTGCGGTACCAGCCGCCATCGCGCAAGTCGTCGAACTGCATGGAGAATCCGGGGCGCTCGCCCGCGACGAACTTCACCTCGGCCACGTCCTCGCCGAGGGCCAGGTCCTGGGCGTCGAAGGCCCGGGCCCGCAGCGTGCGCAGGCCCAGCTCGTGGAGCACCAGGCGGACGGCGAAGCCGGTCTCGGCGTCCTCCGACACCCCGACGGCGTAGCCATCCACCTCGTAGCGCACATGGTGGACGGCCGGATCCTTCACCTCCACCTTCAGCCACTGGCCGTTGCGCCACGTCGTGCCGGAGCGGAAGCCCACGAAGGCGACGGGCGCCGGCCGGGCGGTCCCGTCCCCGGCGCAGGGCCCCCCGCCCGGTCCGCCGCCCATGTACTCCCAGTGCCAGTCCTCCGAGGGCACGGTGCGGGCGAACCCGAAGTCGGCGCCGTGCCGGCTCAGCCAGGCGTAGACGCCCGGATCCTGGGTGTTCAGGTCGAGGGCGTAGCCGCTCTGGTGGTTGCTGTAGCCCGGCGGGGCCGCCAGGTTGCACTGGTTGCAGGCGCAGTCGACATAGCACTGGTACAGCCAGGCCTGCTCCTGGTGGCTGCGAAAGCCGCTGATCACCTGGAGGTAGACGCCCTCGGCGCGGGCGGCCATCTGCATGACGGCGAAGGCGTTGGCCGTCGTCCGCTCGACGGGCTTGCCGTCCACCTGCACCACCGTGATGGGGAAGGGCTCGCCGGCCTCGTACCCGGTCTCGAGCCACGGGGCGCAGCTCACGACGCCGGCCTTGAGAGTCTCGCCGGGATCGTCGGGGCGGGCCTCGGTGCGTTCGAGGGGGGCGTCAGCGCAGCCGACGAGGGTCAGCAGCAGGATGAGGCGGCGCATGAGCGTCTCCGGGTGGTGGCGCCCAGGCCTGAATCAAGCGCCGTGCCAGCGGCGGCGCGCCGCGGACCGCGGCGGTGCGCGCCCGGCGGGGTCTGGTGTACCGAGACACCGAGGTCTCGGCGGGACTACTGCCCGCTGAGCTGGACGCCCGCCAGCACGACGCTGGGGCAGGCCGCGCCGCTGTTGGGATCGGGGTCGTTGCCGACGGCCACGAGCTGCTTCCAGATGCCGTCGAGGTTGCCGGCCAGGTTCACCTCGGCCACGGGCTCGGCGAGCTGGCCACCGCGGATGACGCGCCCGGCGCAGCCGAACGAGAACTCGCCGCTCGTGCCGTTGCTGTTCCCGCCCAGGAAGCGATCGATCAGCACGCCCTCGCCGACGTCGGCGACGAGCCCGTCCAGATCCCGATTCCCGAGCGTCCACGCGAGGTTGTGGGTGTCGCCGCCTGTGGGCGCGACGCCCATCTTCAGGCCGTAGTAGTGGTCGATGAAGAACGTCTTGAGCACTCCGGCCTCGATGAGCGGCCGGCGGTGGGTGGCGAACCCGTCCCCGTCCCAAAGCGCCGAGCCCAGCCCGCGGACGCGGTGGGGCTCGTCGTAGATGGTCATGAGCGGGCTGGCGATGGCCTCGCCCAGGCGGCCGTCCCACAGGCTCTGCTTCTGCTGGAGCGCGGGGCCGTTGAGGGGCCCGAGGAACGCGCCGAGCAGGCGGGGCACCGCCCGGTTCACCAGGACGATGGGGTAGCGCCCGGTGGGCAGCTTGCCCGCCCCGAGCTGGGCGCGGGCCCGCTCGGCCGCTGTCTTCGCCACCCGGGCCGGCGTGTCCAGATCGCCGCGGTGCCGCCGCACGGTGTAGTCCCAGCCCATCGGCCGGCGGCCGTCGGCGTCCTTCACCGTGACCATCGCCCCCAGCACGAAGCTCGTCCCCTCGCGGGCCCCCTCGAACCCGTTGGTGTGCACCCGCGCGCTCTGGGACCAGGTGTCGGAGACCTCCGTCGAGACCGACACGATGGGCAGGGCCGCGTCGGCCTCGCGCACCAGCGCCTCCAGGGCCTCGACCACCTGCCGCCGCTCGGCGCTGGTCACGTCGCCGTAGCCCGCGTCCACCAGATCCAGATCGACGTCGGCGCGGCCGGCGTAGGCCGCCGGGTCCGGGAGGCAGCGGTGCGGATCGGGCTCGAGCAGGCGCGTCATGGCCACGGCGTCAGCGAAGAAGGCCTCCAGGGCCTCGGGCCGCAGATCGTTGGTGGAGCTGGCGCTGTAGCGGCCGTCCACGAAGATCTCGACGCTCAGGGAGCGGCGGGTGCGCTCCTGCACGCGCTCCAGCCGGCCGTCGCGCCACTCCAGATCCACGCCCCGCGACCGGCTGACCACCACCTTGGCCTCGTCGGCGCCGTGGGCCTTCGCCTGGGCCGCCGCCGCGTGGGCCGCCTTCAACAGCTCGTCGGGTGCCGTGCTCACTGGTTGACCCCCCCGACGGTGATCTCGGCCACGCGCACCGTGGGCATGCCCAGGGATACGGGCACCGACTGGCCGTCCTTGCCGCAGGTCCAGCCGCCGTCATCGAACTCGAAGTCGGTGCCGACCATATCGGTCTTCCTCAAGCATTCCGGGCCGTTGCCGATGATGTTGGTGTCCTTGATCGGCCGCGTCAGCTTGCCGTCTTCGATGAGGTAGCCGGTCTTGATGTAGAAGGTGAAGTCGCCGGCGCCGATCATCACCTGGCCGTTGGTGAAGCTGCTGGCGTAGACGCCCCGCTTCACCGACTGGATGATCTCGGCCGGATCGTGGCGACCCGGCAGCATGTAGGTGCTGCGCATCCGCGGCAGGGGCGGGCTGCGGAAGGACTCGCGGCGGCCGTTGCCCGTGGGCTCGACGCCGTAGTGCTTCGCGCTGATGCGGTCGTGCATGTAGGTGCGCAGGACGCCCTGCTCCACCAGGACCGTGCGCTGCCCCTCCACCCCCTCGTCGTCCACGTTGATGGCGCCGCGGGCCCCTACCTCGGTGCCGTCGTCGACGATGGTCACGTCGGGGTTCGCGATGGGCTGGCCCAGCTTGTCGCTGTAGACCGAGATGCCCTTGCGGTTGAAGTCGGCCTCCATGCCGTGGCCGATGGCCTCGTGCAGCAGGATGCCCGACGACCCCGCGGCCAGGACCACGGGCATGGCCCCGGCGGGCGCGACGGTGGCGTCGAACAGGAAGAGCGTGCGATCCACCGCGTCGCCGGCCAGCTTCTGCACCCGGGTGTCGGTGAAGAACTCGAAGCCCTCGCGGCCCGCCAGGTTGGCGCTGCAGCTCTCGCGCTGGCTGCCCCGCTCCGCCGTGCAGGAGAGCGTCATCTGGGCCATGGGCTGCCGGTCGAAGCTCATGCGACCGTCGGAGTCCACCACCAGCACCGCGCCGTCGGCGTCGGCGAAGCCCACGCGCACCTTCACGATGTCGGGGCTGCGGGCGAAGGCCAGCTCGTTGAGCCGCGAGAGGATGGGCATCTTCTCGGCCACCCCCACCCCCGGCCAGGGCCGCTGCACCGGGTAGCGTTCGGGCAACCGCTTGATCTCAAAGGAAGAAGGGCCGCGCCCCGCCGCCTCGTTGGCGATCACGGCGGCCGTGGCGGCCGCGTCGCACACCGCCTGGCGGGTCAGCTCCTCGGTGTAGGCGTAGCCCGTCTGGTCGCCCTTGATGACCCGCACGCCCACCCCGAGCGTCACGGAGCCGTACGCCCGGTTGACGGCGCCGTCCTCCAGGCCCAGGTGGTGGGTGATCCGGTGCTGGAAGAACAGCTCGGCCCAGTCGGCCCCGGTGGACATGGCGCGATCGAAGGCGGCCCGGAGCAGCTCCTCGGTGACGCCGAAGCGCCCGAAGTAGGCGAGGCCGTCGGTCAGGTGGTCCGTCATGAGTTCTCCGCGTCGGCGCTCAGGCGCCGTTCTTGACCAGCACGTCGCCCACGCCGGGCATGGCCTGGATGACCTGCTCGCGCCCCCGGGGGCGCAGCGAGCGGTAGGCCTTCACGAGCGTCTTGTGCTTGCTGTTCTCGGCCCGCGCATCCGTGATGCTCAAGAGCGCGTCGGCGATGCGCTCGGCGTTGGCCACCGTGAACGCCCGCAGGTCGCCGGTGCCGGTGGCCAGGTGCTCGGCGTAGAACGGCTCCATCTTCTCGACGAACTCCGGGAGGAGGTGCGAGACGGCGTCCGGCACGATGTCGCGCTTGAACATCTTGACGGTCTTGAAGGCCGCCTTCACGGCGAAGCCCTTGCTGGCCACCTCCTTCTCGATGAGGTCGGCGCAGTCGGCTTCCACCCGGGGGCGGGCCTGGTCGTTGAGCAGGATCTCGGTCAGGGTGGCCATGGGCCCTCCGCGTCTGGGCAAGGGCAGCATGGTGACCGAAACCACCCCGTCGGCAAAAGCCCCCGGCCCCAGCGGCCGGCCCAGATGGCGGCCGGCAGAAAAGAACGCTTTGATTTCAAAGACTTGAAAAATAGTCTGCGACACGCGCCGCGGCTGACCGACAGAGAGGGGGAGAGGAGATCGCCATGCCCACGCCGCCCCCGCTCACCGCCGAGCAGCGCCAGGTCGTCGAGCACGACCCGGGCCGACATGCCACCGTCCTCGCCGTCGCGGGGGCCGGGAAGACCACCACCCTCGTGCACCGGGTCCGCCACCTGCTGGCCGGTGGCGTCGCCCCCGATCGCATCCGGGCCGTGATGTTCAACCGCGCGGCCCGCGCCAGCTTCGAGGAGAAGCTCTCGGCCCTCGGCGTGCCGACGGGCCTCGGCGGCGTCCGCGTCCAGACGTTCCACGCCCTGGGCCTCGACATCGTGCGCTGGGCCGAGCGGACGGGGCTGCTGGCCGGCCAGCGCGAGCTGCTGGAGGTGGACGAGGAGCAGCGCCTCGCCCGGCAGGCCATCCAGCAGGTCCTGCGGGCCCACGGCCTGACGAAGAAGAGCACCGCCGAGCACGGCCTGGAGCAGGACGCCCTGCTCGACGCCATCCACACCTGGAAGAGCATGCTCACGCCCCCCAGCCGGGCCCTCTACCCCGACAACCACTTGTTCGTGAAAGGGTTTTCGGCGTTCGAGGCCCTGCGGCTGCGGGCCGGCAAGCTCACGTTCGAGGATCTCATCGCCGAGGCCGTGGCCCTCATCGAGCAGCGCGCCGAGGCCCGCGACGCCCTCGTGGACCGGCTCGACCACCTGATCATCGACGAGTTCCAGGACGTCAACCACGCCAACCAGCGCCTCGCCTGGCTGCTGGCGGGCCGCCGCGCCCGCGTCATGGTGGTGGGCGACGACGACCAGTGCATCTACGAGTGGCGCGGCGCCCGGTCGGCCTGGCTGCGCGGCGAGTTCGCCCGCGCCTTCGACGCCTGGCCCCACGACCGCTACGTCCTCTCGCGCACCTTCCGCTTCGGCCCGGCCATCGCCCAGGCCGCCAGCCGCGTGGTGGCCCGCAACCTTGCGCGCGTCGACAAGGGGCTCGTGGCCCACGACCTGCGCCAGCCCGCCCACCTGAGCGTCTCCGACGCGGGGGCCATGGAGCAGGCCGGCCAGCTGCAGGCCCTGCTCGACGGCGGCACCCCGGTGGCCGACGTCATCGTCCTCGTCCGCTCCTGGGCCCAGGCGTACCCCCTGCAAGCGGCCCTGCTGGCCCGGGAGCTCCCGTTCTACTGCGAGGACGGCCAGCGCCTCTTCGTGGACACCTGGCCCGTGAAGGTCCAGCGCGGCTACCTGCTGCTCGCCGCCCGCCTGGGCGACGCCCTGGACGACGCGACGACCGACGCCCTGGAGCTGGTGGTCAACACCCCGCGCCGCTACGTCCGGGCCGACGCCTTCCGCGCCGCCCTCGCCCGGGGCAAGGCCTACGGCACCCGCGTCGTCGACCTGCTCGACCAGCAGCAGGCCCTCTACCCCCACGTCGCCAGCCTGCGCGCCACCCTCGGCCACGCCGTCCGCCCCCTGGCCCACGAGGCGTGGGACGCCCTCGCCCGGCTCGATTTCCTGAGTTGTTTCCAGCAGTTCCTCCCTGAGGACGTCGCCCATGAGTTCGCGCTGCGCCAGTCGGCCTTCGCCGATCTGCTGCGCGTCCGGCAGGTGCCGCTGAGCGACGTCGAGGCGTTCTGCGGCGCCCTCGACACGCGGCGCGGCCAGCCCGACGCCGCCTGCCTGCGCATCACCTCCGTCTTCAAGGCCAAGGGCCTGGAGTGGGCCCACGTCTTCCTGCCCCGGGTCGTGGAGGGGCTCTTCCCCACCCTGCACCCGCCCTCGGCGGGGGCCGAGGACCGCGCCCACCCCGAGCGCAGCCGCGGCCGCACGGACGTCATGGAGGCCGAGCGCCGCCTGTTCTACGTGGCCCTGACCCGCGCCCGGCAGAGCGTCCGGGTGTTCACCGACTGTGAGGCGCGCGAGGCGCCCTCCCGCTTCGTCTTCGAGGCGGCCCTCCCCCGGGTCCACGCGGCCATCGAGGCTGTGCAGCTCGCCCTCGAGACCGGCCGCGTGACGGCTACCACCAAGGCCGCCCTCGCCCCCGCCGCCACCGACGCCTCGCTGCACGACAGCCTGCTGCGCCTCGCCGCCGTCGCCCCGCCGCGCCTCCAGCGCAAGCTCAAGAAGGTCCTGGGGGAGACGCCCGGGGGGTGACCGCAAACAAATGTTTGGTTCCCGGGCTTCGACTTTCAGGGCCCGGGGCCGGCCGCTAGAGTCCGGGGTGTAAGAGGGCATCGCACCTCCCCCCGCAGCCTCGGCTGCACCGACACAGCGTTGACAGGAGCGTGAGCCATGGGTCGTTCCATCTGGCAGCAGGGTCTCGTTTGCCTCTCCCTCAGCCTCGCCTTCGCGGCCTGCGACGACGGGGGGGGCGGGGGCGACTCACCCCCGGCGGACGCCGGCGCTGGCGGGGCCGGGGGGGCCGGCGGGGCCGGGGGGGCCGGTGGGGCCGGGGGGGCCGGGGGCGCCGGTGGCATGGGTGGCGCCGGTGGCATGGGTGGCATGGGCGGCGCTGGCGGGGCCGGTGGCATGGGTGGCGCCGGTGGCATGGGTGGCGCCGGTGGCATGGGTGGCGCCGGCGGCGGTGGCGAGCCGACCTGCGACGATGGCATCCACAACGGCGACGAGACGGACGTGGACTGCGGCGGGGCCTGCGGGCCCTGCGGGGCTGGCGAGGGCTGCGGCGACCCCACCGACTGCGCCGGCGAGCTGACCTGCGAGGGCGGCACCTGCGGCTGCCCGGCCGGCTACGCCGTGGACGGCGGCGCCTGCGTGGACGTGGACGAGTGCGCCACCGGCAGCGACGACTGCGCCCCCGGCACCCGCTGCGACAACACCGAGGGCGGCTTCTCCTGCGTCTGCGGCGAGGGCGCCCTGAACGCCGGCGCCGTGGACGTGGCCTGCGACTTCCTGCCCTCCTGCCACGCCCTGAGGCAGGCCAATCGCGAGCTGGGGTCGGGCCCCTACTTCATCGACGCCGATGGCGCGGGCCCGGCGCCCGCCGTCCACGCGCACTGCGACATGACCACCGACGGTGGCGTCGGCTACACGATGCTGCGCATCGAGGACGCGGAGACGCTCGGCGATCAGCAGGCCGCCTACCAGGCCGCCTGCGAGGCCGTGGGCCTCGAGGTCGTCGTGCCGCGGACGCCCAGCCACTTCGATGCCATCACGGCCTACAACAACGGCGTGCCGCCAGGCATCGTCGGTGTCTACCCCACCGCGGACGGCGTCGTGGGCTTCGCTTTCTGGCGCGGGCGCTGCCAGGGCCAGGCGTGCGACTACTGGGTCCACGACGAGGGCTGTGGGGGGCCCGGCGGCAACAACACGATGGACACGGCGCTGACTCTCCAGGCGGGGCCCACCCCGGACTGCCCGCGCGGCGCCTACGGCGACGCTGGCCTGTCGCTGGAGGCCACCGGCGCCGTGATCTGCTCGACGAACGACGCGGCCCCCAGCCCGCAGCTGCCGGGAGGCCAACGAGAACGGCTGGCTCAACAACACCCCCGAGCTGGGCGGCATCACCGGCACCTACCTCCTTGATCCGGACGTCGATGGCCCGATGGAGCCCTACCGCGCCTGGTGCGACCAGCACACGGCGGGCGGCGGCTGGACGCTGGCCCTGCGCGCCCAGGGCCGCGACAGCGCCCTGGCCTTCGACAGCCCGCTCTGGGTCGACGACGCGCTGCTCAACCCCGAGGCGGGGGCTTCGACGGCCCCGAGGCCAAGCTGGCGAGCTTCCTGACGGTGCCGTTCCAGGAGTACATGATCTTCATGGACACGGCCGACAACCGCGGCCTCGGCTTCTTCGCCATCGAGAGCCCTGCGGAGTCGCTGGTCTCGGTCTTCCGCGGCCCGGGCATGCCGAGCATGGAGAGCCGCGAGGACTGGCTGGCGCTGGCCCCGGCGGGCGCACCCAGCCCTTCTGCAACGCCCGCGGCCTCAACGTCGTCCAGGGCGCCTCGGCGGTGCGCGTCGGGATGCTCGGCAACAACGAGAACGACTGCGGCTCCGCCGACTCGTTCGTGGGCATCGGCGGCCGGCCGACCGCCTCGTGCCAGAACGACCTCGCCCTCTCGACGGGCGTCGCGGGGGCCCCGGTCTGCAACGGCGGCCCCAACCTGCCCGGCTTCGCGCGCCTCTTCATCCGCTGAACGGCGACTTTACGGAGGGCGTCGGCGTGGTCCGATTCCTCATGCTGCCGCCCATCATCCGGCCCATCCCCGGCCTGAGCCCTGCTGACGAGGCGGCCTTCGACGCCTACGCCGCCGAGCTCATCGCCCAGCTCTCCCTCATCGCCTCCCTGGTCCTGCTGGCCTGCACCGTCGCCTGGTGGCCCTCGACGGGTGGCTGATGCCGCCGCGCCACCGGGCGGCCTTCGAGCACCTGCGGCTGGGCCTCGTCGGCGTGGAACTCTCCGGAATCGCACTCTTTTTCGGTGGTCGGCCGCGCGGAGGCGGGCGCTCGTCCTGGCCCCCCTCATCCACGTCTCCTTCGCCCTGGTCCTGGGGCTCAGCCTCGGCTCGCTGGGCGCGGAGGGGCTGCCCTGGCTGGCCGACGCCCTCCTCGTCATCGGGCCGTCGGTGGTGCTGCCCCTGCGCCTCGGCCGCCGGATCCTCGCCACGGCCGCGGTGGCCACGGCGCTGCTGGGCGGGTTCTTCCTCCCCGACCCCTCGACGCTGGCGGGCCCGGCGGCCTGGGGCCAGGTCAGCTTCGCCGTCTTCGCCGCGGTCTTCTCCATCACCACCGGCGAGGTCCTGCTGCGCATCCTGCGGCGGGTCTTCTTCCAGCGCCAGGAGCTGGATCGGGCCAACGCGGCCCTCGCCAGCCTCACCGACTCCCTCGCGGCGCGGGTGGCGGAGAAGACGCGCGAGCTGACGGCCCTCGCCCGGCACCTCGATCGCGCCCTGGAGGCCGAGCGGCGCCGCATCGCCCGGGACCTGCACGATGATCTGGGCCAGCTCCTCACGGCCATCCGCTACACCCTGGCCCGGCTCGACGCCCGGCTGCCCGACCGGCCGGAAGACGTCGCGCTGCTCCTCGACGATCTCACCGGCCTCGTGGACGGTACGCGGGCGTCGGTGCGGGGGTTCCTGACGGATCTGCGGCCGCGCGTGCTGGACGACTACGGCCTCGCCGCCGCGGCGGAGTGGCTCTGCGACCGCGTCCAGGCGGCCGGCGACCTGCGCTGCACGCTGGCGGTCGAGCCGGCGTTTCCCGGGGCGGCCGACGTCCTCGACACCGAGATCCCCATGGAATCCGAGGGGTTGGAGCCGGACGCCGACACCAGCCTCGCGCTCTTCCGGGTGCTGCAGGAGGCCAGCACCAACGCCCTGAAGCACGCCGGCGCCACCACCCTCGCCCTGGCGCTGCGGGTCGAGGGCCCTGACCTGGTGGTCGAGGTCCGCGACGACGGCGTGGGCTTCGACGCCGACGCCGAGACCGCCGGCTTCGGCCTGCTCGGCCTGCGCGAGCGCCTGCATGCCGGGGGCGGTGAACTGCACGTCGTCAGCCGCCCGGGCGCCGGCACCACCCTCACCGCGCGCCTCCCGGCGCGCCCGGAGGCACTCTGATGCGCGTCTTCGTCGCCGACGACCACGCCTTCGTCCGCATGGGCATCCGCCAGGTCCTTGAGGAGCTGGGCGGCTTCACCGTCATCGGCGAGGCCGCCGACGGCCGGCAGGTCCTCAACTCCCCGGTCCTGGGCCAGGCGGACGTGCTCGTCCTGGACCTGTCGCTGCCCCTGGTGAGCGGCCCCGAGGTGCTGCGGCGGGTCCGGGCCCAGTGGCCTTCGGTGGCGGTGGTGGTGCTCTCGATGCACCCGGAGGACCAGTTCGCGCGGCGCGCCCTCAAGGACGGCGCGGCGGCCTACCTGTCCAAGGAGCGGCCGCCCGCCGATCTGGTCGCGGCGGTGCGCCGGGCCGGGGAGGGGCACCGCGACGCCGTCCCCGGGGACGCCGCCGTCGACGAGGCGCCCCACACCCGGCTCACCCGGCGAGAGCACCAGATCTTCTTGCAGATCGTGGGCGGCAAGACCGTGAGCGAGCTCGCGGCGGAGCTGGATGTGCACGCCTGCACGGTGAGCAACCACCTCGCCAGCGTGCGCAGCAAGCTGGGCCTGCAGACCGTCGCCGAGCTGGTGCGCTATGCCGTGTCCCAGGGCCTGATCGGGGCGCCGCCCGAGGAGCCGGCCCGGTAGTCCGCCCCGCCACCGGTGGCTGGTGACCTTTTTGTCACTCCCAGCCCATCCGCGCCCACCTCCAGAATCGCGAAGTCACGACCACCTGGGGATCTCCCGTGGACTTCGCCGCGCTCATCAACGCCATCGTCCGCCAGACGACGGTGCTCATCGCCCAGCTGGCCACCACCGCCGGCATTCGGGCGCCCCTGGCTCATGTGGCCAACCAGGTGTTCCTCGATCTCGTCCGCGAGCTTGAGGGCCAGGGCCTCGGCCGCAAGGTCGTCGCCGACATGTTCGGCATCGCCCTGCGCTCGTACCAGCGCAAGGTCCAGCGCCTGGCCGAGAGCCAGACCGATCGCAGCAAGACGCTGTGGTCGGCCACCCTGACGTTCATCACCGATGAGGGGGTGGTGGCCCGGAGGCGGGTGCTGGATCGGTTCTGCCGCGATGACGAGGAGGTCTTGCGGGCGGTCCTGCGGGATCTCGTCGACTCCGGCCTCGTGTATCGCACCGGGCGGGGCGACGGCAGCGTCTACCGCGCCGCGACGGCCGAGGAGATTGGCCAGGCCACGGCCGGCGACGCCGCCGCGTCCACCGAGGCCTTCGTGCACATGGCCGTCTACCATCTGGCCCCGGCGAGCGTGCAGACCATCTGCGACGAGACCCGCCTCGAGCCGGCGGTGGTGCTGCGGGCCCTGCAGGACCTGGTGGCCGACGGGCGCATCGAGGCCCTGCCGCCGGACGCCGAGGGCGTCGCCCACTGGCGGTGCGCCACCTGCCTGCTGCCGGCGGACGGGGCCGCGGGCTGGGAGGCGGCGCTGTTTCACCACTACCAGTCGGTGGTGGTCGCCATCTGCAACAAGCTCCAGGGCGGCCGATCCCGCAGCGTGCCCCAGGAGGTCATCGGCGGCAGCACCTGGGAGTACCTCATCTGGAGCGGGCACCCGTTCGAAGACCAGGTGCTGGCGCTCCTGCAGGAGACCCGGGCGCGGGCGTCGGCGCTGCGCCAGGCGGTCACCGCCCACAACGAACGGCACGGCCGGCCCGACGACGCCACCCGGGTCATCTTCTACACCGGGCAGACCGTGCATCTCGGAGACGATCACACCGAGGAGGGGGAGTCATGAGAGGCGTTGGACTGTGGATCGCGGCGGGCCTGCTGGCGGCCGGCTGCCAGAGCGACGCCCCGCCCGGGCGCCCGGCCGGTGAGGCGGAGAGCCACTGGCTGCGAAGCTGCGAGGACATGAACGGCTGCGAGGCCGGCGAGCAGTGCATCTGCGGCGTCTGCACGCAGACGTGCATGGGCCGGCGCGGCTGCGACGATGGCCTGCGCTGCAGCGCGCCCGACGAGCTGGGCGCCGTGTGCCTCGATCCCCGCCGCGCCTGCGTCCTGGAGTGCGCGGCGGACGCCGACTGCCGGGGCGATGGGGCGTTTCGCTGTGTCGATGGGATCTGCGTCGGGCACGCCGGGCGGCCGGACGCCGCGGTCGAGCTGGACGCGGCGGTGCCGCCCGACGCCGACGCCCCGCGCGACGCCGCCGTGGAGGCGGACCTGGGCGCGGGCGAGGCCACCCTGGAGGGCCCGGCGCTGATCGTGGCGGGGGAGCCGGCCGCGTTCGTCGCGACGTGCCCGCCCGGTGGGGACGGCTGGGCCATCCGCTGGGGCGACGGTGGCCGGGAGGCGGGCGTCGATGGCCCGGCGGTGCGCCTGGCCCACACCTGGGACCGACCCGGCGACTACCGCGTGGTCCTCGACTGCGGGCCGCGCAGCCAGGCCCGGCTCGACGTGGCGGCGCTCGCGCCGGGCGGCGAGGCGTGTCAGGTCGACGTCGACTGGGACCAGCCCGATCCGCTCCAGGCCATCCGCGACGCCGATCCGGCCCTGGCTGCCTTCCCCCAGATCCTGGCCGATCTGCGCCTGGCCATCGGCCTGCGATCGGCCGAGGAGGGCTCGCTGGCGCTCCGCCGGGCCTCCAGCCGCTTCGGCGTCGCCGCGAACGAGCTGGCTGAGGGCGGCGACGGCCGCGCCGCCGCGGTGGTGGTGGCCATGATGGACGCCCTCGACGCCTTCGCCGAGGAGCAGGCCACCGACCCGGCGTTCCTCGGGTGGCAGACCTGCGCCCGCGAGGCCGCCGCCCTCTACCTGGGGCTGCTGGAGGCTCGCAGCCGCTTGATGTGCGGCGCCGATCCCACCCGGGACGCCGCGCTGGACGAGGCCGCCGCCGACCGGCTGCGCTGGCGCCAGGATGCCGACGCCCGCCAGGGGACCCAGTGCTCCGCCACGTCGGCCCACGGTGTCTGCCTCGCGCCCATCCTCGGCTCGGCCCCCGTCGCGGCCACGGTCGCGTGCCCGGCCTGCGAAGACGGCGCCGACAACGACGCGGACGGGCAGGTCGACCAGCTCGACGCCGACTGCGCCTCCCGCGACGACGACGACGAGGGCCGGCCCGGGGCGGCCTGTGGCGACGGCCTCGACAACGACGGCGACGGGCTCATCGACCTGGCGGATCCCGGGTGCCGCGATCGGGCCGACGACGACGAGGCCGACCCGGACGTCGCGGAGTGCGCCGACGGCCTCGACAACGACGGCGATGGGCGCATCGACTGGCCCGCCGATCCCGACTGCGTCGACGCGGGTGGGCAGGAGGCCGCCGACTGCGGGGCCGAGCGGCCCCTCGAGATCCGGGTCGGCGAGCAGCTGCGCGTGGACCTCGACGGCGCCGCCGATGACGCCGTGCTGAGCTGCGGCCTGGACCGCGGCGGGGTGGACCGCGTGGTATCGCTGGTGCTCGATCAGGCCGCCGAGGTCGTCATCACCACGGCGCAGTCCGACTTCGATCCGGTGATCGCCGTGCGCCGCGCCTGCGGGGATGCGGCCAGCGAGGTCGCGTGCAGCGACGACTCGGACGGGGGCCTCGACGGCCGGATCGCCACCCGGCTGGAGGCCGGCAGCTACGCCATCATCGTGGAGGCCTTCGACGGCGTCGGCGGCACCCTCGTGCTGGAGGTCGCGGCCGCAGCGGCGGCCGATGGGGACGGGGACGGGATCGCCGACGCGGACGACAACTGCCCGGCGCTCCCCAACCCCGATCAGGCCGACGCCGACGGGGACGGCCTGGGCGACGGCTGCGACGACCAGTGCCCGGCCCTCGACGCGTGGCCGCTGCTGCCGCCCGAAGGCGCCGCCGGCGAAGCGGACGGGCTCCCCGCCGCCTGCGGGCTGGCCCCCGGCGCGCACGCCTGGCGCTACCGCCAGCGCGCCGACGGTGATCTGCGCCTCGCGACGACGCCCGACACCGAGTTCTCGGCCATCGTCTCGGTCGCCGACTGGTGCACGGGCGCCGTGCTGGCCTGCGCCGCCGAGCCCGCGGAGGTCGCGCTGCAGAACCTGCCGGCCGGGGACTACCTGGTGAGCCTCGCGGCGACCGGCGACGCCCTCGTCACGGGCGCCGGGGTCGGCCCCCTCGCGGATCCCGCAGGCTTCGTGCCCGAGGCCGACTTCGTGGCCGACTGTGGGTGGCGCAACGCCGGGCTGGACGCCTTCGACTGCTACGGCAACCCGGCCCAGCTCACCTTCGACGGCGCGACCACGGATCTGGACGTCCTGCCCGGCCAGCGCCGCGCCGCCGCGGGGGCCTTCGCCTTCGACATCGACAGCAGCCTCCAGGGCAACGTCTGGCGTCTGGCCATCACACCGACCGCGCCCGGCGATCCGCGGCGCGTCTCGTTCACTCTGACCGGCAACCTGGGCTCCGATGGGGACACCGTCGCCGCCATCGAGCAGCGCGCCGAGCCGCCGCTGCGGTGGCTGCACACCTCCGACGCCTCGGGGCAGGATCCCGACGTCTTCCACCTGCTGCTGACCGGCTCACAGCAGGACCTGGCGGCGGTCGACTACGCGGTGGGCCGGGACGTGGTGACCATCACCGCCCTGGACGTCCGGCTGCCCATCACGCTCTATGTCGCGCCCACCTTCGCCGACGCCGATGCCGTCCTCGCGGCCATCCTGGCCGACCTCTTCCCCGCGGCCCCGGCCGCCGGCGCCTACACGCTCACCGTCGGCCCCTGATCGGCCCGCCCGACGCCGACCGCCGCTGCGCGGTATGCTGGCGCCATGCGCACGACCCCGCTCCTCCTCCTGGTGGCCCTGGCCGGCTGCGACGCCCGCACGGTGAGCGACGACGACGTCCCCGACGAGCGCGTGGCCGCCATGGCCCGAGACATGACCCCGCCCGACGCGGCCGACGCCGCCCCGCCCGTGGACCGCGGCGCCGACATGGCCCTGCCGGTGGACCGGGGCGCCGACGCGGCCGCGCCCGCCGCCGACATGGCCCCACCCGCCGACATGGCCCCACCCGCCGACATGGCCCCACCCGCCGACGCGGCCCCACCCGCCGACATGGCCTCACCCGACGCCGGCCCGCTGCCGTGCCACCCCCCGCCCGATGGCCCGGGCGACAACTGCCCCGGCTGGCCCAACCCGGACCAGCGCGACCAGGACGGGGACGGCCGGGGCGACGCCTGCGATCCCGACACCGCCGTCGGCAGCGATCCCTGCACCGTCTGGATCGAGGAGGCCGGCACCCCCCTGGGACGCTGCACCGTCGGCCGGGAGAGCCCCTGCACCGCGCTCGCCCGCTGCCTCTGCCAGGTCCCGAGCGACGTCTGCCAGGCCGACTGCGTGGTCGCCATCAGCCAGCCGCGCGCGCTGATCAACCTGTCGGATGTCTGCGTCTTCGGCGACCGCAGCATGGCCGAGGTCGTGGCCAGCCCCGACTGGCGCGGCACCTGGGACCAGGGCCGCTACCGCCTCATCGCCACCGCGAGCTGCGCCGCCGTGCCGGCTGGGCTCTAGGAAACTTCTTTTCTGATCAACGTCTTAGCGCAGGAACGTCGCCCACCCCAGCACGCCAAGCACGACCACCTGGTCGAGCAGACCGATGACGAACGCGATGGTTCGCCACGGCTGCATGCTGCGCAGGTAGGCCACGCTGTGGGCGTAGCGCGCGACCACGAAGACGCTGTAGAGCACGCCGGCCGTGGTCGCGGACACCCCCACCATGGCCAGCAGCAGGCCGGTGACGAGGTACATGGGGATGTTCTCGAGGGCGTTGCGGTGGGCGCGCTTGTGGCGTGCGGTGCGCTCGTTGCCGCCCTCGAACACCACCGCGGCCCCTGCGGAGAGGCCGGCATCCTCGGGGTTGACGACCTCCTTCGCCTTCCCGCGGGTGATGACCGTGGTGTTGGCCAGGAGGACCAGGTTCAGCACGAGGGCGATGGTCGTGGCGATGTAGAGCTGGAAGACCGGATCCTGGGTGAGCATGGCGTGACCCCGGCAGGTGTGTCGATCGGTCTGCTCGACGGCCAGCCTGGCGGTCGGCGACCCGATGAGATCCACACAGCCGGGCCGGTTTGTCACCCCTCATCGACGGCCCGCTGATCAGCCGGGCGGCAGGAAGGCCTCGGCCCAGTCAGCGACGGGATCGGGCCGGCCGAGCATGTTGCGGATGGCCTCGGCGATGAGGCCGCGGGGGATGCAGACGCAGTGGCCGGCCTGGGCGTGGGTCCGCACCGCCGCGACGGTGGGGCACAGGTGCACCGTCTCCTGGCAGGCCTCGCAGAAGCGCTCGGTCTCCGTGCGCGGCGACAGGCTCTCCCAGCGCTGCGAACACTCGAAGCGAAAGCGGGCGCGGCGGTCCGCGTCGGGCGGCGCGGCCCCGCAGCCGTGGATCTCGGAGCGAGCGAACGCCCGGACCAGCGGCTCCGGCATCTGCGCCGTCAGGATCGCCAGGCGGGCGCCATCGTGGGGCTCACCGGCCAGCGCGGCGGCATGCAGCCGCAGCCACTCGGCCTGCCCGGGGTCGCGCGGGGCGATCAGGTCGGCGTAGCGCCGGCGAGCCCCGATGAAGTCGGGCCCCTCCAGCGCGGCAACGAAGGCCTCGCGCTCAGGGACGGGCAGTGAGAAGAGCCAGGTGATGTCGATCAAGTCTGCCTCCCTCCCCACCATGGATCATGGCCGGGGAGGGCGGCGAGCGTAACGGGGAAAGTGCTTTGATTCAGCCTACTTTTGGTCGGCGTCGTGGAGCGAGACCTTGCCCGTGGCCACGTCGTACATGGCCCCGACGATCTTCACCTCGCCCCTGGCCTCCTGGTCACGGATGATCGCGCTGCGCCGCCGCAGCTCGGCGATCGTGCGGCCCACGTTGTGATCGGCGATCTTGTCCACCGCGGCCGCGTCCTTCGAGGTGCAGGTGTGCCCGGCCACGGCCTGGACCGACGGCTGGATCTCGTTCACGAGGTCGCTGATCTTGCCGAGCTGCACGTTGTCGCACGACCCCTTCACGGCGCCGCAGCTCGTGTGCCCCATGACCACGATGAGCTTCGAGCCCACCACCTGGGTGGCGAACTCCATGCTGCCGAGGATGTCGTCGTTGACGAAGTTGCCCGCGACCCGGGCCGTGAACAGATCGCCGATGCCCTGATCGAAGACGTACTCGACGGGGATGCGCGAGTCGAGGCAGCTCAGGACGACGGCGAACGGGAACTGACCCTGGGCGGTCGCCTTGACCTGGGCGGGCAGATCCCGGGCGAGGAGCTTGCCGGCGACGAACCGGGCGTTGCCGTCGCGCAGGCGCTGCATCGCCTGCTCCTGGGTCATGGCACGCTGGGTCTCCTGGGTGAGGACGGCGCCGGCCGCCCCGGGGCCACGCTCGGAGGCGGTGGCGCTGGCGGCGAGGGCGAAGCTGACGGCGACAACGGCGGCAACGGGGACAGAGCGCATGGTGTGACTGACCTCTTTGTCGGAGTTGGGCATGATCGTCATGCCCCGAGAGGACGCCCCCCACCGCGGCACTGTCGCCGCCCGACGGTCCGTGAATCTACGGATGTGCCTGCCAGGAGGAAGACCAACGGCAATCCGGCGCGGGGAGCCGGCGACGGCCGGCGACGCCGATGGTCGAGGACTTCTGACGACGCAGCGCTATACGTGCTGGTCGATGAGCACCGGGTTGCCGTCGGGATCCACCAGGGCGATGTACGCGGGCCCCTTGGAGTCGGGATCGGCCTCCGCGGTCAGCTTCAGGCCGGCCGCCTTGAGCTGCGCCTGGATGTCGCGGACGTCGGTGAACCGGTCCAGCGGCTGCGCCTGATCGTCCCAGCCGGGGTTGAAGGTGAGCGTGTTGCGCTCGAACATGCCCTGAAACAGGCCGATCACCTGGGGACCGTTGCAGAGGATCAGCCATCCCTGGCTCGCGTCCCCGCCGGTGGCGACGAAGCCGAGGGCCTCGTAGAAGGCGCGCGAGGCCGCGATGTCCTTCACCGCGAGGCTGATCGAGAACTTGCCGAGCTGCATGGGATCTCCTGTCGATGTCAGCGGCAGCACGCGATGGGGAGCAGGGTGCCGCACGGGGTGTTGCCGTTGAGCAGCAGGCCCGCGGTGGGCGACCACGTCGCCGACACACCGGGGCGCGCCACGCCGTCTGCCTGGGTGTACGCCGCGCACTGTGCCGCCTCGCCCTGGGTCGTGGCCAGGCTCAGGCCCCCGACGGGCGGCGCCCACGGCGCGGCGAACGTCCAGCACTGGGGCAGGCTCACGGGGATGCGCTTCGCGGCGGCCGCGGCGTGCAGATCCTGGACGGTGCACAGGCGAGCGCCGACGCCGAACCGGGCGACGCAGTGGGCGCCCGCGGCGGCGAGACCCACGTCGGCCCCCGCCCGCTCGATGCGCCCCACGCTGCGCGCGGAGGTCACGCCGAGGACGGCGATCGCCGGCTGGCCCAGGAGCCGACGGGCCGCGTTGGCCGAGGCGCGCGCCTCCATCACCTGGGCCGTGGGCTCCTCGGCGCGGGGGGTGGCCGGCAGGCCGACCACCACGAGGACCAGGGCGAGTCGAGTGGACGACATGCACACCTCCTGGCGGGATTCTCGGCCGGCCCCGCAGCCGGGACAAGCCACCTTCAGGGTCCCCGCCGGAGACCCCGCACTCAGCACGGCGGGTAGGCGATGAAGAAGCTGATGCGCACCTGGCTGGTGCCGTGCTCGTCCGTCGCCCGCAGCTCGAGATCGGCGCCGTAGCCTCCGCAGTTGGCGGGCAGATCCGCGTGGGGCGTCCAGTCGAACGTCGGCCGGCACAGCTCGCCCTCGGCGCACTCGCCGGCGCCGATCTCGATGAAGCTGGCCTCGGGCGAGCTGGATCGTTTCACCCGGAACACCCACTGCACCGGCCCGTGCTGGTCTGGATCCACAGCAGATCCGCGCACTTGCAGCGGCAGATCCCCATCGTGACCCGTGTCGGGGGCCGGCGCGAGGATGGTCACGATGGGCGGCGCGTTCAGGGGCGGATCCGGCACGTTGATGGGCCGGGTGACCTCCACCACGCCGCCCACGCCGTCGTCCGCGCGCAGGGTCAGCACCCGCGGGCCGTTCGTCGCGAAGGTCACCTCGGGGTGGCAGCCGGGCAGGGGAAGCCGTCGCCCGCCTGGGAGCTCTGCCACGTCAGGCCATCGCAGGGCAGCCCCAGGGGCAGGTTGGCGTCGGTGGCGTCGCCGTTGAGCAGGTAGGGCACGCCCTTGAACAGGCTGTCGTTGTCCATGACCGGGAACCGGATGCGGGGCGCGGGCGGCGCGTTGAACGCGGTGACCGTCACCGACGCCGACCCCGTGCGGTACCGCCGGTCGCGCGCCGTCACCGTGATCTGGTGCGCCCCCGGGGACGCCAGCACGGTGGTCAGGTCTTCGCCGTAGCCCAGGATGCCATCCCGGCTCGACCGCCAGGTCAGCGTGCAGCAGCCGGGGCCGTCCTCGGCGTCGTTGGCGACGGCCCGCAAGCGCAGCGACATGAAGCCGCCGACGGGGATCTGGATCGGCGCCGCCGGCTCCAGGATCTGCACCTGCGGGCGGGCGTCGTCGCTGAAGCAGGCCGCCACTCGCCAGGCGTCGGTGATGGCATCGCCCAGGAAGGGATCGAGCCGGCTCCAGACATTGAGCATGGGCCGCATGGCGTTGGGCATGAGGCCGCTGCAGAGGTAGCTGCGCACCAGCTCCCCCAGGGCGGGATCCGGGGTGGCGAAGTCGAAGGGCGGCGGCTGCCAGATGTGGCAGGTGCGGCAATTGGGGCGCACGACGTCCACGTAGGTCTGGGGAGCCGCCAGCCAGCCCGGCAGCGGCCCGGGGCGCTGGGACGTCGAGCCCGGGTTCTCGACCCCCTGGGGGTACAGCTCGTCGATGTAGGCCGCGTGCGGTCCCTGGCCGCCGTGGGTCTGCTTGACCAGGGCGTTGAGGGCGCGCAGCCGCTCCTCCTGGGCCAGGCGGGTCCAGGCGGCGTTCCAGCTCGCATAGCGATACGCCGGCACATCGAAGAAGACGAAGCTCCCCCCCATGTCACCGCCCTGGGTGGCCCAGTCCTGGGTGCGGCCATGGCAGTGCCCGCAGACCGCCGGCAGGCTCTTGGGGCCGCTGGTGTCGAACACCGTGGTCGGCGAGAGGGTGCCGTCGGGCTTGAAGGCCAGGAACTTCGCGAACCGGTCGGGCCCGGGGCCGGGGGTGTACTCCATGCAGACGGTGTCGCCGACGTGGGCGTCTTCGATGGTGTCGTCGAGGGCGTCGACCTCGGGGCCGCCCACATGGCCGTACTTGGCCACGCAGCACGCCAGGGTGCCCCCCTGGGAGACGTCCCCCGCGGCGTGGCACACCGCACGTCGTCCCAGGCCGAACTCCTGCGGGTTGTAGAACGCCGCCGCTGCGGCCTCATCGGCGGCGGTGAAGCCGCGCTGCTGCTTCCACTGGGCCAGCGTCAGCCCCGGGCCGTAGCCGAGCATCGCGTAGTAGTCCCAGGCCTCATCCTCCGTGTTCGTGAAGCGATCCAGCCAGCTCTTCGTGGGCAGGATGCGGGGCACCGAGTAGAAGCCGTTGCAGCCGTAAGGACCCGAAATGTATGGGTATCCGATGAAGCCGCCGAACGACGGGTTCTGGGTCTGCACGGACGCATCGCTCAGGACCTGGGCCTCGTCGGTGAGGGAGAGGATCTCGAACTGCACCGAAGAGAACGGGGGCAGGTGCCGGACGACGTTGATGGTCTGGGTCGGCACCCAGGTCCGCACCACCGTCGGGCTGTTGTAGGTCAGCCGCCCCGACGCCCGCAGCTTGAACTGGCCCAGGTACTCGGGCGGCACATCGACCCGGATGCAGGCCTCGTCGTCCCCGAACTCCAGCCCCAGGCTCCACTCGGAGAAGTGGCTCACATGGGCCACGTAGACGTCGCCCTCCAGGGTGGCCTCGCCCTCGACGCGCCACACGTTGGTCGCCTCGTCCAGCGACAGCAGGGCCAGCGTCGCCGGGCGCTCTTCCCCGGCCGGCACCGGGGGCGCCGGGAAGCGCAGCTCCGCCGTCTGCCGGGGCGCGAGGCGACCGACGCGCTGGCCGCCGAGGGTCACCGTCACGCTGGCGGCGGCGATGAGCTGCATCTGGACGGGATCACCCGCGGCATCCACCACGTCGCCCTGCCCGGGGAAGCGATCCGCGCTGCCGAGATCGTAGCCCACCAGCTCCACCGCGGCCCCGCCGCGAGGCGGACGCCCCGCCAGCGGGAGGGCGCCGGCGGGCAGATGGAGCGCCACCCGACCCGCTTCGTCCTGGAGTGTGTGGGGCGCCGTCGCGTCCAGCCCCGCGTGCCGGGTCAGGGGGGCCAGCATCACCTCCAGCGCGCTGCTCGCCTCGACCGGCAGGCGGCGCCCGGCAAACCCGGCCGCCTGCACGCCCAGGTCGAAGGGCCCCTCGCCCGGCACGACGAGCCGAAACGCGCCCGCGGCGTCGGTGGCCACGGTGACCCCGGCGACCGCGACCTCGGCCCCCTCGATGCCCGCGCCCGCGGGATCGACGACGCGCCCGCCCAGGCGCGACACATCGTCCCCGGCCTCGAAGACCGCCCGCACCTCCGCGTAGCCGCCGTGGCCATCGCTGGCCAGCCCGGTGACCAGGACCTGGGCCGAGCGGTCCGGCAACGTCAGCCGGGCGGCGCCCTCCACCACCGGCAGCGGCGTCCCCCGGTCGTCCACGACCCGGAGCGTCAGCGCCTCGTCGTCCGTGGCCTCGAACACCACGTCGACGGCCTGACCCGGCCGGCCCCGCCGGATGGGCTCCCCCTCCGGGGTGCGCAGCCACAGCCCAAGCGCGACGGGCGGCTGCCCCGGCACCGCCAGCGGCGCCGTGACCACCTCATCTGCGAGAACAGCAGTAGAAACGGTCACTTGCGCAGCCTCGCAGGTCGCGGTGACCGACACGGGCCCCGGCTGGAGGCCGCCGATCAGGAAGCCCCCCTGGGCATCCACCTCCACCGTCGGCCCCCCCTCGACCGCCACCTGGCCCCGCAGGTGGACGCCGAAGGCGGGCTGGTCGAAGGCGCAGGGCGTCTTGTCGGCGAGCGTCAGCGTGCCCCGCAGCGCGGCCCCCTCGGGCACCAGCTCGAGGCGCCGGACGCCGTAGGCCTGGTCGGGCGCGACGGTGAAGAGATCGGGGGCACACCCGGCCGCGAAGCCGGGGCGGCGCGCGCAGATCCGCCACGTGCCGAAGGGCAGGGGAGGCACCTCGAAGCGGCCCGTCCCGTCGGCCTCCACCGGCCGCGTGCGCGCGCTGCCGTCCTCCGCCTCGGCGACGACCAGGGCGCCGGGCAGCGGCATCACGTCGTCGGCGCCGGGCCCGAAGCGCCCCAGGACGAGGCCCATCACCCGGCCGTTGAGGCCGGGCCCAGGGCCTTCCGGCAGGCCGGCGTCGGCGAGCTCTCCCCGTCGGGCGCTACGTCGCGGTCCGGGCGATCAGCGTCGGCACCGCCGTCGAGGGCGCCGTCGCCCCGGCCGCCGTCCGCGCCGCCGTCGACCAGCCCACCCCCCGAGTCGCACCCCAGCACCAGCGAGACCACCATGAGCCACCGCACCATCGCCCCCTCCTGGCCGCTGCCTGACGCCATCGTGCCAGAGCGGCCTGCGGTGCAGGGACGAAACGCCGCCCGCCCGCGCCCCGGGCCCCCGCGGGCAGGGCCGGCCCGGCCGCCGGCCCTGCCCGCGGGGGCATGGGCCCAGCAGGCCGATCGTGACACCTCCGCGCGACGCCGACTCTCTGGTCGGCGGCACCAGAAAGCCCGGAGAATCAACGATGTACCGATGGGTGACCCTCCTCGTATGGGCGCAGTGCGCCTGCATCCCGACCCAGGACGCGGCCGAAGGCGACGCGGCCCGACCCGACGCGGCCCGACCCGACGCGGCGGACGCGATGGATGTGGCGGACGTGGCCGACGTGGCGGACGCGGCCGGTGGCGACGCAGGCAGCGTGGACGCAGGGCTCGCGCCGGACGTGGCCGGACCAGACCCCGGCCCGGTCGATGGCCGCTGTCCGGGGACCTACGTCGTCACCGCGTGGACGCTCGACATCCCGAGCTTCGGCGGCTTCGCCATCAACGACGCCACCGAGCGCAACCTGGCGGAGGGCGACCTGGTGCTGGATCTGATCGTCGGCGACGCGGAGCCGATGGTCCTGGCCCGCGACACGGTCATCGCGCCCGACGGCGCCCGCGGCCCCGATCCGGCGGTGCCGCCCGGGGTGCCCATGGGCGTGGCGCCGGGCGGCGACGGGTTCTGGACCGTCGAGCCGGGCGAGGTCCGCGTCATCGTCGGCCCCTTCCGCCTGCGCCCGGGTGACGGCGAGTTCTATGCGCCGGCCGTCGACTTCCACCTGGTCCTCGCCGAGCTCTCGGGGGCGTTCGGGGCGGACTGCGCGACCTTCGAGGGCCACCTGGACGGCGCGTTCGCCGACCGCCCCGGGTTCTCGATCCCCGGGCGGCGCGATGCAGACTCCGACGGCGACGGCACCCTGGACGGCTGGCAGGTCTTCTCGACGTTGACCGCCGTGCGGGTCGATGACTGACCATCGCCCCGCGCACGCTGGTCTGGTGCGCGCTGATCCGAGTTCACGTGGCATCGGCCGCGGCCTCCCGGCACAATGCCCCCCATGAACGAGCGCGCGGGCGGCGGCGGCCGTCGGATTCGCGGCGTCGCCGTGGGCGTCGTCACCAACATCAGCGATCCGCAGCAGTGGGGCCGCGTGAAGGTGCGGCTGCCGTGGCTGGACGGCCCCGACGCGGCCATCGAGTCCCACTGGGCGCGCGTCGCTGGCTGGTACGCCGGCAACTCCCGCGGGACGATGTTCGTGCCCGAGGTCGGCGACGAGGTGCTCGTCGCGTTCGAAGGCGGCGACCCCAACCACCCCTATGTGCTCGGCGCCGTCTGGAACGGCGAGCACGCCGTGCCCGGGCCGGGCAACCCCGACGGCGCCAACGACCACAAGTGGTTCCGCAGCCGCGCCGGCCACGACCTCGAGTTCCTCGACTCCGACGGCGCCGAGAAGATCCGGCTGGTGGACAGTTCCACCAATAATTCCACGGTGTTCGACACCGCGGCCGACACCATCACCACCGAGGCGAAGACCGGCACCATCAACATCCGGGCGCCCCAGGGGCTGGTGAAGATCCTCTGCGTCGACCTGAAGATGACGACGAGCCAGGGGCGCACGCTGGAGGTGGGGACGACCCACACGGTCAACGTGGGCAGCGCCCGCACGGTCAACGTCAGCGCGGGCAACTTCGTCGAGCTGGCCGGCTCGGCCATGACCATCACGACGCCCCAGATCGCCACGTCGACGAAGAGCGACGTCGGGGTTTCGGCGGGCGCGATGGTGATGAACCAGGGCCAGATCTCGACGGAAGTCGGCGAGTGGGGCGAGGTGCAGCAGGGGCCGGTGGTGCGGACGGTGGGGTCGCAGACCGTCCAGACCGATGGCTTCATGACGGTGAACATGGCCGGCGAGCTGTCGGGGACGTTCACGCTGCTGGCGGGCTCGGCGATGTCGTCGGCGAAGGGCGGCTTCCTGGTCAACGGCGGGCCCGTGACGGTCATGGGCGGGCTGGTGAACGCCAAGGCCGGCTCGATGGTGGTGGCGAAGGACGCGAGCGGCGGGAAGGCGGCGCTGTCTTCCTGGCTCGGCGGGCTGCTGCTGCTGAACCCGAACGCGCTGACGTTCCCGGCCACCAAGCTGCTCGACCCCATCATGGGGCTCGACTTTCACACCACCCTGCCGGCGCCGCTGGTGCCGCCGCTGCCGCCGATTCCCCTGTTCCCGACGCCGTTCATGGGGCCGATCCTGATCGACTTCAAGGCGACGGTGCTGATCAACTTCATGCCCGCGGCGGGGGCGGGGGCGACGGCGCTGGGGTTCCACATGCCGCCGCTGCCGTGGCTGTGGCCGCCCATCAGCCACCGGCCGATGATCACGGCGGCGATCATGGCGCTCATGACGGCGCCCTTCAACGCGATGCTGGAGATGGCGCGGGGCAAGGTGCTGGCGCTGGCGTCGGCGTCGGGCAACCCGGTGTTCCAGCGCGGGTTCGTGGCGGACTTCGTGGGGTCGAGCCACGCGAACGTGAACGCGGGGTCGGTGACCAGCGCCGGCAAGACGTACTCCGTCTCGGCCAGCGGCCAGGGCCAGTTCGCGTTCACGCGCATCTTCCCGATGTTCTCGTCGGGGCAGGCGTTCCTGGGGTTCCTGGCCAGCCTGCTGCCGCTGCCCATCGCCAACGCGAGCGTGTCCATCGCCTCGCCGACGGTGTCGGTGTGCGACGCGCCGCTGGGGCTGATGATCCCGCTGGGGTGCAACTCGTGCTCGGACATCCCGGTGGTGCCGAACGCGATGGCGATGGGATTCTCCAATGTTCTCACGGGGATGAGCATCGGGGACTTCCTGGGCGCGCTGGCGTGGGGGATGGTCCAGGGGGCGGCGACGGCCGGGTTCCAGGCGGGGCTGCGGGGCGGGGGCAACGCCGTCGCACGGCGCATCGCGGGCAGCAACAACCCGCGGCTGCAGAACGCCGCGCAGCGGGTCAACGACTTCGTCGGCGGCAACAACTGCATCGCCCGCGGCCACCCCGTCGATGTGGTGTCGGGCACCGTCTTCACCCGGCAGACCGACTTCGAGTTGTTTTCGGCCCAGGACGTGGCCTTCCAGCGGTTCTACAACAGCCGCGCCACCGAGCTGCCCGGTGACGCCTCGGCCCTCGGGCCCGGGTGGCGGCACGTCTTCGACGAGGCCCTGCTGGTCGATGAGACGACCGACGGCGCGGTGACGCTGGCGCTGCGGGACCACGAGGGCCGGTTCTTCGGCTTCGAGCTGCCGGTTGTTGACGGCGAGAGCGACTTCCACCCCGCCGAGCGCCTGCGCCTGACCCGGGTCGATGGGCGGACGTACGTCGTGCGGGACGCCCAGGAGGTCGAGCGCGTCTTCCGCTTCAGCGGCGGCGAGCAGGGGACGTCGGCGAGCTACCGCCCGCCGGTGGGCAAGCGGGCGCGGCTCGTGGAGGTGCGCAGCGCCTCGGGCAGCCTGCACATCGGCTGGGAGCGTGACCGCCTCGCCGGCTTCGTCGACGCCGCCGGCCGCGAGGTCGTGGCCCGCCACGACGCCCAGGGTCGGCTGACGGAGCTGCGGCTCGTGCGGGCGGCCGACCAGACGCCCTGCGATGTCTTCCTGGCGGCCTACGAGTACACCGCCGAGGGGCGGCTCGCGGTCCACATCGACCGGGCCCGCAATCGGCGCCGCTTCCGCTACGACGCCCGGGGCCGCCTGGCCCACGACGTGGACCGCAACGGCTACGGCTTCCACTTCCACTACGACGCCCTCGATCGCTGCACCCACACCTACGGCGACGACAACGCGTTCTGGTGCGCCTTCGACTACCAGCCCTCGTCGACGGCCGTCACCGACGGCGCCGGGGCGGTGACGCGGTACCTGTACGACGCCGAGGCGCGGGTGGTGTCGACGCTGGACGCCGAGGGGGGCGTGAGCCAGCAGGCCTGGACGGCGGAGGGCTGGCTGGCGTCGCGGACGGACGCCAACGGCCACACGTCGGCCTGGACGTGGGACGCGGAGGGGCGCCTGGCGACGGTGACGGACCCCGGCGGCGGCGTGGTGAGCCAGGCGTACGACGCGGGCGGCCGCCTGGTGGCCATGACCGATCCCACCGGCCGCGTCTGGACCTGCGAGCGCGACGCCCGCGGACAGGTGGTGCGCTCGCGGTCGCCCGCGGGGCGGGTGCGCACGCTGACGCGCGACGATGACGGGCGGGTCGTGGAGGTCGAGGAGGGGGCGGATCGCTGGTCGCGGCTCTGGTCCCACGGGCTCGTGAGCGCCGAGACGTTCCCCGATGGCGTGCGCGCGGACTATCGCTACGACCTGTTCGGCCGCCTCATCGGCGAGCGCCTGGTGGCGACGGACGGCGCGGTCCGAGAGACCACCTGGACGCGCGACCCCGAGGGCTACATCACCGCCGTCGATGGGCCCGGCGGCCGCCGCGAGCGCTACAGCTACACCCCCGAGGGCCAGCCCGTCCGCCTCACGGTGGGCAGCCGGACCGCGACGCGCCGGCATGTGGGGCCGGGCTTCCTGGCCGAGCACGTCGATCCCCTGGGGCGCACCACGAAGCTGAGCTACGACGGCGACTTCCGGGTGCTGGCCATCGAGCAGCCGGGCGGGCGCCGGTGGCAGTACGGGCGCGACCGCCTGGGCCGTGTGGTGCGCATGCGGACGCCCGACGGCCTCCTGGTGCACTACGTCCACGATCCGGGGGGCAACGTCATCCAGGAGCGGCGGCCGGGGGGGCGCATCCAGCGCTTCTTCGACGCCAATGGCCGCATGACGAAGGCCGTCTTCGGCCCCGGGGAGGAGGTCCGGCTGGCCTATGACACGGCCGGTCGGATCACCCGCGTGCAGGCGGGTGACGACGCGCCGGTGAAGCGCGCGTACGACGCCGACGGCCTGCTCATCACCGAGGTGCAGGGCGAGGACGCGCTGCGCTGGCGCCGCGACGCCCGGGGTCGGGTCGTCGGTCGGCGGACGACGTGGGGCGCGCGCACCGCGCAGGGCTACGCGCGTGACGCCCTGGCCCGGCTGGAGGATCCCGCAGGCGGGCAGCACGCCTTCGAGGTGGACGCCTGGGGTCGCCGGGCGAGCTGGCGGCAGGCCGCGGGCGGGACGCGGACGCGCGTGGGACGAGCGCGACCGGCTGGTCGAGGATCGCCTCGCGCTGCCCGGCGGCGGCGTCGCCACCGACCGCCGGCTGTTCTGGAGCGACGACGACGCCATCACCGCGGTGGACGAGCGCCGGCCCGGGAGCCGCCGCCGCGAGAGCTTCCGCCACGACGCCGCCGGTCGCCTGGTGGGCTGGCGGGTGGACGACCACGACGAGCGCAGCCGGCGCTACGACGCGGCCGACAACCTCGTGGCCGACACGGACGGGACCGTCCGCACGTACGCCGGCGACCGCCTGCAAGCCGACGACGGAGGCCGCCGCTACCACTACGACCGCCGCGGCCGCGTCACCCGCATCAGCGGCCCCGAGGGCACCACCCGGCTCGGCTACGACGCCCGGGCTCGCCTGGTGCGCGTGCTGCTGCCCGACGACCGCCTGGTCGTCCACCACCACGACGCGGTGGGGCGGCGGCTGGAGACGCTGGCCGAGCAGGCCGATGGCGCCACGACGACGGAGCGCTTCGTCTGGGAGGGGGCCCACCTCGCGCGCCGGGTGGTCGGCGGCCAGGCGGAGGCCCGCGAGGAGGACTACGTCTTTGATCCCGAGGCCATCGCGACGCCCCTGCTCCGGCAGGTGAGCGTGGCAGGAAAGCCGAAGAGAATCGAATACTTCCAGACGGATCAGCGCGGCGCGGTCGTCCAGGTCCACGACGGCCTTGGGGGGACGCTCTGGGCGGCAGAGCGGGAGGCCTCGGGGCGGGTGGCGTCGCCAGCCGACCTGGCGCAGCCCCTCGGCCTCGCGGGGCAGGTGGTGGACGCCGCGACGGGCTTCGCCCACCACCGCTACCGCGTCTTCGATCCCACCGCGGGTCGCTTCCTCACGCCCGATCCCCTGGGGCTGGAGGGCGGCGACAACGCGTACGGCTACCCCACCGATCCCGTCCGCCTGGCGGATCCCCTGGGCCTCCAGGGCTGCGGCGACGGCGACACGGCCTTCTCGCACCGCGTCCGGGTGCAGCTCCAGCGTGGCCACACGCACATCGCCAACGCCGTCGTCGAGTCGAACCGCCCCATCACGGCGGTGCAGGTGGAGCGGGCGATGCACCAGATGGGCAGTTCGCTCGGCGGCGGCCGCGGCACCGAGCACACCATCCCGCTGGCGGACGGCGGCCGCATCCGCGTCGAGGTGCACGAGAACGGCTACGGCGGCGCGACTCCGCGGGCCCACGGCGCGGCGGCCCAGATGAGCCAGACCATCCGCGAGCGCGTCGTGCCCACGGGCGGCGTCTCGGAGGGCGGCAACCCCCGCTGGGGCCGCGAGATGCTGCACGGGGCCGGCAACGGCATCCGCCTCGACTTCGAGAACCTGGCCGGCCACAACCTGCAGAGCAACCGATGACGCCCGCCGCGGTCGCCGCCGACGTCGCGCGGCCCCAGGAGGAGCGGGTCGCGGCGCTGCGGGCCCTGAAGGACGCGGTGGACGCGGCCCTGCTGGACGTGGCGCCCGCCCTGGTGGCCGAGGGCGGGCCGGTGGGGCAGGCGGCCCTCGACGGGCTGGAGCGGTGGGCGTTCGCGGACGCCGAGCGGGTCGAGCCCATCGCCCGGGGCCTCGCGGCGACCCCCGGGCTGGTGGCCGAGCCGGGCTGGGCGCGTCTGCTCGGCACCCTGGGCACGCCCTGGGCGCGGACCGCGCTGCGGGCCCTCGCCACCGACGACGCGGGCGCCCGGGAGGAGCTGGCGCGGCTGGGCGAGGACGTCGCGGCCCCGACCCCCGAGGAGGCCGCCCACTTGCGGCGGATCAGCGCCCAGACCCGCGCCTTCGCGGCCCTCGACGCCGGCAGCGCGCCGGCGCCCCTCGTCGACGCCCTGCTGGCGGCGGAGGGCTACGCCCTGCTCGTGAAGCTCTGGGAGGCGGGCTGCCTGGACGCCGACGGGCGGGCCCGGTTGGCCGGGTTCACCCCGCCGGACGGCCTCTCGAAGGGCCAGCGCGCCCTTGCGCGCCGCCTCGCCGCCCTCGTCGGCCCGCCGGGCTGATCACTCGTGAACACCTACAGCAACGGTGTGCGCACCGGGAACATCCCGGATCACAAGTCGAAGCTGAAGCGGTCGGGGACGGGCCAGTCCTGGTTCCCGTCGACGTGGGACACCCAGGCCATCCGGGACGCCGGCGCCAGCGTCCACCGCAACCAGGCGAAGCCCGGCAACGTCGGGCCGTACTTCGACACGGTGAACAACGTCCGGGTGGGCATCTTCACCGATCCGGTCACGGGCAAGGTGTCGACGATCTTCCCCGACGCTGGCCACCAGCCCAGCTGCTCCTCCTGAGGTGCCCATGCTGCCGCCCTTCGATCCCGCCCGTGCCCTGACCTGGGCCCCCGTCCCCCTCGGCCGCCGGGCCCACGAAGAGGTCTCGAGCCATGCCTTCAGCGTCGAGGTGTTCGACGGCCCTCGCGAGGCCCGGGTGGAGGCCTTCCTCGCGTCCGCGTGTCGCTTGCTGGACGGGGGCGAGCGGTGCGAGGACGACGACGAGCTGCTGGCGCTGCTGGAGGCGGTGCGGCTGCGGCCCATCGCCGCCGCCGAGCTGACCAGCGTGGGCGAGCGGGTGCGGCGAGGCACCCTGGGCGGTCTGGACGCGGAGCTGGCGACCGCGACGGCGGGCTGGTGGGTGATCGAGGCCTGGAACCTCCAGCTGGTGCTGCTCGACACCCCGACGCGGTGGTGGCTGCTCGCCTGGCACACGGCCGAGTAGGCGCCGCTCAGGTCGCACGCCGCCGGCTTGAAGACGAGCAGCGGCGCCTCGGCCTCCGCCCGCCTCCGCCGCGTCGACGCTTCGCCGACCGTCGGTCGACCGTCGATGGGCTGTCCGGCCGACGCCAGGCCGCATGAACACTGGGGTTCCCCCCGGCACAGCCGGTGCTCAAGGGGACTCGCCCGCTGACGGGCGAGACGGAGAACCCCATGAAGTCGACGCTGAAGACGTTCTTGATCGGCGCCCTCGCCGCCTCCGGCCTGGCCACCCCGGCCCGGGCCGGCGGTGGCGCGGGCGACCCCGCGCAGATGCTGATCTGCCTGGCCCCCAGCGCCGCCCAGTGCAGCTCGCCGACCTGGCTGCAGACGCCCTGCGGCCTGCAGGAGGTCGCCCGCTTCGAGGCGGGCCAGGCGCCCCACTGCGCGTCGGTCTGCGAGGCGGATCCGCCCGATCCGGAGGCCTGCCAGTCGCCGGCCTGGCTCACGAGCGCTTGCGGGCGGCTGGAGACGCCGCGGCTGCTGGCGGGCATCGCCCAGGAGCGCGGCCTGCCCGCCGATGACGACCTGGCCGAGGCGTCGCTCTGCTACCCGCTCATCAAGGGGCTGGAGCCGGACGCGGTGGACACGGTGGGCCTGGCCCCCGACAGCCTGGACACCGCGCCGGGCGAGACCGCCGTCGTCACGCCCGGCACCGTGCGCCCGGTGACGCGGGCCCGCGACGGCCGCGTGGGCCAGTACTTCTCGGGCGGCGCGACGCTCTACCAGAGCAACCGGCTGCGGGCGTGGACGCGGGCGTCCAGCGACAAGCCCGGGGGCTCGGTGGCGGACGCCATGGCCGACGCCTTCGCCCACATGGGCTTCGACGCCAACGGCGCCGACGTGGCCTCGTGCCGGGAGTATGTCTACGAAAAGTTCTATGATTACAGCCTCTTCGAGGACGCGACCAAGGGCCTGGGGGCCGACTGGCGCGCCCTCTTCGAGGTGGCCTACGACGACGCGGGGGCGCGCACCGTGGAGTGCCCGCCCCGCCTCGACCTGACCGACGAGCCGGTGCGGGGCGAGGAGCCGGCGCGGGGCGAGGAGCCGGCGCGGGGCGAGGAGCCGGTGCGGGGCGAGGAGCCGGTGCGGGGCGAGGAGGAGCCCGTCCGCGGCGAGGAGGAGCCGGCCCGCTGCCTGGCCAACGCCGACGACCTGCCCCGCAGCGCCATCGGCCGCCGCGGGATGCTGGGCCTGCCGCTGCTGGCCCGGGACGGCACACCGCTGCCGCACCCCATCCGGTTCCCCGTCGAGGCGCAGCCGAAGAACGCCTTCTTCGCGGTGCCCGCCATGGACGCCGAGACGCGCGACCAGATCCTCGCCGCGCCGGAGGTCCCCTTCGACCTCGCGCCCGACCTGATGGGGAGCTGCGGCTACAACCTGGCCACCCCCGTCTTCTGCGACGACAAGCTCTACGCCCGCCTGGTGGAGGGGGAGGAGCACCGCTTCCAGGAGTCCTTCGCCTGGCACGCTCAGAAGTCGGCCGCCCTCGCGGCGGCCGGCTACCACGACGACCAGCTCTACGCCTTCGACCAGGTGGCGGCCTCCTTCCAGGAGCTGATGTACCGCCGCGAGCTCCAGGCGGGCCGCATCATCGCGTTCTGGAAGGCTTTTCAGCAGGGGGCCAACGCCGCCGTCCCCACCGACGTGCAGCAGGCCATCTTCGATCCCTCCATCTACATGCACAGCGCCATCGCCGGGGGCCTGCGCCAGCAGCGCGGCCTGGCCAACGCCCGGATGGATGTGGACCAGCTCGGCCTCTTCTCGCTCCAGGCGGCCTACGGCGACGGCATGTATGTCATGAACAACGACGGCATGCTGCCCGCCGAGGCCTTCATCCCGGCCAGCGCGCCGCAGCAGCTCACGAATCTGGCCCTCGCCACCGGCGGCCCGCAGACCCTCGACTACCTGCGCCACCTGCAGCGCGGCCTGATGGCCATCGACGCCGAGATCGAGGCGGCCCTCCACGACGCCGAGGCCATCGGCTGCCTCGACCTGGGCTTCGCCAACCCCTGCGACTGGTCGCCGCGGCACTTCGCCCAGCGCGTCCAGGACCTGTACGGGCCCGAGCGTGAGACCGACTTCCGGCACTGCCAGGAGAACACCCCCGATGGCTTCGCGGCCATCATCGGCCACGACCTGGGCATCCAGCACGCGGGCGAGCGCAAGTACCCCGCCATCCGCCCGACCCCCGGCGCCGATCTGGTGACCTGCTTCGTCGGCGCCGACGGCACCCTCGGCGCCGCGCCCGACGAGGACTGCGCCGACTGCAACGGCTGGCACCACGGCACCGCCCTCGTCGACCAGTACTTCCAGTGTGTCGAGGGCTACAAGGCGCTCATCCTCGACATCGTGGAGGCCGAGCTCGGCCCCGAGGCCCTCAACGCCGACAAGACCCTGAAGCTGCGGGGGAGCTCCGGCGAGCTCTATCAGCTCGGCAACGACAACTTCAACGTGACGCTGGCCTACGGGTTTGGCTGGTCTCTCGGCGAGTTCGAGGGCTTCATGGACGACGAGACCGAGAACCACTGCCAGCTCAAGCCCGAGGGCTACGGGCACTTCGATGTGGAGGCGACCGCCCTCTTCTTCACCCAGTCCCTCATCCACGCGTCCGCCCACGCCCGCCTGGGCGACGGCGCCGGCGACGACCTGCCGCTGCCGGCGTCGGTCACGCCCAACCGCCTGGAGGTGCAGATTCTCGACGAGGATCTGTTCGATCCCATCGACACGGTGGTCGACCACCAGTTCAACGTCGTCCAGGACGAGTGGTCCGAGGGCGGCACCCTGGTGAGCGTCCAGGCGACGTTCACCATCGTCTTCGTCCCCGTGACCATCAAGGGCGGCATCGCCGGCGAGATCGGCGTGGCCTACGGCATCGACGGCGAGGTGCCGCTGGAGCCCCAGACGGGCGACTGCGACCTCATTCGCTTCACCGGAAACTTCAGTCCTTTCGCGCAGGTAGACGGGTTCGCCTCCGTCACCATCGACGCCGTCATCGCCGAGGCGGGCATCCGCATCGACCTGACGATCATCCGCATCGACCTGCCCTTCGACGTCACCGTGGCCATCGGGCTCAACGACGACCTGGACCTCATCCTGGACATCGAGACCAACCTCGATCTCGTGGTGTCGCTGCTCTCGGGCGCGCTCTCGGTCTACTTCCGGATTCTCTGGGAGGAGTACAAGGGCGTGATCTTCGCGTGGGACGGCCTGCGGTTCGAGGCGAACCTGCTCAACGCCCAGCTCGAGGTGCCGCTGCTGCCCCTGCGCGACGCGGCCATCGCCCTCTCCAACATGTAGCCGAGCCGGCGGGCTCAACGTCGGGGATCAGCGCCGCTGGTCCCCGGCCTTGAACCCGTCGACCCCCCCGAGGAGTCTGTCATGCGAACGCTCATCGTCCCGGCCCTCGTCGTCGCCACCCTCGCCGCGGTGCTCGCCCTGGGCCGCGGCGGCCCCGCCGGGCCGGCCGCCCCCGACGCCGGCCTGCGCTTCCCCACCGGTCAGGCGCTGCGCTACCGGCTGGTCCACACCGGCCACCACCGCGTCGCCCCGACGGCGCTGGGCTCGGCCCCCGCGCTCGTCGCCGACGCCGATCTGGCCCTCGAAGTGACCCTGCGCGGGGTCGGCCGCGTCGACGGCGTCTGGCGCGTCGCCCTCGGCTTCGGCGACGTCGAGCGCGCGTCGCTGGTGGTCGGTGGGCAAGACGCCCTGGGGGACACGGCGGCCTGGCGCGGCCTGGAGGCCACCCTCGACGTGGCGCCCAGCGGGGCCATCCAGGGGGTGCAGTTCCCAGCCGGGGCCCCGGCGCCCTTCCGCACGCTCGTGCAGCTCGTCCTGACCGAGACCCAGGTGCGGCTGGGGGAGGGGAGCAGCTGGACGGTGCCCGAGACGACCCAGCACGGGGTGGCGCGCTCGGTCTACACCCAGGCGGAGGGCGGCCTGAGCCGGGCGCGCGCGGCCTACGACCGCTTGCAGGCGGCGCCCGACGCCGAGGCCGAGGTGGACGGGCGGGCGATCATCACCCTCGAAGACGGCCACGTTCGGCGCCTGGCGGCGGAGGAGACGCTGCGGGCCCGCGCCGCCGGCCGGGTAGCCATCGAGGCGCGCACCGAGACGCGCTTCGAGCTCGTGGCCGTCGCCGCCGACGACCGCCCCGCGCCCCGGGGCCTCGTCGCCGCCCGGCTGGGAGAGGGGGCCGAGGCCGCGGACCACGACGCGCGGCTGCTGGCCGACCGCATCGACGGCCTGACCGCCGACGCCCTGGAGGCCATGCTGCGCGGCGCGGCCCAGAGCGGCCACCTGCCCGACCACAACCGCAGCCTCTGGCGCGCGGTGGGCCTGCTGCGCAGCGACGACGCGCTCTGCGCCACCCTGGCCGGGCTCGCCGCGGCCCCCGACGCCAGCAGCGCGGGCCGTGCGCTGGTGCTCGACCTGCTCACCAGCGCCGGCACCCCCGCGGCCCAGGCCGCCCTGCGCGACGCCCTCGGCGCGGAGAGCGTGCAGCAGGATCCGAAGTTCCCTTTGCTTTTCCAGCGGTTGAGCCTCATCACCCTGCCCGACGCCCAGACGCTCGCCTACCTGGAGGCCCACTACGACGCCCCCGGGGGCGAGACGCTGGGGGCGGCCGCCTTCGCGCTGGGGGCGGCGGCCGGCCGCACCGCCCGGGCCGGAGACGCCCAGGGCCGCGCGCTGGCCGACCGGCTGCTGGCCGACCTGCAAGCGGCCGAGACCGCGGACCAGCAGGCCGTCCGCCTCATCGCCCTGGGCAACGCCGGCCTGCCCGACCACCAGGACGCCCTCTTGCCCTTCACCCGCGCCGAGGATCCGGAGGTCCGCCGCGCGGCCGCGGCCTCCCTGCGCAAGCTCGACACCCCTGCCGCCCGCGGGGCCCTGCTCGACCTGGCCGGCGACACCGACCCCCGCGTCCAGCGGCGGGCGCTGGAGTCCCTGGGGCGGCAGGGCGCGCGGCCCGAAGACCTGGCCCCCCTCGCCCGCATCGCCGGTACCACCGCCGAGCCCGCCCTCGACCTGCTCGTCGACCTCGTGGCCCCCCACGCCCACGCCCCCGCGGGCCGGGCCGTCCTCGACGCGGTGCTCGCCCGCAAGCTCCACGACGCCCGCATCAAGACTCGCATCCGCGCGCTGCTCGGGGCCGGCTGACGGCCGGGTTCCCGGCTCGGTGGGTAGCCCCAGACGGCCCTAGACGAGGCAGACCTCGACAGCGACCGCCACGCCAACCATGATGGGATTCGTCCACCACCGCAGGCTGCCACGCTGTGAGCACGGTTCCGCCATCGCCTCGCATCTTCCACATCACCCATGTGGACAACCTGACGGCGATCATCACTGCCGGTGGTCTGTGGTCCGATGCCCAGATGATCGCGCAAGGCAAGGGCCATGCCTCGGTCGGGATCTCCAATATCAAGCACCGTCGCCTCGGTCTCCCGGTCAAGTGCCACGAGGGGCTTCGGGTGGGCGAGTGCGTTCCGTTCTACTTCTGCCCCCGTTCCGTGATGCTCTACCTGCTGCACCGCAGCAACCACGCAGAGCTGGACTGGAGCGGTGGCCAGGAACCCATCGTTCATCTGGAGGCGGATCTCCATGCCAGTGTTGCCTGGGCGGACCACTACGGCCGGCCTTGGGCTTTCAGCCTGTCCAACGCGGGTGCTGGCTACGCCCAGTTTCGCCACCGACTGGATCAGCTCGATGAGGTCGACTGGACCGCGGTCGCTGCGACGGACTTTCGAGATCCCGCGGTCAAGGAGGGCAAGCAGGCAGAGTTCCTGGTCTTCGAGTCCTTTCCGTGGCCACTTGTCCGGCGAGTTGGGGTATGTACCCCCGCGATCGCGGCTCGCGTCCGCGAGGTGATCGTTGGCACCCCTGGCTCCCATCGGCCTGATGTGGAAGTGCTGCGTTCTTGGTACTACTAGCTCCGGGAGGCGGCGATGATCGAGTTTCGGCGGGGCGACATCCTGGCGGCGGAGGCCGACGCCCTGGTGAACACGGTGAACTGTGTGGGGGTCATGGGGCGTGGGATCGCCCTCCAGTTCAAGGAGCGCTTTCCAGGCAACTTCCAGGTCTACGCCGCGGCCTGCCGGCGCGAGGAGGTCAGGCCGGGCCACATGCTTGTCTGGGAGACGAGGGAGCTGACCCAGCCCCGGTTCGTCATCAACTTTCCGACGAAGCGCCACTGGCGGGGCAAGAGTCGACTGGAGGATGTTCGGGCCGGTCTGTCTGCACTGGTCTCAGAGGTCCGGCGACTGGGGCTGAATTCCATCGCGATTCCGCCCCTTGGATGTGGCCTGGGCGGGCTTGACTGGGGCGAGGTTCGACCGCTCATCGAAGAGTCCCTGGCTGAGCTTCCAGCCGTCAGGGCGTATGTCTACGAGCCGGGCGGTGGGCGCGAGGACGGTCGCGCCAATGCGTCCACCGAGGTGCCGAAGATGACGCCGGGCCGGGCGGCACTCGTGGTCCTCATGCATCGGTATCTGGCCGGTCTGATGGATCCGTTCGTCAGCCTCCTCGAAGTCCACAAGCTGATGTACTTTCTCCAGGTGGCGGGCGAGCGGCTTCGTTTGACCTACAAGAAGGGTCCCTATGGGCCCTACGCCGAGAACCTGCGCCATGTGCTGCGCGCCGTGGAAGGTCACCTGATCGTCGGGTATGGCGACGGGGGTGATCAGCCGCACAAGCCGCTCGAGCTGGTTCCCGGCGCCCGCGCCGACGCAGAGGCCTTCTTGCGGGGCCACCCGGGGACCGAGCTCTGCCTCGGGAAGGTCACGAGGCTGGTGGAGGGGTTCGAGACTTCCTTTGGTCTTGAACTCCTGGCGACTGTTCATTGGGTTGTCGCTCACGAGGGGGCCGACACACCGGAAGGGGCGGTCGAAGCCACGCACCGTTGGAGCGCCCGCAAGAAGCAGTTTGCCGCTGAACAGGTCGCCCTCGCCTTTCACCGCCTCCACGATCTCGGGTGGAGTGAGCACGCCACGGTTGCTTGACGCTGGGGACTCTGGGCAGGGAGTCAGGAAGCGCCTGTACCCTTCGGATCGACCTCCGCCGCCCATTGAAGAGCAAAGATTCTCTGTCAGAGAATGTAGGCAATGGCCGTACGTCGGCCGCGCGGCCCAGCTTCGGGCCGCCAAGGAGGTCCCATGGGTTTCCGCACCAGCTCCCTCGCGATCGTCGCCCTCTGCCTCACCGCCACCCACGCCCTCGCCGTGCCCGTCGCGGCCGGCGGCAACCGCGCCCAGCGCCCCCCTGCCGCCAAGATGGTGGTCCAGATCCAGGCCAAGAACACCGCCGCCGTCCCGGGAGAGACCCGCACCGTCGAGGCCACGCTCACCAGCCAGGCGGGCCAGGGCGTCCCCGGCAAGGTCGTCGTCTTCACCTTCCAGGGCCCCAACGGCACCCTCGCCATGGGCACCGGCACCACCAACGCTTCGGGCCGCGCCACGGTCCAGTGGGCCCCGCCCGAGCTGGCCCAGGGGGCCTACACCTTCAGGGCACGGTTCGCTGGCGACGCCACCACCCTGAGCGCCACCGACCAGGCGAACTTCGGCATCATCAAGGGCATCACCAAGCTCACCCTCAGCGACCTCATCTGGGGCCCCCTCGATGCCCATGGCGGCCCGTCCTTCGGCGTCGTCATGGTGCGGCTGGAGCGCCAGGCCGACCACAAGGCCCTGGCCAAGCCCATCACCATGACCGTCAACGGCAACACCTGGGTCGTCAACAACGGCAGCAACCCGACCACCAGCATCCAGATCGCCCTGCCGAGCAACACCCACCAGTGGAGCGTGAAGGCCCAGTTCATGGGCGACGCCGCCAACCAGGCCTCGATGGCCCAGCGCGCCTACAGCCACAACTGACCCGCCGTCAGGGCTGGGGCTTGGGGGCGGCGGCCGGGGGCTCCAACCCAAGGCCGGCCTGCGTAGCGACGTAGGCCTGACGGGGGTGGGACTCCTGATCCGGGTACAGGCGGCGTAGGGCGCCTTCGGCCACCATCGGCCGAACGTGGCGGGCGAGGGCCTCCGGGTTGCGGTTGAGGATGGAACTCAGCGTAGCGAGGTCTCGCGGCGTGCCCTCACAGAGCCGAAGAATGACCCGCCGAAGCTGCTGACGGCCCGGTCGTCGGCCCAGCGCTTCGATCTCCGCCCGCATGCCGGGCGGGACCGCGTGGGCCGGATCGATCGCCGACGTCAGGGCAGAGGACGGTGTCGCGCTTGCTGGCTCCGGCATCCCTCCGACTGCTGTTGCTGGCGTGCTCTCTGACTCAAAGCTTCCGCTGTCGCTGGCCACCTCGGTGTGCCCTGCCCGAGGCGTCCCACTCTCGCCGGTGAGCCTCCCACTCTCGCCGGTGAGCCTCCCACCCTCGCCGGTGAGCCTCCCACTCTCGCCGGTGAGCCTCCCACCCTCGCTGTCATCCAGCGTGGCAGACGGCTCTCCCTCTCCGCCGAGAGAGTCGGGCAGCACGTAGTACGTCGCGACTCCACGACCCTGGTCTCTGAGCAGGCCGCGATCTCGCAGCCCCCGCAGCAGCTTGCTGGCACCCAGTGTGTCGAGGCCCATCACGGCCCGCATCCGGGCATTGTCAACCTGACCGCTCTGCCTCGCCTCCAGGAGCGCTCGAAACTCCGCGGGAGAGAGGTCGAAGTCCGCGAGTCCTTCGATCCACGCCCGGTCATCACCGGACAGCGTCATGGTGTTTCGCAGCGTGACTCGAACCTCGCCTGCCATGACATCCAGCTCTGGACGCGGCAGGAACTGAGCCGCCATCTCGGCGAACATCCTCGGGATGCCCTCGCCCTGCTCACGCATGAAGCCCAGGTCGACCAGGGCGCGGACGATGCGCGGGTTTCGGCTGTAGTGAATGCGCTCAAGCTCCAGAAGGCGCTTCAGATCCACTTCGGGCATCAAGGCCCCCGGACTGGTCACCTCGATCCGGTCGTCGAAGAGGGACACCTCGACGCCGCGACCGGTCACCGCATAGTCGCGGTGGCCGACAGCGTTCAAGATGGCCTCCTTCCAGGCGAACTCCGGATACTCCGTCGTCTGCCGGAAGCGGCCGCCCGCCGTCAGCCGTGAGGGTCGTCGAAGCAAGCCGCCGATGACTTCATAGGCTCGCTTCAGGATCGTGGGCAACGAACCCTCGATCCGTGGGAGCTCCTCGACATTGTATTCGAGGCCCGTCCGACGCTCGGTGCCCACGACGCGGAAGATCCGGATTCCGGCGTTTGGATGCTCCGGAAGGTCTCGGCTGAACAGGAGCTCCGCGGCGGTACGCAGGACGAACTGGCTGCCGCGCCAGTCTGCCAGCCGGCGTTGCAGGAGGTACCGCTCCGGTGGGAGGCCTGACAGGCCCGCTCCAGCCCGAGCTTCGGCCAGGCTCTCGGCGTCAAGGCTCGCCAGGACGCACGTGCTCGGTCGCGCCTCGTGACTCTCGACCAGACCTTTGAACTTGAGCGCCTCGATCTGATCATGGCGCACCTCCATGGTCTGGTCGCCCATCCTGAGGGGGTAGCCATCACCGACGACCTGCACCGCTGTCGATGCCATCGCCACGTCGAACACCAAGAGCTCGAAGCCTCCATGGGCGACTCGGAACCCGGGTGACTGGGGCGGATGAAGCCGATCGACTGGAACCTGAAGCATCTGGTCGACGACCGCTGGTGGGTAGCTGTGTCCGGTCAGCGTGCCGTCGTCCTCGACACCCAGGAGCAGCACGCCACCCTCGGCATTCGCGAAGCCGGCGACATACCGTGCGATCTGGTCGCGGACCGTCCGGCGATCCCGGGGCTGACGTCTGGTCGGGTCGCCTTCCCGAAGGGACTTGCGCTCAAAGTGGGATCCCTCGGACCGGTTGAGGTAGGCAGTTACGTCGAATGTCCGTTCCGTCACTGGCCGCTGGCCCCTCGTCTGGGTGCGGTGCCGATGGTGCCTGGGCCGGACCCGAACGGAAAGCCCGTTCCAGGGCGCGTACCCGCCGTCAGGGCTGCGCGACCTCGATCAGCTTGATCCGATTGCCTTTTCTCGCCACCACCAGCACCCGCCGGGGGCCGGGGGCGGGCTCGACGGTGGCGTCGTCCCCGGCCACGGCGCCCAGCGGGGCGAGGGTGGCGGGGTCGAAGAACGCCATGCCGTCGGGGCCCGCCTGGGCGACGAGGCCGTTGACCAGCACGGGCGCGGCGCTGCCCACGCCAGTGGCCCGCCCGATGAGGGTCCCGTCGGGTGCGTGCAGGCGGAGCGTCGAGCCGTCGCGCACGATGACGCGGTCGCCGACGGGGAGCAGGTGGCCGGCTTCGGCGGTGAGCGTGAGCACGGCCGCGGGCTGTCCGTCCGCGGGTCGAAGCAGGTGGATGGGGCCGGGGCCCTGCACGCCCAGCGGCTCGGTCGCGGTGGCCGGCAGCGCGAGGCGGGCGTCGGGGAGGGCGTGGCGCCAGCGCACCTGGCCGCTGCGGGCGTCGAAGAGGGTGGCCTGGCCGTTGGCGAAGAAGAACAGCCCGTCGGGCGGGACGACCACCACCCGGGAGCCGGGCTGGTGGGGTCGCTCTCCGTCGGCGTCGGCAGGGGGATCCCGCCAGAGGAGGCCGCCCGTCGCGGCGTCGTGGGCGGTGATGCGGCCCGCGGCGTCGGCGTTGAAGAAGGTGCGACCATCCGGCAGCACGCCGAGGCCGCCGATGTAGGTGGCCGCCTGGCCCAGAGGGGCCGGCTGGCGCCAGACCTCCTGGCCTGTCTTCACCGACACCGCAACCAGCAAGTCACCGTAATGAGAGCGCTTTTCGTGCCGTTCGGCGGGCGTGGGGGGCTCCTCGACGCGGGCCAGGGCGAGATCGCCGGCGCGCCCGATGAGATCACCGCTGGATCCCCAGCAGCCGCAGGATGAGCCATTGCCGTCGTAGTCGCGCTCGCAGCGTTGGTGGAAGCGGTAGGGCTCGCCCAGAGGAGCGCCATCGGCCTGGGCGAACCGGAACTCGCAGGGGCAGTAGAAGGCGTAGGCGCCGCCGACGTGGTTGAGCCAGCAGCCGGGGTGGCCGGGGCTGCTCAGGTAGGGCACCGGGATCGCGGGGCCGCGCTCGCCGGTGGCGGCGTCGACCCACCGCGCTTGCTCGCCCGCGTAGAGCAGGACGCGCCCGTCGTGGACGAACAGCGCCTGGATGCCGCGGGCCTCGGCCTGAAAGCGCTTGCGCCACCGGGGCTTGCCGTCCCGATCGAGGCCGCGCAGGTGCAGCAGATCCGGCTCCAGGGCGACGAGGCGATCCCCCACGGCGACGACCTGGGCGGCGGAAAGTTCGGCCACGACCCGGGGCGAGGCGAGCAGGCCGAGGAGGAGGAGGGCGTGCATGGGGCGGAGGATGGCGCGGGCCGAGCGGACCCGCAACGGGTTGTGTCTGCACGCATTCCTGGCCACGATGGCGTGCCGGACGGGGAGGAGCCTGCATGGACGCCGAGACGCTGGGGCTGGACAAGGGCCTGCTGCGCGCCCTGCACGGGGCGGTGGACCGCCTGTGGGAAGACCATGAGCGGGGCGGAGCGCCAGCCCGGGAGAAGGTCGAGGCCCTGCGAGGGCCCTGGTGGCGCTCGGTGCGACGCCGGTGGTGGGCAGCGTCGACGCGCTGCTGGCCCACGCCGACATCCCGCGCATGAAGCTCTACGGCATTCTCTGGGAGCTGCGCGCCCAGGTGCCCCACCACGAGCCGATCCTGAGAGACTTCGAGTACTGGCTGGCGGATCCGAACCGGGCCCAGCGCGACACCCTCGCCGGCATCCAGGCCGACTGGCTGGAGCGCCTCCAGGCCATGGAGGCCGAGGATCGTGCGGTGGCAGCGCTGCGCGTCCGGCGCCTGATCAAGTCGCCGAAGCTGACCGCCCAGCGCGACGCGGTGCTGGCGGCGCTGGCCTGACCCCGGCCGGGGTCCGCCCGGCGGGGTGGCAGCCCCGCAGGTGACGACGGCTTGGGGTCAGGGGGCGCGGGTGGCGTCGTGGAAGAGGCGGCGGCCTTCCAGCGCCCGCGGGCTCAGGCGCAGCGCGGTGACGGGGCGGCGCTCGACGGTCGGGGGCGCCAGGTCGATGAGCGCCACCGCGCCGTCGAAGGCGATGTCGATCCAGACCCGCTGGTCGTCCGCCGAGACGACCTGGCGGAGCCGGCCCGGCGGTCGCTCTTGCCGCGCGATGTGCCCCGTCGCCTGGTGGGCTGCCCCACCTCGGCCGGCCCTCGGATCAGCCCCGCAGCGATCTGGACATGCTCAACAAGTCCACTGGGTGCGCTGCTGGAGCCCGACCGAGGGCTGAGGCGGGCGGATCATCTCAGAAAAACAAGCACATACGCCGTTGCCAGGGCGATCTGTGCGGCCGCGTACGGCGCGGCGAGCTTGACGAAGCCGCCGAAGGTGATGGGCAGCTTGTTCTTGTGGATGATGGTGACGGCCACGAGGGTGGAGGCGCTGCCGATGGGGGTGAGGTTGCCGCCCAGGTTGGCGCCGAAGATGACCGACCACCAGAGGCCAGAGTCGCCCGGGGTGCCGAGGCTCTCCAGGATGCGGGCGAGCATGGCGGCGAGGGGGATGTTGTCGGTGACGGAGCTGAAGGCGGCGGAGCTGGCGAGGAGAGCGGCGCTGCCGCCGACGTCGCCGAGGTCGATGATCCACGCGAGGCCGCGGCCGATGAGGCCCAGGACCTGGGCGTGCTCCATGACGTTGATGACGACGAAGAGGGCGGCGAAGAAGGCCAGCAGGTCCCAGTCGACGGCGCGGTAGAACTGGTCGGCTTCGCTCTTGTAGCGCAGCAGCAGGAGGGCCGCGAAGGCGAGGGCGACGTAGGCCATGCCCAGGTCGCTGACCCAGGGCAGCACCGAGGCGGCGGCGATGGTGCCGACGAAGAGCACGGTGGCGACGCCCGAGAAGGTGAAGAAGGCGCGGCTCTCGATGCCATCGTTCTCGTCGAAGCCGGCGACCTGGCGGCGGGCCTCGGCGCGCTCGGCGTCGGTGGCGAGGGCGCGGACCTTGAACTGGCGGGCGCCGATCCAGACGGTGAGGGCGAAGGCGATGAGGGTGAAGGGGGCCGCCGCGACGAAGAAGTCGACGAAGCTGATGCCCGCCGCGGTGCCGACGATGATGTTGGGGACGGAGGAGATGAGGGTGAGGAGGCCGCCGACGTTGGTGAGCAGGCCCTCCACCAGCAGGAAGCCCAGCAGCTTGTCGCGCCGGCCCAGCTTGTCGAGGCTCACGGCGGTCAGGGAGCCCACGATGATCATCGCGGTGACGTTGTTGAGGACGGCCGAGAAGCCGACGGTCATGGCGCCGTAGAGCCAGAGGAGCCGCAGCGGGTCGCCGCCCGAGCGCTTGGTGATCCAGACGGCGATCCAGGTGAAGAGGCCCGACCGGGAGACGACGTCCACGAAGACGCTGGAGCCCAGGATGATGCCGATGACGGCCCAGTCGACCCCCTGCAGGAAGACGGGGATGGGCAGGGGCTCGCCGAAGACGTTGAGGACGGGGCCCACGGGCAGCAGGTGGAAGGCGGCGGCGAGCAGGGCGGTGGTGGTCGCGAAGATGCCCGCAATCACTGACTTTTTCGCGTGCAGCTTCTCTTCGAGGGCCAGGCAGACGATGAGCCCCACCAGCAGGCCGGCGAAGAGCAGGGTGACCCCGAGGGGGACGGCGTGGGCCCCGGCGGGGGCGGCGAGGATGGGGGGCACGGTCCAGCTCCCGGTCGGCAACGCTCTGAGAGTGTGGGGGAGGCCGCGCCCGAGGCCAAGGGATCAGGGCGGCAGGGCGTCTTCGACCAGGGCGGTGAAGAGGGCGACGCCATGGGGGGCGACGGCGTCGTTGAAGTCGTAGCGCGTGTTGTGCAGCCCGCAGGCGTGGGGGCCGCCGTCCTGGCCGAGCCAGATGTAGGCGCCGGGGCGGGCCTCCAGCATGAAGGCGAAGTCCTCGGCGCCCATGGTGGCGGGCAGGTCGGTGTGGACGCGCTCGAAGAGGCCCGAAGCGACGCGGGCCACCGTGGCGGCGGGGCCGGCGTGGTTGACGGTGGGCGGGTAGCCCAGCTCCCACCGCAGCTCGATCTCGGCGCCGTAGGTGGCGGCGATGCCGGCGCAGACGCGCTGCAGGTCGGCCTCGAGGCGGGCGCGGGTGGCGACGGTGAGGGCCCGGGCGGTGCCGGCGAGGGTCACGGCGTCGGGGATGACGTTGTAGGCGCTGCCCGCGTGGATCTGGCAGATGCTCAGGACGGCGGCGTCGGCGGGATCGGTGGTGCGGCTGACGATGGCCTGGGCGGCCGTGACGAGGTGGGCCGCCACCACGATGGGATCGAGGCAGAGGTGGGGCATGGCGGCGTGGCCGCTCTTGCCCCGGACCACGATGTCGAACTGGTCGGCCGAGGCCATCATGGCGCCGGGGCGGACGGCCAGGCTGCCCACGGGCAGGGCGGGCCAGTTGTGGATGGCGTAGACCACGTCGCAGGGGAAGCGCTCGAAGAGGCCGTCCTCGATCATGGCCTTCGCGCCGCCCTCGCCCTCCTCGGCGGGCTGGAAGATGGCGTGCACGGTGCCGCTGAAGCGGCGGGTGGCGGCCAGGTGGCGGGCGGCGCCGAGCAGCATGGTCATGTGGCCGTCGTGGCCGCAGCCGTGGAAGACCCCGGGGGTCTGGGAGCGCCAGGGGCGGTCGCCGGCCTCCTGCATGGGCAGGGCGTCCATGTCGGCCCGCAGGCCGATGGCGCCGCCGCCGGTGCCGGCGCGCAGGGTGCCGACGACCCCGGTGCCGCCGATGCCGGTGTGGACCTCGAAGCCGAAGGAGGCGAGCTGCTCGGCGATGAACGCCGCCGTCTTCACCTCCTCGTAGGCCAGCTCCGGCTGGCTGTGCAGGTGGCGACGCCAGGCGGTGAGGTCGGGCTGCAAGGCCATGATCTCATGGGCGATCTTCATCGGCCGAGCCTCCGGGCAACCACCTCGACGCCGCGCAGCACCACGTCGGGCGGGGCGGCGGTGTAGCAGAGGCGGACGTGGGTGGGGTACGGGCCGAAGCTCTCGCCGGGGGCCATGAAGACGCCCTGCTCGACCACATCCTCCAGGAAGCCGGCCAGCCCGCGGTCGTCGAGGGCGTCGGCCACGTCGAAGAAGAGGAAGGTGCTGCCCCGGGGGGTGGGGAGGCCCAGGCGGGCGGCGGCCTTCGCGCCCACGTCGGCGTAGCGGGCGGCGGCGGCCGCGGCCCAGGCGTCGCCGGGGCCGGCGAGGGCCGCGCGGGCGCAGAGCTGGGCGACGGTGGGGGCGGCGTAGAAGCTGTGGGTCGACACCTTGCGCGCCGCCTCCATGGCGGCGGCGGGGCCGATCATGAAGCCGCAGCGGTTGCCGGCCATGCCGTAGGCCTTGCTGAACGAGTGGGTCGAGAACGTCCGCTCGGGGGCGAGGGGCCGGCTGTAGGTGTGCTCGCCGCCCCAGGAGTAGTGCTCGTAGACCTCGTCGGCCAGGATCCACAGGTCGTGGCGGCGGGCGAGGCGGGCCAGGGCCTCCAGCCAGTCGCCGGGGATGAGCAGGCCCGTGGGGTTGCTGGGGGTGTTCCAGTAGATGGCGACGGTGCGGTCGGTGACGGCGGCGGCGACGGCGGCCTCGGCCGACGCGGCGTCGGTGGCGACCCCGAAGAAGGGCACGAGCACCGGCACCGCGCCGAAGGTGCGCACGATGCCAGCGATGAGGGGCCAGAAGGGCGCGAGGATGATGACCTCGTCTCCCGGGTTCACGATGGCCCCGATCACGGCGCCCAGGCCGCCAGTGGCCCCCGCGGTGACGAGCACCTCGCTGCGCTCGGCGCCCAGGCCCTGGGTGCGGGCGGTCCGGTCCAGGATGGCGTCCATCAGGTCGGTGCGGCCCTGGGGCGCGGTGTAGCGGTGCATGCCGGGGTGGCTGGCCTCGGTGAAGTCCTCGGCGCGGCAGCCCTCGGCGGGGGCCATCCAGGTGTCGCCGACGTGCAGCGGGTAGATCTCGCCCGGGTAGGAGGCGAGCTTGTGGGCCAGGCGGCTGTACACCGAGCCGGTGATGCCGTCGAGGGAGCGGGCGAAGGCGGGGTGGCGGGGCATGGGCGTCCTTCCGTGCGAGGACGCCATCTTGGCGAAACCGGGGGGGCGCGTCTACGCGGCGTTCTTGATGGTGAGGCGCTGCTCGGGCACCGGGTAGCCGGCGGCCCCGAAGGTGGTGGCGATGGCCTTGTTCTGGGCGAAGAAGACGTCCCAGTAGTGGGCCGTGTGGCAGAACGAGCGCACCGTCAGCACCGGGCCTGCGAGGGTGAAGGTGTTGATGTAGATCTCGGGGGCCTGGGCGATGTCGGGGATCTCGGCCAGGGCGGCCAGCAGGCGGGCCTTGGCGTCCTCGGTGTCGACGCCGTGGGCGAGCTGGGCGGCGCCCTCGACGCGGCGGAAGGGGTTGGCCGAGAAGTTCTTGATGGTGCCGCCGAAGACGGCGTTGTTGCCCACGAAGGTGCGCACGTTGTCGGGGGTGTTGATGGCCGTCACGAAGAGGCCCACCTCGAGCACGGTGCCCTCGATGCCGCCGACGATCACGTAGTCGCCGACCTTGAAGGGCCGCAGGACGATCATGAAGACGCCGGCGGCGAAGTTGGCGAGGAGGCCCGACCAGGCCATGCCGATGGCGACGCCGGCGGCGGCCAGCAGGCCGGCGAAGGTCGTGGTCTCGACGCCGAAGACGCCGAGGATGGCGATGACCAGGATGACGTTGAGCAGGACGCCGGTGGCGGACTGGATGTAGCGGACCAGGGTGGCGTCGAGCTTCTGCCGGCCCAGGCTGGCGCCGATGAGCTTGCCGACCATGCCGATGAGGTAGCGCCCGACGATCCAGAGGACGATGGCGCCGAGGATCTTGCCGCCGATGTCGATGCCGAAGGTGTAGGCCTGACTCAGGAAACTCTCCATGACTCCGTGCTCTCCTGCTGTGGGGGTGGGCTCGCGCCCAGCGGTGCTTGAAGACCACGACGAGGGCGAAAAGTCACGCGAGATGTGACATCGTGATCATGGCGGTGCGCCTTTCCTACGCACCGCACGAAAGGAGGGCGCCATGGGCCTTCCCCGCTTCGGCTTCTTCTCCCGCCTCGGCATCTGGGGCTTCGCCCTCGGCTACTTCCTGGCCTACGTCCCCTACTCGGCGCTGACGAAGGCGCTGTCGGGGGGTCACCTGGGGGGCGAGCCGGTCTCCGGCTTCGAGCTGCTGCCCGTCTCGGCGCTGGCTTCGCTGGTGGCCATGTTCGTCACCATCACGGTGCTGGGGTGGTGGAAGCACTCAAGCCGGCTGGCCATCGGGGGGGTGTCCATCCCGTTCCCGGGGCGGTGGACGTTCCTGTCGGGCCTCTGCACCGCCGCCATCATCGCCACCACGACCCTCGCCTACACCTTCGAGGGCGTCTCCATCGTCTTCATGATGCTGCTGATGCGCGGCGGCCTGCTGGTGCTCGCCCCTCTCGTCGACAAGGTGACGGGCCGGCGGGTGCGCTGGTTCTCGTGGGCGGCCCTGGCCATGAGCATGGGCGCGCTGCTGGTGGCCTTCTCCTCCGACTCCGGCTTCGCCCTCACGCTCACCGCGATCGTCGACGTGGTCGTCTACCTGCTCTCGTACTTCGTGCGCCTGCGATTCATGAGCAAAATCGCGAAGTCCGACGATCCGGTGGTGCGCGCCCGCTACTTCGTCGAGGAGCAGATGGTGGCCACGCCGGCCATGGTGGCGGTGCTGGTGGTGCTGGCGTTCCTGGATCACGGGCAGTTCAGCCATGACATCCGGGCCGGCTTCACGTCGTTCTTCCAGCGGCCCATCGTCTTCGAGGGCGTCCTGGTGGGGCTGTTCTCCCAGGGCACGGGCATCTTCGGGGGGCTCATCCTGCTGGATGGCCGGGAGAACAGCTTCTGCATCCCGGTGAACCGCGCGTCGAGCATCCTGGCCGGGGTGGCCGCCTCGTACGTCCTGGTGGCCCTCGGCCTCGGCGCCCCCGACGCCAGCCAGCTCTTCGGGGCGGCCCTGATCGTGGGGGCCATCGCCTTCTTGTCGCTGCCGCCGCTGCTGGAGCGCCGCCGGGCGCGCCGGACCCTCTGATCAGGGCCGATCGGCGGGTGCCGGTGGAGGCCGGCTTCGGCTAGACTCCGCTCATGAAGGTTCTCGCTTCGACGATGCGCGTGGTGGCCCTGGCGGGCCTGGTCTTCGGCTGTGACAGCGGCGGCGGCGGCAGCCAGCAGGGGGGCGCCGACGCGGCCGCGCCCAGCGGCGCCTGCTGCGGGACGGACTGCACCGAGTCCACCGAGTCGGCTTGTGTGGGGCAGTTCGTGCCGGGGGCCCAGTGCGCCGACGCGCCCTGCCCCGGCGAGGCCCAGGGGGCGTGCTGCGCGCCCGACGGCGCCTGCGGCCTGGCCGAGGGGAACACCTGCCTCTCCCGGGGCGGTGACTTCCAGGGGCTGGGCACCGCCTGCACCGCCGGGCGCTGCTTCGTGCCCGAGGTGGGCGCCTGCTGCTCCCCCCTGGGCGAGTGCGCGGTGCGCAACGAGCAGCGGTGCTTCCTGGACGACCACACCTGGCAGGGGGAGGGCACGTCCTGCGACCCCAACCCCTGCGCCGAGCGGGACGTGGGGGCCTGCTGCGCCGACAACGGCGACTGCACGCTGATCGACCGGCCGCGGTGCCGCGGCGCCTTCCGGTCCGGGGAGGTCTGCGACCCCAACCCGTGCCCGCCGCCGCCGCCGCCGCGCGACGCGGGCCCGCCGCCCGTGGACGCCAGCCCGCCTGACGCCGCGCCTTCGGACGCCAGCCGAGACGCGGCCCCCACCGACGCCGCCGTCGACGCCCGCGCCCCGGATGCCCGCCCGGCGGACGCCGCCCCCGTCGACGCTGCGCCGCCCCCCGTGGACGCGGCCCCCCCGACCGTGGACGCGGCCCCCCCGACCATGGACGCCGGCCCCTGACGGGGCGCCCCGGGGCCGACAACCTGCTAGAGTGTCGCGGCAGCCCCTTCGCGGAGACATCCATGGCCCTCCCGGACGACCGCCGGATCGACATCTCTCGGTTTCCCCAGCAGATTCAGCGCTTTCTGGCGGACGAGGCGCCGGCGCAGGCGCGCATGGTCGTCGCCCGTGGCACCCTGCCCATGCCGCCGGTCGTCCAGGCCTGCGCCCTGTACCAGCTCCAGGTCACCAGCGACGACGAGGTCCGGCAGGCCGCCGTCGACACCATGAAGCGCATGGCGCCGGGGGTGCTGCGGCAGGTCGCGAGCGAGGCGCTGCCCCCCGTCGTCCTGGACTGGATCGCCGATCTCTTCTCGACCCAGCAGCCCGTCGTGCGGGCGGTCCTGCTCAACACCCACACCGACGGCGACACCTTCGTGCGGCTCGCCCGCGTCGGCGACGAGGCCACCACCGAGACCATCGCCCTCAACCAGGCGCGCCTGCTCTCGACGCCGGGGCTCATCCAGGCCCTCTACCTCAACCGCAACACCCGGGCCTCCACGGCGGATCGCATCGTGGACTTCGGCGTGCGCAGCAAGGTCGATCTGAGCGATCTGCCCTGCTACGACGAGATCCTCGCGGCCATCCAGGGCACCACCCCGGTGTCGGAGGCCCAGGCGGCCGCGGCGGACGCGGCGTTTCGCGAGATGGCCGCCAGGGCGGCCGCCGAGGAGGGCGCTCCGGAGGAGGAGATCCCCGAGGATGGGCCCACCCCCGACGACGACGCCGAGGAGGGCGACGAGCCCGCCGAGGCCGAGCCGGAGAAGGGGGGCAGCAAGTCCGCCGCCGGCCGCATCGCCGATCTCAACATCGCCCAGCGCGTCCGCCTGGCCATGCTCGGGTCGCGCGGCGACCGCGCCGTCCTCATCAAGGACAGCAACAAGATCGTCACCCGGGCGGTCATCCGCAGCCCCGCCGTCACCGACGCCGAGGCCATGATGTATGCGGCGCTCAAGTCGCTGCCCGAAGAGATCGTCAGCTACATCGCCCACAACAAGAAGTGGACGCGGCACTACCAGATGAAGAAGTTGCTGGTCTACAACCCCAAGACGCCGGTCGGCGACGCCATGCGGTTTCTGCCCTACCTGCGGGCGGGCGACCTCAAGTCGGTGGCCCGCAGCCGCGCCATCCCCGGCCCCGTGGCCAAGGCCGCCAGCCAGATGATGAAGAGCCGGCTGCGGTAACCCTCGGGAACTACTGCTTTTGTGGGCCTCTGTCGCGACCGCGCCAGGGCGACGGCCTCGCCGACCCGCAGATCGTCCATGGCCTCGGCGAAGGCGAGGTTCTGGGCCAGCACCTGCTCGGTGTGGGTGTCGAAGCGGCCCAGATCGTCGATGAGGCCGTCGATGTTCTCGCGGAAGTAGCGCTGCGTCTCCGAGACGAACCGGGTCGACGAGTCGAGGGTGCGCGTCAGCCCGTCGAGGGCGCGCTTGAGCTCCAGCGTCACCACGGCCGCGTCGGCCGCGGCGCCCACGGCGTTGATCTGCCCGCCCACCAGATCGAGCTGCTCCCCGGCGGCGGTCACGTAGCGCAGGATGTCGGAGCGGAGCTGGGCGATGGTCTCGGCCAGCGTCGCGGTGTGGGCCTTGAGGCGGTCGAGCCGCTCCTCGGCGGTGTCGTAGAGCCGCAGCTTCACCGAGTGCTCGGCCAGGACGCGGCGGGCGCGATCGAGATCGGCGGCCAGCTGCCGGGCCTCGGGGGTGCCGGGCTCGACGACGGCGAGGCGGCGATCCAGGGCGTCGCGGTGGCTCTCGACGGCCAGCACATGGTCGGCGGCGAGCTGCTCGTTCTCGGCGGCCTCGATGATCCGGGCGTTGAGCCGCTCGATCTCGTCGTAGAGATCCGCCTCGGCCGCCTCGAGCCGATCGGCGAAGGCGGCCGCCTCGCTCAGGCGCGTCTGGCTGGTGGCGTACTGCTCGCGCAGCAGGGCCTCGATGGACCGGGGGGCCTGGGCCTTCTCGACGCCGGGCAGGAAGGCGAAGAAGTCGCGCACCTTGTCCCAGAAGCCCAGCTCGCCGGCCTGGTCGAGGGACCGGCTCAGGCCGTCAAGTCTTTGAAGTTCCTGGGAAAGTGCGCCCTGGATGCTGGCGTTGCGGCCGCGCAGGCGCTCCAGCGTCGAGACCTGCTCGGCCTGGCGGCCCCGCTCGGCCTGGATGATCGACTCCAGCCCGGCGGCGCTGATGGCCGGCCCCTTCCAGGCCACCGATCGGGTGAGGACGTCGTCCACGGGCGGGCCCTCGCTCAGAGGTTCTCCAGCTTGGAGATGATCTCCTTCATCACCTCGGAGGTGCCGCCGCCGATGGTGATGAGGCGCGCGTCGGCCCAGGCGCGGCCGATGCCGTACTCGGTGGTGTAGCCGAAGCCGCCGTAGACCTGCATGCAGTCGTAGAGGACGCGCTGCATGAGATCGCCGGCGAAGAGCTTGGCCATGGTGATCTCGCGCGTCGCCGTCTTCGGGCTCTTCACGAACTTGTCGACGGCGAAGTAGCCCAGCCGCCGGGCCGCCTCGATGCTGGTCAGGTGCTCGGCGAACTTGTGCTTCCAGACCTGGAACTTGCCGACGGGCTTGCCGAACGCCGACCGCTCGCGGCCGTACTTGATGGCGTTGCGGACGGCCTTCTCCATGCCCGCCACCGAGGCGACGGCGGCGATGAGCCGCTCGCCCTGGAAGTTGGTCATGATGTGGTAGAAGCCCATGTTCTCCTGGCCCAGGACGTAGCGCGCGGGCACGCGGCAGTCCTCGAAGAACAGCTCGGCGGTGTCGGAGGACTTGTTGCCGATCTTCTTGATGCTCTTGCCGACGGTGAAGCCCTTCACGTCGGTGGGGAAGACCAGCAGCGTGATGCCGCCGTAGCCATCCTCGCCCGTGCGCACGGCCAGGGTGATGAAGTCGGCCCGGGTGCCGTTGGTGATCCACAGCTTCTGGCCGTTGATCACGTAGTCGTCGCCGTCGCGCCGCGCCGTGGTGCGGATGCTGGCCACGTCGGAGCCGCCGCCCGGCTCGCTCACCCCGAGCGCCGCGATCATGTCCCCCGCGATGGCCGGGGCGAGGAAGTTGCGCTTCACCTCGTCGCTGCCGATCTCGTTGATGATGGGGGTGGCCATGTCGCTCTGGACCATGAGGGCCATGTTCACGCCGGCGTTCTCGGTGTGCACCAGCTCCTCGGCGTAGGCGCAGGTGTACCACCAGTCCAGGCCCAGGCCGCCGTAGGCCGGATCGTGGCCGATGCCCAGCAGACCCAGGTCGCCGGCCTGCTTGAAGACCTCGCGCGGGAAGATGCCGGTGGCGTCCCACTCCTCGCTGTAGGGGGCGAGGCTCTTGGCGAAGCGGCGGACCGTCTCGCGGAGCTGCTGGTGCTCCGGCGTGAAGATCTCCTTGTCCTGCATGGTGACGCGGGGCTGGCTCATGGGGGCTCCGGGCTGGTGGATCACCGAAGTCTAGACTGCCTTGCCCCTGGCGTCACCGCCGGATGCAGACCACGGCGGCCTCATCCCCCGAGTTCTCCACCGGGCCGAAGCCGGTGAGGAAGCCGTTGGCGGCGCAGAAGCGGTGGATGGCGGCGTTGCAGTCGGATCCGATGCGCTGGTTGCCGTCGCAGCCGGGGTGGTGGGTGACGAGGACGCTGTAGCGGGTGCCGACGCCCTCGGCGACGTGGGCGTCGACGCAGGCGACCAGCACGAAGTCGGGGCCGCTCTCGATGGGGCCGAAGCCCGAGACGTGGCCCTGGGCATTGCACCACCGGTGGATGGCGGCGTTGCACTCGGGGCCGATGCGCTGCCGGCTGCCGTCGCAGACGTCGTGGCGGGCGGCCAGATCGGCGAAGCTCACCTGGGCGGGGGCCACCGTCTGCACGCACCCCAGCACCGCCACGTCCCCCGAGTTCTCCACCGGGCCGAACCCCGACGTCATGCAGTCGCGCGCGGCGCAGAGGCGGTTGATGGCGGCGTTGCAGTCGGGGCCGATGCGCTGGCCGCCGCCGTCGCAGGGCGGGTGGCGCTGAGCCAGATCGCCGTAGGACGTCTGCACCACCTCGCCGCGCTGGCCCTCGTCCGTGGTGCCGTCGCAGTCGTCGTCCACGCCGTTGCAGGCCTCGGGGGCGGGCTCGCCCGGCGTGCACGCGCCGGCCACGCCGCCCTCGCAGGCGCCCTGGCGCTGGCAGGCCCCGACGCCGCAGACCTCGGCACCCGCGCCCTCGTCCGTGGTGCCGTCGCAGTCGTCGTCCAGGCCGTTGCACACCTCGGCCGCCGGTTCCCCCGGCACGCAGCGATTCGGCTTTCCTTCCAGGCAGTTGGGAGCCTCGCGGCGGCACTCGCCCACGCCGCAGACCGCCACGTTCAGCCCCTCGTCGACCTCGCCGTCGCAGTCGTCGTCCAGGCCGTTGCAGGCCTCGAAGGCCCCCGGGTAGATGCTGCTGTTGGCGTCGTCGCAGTCGGGGAAGCCGCACTGCGGATCGGTGCCGTAGCCATCCTCGTCGGCGTCGTCGAGGGCGCAGCCGGGGACGGCGTCGGGGAAGATCTCGGCGTCCTCGGCGCCGGGCAGCGCGTCGGCCACCCCGCCGGCGTCGGGCGCGGCGGCATCACCGCCGTGGAAGACCGCCGGGCCGGCGGCGCCGGGGTCGTCGCAGGCCACCGCCAGGGCCAGCACCAGGAGCGAGGCGCCGCGCCCCATCAGCGCGACTCGTGCACGCGCATGGCGGGCACCTCCAGGGCCGTCAGGAACCCCCCCTTGCCGCAGCCGGTGTCCAGGCCGAACACCGCCGGCCCCGCCCAGAGATCCGTCGGGTCGTCGGGGGTGTAGCGCGAGAGCTCGGGGGGGAGCTGCTTCGTCGAGGTGTGGCCGAAGATCACCGCCTTGCCGCGGTACTCCTCGAAGAACCGGCGGCTGCGCAGCCAGAGCAGGGCGGTGCGCTGCTGGCCCTGGGTGGCGGCCGGGTGCAGGAAGCGGCCCTCGTCGTCCTCGGGCAGGCCGGCGTGCACGTAGAGCGCGTAGGCGTCCTCGTGCCACCAGGCCAGGCCCTCCATCCAGGCCAGCACCTCGGCCGGGAAGAAGTCGCCGGCCAGCATGTGCCGCAGATCCTCCACCGATGCGCCGGTGCCAGGGGGCGAGACGGGACGACCCAGGAACGACTCGTAGGTCTGCAGGCAGCCGTTGCCCACGGGCAGCACGAACTGGGGCCACTGCCCGCCGAGGGCCCGCAGCCAGCCATCCTCGTGGTTGCCCCGCAGGCAGACGACCCGCGCCGGCGTCTGGCCCGGCAGCGTCATCAGCCGCCGGACGACCCCGGCCGAGTCGGGGCCCCGATCCAGGTAGTCGCCCAGGAAGACGAGGGTGTCGTCGGCGTCCAGCGCCGGCAGCCGCGCGAGCAGCGTGTCGAGCTGGGTGAGATCCCCGTGGATGTCCCCGAAGGCGAAGGTCCGTCCGGCCATGCCGCGCTCCCGTCTGACCGGCCGAGCCTACAGCCTCTTGACCCGCAAGGGCACCGAGACCTGGGCCGTGCCCGTCGGCGCCTGCAGGATGGTCACCAGATCCGCCGTGCAGAAGGCCGCGCAGCCGAGCTGGACGGCGTCGTCGAGGCCCAGGCCCTCGATGAGCACGGCCTGGCCGGCGGCCCAGCTCGCCAGGGGCGTCGTGTCCGCGAGGGGGCGCCAGCTCTTGCCGCCGCTGTGGGTGAAGACCACCCAGGCGGCCAGGAACTGCGCGTCTCCACTCAGCTTTTTCTCCAGCGCCAGGTAGAGCGAGCCCTTCTTCGCGGGCAGCTCGACCATCACGGTGCACTCGGGGCAGCTCGGGTGCTCGGGCTGGGGGCCCGCGGCGCCGCGGGAGTGGATGTCGGGCTCGACCTCGTAGGGGCAGAGGGTGTCGGCGGTGGCGCAGTCGGCGGCCCGGGTGGGCGTGCCGGGGGCGCGGTGGCAGAGGCAGGCCTCGTCGGTGGGGAAGGTGAAGCCGTCGGGCAGCGGCGGCGGGGCCGGGGGCGGCGGGCAGGCGTCGAGGGCCGGGCAGGCCGCGAGGGCCGCGGCGCAGGCGTCCACCGCGGCGGGCAGGCCCGCGCCGAGATCGGCGTCGACGCAGGCGGCGGGGGCGCAGGCGACGGCGGCGTCGGCCCGGCAGGCGTCCAGCGCGTGCACGCCCCGCTCGAGGCGGCGCCCGGCGGCGGTGGCCAGCACCAGCAGCCGCGCGGCGTCAGGCACCGCGAGCCCCGCGTCGCGGCGGGCGGCGATCAGGCGGACCACCACCCCGCTGGTGAGGGCGGCCGCGACGCTGGTGCCGGTGAGCGCGGTCGGGCTGGTGAAGCCGGCCACGTCCGGGGGCGCGTCGCACTGGAAGGTGTCGAGGCTGGCGGGGGCCCGGGCCGAGGCGACGTAGGCGTGCTCGGCGGGGGCCACGAGGGGCGGCTCGGCGCCCAGGATGGCCAGGGTGGCGGGGGCGTCGGCGTCGCTCAGGCCGCCGATGGCGGTGGCCAGCCAGCGCGGGTCGTCCCCCTCCGCGCAGGTGGGCACCTGGCTCCAGGCCGCCGGGAAGAACAGGTAGGGCCCGCCCGGGGCCCCGCCCGGGCAGCGCGTCGCGGGCGTGGCGCCCGGCTCGACGTCGAAAAAGCTGTTGTAGACCAGGCGGTTGGCCTCGGGGCGCCCGGGGCGGTTCCCCGCCGCGGCGACCACCACGATCGGGCGGCCGGGCCCCTCCTCCCGCGCCGCCAGCAGCAGCGCGAAGCGCACCGACTCCCCCACCGGATCCTCGAAGCCGGCGGCGTCCCCCGCGGCGTCGCGCAGCACCCGCCGCTGGCCCAGCTCCGGCGGCCAGCCCAGGCTCAGGTTCAGCACCAGGGCCCGCCGCCGGTCCATGTCGGCGATGCCCAGCGCCGCGATGATGCCCCGCGCCACGTCGCCGATGTCGCCGTGGCCGGGCGTCCCCAGCACCCGCACGTCGTGCAGGCGGGCGCGGGGCGTCACCTGGCGGACGAGCAGGCCCATGGCGGTGCCGTGCGGGTGCAGGGGCCCGGCCAGATCGCCGCCGGGCAGGGGCACCGCGTCAGCGCCCAGCTCGTCGGCCACCACCGCCTCGAGGCCGGTGTCGACCAGCGCGACCTCGGCGGCCTGGCCCACGGCGTCGCCGGGGGGCGTCGGCGCCAGCCCGATGCGCCGGACGACCGCCTCGCGCAGCGCCGGCGTGGCGCGCGGCTCCGTGCCCAGCGCGATGGCCACGCACTCCCGGCCGACCAGGAAGGTGAGCTGGCCAGCCACCGCCTCGTCGGCCCACCGCCGCACCGCGCCGACGACGTCGGGCAGGGCCTCGGGCCGCACCGGGCGGCGGAAGGACAGCCGGTGGAAGCGCTCGGGCGCGTCCCCGGCGTGGGGCGTCCCCGGCGGAATCAGCGGCGCGGCGTGGGCGAAGCGCCCCTGCTCGATGTCGGCCCCCACCTCCGCCAGGCAGCCGCCATCGCCCGCGGCGCAGAACCAGCCGGGCTCCAGGCGGGACAGGCGGCGGGCCAGCCCGTCGCCGAAGGCGGGCCCGGGCGACGGCCCCTCGGCCGGGGCGTCGACGAAGAGGCGATCGAGGCGGCAGCCCTGCTCGGCCGGCGAGCCGCGGCGCAGATCGGCGGCGGCGATGGCGGGCTCGGGGGCGCCCGCGTCGGCGTAGGCCGGGCAGCCGAGATCGGCGGGGTCGGCGGGGTCGGCGTCCGGGGGGGCGGCGTCGGGCGGAGCGGCATCCGCGGGCGTCGCGTCGGGTCGGGCCGCGTCGGGCCGGGCCGCGTCGGGTCGGGCCGCGTCGGGCCGGGCGGCGTCGAGGGGCGCGGCGTCCAGGGGCCCAGCGTCCAGGGGCGCGGCGTCGAGCTGGCCTGGCCCCTGGTCCCGGGCCCCCCGGTCGGGCTCACCAGCGTCGGGCTCGTCGCCCCCGCCGCGGCACGCAGTCAGCACCAACATCGCGAAAAGAATGGCGATCTTCGTCATGGTCTGCCCTCCGGCTGCCAGGTGAGAGGCACGCGGATCCACCGCAGGCCCGCGTCCTCGGCCGGCTGCGCCAGGGTCGCGAGCCGGTCGGCCGGCCCCAGCACCAGGTGCAGCGTCCGCGGCCCCGCCGGCCCGCGGAAGAGGGCGGACCCCCGCGCCTCGACGCGGAACGTCCCGCCCTCGCCCCGGGTGATGGTGGCGTCCACCGGCTGCACGCCGCCCGGTCCCTCCGCGAAGGCCCGCGCCGCCTCGGCGGGCGCGCCGGCGGGACGCAGCACCAGGCGCAGCGCGCTCTCGGGGCCGAAGGTGGTGGTGATGGCCTCGGCGCGCGTCGTCTTGAGGCCCCCGAACGGCCCCTCGATCGTGTAGGCCGGGCCGCCGCTCGCCGGCCAGAGGGCCCAGATGAAGATCGCCGCCGCCGCGGCGGCCAGGGTGGCCGGCAGCCAGACCAGGCGGGGGCGCGCCGGCAAGGCGGCCTCGGCCCGGGCGCGCGCGGCCGCCGGGACGGCCCGGCCCAGCGCCACGAGCAGGCCGCGCGCCTCGGGATTGGCGGCGATGGCCGCCTCGTCCCGGCGGGCCACCACGTCGGCGTCATCCACGGGCGGACCCGCCGCGCCCTCGGGCACCCGGGCGAGGCGCTCGTCCAGGTCATCGCGTTGAATCTGCTTGTCTTGCATGATCTTTTCCCCCGCCATCCGGGGGGGCTCCCCCCTGTCGAGAGGTTCCGAGGTGGCCGCGCGGTTCTTTCGGGGCGGGGCCGCCGCGGCCAGGGTCGCCCGCTCAGGGTCGCCCGCTCAGGGCCGCCCGCTCAGGGTGAAGACCCCCGCCAGGTCGTCCCCGGCCGCGCGGCGCTCGGCGAGGGCGGCGGTGAGGGCGGGGCCGGGCCGGGTGGCGCCGCCGTGGCGGTAGAACGCGGCCATGAAGGCGGCGGTGCGGGCGTCATCGATGACCTCGCCAGCGGCGAGGACGCTGCGGGCGCCGGCGGCGAGGAAGGCGTCGGGCAGGCCGACCTGCTCGGTGGCCGAGAGGGCGCCCGTCCGCCCCGTCTCGCAGCCGCTGAGGACGACGACCCCCAGGGCCGGCCGCAGCACCAGCACGTCGGCGAGGGTGAGGCGCTGGCCCTGGGCGAGGACGAGGTGGGCCTCCCACGGCGAGGCGTCGGTCAGGGCGCCGTGCCCGGCGAAGTGGAAGAGGCGCGCGCCGGGCAGGGCGGCCTCGACGGCGGCGCGGGTGGCGGCCTCGCCGGCGAGCAGCCGGGCGCCCGGCTCGTGGGTGGCGACGGCCTGGCCCTCGGCGCGGGCGCCGCGCAGGTCGAGGGCGGCGTCGGCGACCACCACCGGAGGGCCGTCGGCCGGCCGGGCGGCCACCAGCGCGCCCGCCCAGGGCAGGCGGCTCCAGGCGCCCGGCGGCACCGCCGGCGGGGGCGGCGCGCCGCCCACCACATAGGGGTGGCGAGCGGAAAACGTCGTCAGATCATAGGTTTGGGCGGCCTCGTTCCGGGTGGTGACGAACAGCCGGCCGCCCGCGGGGGCCAGCACCGCCTCGCCGGGGCCGAGGGCGGCGCGCAGGGCGGCCAGGTCGCGGGGGAGGGGCGGCGCCGGTCCCTCCACCTCGGCGCAGGCGGCCGCCAGCAGGGTCGCCAGGTCGGCCTGGGCCCGGGCCTGGGCGGCGTCGAAGGCCGGCAGGGCAGCGGCGGTGACGAGGTCGCGGTCGCGGTCGCGGGCCTCCAGGGCGGCGCGGGCGACCTGGTAGCGCTCCTGGGCGGCGGCGAACCGGGCGCGGGCCGGGGCGTCCAGCCGGTCGAGGCGGGCCTGGGCCTCCAGGGCGCGCAGGACGTGGGCCCGATCGGCGTCGGCCACGGCCACCGCGCGCTCGGCGTCCCCCGTCGCCAGCAGCAGCGCCACCAGGTCGGCGGCGACGGCGCGGCGCGACGCGAGGAACGGGGCCCGGCTGGAGGTGAGGGCGGTGCGGGCGGCGCTGGCCCAGAGATCGGCGAGGGCGGCCTCGAAGCGCGCGCGGGCGGCGGCCACGTCGCCCTGGCGCGACGCCACGCGGCCCAGGCCGTGCTCGGCGCGCCAGGCCAGATCGGCCTCCGCGGTCGCGAGGACGAGGACCTGCCGGAAGCGGGCCTCCGCCGCCGCCAGGTCGCCCGTGCGCAGAGCCAGCTCGGCCTCCACCAGGGCGGCGTGGCCGCGGGGGAACGCCTCGTCGGCGCCGGGCAGGGCGGCGAGGGCGTCCAGGTGCCGCCGAACCGCAGGCAGATCGCCCACTTGCAGGGCCAGGCCGGCCAGGTTGGCGAGGGCGGTGGCGGCCAGCTCGGGGTGCCCGAGGGTGGTGAAGAGGTCCCGGGCCTCCTCCAGGTGGGCGCGGGGGGCGGCCGCGGCGTCGGCGTCGGCGACCCCCTGCTGCTCGGCCCAGGCCAGGTTCACCAGCCACTCGGCGCGCCCGCGGGTGGGCGCCGGCTCCTCCAGCGGGCGCAGGCGGGCGATGGCCTCGTCGGCCCGGCCGAGGTTGACCAGGACGCCCGCCAGATCGCGGGCGATGACGGCCGCCACCTCGGCGTCGCCCAGGGCCTCGGCCTGGCGCAGCGCGGCGGTGAGGTGCCGCTCGGCGCCCAGGTGATCCCCCGTCTTGTGCAGGATCTGGCCGCGGTACTTGGCGTCCAGGGCGAGGCCGGGGCCGTTGTCGAGGGCGGTGTCCAGGGCCGTGGCGGCGTCGACGCGGGTCCGGGCGGCGCCGAAGCGGCGGGCCCAGAGGTGGTGGAAGGCCGCGGCGCGCAGGGCCCGGGACGCCTCGCTGCCCACCCCCTCGGCCTGGGCCACCTGCGCGGCGGCTTCCCAGCCCGCCGCCGGATCGGGGGCTGCGCGGGCGGCGCCGATGGCCCGGTCGATCGCGCTGAAATCAAAGGAGAAAACGGCGAAGCGCCGAGCGACGGGGGCGCCGTCCCGCAGCAGGATCACCAGCCCCGCTCCCCCGGGCGGCGGGACGGGGCCGGCGGCGGCGAGGGTGGCGCCGGTGGCGCCGAGCGGCACCTCGACGACGCCGGCGCCCAGCAGGCGGAGGGACCAGGCGCCGGGGGCGGGGGCCGCGAGCCGCCAGCGCGGCGGGTGGTCGGCGTCGAACACGGGCCAGCCGGGTCCCACGAGGGCGCGGGCCCCCAGCAGCCGCGCGTCGACGGCGGCGGGTGGGGGATCGGCCTGGCAGCCGGCGAGCAGGCCCAGCAGGCCGGGCAGGAGGAGGGCGCGTACCACGCCCGCCAGCATACGTCGTCCCTCGCCCCTCGTCCCCGGGCGGTGTAGAGTCGTGGCCGCACCACCCCAAGCCGAGGCACCCCATGGAGATCCAGGCCCTCGCCTGCACCGACATCGGCCGCGTGAAGCCCAGCAACGAGGACGCCTACCTCGTCGACCAGGCCCTGCGCCTCTACATCGTCGCCGATGGCATGGGGGGCCACGCGGCGGGCGAGGTGGCGTCTCAGATGGCCATCGAGGAGGTGCAGCGGTTCGTCCAGCAGCACCGCGACCGCATCGACACCTTCATCCAGTCGGGGGACGGCCGCGATCGCGTGCTGGAGGTGCTGGAGCACGCCGTCCGCCACGCCGGCCAGCTCATCTACCAGGCCGGCCAGGCCCAGCCCGAGAAGCGGGGCATGGGGACGACCTGCTCGCTGCTGCTGCTGACGCCCCGGCGCGGCTTCATCGCCCATGTGGGCGACAGCCGCGTCTACCTGTCCCGCCAGGAGGAGGTGGTCCAGCTCACCGAGGATCACTCGCTCATCAACGAGCTGATCAAGCGTGGCCGGCTGAAGCCGGAGGACGCCGCGAAGGCCCCCTACCGCAACGCGGTGACGCGGGCGGTGGGCGTGCACGCCGACGTCCAGGTCGACACCATGAGCTTCGAGCTGGCCGCCGGCGATCGCTTCCTGCTCTGCAGCGACGGCCTGGTGGAGTACCTGCGCGGCGACGGCGAGATCGCCGAGGTGATGCGCAAGCACACCTTCAACGACGCGCCCCGGGTCTTCATCGAGCTGGCCAACGCCCGGGGCGGCAAGGACAACATCACCGCCCTCACGGTGCACTTCGCGGCGGCGGGCAAGGCGCCGTCCCAGGAAGACATCGCCCTCAAGCTGACGGCGCTGCGGCGGATGCCGCTCTTCCAGCACCTGGAGTACGTCGAGCTGATGGCGGTGCTGAACATCTGCCGGCTGGTCAACTACAGCGCCGGCGGCGAGATCTTCCGCGAGGGCGATCCAGGCACCGAGATGTACGTCGTGCTCGGGGGCCTCGTGCGGATCCTGAAGGGGGACGTGGAGCTGGCCCAGGTGGGCAAGGGCGGCCACTTCGGCGAGATGTCCATCATGGACAAGGGCCCGCGGTCGGCGGCGGCCACGGCCCAGGCGGCCACGACGCTCATCGTGGTGGGGCGGCGGCCGCTCTTCCGCCTGATGCGCGAGAACAAGGACATCGCCGTCAAGCTGCTGTGGTGCTTCGTCCAGGTGCTCAACCAGCGCCTGCGCATCACCAACGACGACCTCAAGCAGGCGCTGGCCCCGCTGGAGCTGGACGCCATGTTCGGCGACGAGGAAGAAGAGTGAGCATCCGCGACCCCAGACGGTGTACTTCTGCGTGGATCTGGAGGCGTCGGGGCCGGTCCCGGGCCTGTTCAACCTGGTGTCCATCGGGGGCGTGGTCGTCCGGCTGGCGGGGGACCGGCACGTGGCGGGCGACAGCTTCTACTACGAGCTGAAGCCCGACTTCGACGGGTTCGATCCCGGCGCGGAGGCCATCTACAAGATCCCCCGAGCCCGCCTGGAGGCCGAGGGGGTGCCCGCCCGTGAGGTGCTCGCGGCCATCACGGCCTTCGTGGAGGCCCAGGTCGGGCCGGGCCAGCGGCCCCTGTTCGTGGGGCACAACGCGCCCTTCGACTGGATGTACACGGCCTGGTACTTCGCCTGGGCCGGCATGGGGAATCCCTTTGGATACAACGCGTTGGACACCAAGGCCCTGGCCATGGGCGTCCACGGGCTGCGCTGGAAGCAGACGAACAAGGAGCACCTGGAGACGCTGCACCCGGGCCTCGTGCCCCCCGATCCCGAGCAGGTGCACAACGCGCTGGCCGACGCCCGGTTCCAGGCCGACATCCTGATCGCGCTCCTGGATCACGCCGGCTAGCCGGCCATGTGGCCCGCCTTCGTGGCGGCGTCGGCCCTCGGGGCGGCGCTCCTCTTCCTCATCCAGCCGATGGTGGCGCGCGTCATCCTGCCCTGGTTCGGCGGGACGCCCGCGGTGTGGACGACGTGCCTGCTCTTCTTCCAGAGCGCGCTGCTGGTGGGGTACGCCTGGGCCCACCAGGCGGGGCGTCGGCGGCGGGGCGTGGGGGTGCACCTCGCCCTGGTCGGCCTGACGCTGGCGTCGCCCGTCCTCCCCGAGCTCGCCGGCCTGCCGGCGTCGGGGGCCTCGCCGGTGGGGCAGATCCTGGCGCTGCTCTCGGCCTCGGTGGGCCTGCCGTTCATGGCCCTGGCGGCGACCGCGCCGCTGCTCCAGGCCCGCGCGGCGGCGGCGGGCGCGGGGGAGGTGCATCGCCTCTACGGCTGGTCCAACGCCGGATCTCTGGCGGGGCTGCTGGCCTATCCCCTCGTCCTCCAGCCGCTGGTGGGGGTGGCGGCCCAGGGGCGGCTGTGGTGGTGGGGCTACCTGGGCTTCGTGGTGCTGCTGGCCCTGGCGCTCTGGCCGGGTCGGCACGCGCCCCCCGCGGCCGAGGCCGAGGCCGGCGCGCCGCCTGCGCCTGGTGACCGGGCGCGCTGGCTGCTGCTCTCGCTGGCCGGCTGCACCCTCCTCCTGACGGTGACGGAGGCGCTGAGCCAGGATCTCAGCGTCACGCCGCTGCTCTGGGTGCTGCCCCTCGGCCTGTACCTGGGGTCGTTCATCCTGGCCTTCGGGCGGGAGCGCTGGGTGAGCCGCCGGCTCTTCGGGCCGCTGCTGGTGGGGGCGCTGGCGGGCTTCGTGGCGCTGCTGCACCTGGGGTATCGCGCCCACTGGGCCGTGCAGCTCGGCGGCTGGTGCGCCGCCCTCTTCATCGCCTGCACCTTCTGCCATGGCGAGCTGGTGCGCCGCCGGCCCGGGCCGGGGTTCCTGACGGGCTTCTACCTGTGGATCGCGGCGGGCGGTGCCCTGGCCGGGGTGCTGGTGGGGGTGGTGGCGCCGCAGGTCCTGCCCCTGGGCCTGGAGCTGCACGGGGCGGTGCTGGGGACGTGGGGCCTGTGGCTTTGGACGCGGCCGTCGGCGGCGGGCGACTTCCGGGCCCGGGACGGGCAGCGGCTCGTCGCCCTCGGGCTGGGCCTGCTGCTGGCGGCGGGGCTCGGCCTGCATGCCTGGCAGCGCGCCCGGGGAGCGGAGCTTTTTCGTAGCTTTTTCGGGATGTTGCAGGTGAAGCGCTACACGCTCCAGACGGGCCGCGAGCTGGTGCACCTGCTCGATGGGCGCATCAGCCATGGCTTCCAGTTCACCGACGAGGCGCGCCGCCGGCGGCCGACGGCGTACTTCGCGCCCGAGACCGGGGTCGGCCGGCTGCTGTCCCTGCCGGGGCCGGCGCGCGCCATCGGGGTGGTGGGGCTGGGCGCGGGGACGCTGGCGGCCTACGGGCGCCCGGGGGATCGCGTCCGCTTCTACGAGATCAACCCCGACGTCGTCGCCGTCGCCCGCACCCGGTTCACCTGGCTGGCGGACTCGGCGGCGGCGGTGTCGGTGGCGGAGGGCGACGGCCGCCGGCTGCTGGCCGACGAGGCGCCCCAGGGCGACTGGGCGCTGGTCCTGGACGCCTTCAGCGGCGACGCCATCCCCACCCACCTCATCACGCGGGAGGCCCTGGCCCTGTACCTGGGCCACCTGCGCCCCGAGGGCTTCCTGGCGGTCAACGTCTCGAACCGGCACGCGGCGCTCTGGCGCGTGGTGGCGGGCCTGGCGGCCGAGGCGGGGCTCTCGTGGGTCTTCATCCGGCACGTCGAGCCGTCGCCCCTCGGGCCCTACCAGAGCGACTGGATGATCCTGGCGCGGGAGGCCCGGCTGCTCGATCCGCTGCGCGCGGCGGCCAGCGTCCCCGAGGGCGGGCCGCCCCTCGTGTGGACGGACGACTTCGCGCCGCTGCTACCGCTGCTTCGGTCGCCGTGAGCGCGCCGGGGCGGGCAGCCAGTCGGGGCCGCGGGGCCCCACGGCCCGCAGATCGGCCGGCCACGGGCTCTCGAAGTGCAGCTCCTCCCCGGTGTTGGGGTGGGGGAGGGTGAGGCGGCCGGCGTGCAGGGCCTGCCGCGGGGCGCCAGCGTTGCGGCCGTAGACCTGGTCGCCCAGGACGGGGTGGCCGATCTCGCTGAGGTGGATGCGGATCTGGTGGGTGCGCCCGGTCTCGATGCGCACCTCGAGCGCCGCCCGCTCGGGGCTGGTGGCCACGGTGCGGTAGCGGGTCACCCCCTGGCGGCCCAGCTCGCCCGCCGGCGGCGTGGGGGCGTCGTAGGGCAGGATCTGCCGCAGCCCGTCCAGCGAGCCGCGGTAGCCGTCCCCCCGATCGCGCAGCAGATCGCTGACGATGGTGGCCTCGGGGATGCGGGGGATGCCCTGCACCACGCAGAAGTACACCCGCCGCGCGCGGTGCTCGTCGATGATGGCGCGCAGGCCCCGGGCCGCCACGATGGAGCGGGCGAAGACCATCAGGCCCGACGTCAGCTTGTCGAGGCGGTGCACCACCTTGGCGACGCGCGGACCTCGGCACAGCGCGATGGCCCCATCGAGGGCCGTGGGCTCGGACTGGCCGGCGATGGGCGCGCTGAGGAGCCCCGAGGGCTTGTCCACCACCAGGATGTGCGGATCCCGGTAGACGAGGCGCACCCCCAGGGGCTCGGTGCGCACCGGCCGGGGGGCGTTCATGTCCAGACGCAGCGGATCGCCGGCCTGCACCGAGGCGCCCGGATCGACCACGCGCTGGCCGCGGACGCTGATCTTGCCGGAGTGGATGGCCCGCTTCGCGGCGCCGCCGGTCAGGCCGAAGGCGATGCGCACGGCCGCATCGAGGCGGCCGTCGGCGGGTGCTGGGCGGGTCGGGTCGCTCACGCGCGGTAGATGCTGACCTTCTCCATCACGATGGGCGTGCGGGGCTTGTCGCGCGCATCGCGAGGCTCGCGGGTCATGGCCTTGATGATCTCGAGGCCCTCGACCACCTCGCCGAAGAGGGCGTGCTTGCCGTCCAGCCAGGGGGTGGCGACCTCGGTGATGAAGAACTGGCTGCCGCCGGAGTTCGGGCCCGAGTTGGCCATGCTGAAGAGGCCGCCGCGGGCGTGGCGCAGGCCGGGGGCGAACTCGTCGCGGATGCGGTAGCCGGGGCCGCCGAAGCCCTGGCCGTGGGGGCAGCCCCCCTGGACCATGAAGTCGGGGATCACGCGATGGAAGATGATCCCGTCGTAGAAGGGCTTTCCGGTGGTCGCGCCCGTGGCCAGGCCGACGAAGTTGGCCACCGTGACGGGGGCCTCCTTCTCGAAGAGGCGGCCCTTGATGGTGCCCAGGCGGGTCTGGATCTCGACGTAGAGGCTGCCCTCGCCGGGCACGTCGATGGGCGGCGGATCGAAGAACTGGCTCATGGAGACTCCTTCGCGAAGCGGCGGCGGGACGATAGGCCAGCCTCCGACGGGGCGCAACGGGGGGCGGGGAGACGCCCGCCTTTTCTCGCCCCCGGCGATCCCGAGGCGCCCTTGCCCCGGCGCGGCAACTCTGGTTGCCTGGACCGCGATGAAGCCGCTCGCCCTCGTCACCGGAGGCGCCGTTCGGGTCGGCGCCGCCATCAGCCGGGCCCTCGCCGAGGCGGGCTACACCGTGGTCGTCCACGCCGGGCGCCACGTCGCCGAGGCCCACGCCCTGGCCGCCGAGCTCGGCGGGCACGCCCTCATCGCCGACCTGGCCTCGCGGCCCGCCGTCGACGCCTTGATGGAGGCGGTGGACGCCCTGCCGGGTCGCCTGGCGGTGCTGGTCAACAACGCCGCCATCTTCGAGGGGGCTCCCCCCGAGGCCGTGAGCGCCGAGCTGTTCGACCGCCACCTCGAGATCAACCTCCGGGCCCCCTTCCGGCTGGCCCAGCTCGCCCACGGGCGGATGCAGGCGGGCGGGCACATCGTCAACATCCTCGACATCAGCGCCCTGCGGCCGTACCCCGGCTTCGCGCACTACAGCGCCGCCAAGGCCGGCCTGCTGGCGTTGACGACGGGGCTCGCGGCCGCCTGGGCCCCCGCCATCCGGGTCAACGCGGTGGCGCCGGGGCCGGTGCTGGCGCCGGACGGCCCAGCCGATCCCGCTGGCTTCGCCGCGCGGACGGCCCGGGCCCCGCAGGGCAGGCCACCTGGGGCCGAGGCGGTCGCCGCGGCGGTCGTGTTTCTGGTAGAAGGTCCTCTGGGCATTACCGGCGAGGTCATCCACGTGGATGCCGGCCGACGAACGGTCTGGTGAAAGGAGGACCGCCATGGGCGAGTCCTGCATCGTGCTGGCCACGGATCTCTCGGCGCACGCCGCCCCCGCGGCGCGCTGGGCAGCGCGTGTCGCAGCGTCCCTGGGCGCCCGGGTGGTGGTCGCCCACGTCATTGAGATCAGCCTGAAGAGCTGGCTGGCGGCGCGGTACGACATCCTCGCCGACGACGAGACGCGGGCCGAGGCGGAGGGGCGGGTGGCCGCGTGGTATCGCCAGGCCACCGGCGCCGAGCCCGACGCCATCGATCTGCGGGTCAACACCTGCTTCAACGGCCTGTCCGAGGCCGTCCAGGCTCATGGCGCCCGGCTGCTGGTGATGTCGCCCACGGGCAAGAGCACGCTGGCCCAGATCGTGGTGGGCTCCCGGGTGCAGGAGCTGGCCAGCCGCCCGCCCTGCGCGCTGGTGGTCGCCGCCGACGATCGCCTGCCGGCCCGCATCGGGGCCGCCACCGACTTCTCCCCCGGCTCGGTCGTCGCGCTGGGCCTGGCCGGCGAGCTGGCGCGGGGCACCGGCGCCGAGCTCGTCGCGCTGCATGTGGCGGAAGTGCCTGATCTGCCTGCCTTTGAGGAAGATCTCTTCGCCGACAGCTTCGAGACGTTCTACGCCGAGGCCCGCGACGCCCTCGGCCGCACGGCGGCGGCCGCCTTCGGCGACACCCTCGACGTCCGCCAGGAGGTCCTGCACGGCCGCGCCGAGGTCGCCCTCGACGAGTACGCCCGCGACCAGGGCCTCGACGTCCTCGTCCTCGGCCAGACCGGCCACGACTCGGTGCTGGGCGACATGCTCGGCTCGGTGCCGCGCAGCCTGATCGGCCGGCTGCCGTGCTCGGTGCTGGTGGTCCCGGTGGAGCGTGCTGAGTGAACGAGCGGTCGTATCACCACGGTGATCTGCGGCGCGCCCTCCTCGACGCCGCCGTCGACCGCATCGCCTCCGAGGGCGTCGACGCGCTCAGCCTGCGGGCGCTCGCGCGCGATGTCGGCGTGACGCACGCGGCCCCCTACCGCCACTTCGCGAGCAAGGGCCACCTGCTGGCCGCGGTCGCCGAGGAGGGCTTCGCCATCCTCAACGCGCAGATCGGACCCATCTTCCAGCGCACCGACATGCGGCAGGCCTTCCGGGAGTCCGGGGCCGTCTATGTGCGGTTCGCCGTCGAGTACCCGGGCTACTTCAAGGTGATGTACGGCCCCACCCGCCTCACCGCCGGCTACGCCGCCGAGCTGGACGCCGCCGGCCCGCGGGAGCTGGAGAAGTACGAGCAGCTCGTCTCGCCGCTCTGCCAGGACGGGCGCGACCCCCGCGCCGCCGCCCTCGCCGGCTGGGCCATGGTCCATGGCATCGCCACTCTGCTCGTCGATGGCCGCCTTCGCCCGGACCTCTTCGGCCTGGCCGACGACGACTATGCCGGCCTCGTCCGGGTCCTGACCGACAGCTACCTGCCCTGATCGGGGGCCGCGAAGCGGCAGATGGGGCACGCCGCGGCGTCATGGCCGCGGGCCGGGCAGTGGGCCCGCCCGAAGAAAATGATCTGCAAATGCAGGCGGTTCCAGCGTTCGCGGGGGAAGAGCCGCTTGAGATCGGCCTCCGTCGTCTGCACGTTGCGCCCCGACGTCAGCCCCCAGCGGGTCGCCAGGCGGTGGATGTGGGTGTCGACGGGAAACGCAGGCACGCCGAACGCCTGGGCCATCACCACCGAGGCCGTCTTGTGCCCCACCCCGGGCAGCGCCTCCAGCGCCTCGAAGTCGGCCGGCACCTGCCCCCCGTGCTCCGCGACCAGCCGCGCGCTCAGGGCCTTGAGGTTGCGGGCCTTGGTGGGGGCGAGGCCGATTTCACGAATGAGTTCGCGGATCTTCTCTTCCGGCAACGCCGCCATGGCGGCCGGGGTCGAAGCCGCCGCGAAGAGCGCGGGCGTCACCTCGTTGACCTTCTTGTCGGTGGTCTGGGCCGACAGCATCACCGCCACCAGCAGGGTGTAGGCGTCGCGATGGTCGAGGGGGATCGGCACCTCGGGGTGCAGCGCATCGAGCACCGCCTGGATGCGCTCGAGCTTCTCGGCCTCGGTCACGGCTCTTCCAGCTCGAAGACGTAGCCGCCGCCCAGCCAGACGCTGAAGGCCGCCTGGCCCGAGCGATCGGCCACCGACGGGGAGTAGCCGCCGCGCAGGTCCACCTGCCAGGGCCCGGTGCGCCAGTCCACCAGGCCCCCCAGGCCGACCAGCGTCCCCACCTCGTCATCCGCCCCGACGCGGCCGGGATCGGCCAGGACGACCGCGCCGACCATCGGGCCCACCTCCAGATCGGGCATCGCCTCGAAGTGCCAGCTCCAGAGCCCCGCCACATAGCGCTCCGACAGCCACGACGCCCAGGGCGCGCCGGGCAGGTTCACGCTGTAGGGCCCCGCGCCGCCGATGCGCTGCCGCGTCAGATCGTCGCCGCCCTCGCCGAACATCGCCGACTCCACGAGCTGGGTGCGGACCCACGGGAGGATCTGCCACCCGGCCATCAGCCACTGCTGGACGCGGGGAGCGAAGGGATCGGGCGCGTTGCGGGGGTCGACGGTGGGGAAGGCCTCCGCGTCCAGGGCGCCCCAGGGCTGGTCGTCGGCGCGCGCGTCGACGCCGAGCTCCAGGCCCGCCGCGACGCCGCGCAGCCGGGGGAAGAGACGGTGGCGGTCGCGCCATGCGGCATCGTCGGCCAGGTTCCACCACGTGTAGCGCACGCGCGGCTCGAAGATCCACGCGTTGGGCGGCAGCACCAGGGCCGGGTTCGTCGCCCGCTCGCCGTCCTCGACGGGGTTGAAGAGGAAGCGCCGGCCGCCGAGCTCCAGGTCCAGCCACGTCCGCGGTGCGATGCGCGCTTTGGCGTGGGCGCGGGCTCCCAGGTAGCTCGACCAGAAACCACGGCCGGGATCGGTCACCCCGTCGCGGTAGTAGTCGGGCTGCAGACCGGCGATGCGGAACTCCGAGGTGAGCGCCGCGCCGATCTCGACGTTCTCGTTGAGCCGCACCCCGTCGACGCTGAAGCGCAGGGTGTCGGTGTTCAGCTCGACGCCCAGGCGGCCGCCCCGCCAGAGGGGTCGGGTGTCCCAGGCCAGCAGGATGATCCCATGGACCGGGCTGACCTCGTCGGTCCAGCCCTCGGCGGCGATGGCCGTCGTGAAGCGATCGGCGGTGGCGACGGCGGGCAGGGCGCAGATCAAGGTGAAGACGGCGGTGCGGATCACGGGGGGCCTCCAGAGCGACTGCCCCTGGGAGTACCGCGTCGGGCCGTGAGGGACAAGCGCCGCAAGAAAGTCCGCAAACTTCCTCCCTGCCGTCGTCCCTGCGCGGCCGGCCGGTGCTCAAGGTCTGTGCGCCCGCTCCGGGGAGAAGTATGCTGCCCCGTCGGCGATCGGGTGCCCCCTCGGAGGGTGGCCGACCGCGGCGCGCCCCCCGGGCTCCCGGTGGGCAGCCCCTGAGGAGGAACCGAGATGCCGTGGCCCTTTCTACCCCCCAACCCCGACACGTTCCCGGCGCCCCACGACGGTGAACTCTTCGTCTTCAGCCTGACCCTGACGGGGATGCGGCCCTACGACGAGCAGGCCGATCACGGCTTCCAGGTGGACCAGGCCACCGCGTCGGTCTACATGCCCATCGTCGAGAGCCCCACGGCCTTCAAGTACCGGGGCATCTGCATGGCACCGCTGGGAAGGGTGGGGAGCACCGCGACCTACAAGGGCACCTATGTACCCCTGGGAAAGTCCAACACTCACGCGGTGGAGGTCGACGCCCGCCAGCTCACGGGCGGCATCACCCAGGTGAGCGTCCAGCGCGTCGGCTCGAAGGCCATCTTCACCGTGGGGGTCGACACTGGCGGGGCGTCGGGCCTGTCGGTGGTGGCGGCGCCCTTCATGCCCTCGGCGCCCCGTTTTGCCAGTGAAAGCGCGTACATCGCCGCGGGGGACGTCGAGGCGGTGGCCAGCGGCGCGACCGTGGTGAAGCTCACGGTGACCGCCGGCAGCCTCACCCAGTACGGCCTCTTCCTGGCCAGCGGCCTGCCCACCAGCATCACCCCGCGCTCGGCCGGTCGCCTCGTGAAGATCTGACGGCTCCAGTTTTTTTTTTCCTCCCGCAAAGGCATGGAGAACTCGCTTGACTCCGGCCCTCCTTTCTGAGATGTTCACGGCGCGGGTCCACTCCAACCTGCTGTAACCTGCCCAACAGCAGGCGGCCCCGCACATGGTCTTTGTGTCGAATGCCCGACGGCACAAAGACCGGGGGTAGCAGGCTCCTGCCCGATACTGCTACCCCCATTTTTTTGCCTGCATTGTGTCTTTTTATTACGCGTCTTTTTGTGACTTTGGCTCCCTGGCGCTGGGGACGGCTGGTCAGTCGGCGGTGGGGGCGTCTTCCAAGAGCGCGCTGATGGCCTCGACCTTGTCCGCCCGCCCCAGCCGCTCGTACTGAGCGCGCGCCTCCTCCAGCGGCGCCACGGCGCCCGTGCCCCCCTGCTCCAGCAGCAGACGGCCCAGGGCCTCCCCCGAAGCGGCGATGCCCGCGGCGTGCGTGAGCTGGCGGTTGAGGGCGAAGGCGGACTGCAGCTCGATGAGGGCCTGCTCGGGGTGGCCGCGTTTGTGCTCGATCTGGCCGATGTTCAGGCGGGTGACCGCCATGCCGTCCAGGTCGTCCAGCCGCTCGAAGGTGCGCAGGCGCTCCCGGTGCAGCATGAGGGCCTCGTCGAACTCCCCCCGCGCCGCCTTGATGTGCGCCAGATCCCCCTGGGCGATGGCCCGGGCCTGGACGTGCCCCAGGCTCTCGAAGATGCGCAGCCGGTCCTCGTGCAGCTTGAGGGCCTCGTCGAGCTGGTTGCGGCTGGCGAGGATGCGGGCCACGTCGCCCATGGCGATGGCCAGGCCGTGCTCGGCCCCCAGATCCTGCAGAGTCTGCATCCGCTGCCGGTGCATCCTCAGCGCCCCGTCCTCATCGCCCCGCGCGGCCTTGATGCGGGCGATGTCGCCGAGGGCGACGGCCTTGTCCACCTCGGCGCCCTGCTCCTCGAAGACGGCGAGGGCCCGGTAGTGCAGGTTCTGCGCGTTGTCCAGGTCGCCGCGGGCGTGGTAGAGGCGCGCCATCCGCGTCCAGGTCATCGCCAGCTCACGCACGGCGCCGAGACCCTGGTAGATGCGCAGCCGCTCGTCGTGCAGCGCCAGCGCCGCCTCGGGCTCCCCCCGGTTGACGTGGAGCTGGGCCAGCACGCCCAGCAGCGAGCCGCGCGCGGCCGTGCTGCGCGGCGTGAGCGCCAGCGCCTCCGTGCAGAGCGACTCGGCCTTGGCCATGGTCTTGCGGTCCATGGCCGTCGAGACGAGATCCCAGCCGAGCTCGGCGCAGGCGGCCCCCATGGCCAGGCGCAGGACCTCCGGGGAGTCGCGCTCGACGTCGTGGAAGAGGCCGGTGAAGGCCTTCTCGCGCTCCGGCAGGCGCCCCGGCCCCCGGGCGCTGTGGAAGCGCAGCAGCCGCTCGATGACCCGCCGCAGCGGCTCGGCCTCGGGGGCTTCGGAGGCCCGGCTGACGGCCCGGATGGTGAGGACGGCCTTCTTGGCGAGGGCCGGCTGGATGTCCTGCACGTAGCCGGGGAGGGTGGCGAGCTGCTCCAGCACCTCGATGGCGCCCTCCAGGCGCGTGGCCGCGGTGCCCTTGCGCAGGGCCGGGCCGTCGACGCGGGCGAGCTCGGCCTTCAGGCCTCCCAGCACCTCATGCCAGAGGCGGTCCCCCGAGCGGGGCCGGATGGCGTCGGGCTGGGGCGACTCGTCGGGCGTGGGATCGCCGGCGGGGCGGGGCATGACCAGGGTGGGCTGGGGGGTGGCGGCGTCCTCGCTGCCGGGCTCCGCCGTGTGGCGCCGCAGCGTCTCCAGGCACATGTCGCGGGCGGTCTTGTTCTCGAGGATGCGGGGCAGGGGGCCGGGCGTGAAGTCGCCGCCAGCGTACCGCCCAAGTCCGACTTTCTCCAGTTCTTCCGCGGGCTTGAGGCGCTCGACCCCCTGCGCGGGCTGGTCGAAGAGCAGCAGGTTGACGCAGGCCGTGAGCAGGCGCGGCTCGACCCGCATGATGCGCCAGGCCAGGTGGCGGCCCGCCACATGCCAGAGGCTGTGCTCGTAGTCGCTGCTGCGGGTGCCGAGGGTGCTATAGCCCAGCCGGTGCGTCATCGTGGCCTCGAGCAGGCTCAGCAGCTCGGCCACGTCGGTGGTCAGCCGCGTGGCCAGCCGGACGGGCAGGTGGGCCACGCCCAGGTCGCGCAGGGGGTGGTCGGGGTCCGCCAGGTTGCGGCGGATGAGGGTGACGACGTGCTCCTGGAGGAAGCGCTCCTGCCAGCCGTAGCCCTCGTCCCCGTGCACCTGGTCGACGGGCTCGGCGAACTGGACGAGCTGGTAGCGCCCCTGGAGGCGGGCGAGCTGGGGCTCGGCCTGCTCGGGCGTCACGTCCGGCGGCACCCGCACCACCACCACCGCGCGCTCGGGCTGCCGCAGGCCGTGGTTGCCGGGCAGGGGCAGGGCCTCCCACGGCACCTCGACGAAGAACGAGACCTCCTCGACCAGGTGGCTGAGCAGCCAGGCCAGGCGCAGCGACTCCGTCTCGGTGTGGTACCAGGGCAGCAGGTAGCGACCGGGCGGCAGCGCGCACCGGGGCGTCGTGGTCCCCTCGCCACCCAGCCGCAGGGGCACGAGCCACATCAGGCGAAGAGGCCGAACTTCGGGTGGAGGAAGTAGAGCTCGGGATCCAGCTTGAACTGGGTCGGGTTCCAGAAGTCGTGGGGCAGGATGACCTGCCGGTCCTGCATCTGGCTGAAGATGGCGCGGTTGTGGGCGCAGGCCTCCAGGACGACGGAGGCGTCGAGGATGGCGTCGGGCTCGGGGAACGCCGCGGCGAGGGCGTGCAGGACCCGGACGTCCAGGTTGGAGTACTGGGTCTCCAGGTAGGCGTCGAAGCCCTCCGCCAGCCGCTCCTCGCGGTAAAAACCCTCTTCAAACAAGAACTTGGTCCAGAGCAGGTAGGCGACGGGGGTCGGCGCGATGCCGCTGAGGCGCTCCGTGACGGCGGTGGCGGCCGGGGTGGCCAGGGCGTCGCAGATGGCGGGGCGCTCCTCCTCCAGCCGGCGCGCCAGGATCTCGCGCAGCACCTCCGGGGGCACCGGCCGCAGGACGCGCTGGTTGGAGATGTCCCGCGAGACGACCCCCGTGTAGTACTTGCGCATGTTGAGCACGAGGGCGACGGGCGCGCGCTTGAGCTCCAGGACGTGCTCGACGTCCTTGCGGACCCGGTCGCGCTCCTCGGCGCTGCGGTACTCGTGGCGCAGCTCGTCGATGTTGTCGAGGTACAGCACGCAGCCAAAGCCCTGGCTGCGGATGTCCTCGAACATGGCCACCAGGGCCTCGCCGATGCCCTGGTCGTCGAAGTTCACCGTCCCCGTCAGGGACTTCACCTCGCGGTCCGTCAGCTCGAGGGAGACGCCGAAGTTCAGCTTCAGGGCGCTCAGGAGCGACCGGCGGCCGCCGAGCCGCGCCGCGAGCTGGAACTGGCGCACCTGCTCGTGGGCCACCTTCAGCTCGACGCGATCGAGCTGGCTGAGCTGCCGCAGGAGCTGGGCGGTGGCCAGCAGGCTCTCGGGCACGCGGGCGCCGGCCGTGTGCAGGGACGCCAGCTCGTGGACGGCCTGGTTGGCGACGGCGCTCAGGACGCCGCGGCGCTCGTGGCAGGAGCGGCAGTCCACCGTCATGAAGAGGGTGTTGGCCGAGAAGTCGGCCCGCAGATCCTCCAGCACGCGCCGGGTGAGGATGGACTTGCCCACCCCCTTCTCGCCGGTGACGCAGATGGCGCGGCCCTCGGCCTCGCCGGCCACCTGGAGGTAGCGGCTGAGGACTTCGGTGAGCCAGCGGACGTCGCGCTCGCGGTCCACCATCTGGCGCGGATCCAGATCGGTGGGGTTGAGGCGGTCGAAGAACATCGGCACGTCGTGGGCGCTCATGGCGCGATCGTATGCCGGCGGGTGCGGAAGCGTAAAGCGGATCGCGAGGTTGCGCCCCTCCGGCCGCCCGTGTGATCGTGCGCCGCTTCGAGCCGTGGAGGAGGAGGGCATGGCCCTGTCCCGCTGCGGGTGGCTCGTGCTGTGGGCGCTCGCGTGCACGCCGCAGACGGCCCCCCCCGAGCCGACCAGCCCGCTGGCCCCCGCCCGTGATCGCCCGGCGCCGGGCGCGCCGGCCGCACCCCCGGTCACCGCCAGCGTATGCCCCGCCTCGCGGGAGGCCCCCTCGCCGCTGCCCGGCGTGACGCCCGCGGAGCGGACGGCGGCCTACTGGATCGAGCGCGCCGCGACCTACGGCGACGTGGACGCCCCGCTCCTCACCCCCGAGGCGGCCGAGGCCCGCAACGCCGCCTTCCGCGATCCCGTGGGCGAGCGGCCCTACGCCGTCTACGATCTGGAGGGCCCCGTGGACACGGCGGCGCTCCAGGGCGAGCTGCAGGAGCGCTTCGACTGGCTGGCCGAGCGGTTCACCCAGGGCAAGTACGTGGACGGCGACGGCAAGCCCACCGGCATCGACGCCAGCCGCACCCAGGCCGAGCTGGCCCGGCGCGTCGCCCCCGAGCTGCGCGTCGCGCTCGCTCAGATCCAGGTGCACTGCGCGCCGACCACGGCCTCCTTCTTCACCCCCAGCCTGGACAAGCGCTTCGACCGCAACCACTGCTCGGGGCTGTCGCCGCAGGAGATCGTGCAGGTGCTCGTGGACTGGCCCGGGGGCATGCGCCTGGTGCGCACCCGGTACGTCTACGGCTGGATCGCGGGGGACGCGCCCCTGTCGCCGGTGGTGCCGGCCGACGAGGCGGCGGCCTGGATCCACGGGCCCTACGCCCAGGTGACGGCGGCCGAGACGCTCCCCGCCGGCACCCGGCTGCCGGTGATCGGCGGCACCGCCCGGGTGGCCTCGGCGGCAGGCTTCGCGGGCCGCGATCCGGGGGGCCTGCGCTCGACCGTGCGCCCGCTGACGCGGCGGGCCCTGCTGGACGAGGCCTTCAGCCACCTGGACCAGCCGTATGGCTGGGGCGGCGTCAACGGCGGGCGCGACTGCTCCGACTACCTGATGGACGTCTTCGGCAGCTTCGGCATCGAGCTGCCCCGCCACAGCGCCTCCCAGGCGGCGGCGGGGGAGTTCTCGCTCGACCTCACGGCCATCAAGGACGAGGCCGAGCGCCTGCGCCTCATCGAGGCGGCGGCCGCCCGGGGCGTGGTGCTGCTGCACTTCCCGGGGCACATCATGCTGTACCTGGGCAAGAACGCCGAGGGCCGGCCCATGGCCATCCACGCCTTCGCCGAGTACCTGGAGCCCTGCGACCGCGCCGATCCGGCGCGCCCCGACAGCCCCGAGACGCTGCTGACCGTCGATCGCATCCAGGTGAGCGACCTGGAGCTGGGCCGGGGCACCTCGCGCACGGCCTTCATCGAGCGCATCACGAAGATCACGGTCTTCGGGCCGGGGCCGGGCGAGGCGCTCGTGGGGGCCGCCCGCAGCCGTCCGGCGGCCCGCCCTGCCGAGGGCGACGACTGCAAGATCGCGGATGGATTCGAGATCTTCGCGTCGCCGCGGAGCCCCAACGCCAGCCAGCCCCTGCGGGTGGTGGTCACCAGCGTCGAGGATCCCGAGCCCGGGGTGCTGGAGCTGGTGTCGCCCTCGGGGGAGCGGCTGCTGCCGCCGGTGAAGCGCTTCGGGCTGGGCCCGTTCGGGGTGGTGGCGCGGCTCGAGAACCCGGAGGCGGGCCGCTGGGTCATCCGCTACGGCGACGGCCAGCGCGTCTCGGCCTGCCGCCGGGTCGTGGTCGGGGGCGGCCGCCCGCGCGCGGGGTCGTCGTCGGGCATGGCCTGGGAGCCGCGGCTGCAGTGGGGCGAGGACACCGAGAACTTCTACGCCCTCTTCGTCGAGGCGCTCTTCGACTACCCGCTGGACCAGGACGTGGAGTGGACCAACCTCCACACCATCCTCAAGGATCCCGAGCGCAACCTGCTCTACGACCACCTGTCGGCCGGCGAAGAGGACGCGCTGGATCTGCAGCCCGACTGCGCCGATCTGCCTTACTTGTTGCGGGCTTACTTCGCCTGGAAGCTGGGGCTGCCCTATGCCTACCGGCCGTGCAACCGGGGCCGGGCCGGGCGCCCGCCCACCTGCCAGGAGCCCGAGAGCAGCCTGATGGACCGGCCCGACGGCAAGGACGACGTCGAGGCGTTCCTGTGGTTCGCCAACCGCAAGGTCCGCAGCGGCGTGCACTCGGCCAGCGGGCGCACGCACCCCGACGATGACAAGACCGACTTCTACCCGGTGCCCATGGAGCGCCGGTGGATCCGGCCCGGGACGCTGTACGCCGATCCCTACGGCCACCTGCTCATCGTCGTGGACTGGCTGCCCCAGCCCCTCGATGGCTACGGGGTGCTGCTCGCCGCCGACGGCCAGCCCGACGGCACCATCGGGCGCCGCCGCTTCTGGCAGGGATCCTTCCTCTTCGATCCGTCCACCGAGGACGTCGGGGCCGGGTTCAAGGCCTTCCGCCCGGTCATCGCCGGCCGCCGCGGGGATCCCCTGACCACCCTCGGCAACGCCGAGCTCGGCCGCCGGAAGGGCTTCGCGCCGTTCAGCCGCGACCAGTACCAGGGCACGGCCGACGACTTCTACGACCGCATGGAGGCGCTCATCAACCCGCGCCCCCTCGACCCCATGGCCATGCAGCAGGCCCTCGTCGATGCGTTCGACGAGAACGTGCGGCGGCGGGTGACCTCGGTGAACAACGGCGAGCAGTGGGTCAAGGAGAACCCCCGCCGCACCGTGGAGATGCCGAAGGGCTACGCCATCTTCGAGACGTCCGGGCCCTGGGAGGACTACTCCACGCCGTCGCGGGATCTGCGCCTGCTCATCTCGATGGACACGGTGCTGAAGTTCGCCGAGCGGGTCCGCCGCGCCCCCGACCGCTTCGGCCTGACCGCCGACCGGGTCGAGCCGGTGCTGGCCGATCTGATCGCGCGACGCGACGAGGCGCTCAAGAGCCGCAGCATCACCTACACCGGCTCCGACGGGGCCGAGCGGACGCTCACGCTGCAGGACGTCCTGGATCGCGCGCGCGGCTTCGAGATGTCCTACAACCCCAATGACTGCGCCGAGATCCGGTGGGCGGCCCCCGAGGGTTCCCCCGAGATGGCGGCCTGCCAGCGCCGCGCGCCGGCCGGCCAGCGGGCCCTGATGGACAAGTACCGCCCCTGGTTCGCGGCCCGGAAGCGCCCGCCGCGGTAGGGCGGCGAACCGCTCAGGCCTGCGTCGTCTGGCGGAGCCGCGCGAGGCCCTGCTGGAGCACGCGGTCGAGCCGGGCCAGCTCCTCGTCGTCGGGCTGGCGGGCGAGCTGGACGTCCAGCCGCGGGCCGTCGTCGGCCATCTGGATGCGCAGATCCGCCAGCAGATCCGCCGGGATGTCCGGGGCGATCAGGGCCCGCAGGGCGGCGGCCAGCGCTCGCTCCATGTCGCCGCAGCCGCAGCCGAGGCCCCCCTCGATGGCGTCCAGGTGGCTGCGCCCGCTGAGCGCGTCGGCGTCGTCGGGGGGCAGCAGGTCGACGCCCTCCTGCAGCAGGCCCCGAGCGGCCTCGGCGTCCCCGCCGTGCTGCACGAAGATCCCCTGTGCGATCAACGACTTGCCGAGCTGCTGCACTGCCTCGTCGGCCCGGGCCCCCTCGACGGAGGCGGCCAGCAACGAGGCGGCCTCGGCGCGCCGGCCCCGCTCGGCGAGGTAGAGCCCCGCGGCGCGGCGGGCCTGGGCCAGCAGGTCGGGCTCACCCACGTCCTCGGCCCCCGCGACGGCCTGGGCGTAGACCCGCTCTGCGTCGGTGTGCTCGCCGGCGTCGGCGTGGGCCAGGGCCAGGCCGAGCTGGACCTCGATGCGATCGAGGGGGTCGGGGGCGAGGGCGTGCAGCTCCAGCAGCGCGGTGATGCGGGCGTCATGGTCGCCGGCGGCGCGGGCCGCGTCGCTCAGCGCCGTGTGCAGATCGCGCAGGCTCTTCGGCAGGCGCTCGCTGACCCAGGGCAGCAGATCCTGGAGGACGGCCAGGGCCGCCGCGGCGTCTGGGGCCCGGCCCGCCTGGGCGATGGTCTGGTGGACGGCGTCGGCGAAGATCTCGTCCGGCAGGGCCCCCAGGGGCTGGAACGCCTCGGGGTCGCCGTCCGGGCCGGCCATCTTCTCGGCGATGGCGCGCAGGCCGAGCGTCTGCGCCACCCGGGGGTGGCCGTTCTCCCAGAAGAGGGTGAGCGTCTGATCCAGCAGCGCCCGGGCCTCGTCCACGCGGCCCGCGTCCAGCAGGACGGCGGCCAGGGGCTCCAGGCCGAAGGCGTAGCCCGGGTGCTCGACGCCATACAGCGCCTCGCGGCCGGCGACCCCGGCACGCAGCACGGCCTCGGCCTCGGCCAGATCGCCGACCTGGTGCAGGAACTCGCCCAGGTTGAGCTGCCACGTCAGGCGGTCGCGGGCGCCCTGCTCGCCGGGCACGTCGGCGGCCACGGCGCGCCGCAAGAGCTCGATGCCCCGCCGGTGATCCCCCAGCGCCGCCAGCAGGCTGGCCAGGTGGAAGCACGCCTCCGCCAGCGCTGCGCTGTCGGGGCCGTGGTCGCGCTCGGCCTGGGTGATGGCCTTCTGCAGGATGTCCTCGGCCGCCGCCAGCTCCCCGGCGCGGAACTTCACCAGCGCTCGATCCCACGCGGTCTTCGCCATCTCAGATCTCCGCCTCCAGCTCGCCGGTGCCGCCGCGGCCCGCGGTGTAGCGTACCACCAGGCGCCCCTCGCCCCGCACCCACCAGCGGGCCACCGCCCGGTGACCCCGCGCCGCCAGCCCCGGGTAGACCGGGTGGCCGGCGCCTGTGTGCTGGAGGGTGGCCCAGCCGTCCAGGTGCGTCAGCCCCTGCTCCAGGGCGCCCTGGATGACGTCCAGCTCCTCCCCCGGATCGAGGGCCGCCACCACGCCCGGGCAGGCCTTGACCTTCTCGCCCTGGGCCAGGCCCGAGGTGGCCAGATAGCCCTGGTTCTCGAGCACCAGCACCACCTCGGTCAGCCCGGCCGCCACCGCCGTGCACTCCAGGCGGGCCTGGACGCGGGGCAGCGCGCGGCGCAGGCGGTCGGCGACCCGCAGCCCCCGGCCCAGCTCGGTGGGCAGCGCCTCCAGGGGCGGGTTGCGGATGGTGCGCATGTAGTCGATGCCCCCGAGCTCGACCGGGCCGAGCTGGGGGTGATCGAAGGCCTTCCAGGGGGTCGCCTCGGGGCGCCCGGCGTAGAAGGCGATGAGCTTGCGCACCACCGACGGCTCGGGGTTGCGGAAGAACTCGGCCACGTTCGGGCGCTCTACCCCCGCGAACTCAAAGGGGTTCCACAGCTCCAGGGTGTAGCCGGGGATGCCGAAGGTGCAGGCCAGGCTGTCGGCCCAGACGCCGGTGATGGGCTGGCTCTCGTCGTAGGTGAACTCGGGGTGCACGCGGAAGACCGCGTAGCCGGTGCCCTTCACCGCGTCGCGGCCCAGGGCCTCCATGAGGCGCTGGTCGGTGTCGCCGATGGGGCTGTCGCGGCGGTAGGGCTGGGTGAGCAGCGCCCCGGTGTAGGTGTGGTGGGTGAGCGCGGCGGCGATGAACGGCCGGGCGGCCACCGCCTCGGTGATGGCGCGGCTCTCGGCGGCCGAGAGCGGGTAGCGCCCTCCGTCCATGCCGAACATGGTGAACGGCGCCCAGCGGGCCGCGAAGTTGCGGTTCAGATCCAGGCCGTGCTTGAGGGGCGCCTCCGTCCAGCGCTGGCCGTCCCAGTGGATGAACTCGCCCTCGGTGCAGGCGAAGCACGCCTTCTCGGGGTCGTCGTCGAGCGTCCGCGCCCGCAGGAAGAGCGGCACGTCGGCGTCGGCCACGAAGGGCCCCGCCGGGTCGTACCAGCGCATCCACCGCACCGCGCCGTCGCCGTCCAGATCACAGGGATCCAGCCCCGAGCGGTGGCTGCCGGGGGCCGGAGGCGTCGGCGTGGAGCGCACGTACGGGCCGCCGGCCATCGTGGCCTGGAAGCCGTCGGGGCAGATGCAGGGCACCAGGTAGGCGGTGTGCTGCTGGAACCAGGCCACCTCCGCCGCGTCGCCCGCCGCCAGGGCGCTGATCCAGGTGGAGGCGGTGTGGGCGACGGCCATGACCCCCGTCCACTCGGCGGCGTGGGTACCGCCGTCGAGCCAGAAGCCCGGGCGCTCGTCCTGGCGGCCGTCGTTGGCGCCGATGGTCAAGAGCAGGATGGGCCGGTCTTCCAGGGTCCGCCCGATCTCCGAGAGGACGACCCAGCCGGGGTGGGCGGCGGCGGCGTCGCGGCACCACGCCTCGAGGGCGGGCCAGTCCAGGTAGGCGTCGGTGGGCCAGGGGGTCATGAGAGCTCCACGGGGTCGGGGGTCAGCCAGCGGGCGAAGCGTCGGCGGTGGCCGGCGGCGGCTGGCGTGTCGGCGAAGAGGGCGGGCACCGCCAGGTCGGGCGCGTGCGCGGTCACGAGGGCGCGGATCTCGGCCAGCGGGCGGGCGGCCGGGGCCACCAGCTTGCCGTGGCCGGGGCCGAGCGGGTGCAGGAAGACGCCGTCCGCCAGCGCGCGCGCGCCCGGGTCGTCGGCGGGGGCCGCGTAGCGCCAGGTGGCGGCGGCGCCGGTCTGCAGCACGGCGAGGGCGATGAAGCGGGGCCGCCCGTCGGCCTGATCCACCGGGGTGCCCTCGAAGAGCACGACGTCGGCGAAGTCGCCCGCCAGATCCCGCGCCGTGGGGTGCTCGATGCGGCCATGGCAGGGGCTGTGGGGCGAGACGCGCACCCACTCGGGGGTGGCCGACGGCGCCCCGGCCCGGGGCCCCGGGGTGGCGGCCGACAGGCGCACGTCCACCGCATCCAGGCCCGGGACGAGGGGCAGGCCGTCGGGGCCGGTCACGGGATCGAGCCCGGCGCGGCGCCAGGCTTCGAGGGCGGCGGCGCCGTCGCCGCGGCCGGTCGCGGCCGTCGCCACCAGCCACCACGCGGGGCCATCGGGGGTCAGCCGGCGGGCGGCCTCGTGGGCCGAGGCGGCGGCCCCATGCCAGTCGCGGCGGCGCAGCAGGAAGCGCGCGCGCTCCAGCCAGGCGCTGCCCGCCTCGGGGCGGGCCTCCAGGGCCAGGCGAAACGCGGCGTCGGCGTCATCGGCGAAGCGCGGCCCGGCCTCGGCGCAGACGCGGGCGAGGCCGAGGTGCAGCGCAAAGCAGAAGTATTCGTCTTCAAAGGCCTTTTCGCCGAGGGTATTCACGGCGCGGCCGAGGATCTGCACCCCCAGCGCCACCACGCCATCCGCCGCCCGGGGGGCATCGAAGGGCAGCCGTCGGCCGAAGGCGGCCGCCGCCTCCGCCAGCGCCAGCGAGATGGTCGGGTGGTCGGGCCAGGCCCGCGCGAAGCGCTTCAGCTCCCCCGTCAGGGCCTCCTCGTCCGCCACATGGGCCAGCAGGCGCGCCCAGAGCAGCGCCACGCGCTCGTCGTCGCGCACCCCCTCCACATGCGGGCGCAGGGCCGCGAAGGCCCCCTCGGGGTCGGCGGCGGCGAGGCAGGCCTCGGCGATCTCCAGGGCGGCGGCGCGGTCCATCACGGCGGCGCACTATAGTGAGGCCGGCGCCGGAGTTCGACACCCACGGCGGCCATGGGCGATCAGGCGGCGAGGGAGTCCGTGTCGCGGGGGCGGCGGCCGGCGACCGAGATGCCCCGGAGGCGAGCCAGCACGGCGGGGGCGTCGTCCGGCCGCAGGCCCGGCCACGGCGACAGCAGGTCCATCACCAGCGTGTCGAGCTCGAGGGGCACCGAGGAGCGCAGGCAGGACGGCGCGATGGGCGCCGCGCCGGCGTGCTGGCGCCGCAGCTCCTGGGCGGTCTCCCCCGGGAAGGGCGCGCGGCCCGTCAGCATGGAGTAGAGCAAAGCGCCCAGGGCGAAGAGGTCGCTGCGCGGGCCCACGGGGCGGCCGTGGAGCTGCTCCGTGGACGCGAACGCCGGCGAACCCAGGAAGCGCCCCGCCACCGTCAGCCGATGATCGGGCACCCGGGCGAGGCCGAAGTCGATGAGCACGACGTGCATGCCGCCCGCCAGGAGGATGTTGTCGGGCTTCAGGTCGCGGTGCACCACCCCCTGGGCGTGCAGCACCGTGAGGGCCTCGAGGATCTGGCACGCGAACGTCACCGCGTCGCCGAGGGGCAGCTCGCCCTCGGCGTCGAGGCGATCGTGCAGGGAGCCGCCCTCCACCAGATCCATCGCCAGGTAGCCCGAGTCCTCGCCCAGCGGGCCCATGTCGCGAAAGCCGACGATGTGGGGGTGATCGAACCCCGCCAGCAGGCGGCCCTCCAGCTCGAAGCGGCGCCGGGCGTTGCTGACGCCCGACTGGCTGGAGAGGATCTTCAGGGCCACGGCCTCGCCCGACACCTGATCGGTGGCGCGGTGGACGGTGGCCATGCCGCCGGTGCCGAGGGGCGCCTCGATGAAGTAGCGACCCGCGATGAGCCCGGCGGCGTGGGGATGGGACATGGTGAGACTCCCGGCGATCGGACGACTGGCGTGCAGCGCCTGCCCCACGCCCTCAGCACGGGCCGTGCCAGCGCGAGGCGTGCGGAAGATGACGCACTGCGCCATGGCGCGTGTGACAGCCCCGCCGCGGGGTGGCCAATCGAGTGGCCACCCCCCGCACGGGGCGCCCGCGCGCGGCGCCAGGCGGCCAACCGGCCCGATAAGGTGATCTTTTTTGGCGATCCCGCGGATCCGGTGTACGCCACGCCTTGAATCACCGGAGGTGCGTCATGCTGCGTCCAGTCGGCTTTGCTCTGCTCGCTTCCATCCTGCTGGCCTGCGGGGACGGCCCCGACTGGACCCACGACCCCGGCACGCTGGCGGGCCCGCGCCCGGGGGGCGAGGCGCCTCCGGACGAGGGGCCGGTGCCGGTGGACCGGACACCCAACCCGTGGATGCCCGACACCCCCGACCGTGAGCCGGGGACGCCGGCCCGCGCGCCCGATGAGGGGCTGGAGCTGCTGACCGTGTGGGGCGAGGGCCTGGACGTCGAGGTCGACAGCCTGTCGTGGGGCAGCAGCGGCGAGATCAAGTTCCGGCTGGGCCTCACCGAGTCCGACAGCGGCAAGCCGGCGGCGGCGGTCGGGGCCGATCAGTTCGGCTTCGCCGAGGATGGCGTGAAGCTGGGCTCCGAGGCGCTCTACGACGTGCAGCGCGGCAAGGACCTGGAGGTGGTGCTGCTGCTGGATCTGTCGCAGTCCATCGTCGAGGCGCGGGCGCTGGAGGCCGTGAAGGACGGCGCGCGCACCCTGTTCGAGACGCTCCCGCGGGAGGCGCGGGTGGCGGTGGTGGGCTTCTCGACCGAGTACGAGCTGCTGACCGACTTCACCGACGACAGCCGCTCGGTGCACGCCATCATCGACGCCCTCGAGCCCCGGGAGGGCCGGGAGGGGCGGTTCACCAACCTGTGGGGGGCGCTGGGCTATGCGGCGGCGCTCTTCGACGACGCGCGCGACGACACCGGCCGGGTGGTGGTGGTCTTCACCGACGGCCGCGACAACGTCGCCGAGCGCGACCTGCCCGCCGCCATGGACGCCGTCTCGCTGGCGGGGGCTCGCACCTTCGCCATCGGCCTGGGGAGCGACTTCGACGAGGACGGGCTGACCCGCCTCGCGGGCCCGGGGCATGTGACCAGCACCCAGAACCCGTCCGGCCTGGCCAGCCTGTTCGGCGACATCGCCACCCTCATCGGCGAGCGGCTCACCGTGACGTACGTCACCCCCAAGTCGGGCGGGACCCATGTGCTCTCGGTGAACGTCGAGGTGGGCAACCGCGCGGCGGGCTTCGATCTGCGCTTCACGCTGCCCTGATCGCACCTGCGTCCGCATCGCGGCGCAAAAGCTCCCGACCCGGGGCGTCCCTCGCCGGGTTCGCCCGTCAGGAGCCGTCATGTCCGCTACCCCCGCGCTCGCCCCCGCGCCCCTCCAGGTGCCGGGGTCCCTCACGCCGCTCGCCCGCGTCCTGCGCTGCGCCTCCACCCTCCCGTCTCCGCCGGCCCTGCTCGCCGACCTGCTGGCCGGTCGTGTGCTGCCCCCGGCCGGCGTGCTGGCCGCCCTCGACGCCGATGGCAACCTCCGCGGCGCGGTCCTGGCGGCCATCCGCCTGCGGCACGGCTCGGTGCCGGGGCTGGCGGCGACCTGGGTCCGCCTGGGCAACTCCCTGATGATCGGGCACGTCATCGACGCGGCCCTCGTGCTCTACCTCCAGCGCCTGCCCATGCCCCTGGCCCCCGAGGCCCGCCCCCGCCGCTGGCGCCAGGCCATGGCGGTGGCTGGGGCCCTGCGCGCCCTGGCCGAGCGCGAGCGGACGGTGGATCCGGCCGTCGCCCAGGTGGCCGGGGCGCTGCACGTGCTGGGCGAGGTGGGCATCGAGCAGACGCTGCGGCTGGTCTCGCCGGCGGTCTCGACGCGGGTGGCCCTGGGCGAGGTCAGCCTGGCCGACGTCGAGCAGGCCCTGCGCCTGTCCCGCTTCCAGGTCGCCGGGGCGATGCTGGCTCTCAGCCGCTACCCCAGCGATCTCTGGCAGGGCATCGCCCGCCAGCGGGAGCCGGCGGGCCACCCGCTCGCCACACTGCTGGCGACGGCGCGGCGCTGCGCGGCCGCCGCCGGCCATGGCCACGACGCCCACCTCCCGGTCGTCGCCTCCGACGAGCGCCCCGTGGTGGCGGCCGCGGCCGACGCCGTGGTGCGCATGGAGCGCCTCCGCCGGGTCCTCTGCGGGATCTGATGACGTCCGCCGGGCCCCCGTGGCGTCGCCACCTTGCCCAATTGCCCCCGGCGAGGGCTCAATGGGGCATCGCCCCTGCCGGTCCGGGCCATGACGACGTCTGAACAGCGCGACCGCCAGCGCCTCTGGCATCGCCACTGCCTCCAGCTCGAGCGCCGGGCGGCGATCACCCGAGATCCCCTGGCGGTCGCTCGCCTGCACCACCAGCGCGGCTTCGTGCAGGCCACGCTCCTGGGGGACACGGCCGCCGCCATCCAGGCCTGGCTCGACGGCCTGGCGGCCTGGCCGGGCCACGTCCCCACCCTCATCGCCCTGCGGGACGCCGCCCTCGCCACCGACGACCAGCCCCTGGCCCGACGCCTCTTCGACGCGCACCTCGACGTCCTCAACCGGCCCGGCGCCGAGGCCCGCGACGCCGCCGAGCTGTACACCTTCTTCGCCTGGATCTGGCTGCTGCGCTGGCCGGACGCCGATCGGGCCGCCGTGGCCGTCCGGCGGCTCGACGCCCTGGCCCCCGACGGGGACGGCGACGTCCTGGCCCCCCTGGCGCTGCCCACCAGCGACCAGATCCTGCGCCTGGAGCGCCGCCTGGAGGCGGGCCGCACGCCCGAGCGCCTCACGGCGCTGGTCGAGCTGAGCCTGCGCTCTCCTCGGCCGGGCGACCTGCGCCCGCTGCTGGCCGAGGCGGCCGGCGTCGATCCCTACGCGGCCACGCGCTGGGTCGAGCACGCCACCTCGGTGGACGACGCGCGCGGCCGGGCCGAGGCGCTGGAGGCCCTCGCGCGGTTCTGCGGGCCCTACAAGCCGGTGCTGCGGTTTCTGGCGGGGGAGCTCTGGGATCTGCTGGTGGATGACGCCACCCGGGCCCGCGCGGCGTTCGCCTCCACCGCCGAGGTGGCGGTGGACCGGATGATGCGGGTCAAGGAGGCCATCCGCGCGGCGCGCCCCCTCAGCCGGCCGGGTCCGCTGGCCGAGGTGCTGGCGGCCCTGGCCGACGACGTGGGCGAGGACGCGGTCTTCGCGGGCTGCCTGCGCCTGCGGGCGGCGGCGTTGCAGGCCGACGCCGGGGATGACGAGCGGGCCTGGGCGCTCTCAACGGCAGCCCTGGCCACCCTGAAGACGCTGCCGGCCGCCCGCCTCCTCGTCGCGCGCCTGGGGTGCGCGATCACGCCTGGCGGCCCCTGGCCGACGCCCTCGCCGGCATCGAGGCGCCCGCGTGGCGCCGCCTGCGCGCTGCCGCGCTGGAGCTGGGGGCCGGAGACGCCGTGGCCGCCGAGGCCGCCCTGGGGCGCGTCGACGCCGCGACCGATCTCGCCGAGCTGCGCCTGCGGCAGCGCCTCCTCACCGCCGCGGGCGACGCCGCCCTCCCGCGGGCCTGGCAGCGCGAGGCGGCCCTGGTCGAGGCCGGCGAGCGCCGCGCGGACCTGTACCTGCGCATCGGCCAGCGCACCCTCATGGAGCCCGGCGCCCTCGATCGGGGCCTCACGTACCTGTTCTGGGTGCTCGACCACGACCCCGAGCACCTGACGGCGCTGCGCCTGCTCTTCGAGGCCTGCCAGCAAGGCGGCCCCCGCGAGGCCCTGCTCGAGGTGGCCGGCCGCCTGCTCCCGCTGCTCGACGACCCCGAGGATCAGCGCCCCGTCCAGCGCGCGGTGGCGGCCGCCTGGGCCCACACCGACCCGCCGCGGGCGGCGGCCGTGCTGGAGCAGGCCCTGGGGCAGCATCCCGGCGATGTGGAGACGGTGCACGCCCTCGAGGGCCTGTACGAGCGGCTCGATCGCCCCGGCGATCTCGTCCGCCTCTACCAGGACGCCCTCCGGGGCCGGGCGCTGCCGCCCGCCGAGCAGGCCCGGGTCGCCCTGCGCCTGGGCCGGCTGCTGGAGGGCCCCCTGGCCGACGTCGGCGGCGCGCTGCGGGTCTACGCCGACGCCCTCGAGACGGCCACGCCTGGCTCCGACGTGCACCAGGCCCTCGAGGCCGGCGTCGCGCGGCTGATGGGCCAGGAGGATCCCACCGCGACGCTCTACGGCACGCTCCCCTCCGTCGACACCCGCCGCAGCGCCGGCCCGCCTGCCGCCGTGGCCTCCGAGCCCCCGCGGGAGCCCAGCGCGCCGCCGCCCCTGCCGCCCGTGGGGCCCCTGCCGGCGATGCGGCGCTCGGGCCTGCTCTCCGGCGAGACCGGGGGCCTGCTCGCGCCGCTCCTCCCGGACGACGACGACGAGCCGACCACCCTCACCGACGTCTCGCTGCTCGAAGAGGGACCGGCCGAGCCCGAGGCGCTGTCGTTCCTCGGCGAGGAGCGCGCCCGGCCCCGCGACGACGATCCCGGCCGCGCCATCATCGCCCGCAAGCTCCGCCAGGCCCGCCGCGAGGCCCCGTGGCCGGGCACCGATGACGCCGAAATCTCCTTGCAGATCGAGGCCATGGAGCAGGCCGACGATCCGGACGCTCGCGCCGACGCCGCCCTGCGGCTGGGGGAGCGGTACCTGGCGCTGGGCCAGCTCGACGCCGCGGTGCGGGCCCTGCGGGTGGCCCGGGGCCTGCGCGCCGACGATCCCGCCATCGAGGCGCGGCTGGAGGAGGTCTACGCGATCCGGGGCGACTGGGCGGGCGTCGCCGACCTCCTGGCCGCCCGGATCCGCCGCCTGCCCGCCCGCGCCACCGATCGCCGCCGGGCGCTCCTCGTCCAGCTCGGTCGCCTGCAAGCCGAGCGCGAGCCCGCGCGGGCCGTCGAGGTCCTGCAGGAGGCGGTGGCCCTGGGGGAGCGCGACCCCGCCGTCCTCACGACCCTGGCCCACGCCCTCAAGGTGGTCCGCCGCTTCGAGGAGTACGTCGAGGTCCTGACGCTGGCGGGGCAGGCCGATCCCGACGCGGTGCCCGCCGACGAGGCGCTGACGCTGGGCCGGGTCTTCCTCTACCAGCTCGACGCCCCGGATCGCGCCGCCCCCTTCCTGCTACGGGCGGCGCGGGTGATGGCCGATCGGGTCGACGTAGCAGCGGATCTGGCCTGGGCGCGGGCCGCGGCGGGGGACGTTCGCCTGGGGGTCCGCCTGCTGGAGCAGGCCATCGCGTCGGCGGCCGGCCCCGAGGGACAGCAGCCCCGCCAGGTCCTCCGCCTGCGCCTGGCGCGCCTGCACGAGGAGCTGGCTGGCGACCTCGAGCTGGCCCGCCGCGCCTACCGCGAGGCGCTGCGGGACGGCGTGCGCGACCCCGCCGTCCTGGAGCGGGTCGAGCGCCTGGCCAGCGACGCCCGCGACTGGGTGACCCTGGCCGAGGTCCTGCGCCGCAGCTTCGAGGATGCCCGGGCCCGGCGGGACGGCGCCGACACCTGCAAGCTGGGCCTGCGGCTGGGGCGCCTGCTGCGCGAGACGCTCGATCAGCCCGTCGAGGCGACGCGGGTCCTGCTCGAGACCTATGAGCAGGCCCCCGACGACACCGATCTCTTCCACCTGGTCGCCGAGGGCCTGGCCGCCCACCCCGATCCGGCCGCCACGATCCGCCTGTACGGGACGCGGATCGCCAGCGCGTTGCTGGAGCCGGCCGAGCGCCTGGCCATCGGCCTCCGGCTGGTGGAGGCCTTCAGCACCGAGGGGCGCGCCGCCGAGGCGGTGGAAGAGCTCGACACCCTCCGGGCCCTGGTCCCCGACGACGCCACGGTGCGGGCCGCCGTCGAGCGCCTCTTCCCCAAGGCCGGCCGCTGGGCCGATCTCGTGGCCCTGTACCGCGCCGAACTGCGGGTGGCCGACCACGCCCAGTACCCGGTGGTGCTCCGCAAGCTGGCGCGCGCCCTCGAGGTGGGCCTGCGGGATCTGCCCGCCGCCACCGAGGCGTGGCAGGCCCTCGTCGAGGCCGATCCCCGCGACCTGGAGGCGGTGCGATCGGTGGCCCGCCTGCTGGAAGCCCAGCGCCGCTTCAGCGAGCTGCTGCTGGTCTCGCAGCGCGAGGTGGCGCTGGTGGCCGAGCCCCGTCAGAAAGCCTACATCCACTTTAGAATCGGGACGTTGCACGAGACACACCTGGGCGATCTGGAGGCGGCGTCCGCCGCCTACCGCACCGCGCTCAAGCTCGATCCCCGCTGCTTCCCGGCCCTGCACGGCCTGCGCACCATCGCCACCGATCTGGGCGACTGGAGCCGGGTGCTCCAGCTCCTGGGCCAGGAGCTGCGCCTGTGGGACGAGCCGCGAGAGCGCGCGGCCGTCCTCGCGCGGATGGGCGACGTCCACGCGCGCCACCTGGGCCGGGCCGACGAGGCCGAGGCCTGCTACCGCCGGGCCGTCGACCTCTGGCCGGCCTGCGTCCCCGCCGCCCGGGCCCTGGCCGACGCGGCCTTCGAGGCCGGCCGGTTCCACGAGGCCGCCCCGCTCCTGCAGAGCCTCACCCAGCAGAAGCTGGATGCCTGGCCCCCCGCGGCCCGCAGCGATCTCTTCTACAAGCGCGGGGCGGCGGCCATGGCCCTCGGCCGCGTGCTGGAGGCCATCGAGAGCCTCGAGCTCGCCCTCGAGTTCACCCCCGACCACCACGAAGCCCTGCGCACGCTGGTCAAGGCGGTCGCCCAGATGGGAGACGCCGAGCGCCTCGACGCCCTTGGGGCGCGCCTCGACACGGTCTACGCCGCCCACGCCGACGCGGGGCGGGAGGCCGAGTGCGGCCGCATCGACGTCCTGCGCGGCCATGTGGCCCAGCGGGCCTTGCGGCTGGAGCAGGCCGAGGCGTGCTACCGGGCGGCGGCCGCACGCCGGCCCCACGACCTCGACGCCCACCTGCCCCTCGTCATGCTCCATGTGCGCGCGCGGCGCTGGGTGGACGCCACCGCCGTGCTGCGCCGGTTCGCCGAGGGCCTCAAGCCCACCCTCACCGACCACCGCCCCGACCGGGAGCGCTTCGTCGAGGCGCTGCTCATCGAGGCCGACCTCTGGTGCGATGGCGCCGTGGATCCGGGCCGGGCCATCGAGTGCTGCCGCCGGGTGCTCCAGGTGGAGCCCCGCTCGCGCACGGCCCTCTTCCGCATGGCCCAGGCCCACTTCGTCAAGAAGGAGTTCGCCGAGGCCCGCGACGTGGTGCAGCGGGCCCTCCCCCTGCCCGACGAGCAGGTCCCGGCCCCGGAGCACGCCCTCTACCTCTTCTACCTGGGGCGCATCCACGAGGCGGGCTACCAGGACGCTCCGGGGGCCGCGGAGCTGTACCAGCGCGCCCTGCAGATCGATCCGGGCTGCACCTCGGCGCTGCTGGGGTTGCTGCGCCTGCAAGGCCGCGCGGGCCGCGAGGCCGCCGTCGATCGGTTGCTGGAGTCGGGCCGCGCGCTCATCGAGGCGCCCGACGCGGGCGATCCCGTCCACGCCGCCCTGAAGCTACACGCGGCGGGCATCCGCCTGCGCCGCGGCGACGCGGCGGGCGCGGCGGCGCTGCTGACGCCCCTGGCCGACGGCGGCGGCCCCCGCGCGCGCGACGCCCGCTTCGCCCTGGCCCAGGTGGGGCTGGCCCAGGGAGACGCCGACGCCGCTGCCCGCCCGCTGCTGCGCGCCCTCGACGAGGACGTGACCGACACCGAGGCCCTGCGGGCCCTCGCCGAGCTGCTGGGCCGCCACGGCGACGACGAGCGCCTCTTCCAGGTGCTCTCGGCGCTGGAGCTCTTCTCGACCCTCACCGCCGAGGAGCAGGCCCGCTTCGAGGCGCTGCAGACGCGCGCCCGCCTGGCCGGCGACCGGGGCCACCGCGCCCTGACCGCCGAGGAGCTGCGCCGGCTGGTGGCCCACCCCTCGTTCCAGAGCCCGCTCGTGGCCCTCGTCGGCCTCTGCGAGCCTGCCCTGGCGGAGCGTTTTCCCCTTGCAGATCTTGAGGTTCCGCCCCGATCGGCCCTCGTGACGAGCCGGCGCCACCCCTTCGCCCCGGACGCCCGCGCGGTGCAGGCCCTGCTCGACTGGCGCGACTTCGATGCCTACCTGGCCGACGCCCCGGAGCCCATCCGGCTGCGCCCGGCCCCGCGGGCGGTGGTGGTGATCGGCGGCGCCGGCCGGGGCCTGACGGCGGCCCACCAGCGGTTCTACCTGGGGCGCGCCTCGGCCTTCGGGGCCCTGGGCCTGGGGCGCCTGCACGATCTGGGACCCGAGCGATCCCTCGAGCTGCTCGGCCTCCTGGCCGCCCTCTTCGATCGCGCCCAGCCCGACCCTCTCGCCGCGCTGCCCCCCCGGGCCGCCGAGGCCGTCCGGGCCCTGGTCGCCCAGGCCGGCGGCGCGCCCCTCCCGGCGGCCCACACGGGCGAGGCCGTCCTGAGCGGCATCGTGCGCACCGCCGACCGGGTGGGCCTCCTCGCCGCCGGGCGCCTGCGGGCCGCCGTGGAGGGCGTCGCCGGCATCGGCGCCGTCCTGCCGGTCCGCGGCGATCTGACCTGGGCGGTCCGAAGCCGGTCGCGCCTCCAGGATCTCGTGAAGTATGCTCTGTCCGAATCGCACCGCCAGGTAAGACACGCCCTGGGTCTGGCCATCTAGAGAGGCATGGGAGAAAAGAAGCTCCATATCGGGACCAACACGGTCGAGGACGTCACGTTCGTGAAGCTCTCGGGCGTCGTGGACGAAGACAACGCGCTCGATCGGGCGACGCGCCGGATCACGGCGTCCACGGTGGTCATCGACCTCGCCGAGGTGCAGCGCATCAACAGCTGTGGCGTGCGGGACTGGGTCAACTGGCTGGGAGAGCTCGATGAGCTGGGCAAGCAGGTCATCTTGACCCGCCTGTCGCCCTGCATCGTCACGCAGCTCAACCTGGTCAACAACTTCATCGGCCGGGCCCGGGTCCGCAGCTTCTTCGCGCCGTACTACTGCCCCGGGTGCGACGTCGAGGCGCTCTGCCTGCTCCAGGTCTCCGACTTCGCTGGGCAATCGGCCATGTCGGCCCCCCGCCCGGCGGATCCGCGCAGCCCCAGCGTGCAGTGCCAGAAGTCGCCGCCCAGGAGCCCCTGCGAGCTGGCCTTCGATGATCTGGAGGAGAGCTACTTCGCCTTCCTGCCGCGGGCGCTCGCCCAGGGCCGCGAGGCCGGCTTCGACGCGGGCATCGAGGGCCTCAGCCCCACGCTGCGGGCGCGCATCGAGCGGCTCGACAAGGTGGCCGGGGACGCCTCCACGCCGGTCAGCGGCAGCTACTCGCCGCTGACGAGCACGAGCATCAGCATCGCCCAGAGCGCCGCGGTGGTCCCGCCCGAGCGGGCGGAGGCCGCGCCCCCCACGGGCGGGCGCAACGCCACCTATGTGGCGCTCACCGCGCTGGCCATGGCGCTGGTGGGCCTCATCGCCTACGTCGTGTTCGTGCTGGGGAGGGGCTGAGGTGGACGCCGTCGCCCATGTGCGCGCCCTGGGGGCGGCGTTCCTCGACCCCTGGGTCGTCATGGACGCCGACGATCGGGTGGTGGAGTTCGATGCGCGCTACCGGGCCCTGTTCCCTCGCCACCAGGCCCGCCGGCTGGGGGGCAGCGTCTGCTGCCAGTTCCTCAAGCTCAGCGTCTGCACCGACGGCGTGCACCTGCCGACCCGCTGCCTCCAGGCCGGCGGGCCCGTGCGCTACGACGAGATCGACGCCACCCTGGAGGGCGAGGACGAGACGCTGCGGCTGATCGCCAGCGCCGTGCCCCTCGGCTCGGCCGACGGCCCCGCCGACGCCGTCCTGATCCTGCTGCGCGATGTGTCCGACATGGCCGACATGCAAAGGAAATATCGCGATCTCCTCGATCGCGAGGCTCGGGCGGGGGAGGCGCTCCGCCAGGAGATCACGCGCAAGACCAAAGAGCTCATGGACACCAACATGGAGCTCAACCGCGTCCAGAAGGACCTGATGCGCTTCAAGAAGGGGCTCTTCGGCTGACCCATGCTCAAGGCCATCAAAAGCCTGCCCATCAGCGTCAAGCTGATGGCCACCACGACCATCCTCCTGGTGTTCACCGTGGGGTTGTACGGGGTGATGAACCTGCAGGGGATGAGCAGGGTCTATGACGAGTCGCGCGCCGAGCAGCAGTCCATCGTGCTGCGCCGCGCCGCCACCAGCGCCGATCGCACCGGGGACGCCATCGGGGCCATGGCCGGGGTGCTCCTCGCCGCGGGCGCCTACTCCGACCTGGACGCCCTGCTCAAGCGCATGGCCCAGGACGACCCCCGGCTGCGCTTCGTGGAGGTCTTCGAGGGCAGCCGCAGCGTCGCCCGCGCGGGGGATCCGGCGGCGGCCCGGGCCGGCCTCCAGGCCGCCACCGACAGCACCCCCGAGGATCTGGAGGCCGAGGTGGGCGTCTTCGCCCGGGACGGCGCCCTCGATCTGATCATCGCGACGGCCGAGTTCGAGAGCGCCGGCATCAAGGGCCGCGTGGAGGCCGGCTGGTCCATCCAGGACATCGCCATCACCAACGCGCGCATCCAGGAGCGCTTCGCCGAGCGCAAGCAGGATGCGGTCACCAACGCCCTGTTCGTCGGCGGCCTCATCATCCTGCTGGGCATCGTGCTGACCATCCTGCAGAGCCTGCGCATCAGCCGGCCCCTGCGCGACCTCTCCCACATCGTCGACCGCATCGCCCACGGCAACCTGACCGAGCGCGCCCTGGTGGACTCCCGCGACGAGATCGGGGTCCTGGCCCGCAACTTCAACTACATGGCCGAGCAGCTCGGCGTGCTCCTCACCGAGACGAAGGAAAAAGCCACGTACGAGAAGGAGATGGAGGTCGCCCGGGTCATCCAGGAGTCGCTCCTGCCCCCGTCGCGGGTCATCGACGCCGGCTTCTTCCAGTTCATCGGCTACTTCAAGAGCGCGAGCATCTGCGGCGGCGACTGGTGGAACTACGCCGAGCTCTCGGGCGGCCGCCTGCTCATCCTCATCGGCGACGTGACGGGCCACGGCGTGTCCAGCGCCATGATCACCGCGGCCGCCAAGTCGTGCTGCGACACCTTGCGCCACGTCACCGAGGGCGAGCTGACGGTCACCTTCCTGCTCGAGGAGCTCAACAAGACCATCTACGAGGCGGCGAACCGCAAGTTCGTGATGACGTTCTTCGCCACCATCATCGACCCGCGCGCGGGGAGCCTCACCTTCAGCAACGCCGGCCACAACTTCCCGCTCCTCTTCCGCGCCGCGCCGGCCGAGGGCGAGCCGGCCGTGGTGCCCCTCGTCACCCGCGGCAACCGCCTGGGGGACGTCATGGAGTCGCGCTTCCTGGAGCGGACGGTGCCCTACAGCGCGGGCGACGTGCTGGTCTGGTACACCGACGGCATCACCGAGGGCCTGGGCAAGGACGGGCAGGAGTACGGCGAGAAGCGCTTCCGGCGCAGCATCCGCGCCATGCTCGACAAGGGCCCCGACGAGATCCTGGAGAAGGTCCTGCGCGACGCCGAGGGCTACTTCGCCGACTTCGCCCACCCGGAGGACGACATCACCCTGGTGGTGGGCAAGTTCCCCGAGCAGGTCGCCACCGCCCGCCGCGGCCCGCCCCCCCGGCCCACCGCGCCAGGCTGACGGTTCGAGCGGCGCCTTCTCAAGTAAAATCCAGGAAAAACAGGTGCTTGCGGGTCAGTCGTCGTCCAGCGTGGGGCCCTGCTTCAGCCGGCCGCCCAGCACGCGGCGGATGGGGTTGAGCAGCCGCGCCGGTACGTGCCGCATCGCCAGGCTGGTCCAGGCCTCGGCGAAGATGGGCACCAGGAACTCGCCGCGCTCGACGGCGTCGGCCACGCGCCGCGCCACCACGGCCGGGGTGCGGCCGGGCAGCGCGAAGAGCCGGCCCACGAGGCCCTCGAGCTTCTCGCTGCCATCCCCCGCGTAGCGCGACGCGTCGGCCAGGCCGGTGCCGGTGAAGCCGGGGCAGACGACCGTCACCCCGAGGCGGCGGGGATCGTTCTCGGCGGCCAGGGCCTCGGACAGCGCCAGCACGGCGGCCTTGGTGGCGCAGTAGCCGCCGCCCTGGGGCAGCCCGCCGAAGGCGGCCGCGGAGGCCACGTTGACGATCTGCGCGCGCCCCGGCGCGGCGGCCATGGCGGGGCCGAAGACGCGGCAGCCATGGGCGACGCCGTGGACGTTGATGTCGAACATCCACCGCCAGGCGTCCAGATCCAGGTCGAGGATGGGACCCGCCGCCACCACGCCGGCGTTGTTGACCAGGACGTCCGGCGGGCCGCCCTCGGCGTGTACATCCACCGCCAGATCGGCCATCGCGTCGGCGTCGGTCACGTCGACCGTGGCCGTGTGCACCGCCACGCCCTCGGCGCGAAGCTGCGCGGCCTCGGCCTTCAGGCCCTCGGCGTTGATGTCGACGAGCCACAGGGCCGCCCCGCGCCGGCCCATCTCCCGCGCGAAGCCGGCCCCCAGACCGCTCGCCGCGCCCGTGATGACCACGCGCCGTCCCGCGAAACGCCACCTCGCCATCTCGTCCTCCCTCTCGTCAGCCCCGACGCCCCACCGGGGGCCGGGTACAGTCCGCGACCCCGCGGGGCCGCCAGAAGCGGACGGCCTCGAAGGTCGCCTCCAGATCGGGCTCGGTGTCGAGGGCCGGGGCGTCCTCGGCGGTGTCCCAGCCGGGCGAAGATCCCGACCTGGATGCGGGCCGGCCAGCCCCGACGAACCGACGGATCCCGCCAGGCGCTCGCCCACACGTCGCCGACGCGGGTCAGGAGCACCACCTCGGGGCCGACGCGGCACAGGCGCAGCGTGGCCTGGTGGCGGCCGGTCCCCGAGCGGACCGGCACCGAGACCCCGCGGTGGTCACCTTGGCCTCGACCCCAGGTCGCCGAGCAGGCGGCCGATCCGATGAAAACCCAGTCTTCTTGCTCAGCTACGTCATCTCGGGCCAGCAGGCCGGCCACGTTGAAGAGCTCATCGGGGGCGCCTCGGGGTCCCCGCTTCCCCGCCCTCACCATCGAGTCCACGGCGAAGTCGCCCTCCACCGAGACGAACAACAGGCCAGCGCGGCGCGCGTCGTGCCAGCCACCGACGACGGGGAGCAGGGAGAGCTGCCCCGGGTGGAGCTGGCCGACGTCCACCAGGCGAAAGGCGGCCGTGTTGAGCGACTGCCACCGCAGCCCGCCCTCGAACTCGTCGGACAGGCCGTCGAGGGCGGGATCCACGAGCAGGGGCGGCCAGCCGTCGGCGGCGGCGTCCAGCGCGGCGTCCGCCGGGCCCGCGTCGGTGCCCGGGCGCGCATCCGGCGCCGCGCGGGGCCGAAGTCGAGGCAGCCGGTCAGGAGCGAACCGGTCAGGAGCGAACGCAGGGCGAGGGCACGCATGGGGTCTCCCGGGCCGTGCTGGCCCGCGCTGCATTCTCTATCATGGCGCGATGCACGTCTCTCCCCTGGAGTGTCTTCGCTGCGGCCGGGCGGCGCCCGATGCCGTCCCGGGGGCGCGCTGCCCCGCCGACGGGGCCCCCCTGGTGGCCGCAGCAGCGCGCGCGGGCTTCGCCGACGACGCGCTCCTGGGCACCGAGCTGACGCCGGGGCTGGTCCTCTTCGACGTGCTCTCGGATGCCGGCGGCTTCGGGCGGGTGTATGTGGGCGTCCAGCAGGCGCTGGGGCGGCGGGTGGCGGTCAAGGTGCTGCGGCCCGAGGCGTCGCCCGACGCCCGGACCCGGTTCCTCCAGGAGGCGCGCTTGCTGGCGCGGCTCACCCACGAGCCCCGCGTCGCCACCGTCCATGACTGCGCGGAGGGGCCGGCGGGTCGGCTGTTCATGGTGCAGGCCCTGGCCCCCGGGCGCCCGCTGGCCGAGCTGCCCCTGCCGCTGGCCCCGAGCCGCGCGCGGGCGCTGCTGGCGGAGGTGCTCGCGGCCCTGGCCGCCGCCCACGCCGAGGGCCTCGTCCACCGGGATCTGAAGCCCCAGCACGTCATCGTCCACGGCGAGCCGCCCAGCGAGGGCGTCACCCTCATCGACTTCGGCATCGCGAAGGCCCTCGACGATCCAGCGGCGCTGCAGACCGCCAGCGATGTGTACCTGGGGACGCCGCGCTACATGGCCCCCGAGCAGCTCCAGGCCGGCGGCCGCCTGGGGCCCTGGACCGATGTGTATGCCGCCGGCGTCCTGCTCTTCGAGGTGCTCACGGGGGAGACGCCGTTCGCGGGGGGCGCGGCGGAGGTGGTGGCCGCGCATCTGTACGCGCCCCCGCCGTCCCTGCCGGCCGGCCTCCCCGCCGACCTCGCCGCCGTGGTGGCCCGGGCCCTCGCCAAGGACCCCGCGGCGCGCTTCGCGGACGCGGCCGCGATGGCGGCGGCCCTCGGGGAGCCGCCGGCTCAGCGCCCCCCGGTCGTCGCCGAGACCCTGGACGCCGCCTCGATCCCGCCCCGGGTGGCGCCCCGGCTGCCCGCCCTCTGGCCCTTCGCCGTGCTCGCGACCGGGATCGCGCTGGGGGCGCTTTTTCTGTTTCTGATCAGCCGCTTGCCCGACTCCACGCCCGTCGCCGCGGCGGCCCCCGGCGCGGCCCGGGCCGACGTGGCCGTCCCGGTGGATGCGGCCGTCGACGCGGCCCGGCCGGCCCCGCCGGACGCATCCCTCCCGGACGCATCCCTCCCGGACGCAGCCCGCCCGGACGCGGACCGCCCAGGCGCGGACCTCCCGGACCCAGCCCGCCCGCGGGCCCCGCGCCCGCCGCGCCGCGCCGCGCCGGTACCCAGCACGCCGGTACCCAGCGCGCCTGTACCCAGCGCGCCGGCCCCCGCCGGCCTCGCGGCGCCGCCCGCCCGGCCACCCCCACGCCCTGCGGGTGGCCATCGTCGATGCGCTGCGGGCGTGCCATTGCGACGACGCCCGCCGCTTGCTACTGGACGCGGCGGGGACGGCGGACCACGCCGCGCTGGGCCTGGCCGTGGCCCGGTGCCGGCCACGGCTGGTGGGGCAGGCGTGCGACTATCGAGGACCCTGATGGTGGGGGCGCTGCTCGCCGGGCCGGCGCGGGCGCAGCCGGCGGCCTGGGCGACGTACCGGGCCGCGTCCACCGCCGCCGAGGCCGGCCAGCACGCGGCGGCGCTGCCGGGCTTTCGCGCCACCCTGGCCGCCGCGACGGAGCCGGCGCTGCGCCAGGCGGCCTGCTTCGGCCTGGGGGTGACGGCCCGCGCCCTCATGGACGCCGCCGCCGATCGCGCCGTGGCCTGCGAGGGTGCGCAGGCCTTTCGGTGCTTCCTGGCCCAGGACGCCGCCGCCGACGCGCGCCAGGTGGCCGTCGACGGCGCCGCCGCCCTCGACGCGGCCTGCGCCGCCCCGCCCCCGACGCCGTGGGTGGCCGCTGGCGGGGGCGTCGCCGCCGTGGCGGGCGGGACCGCGCTGGTGGCCCTGGCGTTCAGCGACGCGGCGGAGGTGCGCGCCCGGGGCCGCCGGGGCACGGCCGAGCTGGAGGGTCGCGCCACCGCCGAGCTGGCGGCCGGCTACGTCCTGCTGGGGGCCGGCGCGGCCCTGCTGGGCCTCGCGGCCTGGCAGCGCTGGGGTGCCGTCGAGGTCGCCCCGTCCACCCCACGGGCCTGGGCCTGGGAGGCCGGTTTTGAGCACCATCGACGTCACCGCCGAGACTCTCCGGGGCGCCACCGCCCCGGCCGCTCAGCTCTTCGTGCTCCTGAGCCGGGACGCCCTGGACGTCCCGGGCAGCGCCCACGTCCTGCGCGGGGTGACGACGGTCCTGCTCGGCCGCGGCGCCCGGGGGCCCGCCGGCTCCGCAGCGGCGGGCGGCCGGCGCTCCAGCTTCTCCTTGAAGATCAAGGGTTTCCTCCGAGCACGCGCGCCTCGTCCAGGAGGGCCAGGGCTGGGTCATCGAGGACGCCGGGTCCCGCAACGGCACCTTCGTCGATGGCCAGGCGGTCGCGCGCGCGACCCTCGGGGATGGCGCGCTCATCGAGGTGGGCGGCACCTTCCTGCTCTTCCGCGCCGCCCTGGCGGTGCCCCCGACGCCCCGGCCGACGTGGGCGAGGACGCCCTGCGCGCCCCGCACCCCCTCTGGCGCACGGCCCACGCCCCCTCGCCGCGCGGTACCGCGACCTGGCGCGGCTGGCCCCGAGCGGCCTCAGCGTGCTCGTCACCGGCGAGACCGGGGCCGGCAAGGAGCGCGTGGCCGAGGGGCTGCACGCCCTCTCCGGCCGCGGCGGCGCCTTCGTGGCCGTGAACTGCGCCACCCTCGGCCCCGAGCTGGCCGACTCCGCCCTCTTCGGCCACCAGCGCGGCGCCTTCACCGGGGCCGCCGAGGCGCGCGCCGGCCTGTTTCGTCGCGCGGACGGCGGCACCCTGTTCCTCGACGAGGTGGGGGAGCTGCCGCTGCCCGTCCAGGCCCGCCTGCTGCGCGTCCTCGAGACCGGCGAGGTGCAGCCGGTCGGCGCCGATCGGCCCACCACGGTCGACGTCCGCGTCGTGGCGGCGACGCTGCAAGCCCTTGATCCTGCTGAGTTTCGCCCCGATCTCCTGGGGCGGCTGGCCCAGGTCCAGGTGCACGTCCCAGCGCTGCGGGAGCGCCGCGAGGACCTGGGCCTGCTCCTGCGCGCGCTGCTCCCGACCCCGCGGCCGACGATGACGCGCGAGGCCGCGCTCGCCCTGCTCCTCGCGCCCTGGCCCCGGGGCATCCGGCAGCTCAAGAACGCCCTCGCGGTGGCCCACGCGCTGGCCGACGGCGTCCTCGGTCCCGAGCACCTGCCGGCCGATCGGGGCGCGCCGCCGCCCGCCGCAGAGCCCCTGGACGCCGAGGCGGAGGCCCGCAAGCAGGCCCTGATCGACGCGCTGACCCGGACCGGCGGCAACGTCAGCGAGGTGGCCCGCCTGCTGGGCCTCTCCCGCAACGCCATCCACCGCTGGCTCAACCGCTTCGAGCTGGACGCCGCGGCCTTCCGGGGCCGCGACTGAGCGAGTCGGTTACGGCGGCGCCTCGAAGGCACACCCACTGGGGCAGGCCCGCCGCGGCGGACCGGGGAGGAGGGACGAAATGGCAGTGGATCCGGGGTGTTCGACGCGCACGTTCGCGACCTCGACGAACGCGTGCTGGGGCAACAGGGACACGGACTTCGCCGTGAAGATCGACGCCGCGGGCCGGCTGCGGTACCAGCGCGGTGCCGGGGCCTGGGTCGACTTCGATCCCCAGCCACCGGGGCCCGCGACCCACGTCGCGGCCGACAACAACCGGGTCTTCGTGCGCACCGCGGACGGTCGCCTGCACTGGACCTGCCTGGCCACCGACATCGCGAGCTGGGTGGACTACACCTTCGGGGTGGTGCAGGCCTTCGCCACCACCAGCGCCACCTTCAACGACCTGCTCGGCCACGTGGAGACGGAGTTCGCGGGGCAGCTCGACCTGGCGACGATGCTGGGCGCGCTCCACCACGTGGGCGACCTCTGGGACGGCGGCATCGCGCCGGCCGCGCCCACCGAGCGGCGGGCGCTCCTGGATCAGTGGCTCGGGCGATACCGGGCCTGGCTGGTCCGCAGCCACACCGTCCCGGCGGGGGCGCTGCACGGGCCCTGGAACACCCTGGCGCGCGGGGTCGACCCCGCCGCTGGCGCCGTGGATCGGGCGGCCGTGGTCGACATCGCGGTGGGGCACTGGCACCGGACCGTCGTCACCTTCTACCTGGCCCTGCCCGACGGCCGCGTGCTGTACCTGGACGAAGAGCCGATGATGCCCCTGTGGCGCGTCCTGCCCGGCTCGGAGGACGCGGCGGCCCGCCAGAAGTCGGGGCTGCACGCCGATCCCGACGCCGTCCTCGTGGCGTCGCACTCGGTGCTCGCGATCCTCCAGCCGGCCAGCAAGACGGTGGCCTGGCGGCGCTTCGACTACCACAACCCCAGTGATTTCAAGCTCTGGCCGCTGCTGAACTGGACGGAGCCCGGCTTCACGACCCGCGCCCTCCCCGTCGCGGCGCCGGAGGCCATCGCCCTCGACGCGGGCTTCCACGGGCCAGGCGGCACGCGGGAGCCGTGGCCCGTCCCGCAGCCCCACCCCTTCCTGCGGGTGATGCAGCGGCGCGACGAGGAGGCGCTGCTCCAGCACCTGCGCGACTACCAGGACACCGTGCCGCCCTTCGACTGGCTGGCGCTCTTCGGCATCGGCCTGCGCATCCTCGAGATCTTCGGCCGGGTGCCCGCCGGGCCCGCCGAGCCCGCCGGCGACCTGCCCTTCGACCCCTGGTCCATCCCCGAGAAGCTCGGGCGGTACGTGAAGCACAGCGAGGCGGTGCGGCTGCTGGTCGATGGCTTCCAGGGCATCGAGGCGGCCCTCTTCAACCACCTGGACGACCGCCCCCTCTTCCCCCAGGGCGACGCCCTGCGGCGCCGGGCCCAGGCGCTGCGGGCCACCGGCACCGGCTTCCTGATCACGGCCTGGGAGGTCATCCGCGACGCCAGCGCCCGCATCGACGCGCTGACCGGTCGCCTGTCGGTGGTGGGGGCCTTCGGCGACGATCCCCTGCCGGCCCCCGACGCCTGGCCCATCGATCTCTGGATCCGGGATCGCGGGGGCGAGCACGCCCACCTGTGCGCCGCCGAGGCCCGGCACGCGCCGACCCGCCTGGACGTGCAGCCGCGCGGCGCCGGCCGCGTCGCGCCGCCTTCCACCGGCCGGCTGCGCTGGCAGTGGATCGGGGAGGCCACGCGCTCTGCGGCCGGCGAGCTGGTCCGCCGCGTCCGCGTGGAGCTGGACGACGGCCTGGGCAGCGGCCGCCGCTATCGCTGGACGCTGGGCGACGGGGGCATCACCGGCACCACCCAGCCCGCGCTCGGCCTCACCGTGCGCCTGGACGCCGGGGACGTGGTGGTGCGCGTCGAGGGCCAGGACGCCAGCGGCGAGCGCGTCCACGCCAGCGCGACCCTCGCCCCCGCGACCGCGGCTCTCCTCGCCCTGGATCTGCCGGGCTCGACGCCGCTCGGCCCGCCCACGGCGCGCCACTTCACCAGCCCCGATGGCCGCCTGGCCTCGGCCATGACCTTGACCCAGCAGGCATACGCGACGCTGCGGGTGCGGGTGCAGGCCGCCGAGCTCGTGGCGGGGCCCTGCACGCTCGCCTGGCATGCCACCCACCACCGCGCCGGATCCGCGGCGACGCCGGGGCTCCCCATGACCATCGACGTCCCCATGACGGCGGGCGCGCCGCCGCGCCTGGCCGATCCAGCCAATCCGGCCAATCCGGCCAGTCCGGCTGATCCGCCAGTGCTCACGGTCCCGTCGACGCTCCACCTGGCCGAGCCCGTGCCCTGCGTGCTGACGGTCACCGTCCGCGACGGCGTCGGCCAGCAGGCCACCGCCCACCTGGCGCTCTCGCCCTGGTTCCCCGTCCGCCAGGAGGTGCACGGCGCGCCGGCCGCCCCCGGCCTCGCCCGCCTGCACCTCGACGAGCGCCTCGAGACCCTGCGGGACGAGCTGCGGGCCCGCGCGCGCCCCGACCTGCCGGCCATCGACGCGCTCACGCCGCTCATGGCCGCCCGCGCCCGCTCCACCGCGACGCCGCCCGCCGTCCCCGTGGCCGATCCGACGGTGGACGCGCTGCTCGCCGCCGGCTGGGTCGAGGGCCCGCCGCGCTGACACAAGCCTCTGATTTGATTGTATTTTTGTCTCCGGGCTACCGCCCGGGGGCGCCCTGGGCGATCCAGGTCTTCACCAGCGAGAGCTGCTCGACCGGCAGGGGGGGCAGGCCCAGGGGCATGCCCGGCCGGGCGGCGCTGGTCGGCGGCGCGAGGGGCCCGCCGGCCTGGAGCGGGCGGCGGTAGTCCCGGCCGCCCTCCACGTGGCGCCGCAGCAGGGCGGCCAGCAGCAGCGGCGGCTGGCCCGGGGCCTCGGGGGCCAGCACATCCACGCGCTTGCCGTCCCGGACGAGGCCCCGCTTCACGCCCTCGTAGGTCTCCAGATCCAGCTTCACGCCCGCGAAGCCCAGCCCGCCCGTGTTGCCCGCGCCGCCGTCGCCGTTGTTGCTCTCGGGGTGCATGTGGCAGTGCACGCAGATGCGGCCCAGCACCTTGTCGTGGATCTCGTCGTAGGTGACGGGGCGGTCGAGCAGCGGCACCTCGGGCGCGGCCGCGGCGGCGCCCGTCGGGGCGGGCAGCTCGCCGGCCAGCAGGAAGTCGGCGATGCGCTCGGCGTCGTCCCCGAAGACCGGCATCTTCGGCATGGCGCTGTGGGGATCCACCGCCTGGGGATCCTGGATGAACCGCACCAGCGTCGCCCGCGGGATGCGGTCGCGGACGTAGCGCAGATCGGGCGCCAGCAGACCCGGCATGGCGAGCCCCCGGTAGGTGGCCGCCGCCAGGCCGGGCGTCAGCGGCTCCGGGCCCACGACGTGGCAGGCCGTGCAGGCGCGCTGGGCGAAGCGCTCCCGGCCGGCCTGGATCTGCGCCGCCGTCGGCGCCGGCGGATCGGCAGGCAGATCGACGGCCTGGTCGGCCCCCGCCAGCTCGGAGAGGTAGGCCACGACCTGGTCCTTCTCCTCGGCGGTCAGGCGGAGCGGGATCATCGACTCGTCCAGGTGCGGGCGCAGGTCGAAGGGGCCATCCAGGAAGCGGCGCACGAAGGCCACGCGCACCTTGCGCCGCAGGCTGCCCAGATCGGGCAGGCGCGTGAAGTGGACGATGTTCTCCAGGTAGCGGTCCCAGTCGGGGAAGTCCTTGCGCATCTCTGCGATCTTGCTGGGGTTTCCCTTCGTTCCCAGGACCCAGGTGTGGCAGTCGACGCAGTGGAAGTCGCGGGCGGCGGCGGGGATGCCGGGGACGGCGCCGTCGCTCACGGGGTGGCAGCGGGTGCACTGGGCCCGCTCCATCACGGCGCGCCCGGCCTGGCCCGCGGGGCTCAGGGCGAGGGCGGCCGTGGGGCACAACAGCAGCAGGAGGAGGATTCGCATGGGGACAGTCTGGCCGGTCGGGCCCGCGCTGGCCAGGGCGAATCAGGACTTGCGGGCGACCTGGGCGACGGGCGCCAGGCTGGCCTCGATGGCGGCGATGGCGTCGGCGTCGGCGCCCACCAGGCGGGCCGACTCCAGGTGCTTGCGGGCGCGGTCGACCTGACCGAAAGCCGCGTAGCCGCGGGCCTGGGCCAGGAAGAGGCGGGCGCGATCGGCGGCCGCGACGCCCAGGGCGGCGGCGCGATCCAGGTGCGCCACCGCGCGGCCGGCCTCGCCGTCGACGAGCAGCTCGCCCAGCAGGAGCTGGGCCTCGGCGCTCTGGGCGTTGAAGCCCACGGCCCGGCGGGCGCGGGCGACGGCCTTTGCGGTCTGGCCGTCCTGGGCCAGCAGCCGGGCCGCGGCGCGGGCCGCCTCGGAGCGGTTCTTCGCGTCGCCGGGGGCGTTCATGACCGCCTCGTACAGGCGGATGGCGGTGTGCTTCTGGCCGCTGGCCTCGGCGTCGCGGGCGGCGGCGAGGGCCGCGTCGTTCTTCTGGACCTTGGCGGCGACGACCACGGGCTCGATGCGGCGGCGCATCGCACAGGCGTCAGCGGTCTGGGGGGCGGCGAGGGGGGCGGCGAGGACGGCGGCGGCCAGCAGCAGCTTCTTCACGATGACTCTCCCGAGGCGGTGTGCGGGGCCTTGGAACGCCTGCCTCCGGGCAAAGTTCTTCCGGGCGCGAAAAAAAACTTCGGAGCTCAGCGCGCCAGGGCCTCGGCCTCGGCCAGGACGGCCTCGAACACGTCGTCGTCCATGTCCTGATTCGTCAACACGATCAAGCCGTTGCCGCTCTCGTTGTAGCGCACGAACGTGTTGACCCCGGCCTCGCCGCCGCTGTGCTCGAAGGAGGGCGCGTCGGCCTCGATGAACAGCGGCACGTCCTGGAACTGCCGCACCCGGGCCGGCGACAGCAGCCGCACCCCGCCCCGGCTGCCGTCCGCCATCAGCGCCTCCAGCAGCTTCGCCATGTCGGCGACGGTGGAGCGCAGCTGGCCGCTGGGCCAGTCCTCGAAGCCGTAGTGGCCGTAGGGCGCGCCGTCCTCGTCCAGCGGCATGGCCAGGCGGCCGCGCTGGCTGCTGCCGAGCTCGCGGTAGAACCAGCGCGAGTCCGCCATGCCGAGGGGGCCGAAGATCTCCCGGTTGCAGAACTCCTCGAAGGGCTGGCCCACCGCCTTCTGCACCACCAGGGCGGCCAGGGACGCGCCGAGGTTCGAGTACTCCTCGCCCTGGCCCGGGGCGAAGGCCTCCCAGTAGGCGCTCTGGGCCAGCAGGCCCTGCAGGAAGCCATCGAGGCTCTGCCGCGGGTCGGGCCGGGGGTAGTCCTCGATGTCGGCCGGGCCGTCGGAGGCCAGCCCCGACTGGTGCCGCACCAGGTGGCGCAGGGTGATGGGCGTGCCCGGGTGGCGCGGATGGCGCAGGGGGCGCGACCAGCGCAGCCAGGTGTTCACGTCGCGATCCAGATCCAGGTCGTAGCCCAGCTCCATGGCCCGGGCGATGGCCACGCCGACGACGATCTTCGAGACCGAGGCCAGGGAGTACAGCGTGTCGGCGCGGGCCGAGATGCCGGCGTCCGGGTCGGCCTGGCCGGCGCCGCCGGCCTGGGCCAGCTTGCCGCCGCGCAGCACGCCGATGCTGATGGCGGCCACCCCGTGGCGCTGGCGGATGGCCTCGATCTTCGCGTCGAAGGCCCGATCGAGGGGCGGCGGCGCCTCGGGGCGGGCCGCCGGGCTCCCGTCCACACCGACCTCCTGCATCGTCCCACAGCCAGCGACCAGCACCACGCAGCACAACCACTTGAAAACAATCATGATCAACCTCCAGGTTACGGCCCGTGGGACACCTGGGCCGGCGCCCGTGGCAACCACGTCTGCACTTTCTGGATCTTTTCCCCAGGCTCGACTCGATGATCCCCGATCTGCTCGTCCTGGGGGGCGGCCCTGCTGGCCGCCTGCTCGCCGCGGCGGCGGCGGCGCGGGGCCTGCGGGTGGCCTGCGTCGACCCGGCCCCCGACGCCCCGTGGCCCAATCGCTATGGCCTCTGGGTGGACGAGGCCGGCCCCCTGGCCGACTGCATGGCCCACCAGTGGTCGGCCGCCCGCATGCGGCCGGCGGGAGACGCCGTCGTGTGGCCGCGGGCCTATGGCACCCTGGATGACGCCGCGGTGCGCGCGCGCCTGGCGGTCGACTGCATCGAGGGCCGCGCCGAGGCCGTCACCCACGACGCCACCGGCACCACCGTCACCCTGGCCGACGGCTGCACCCTGCGGGCGGCGGTGGTGGTGGACGCCACGGGGCGGGGCCTCGGGGCCAGCGCGCCGGCCGCCGGCTTCCAGGTGGCCTACGGCCAGCTCGTCGAGGTGGAGGGCCATGGCGAGGCCCTCGACACCATGGGCCTGATGGACTTCCAGGCCGTGCCCGCGGCGGCCCCGGCGCCCCCCACGTTCCTCTACACCATGCCGTTCGGGCCGACGCGGCTGTTCGTGGAGGAGACCGTGCTGGCCGAGCGGCGGCCGTCGAGCTTCGAGGCCCTGGCGGCGCGCCTGGAGGCCCGCCTGGCCCACCAGGGCTGGCGCGTGCTGGCCGTCCACGCCGAGGAGCGCTGCCTCATCCCCATGGGCACGCCCCTGCCCGCCCCCGACCGCCTCCTGCCCTTCGGCGCGGCGGCGGGCCTCGTCCACCCGGCCACGGGCTACTCGCTCGCCCACAGCCTGCGGGCGGCGCCGGTGGTGGCCGACGCGCTGGCGGAGGGCCTGGGCCGCGGCGATCCGGCGGCGGCCGTGCGGGCCGCCTGGGCGGCCCTCTGGCCCCGGGAGAAGCAGCGCCTCTGGACGGTCTACCGCTTCGGCCTCCAGATCCTGACGCGGCTGGATCTGCCCGAAACGCAAGCGTTTTTCTCGGCCTTCTTCGCCCTGCCTGCGCCGCTCGCCCAGGGCTGGCTGGCGGGGACGCTGACGGTGGCCGAGGCCCGGGAGGCCATGTGGGGGGTGTTCGGTGGGCTGCCGGCGGGGCTGCGCGCGCGCCTGATCGCCCACGGCCTGCGCCCCCACGGCTGGCGCCTGCTGGGCGCCCTGCTGGGCTAGCCTCAGCTCGCGCGGAAGAGGAAGGGATAGCGGACGGTGACCACGCCACCGCCGCGGGGGCGGGGGAACTGCCACCGCTTGATCGCCCGGCCGATGCAGGCGCCGACCTCGTCGGAGGCGAGGGTGCTGTCGACCACGCTGGCCGCGAGCACCTTGCCGTCGGGGCCGACGACCCACTTCATGGTCAGCTTGCCCTCCAGGTCGCGGCGGCTCTGCAGCTCGCGCTCGTAGCAGGCGCGGTACTCGGCCTTCTTGAGCCGGACGACGCGTTGGACCTCCTCGCGGCTCAGGCCGTCCTCCACGACCGGCTCGCGGGGGATGACCTTCGGCACCTTCTGGCCGGGCTCGCGACCGGGGATGCCGGTGACGGGGCCGGGGCGGCCGGGGCGGGTGCGGTAGGCGCCGGGGCCGAGGGAGCGGCCGGGGCCGCGGGGGCCGCCGGGGCCGACGGGGCCCCCGAAGGGATCGCCGCTGCCGCCGCCGCCGAGGCCGGCGCCGCGGCCACCGTCGCCGCCGCCCATGCCGGCCAGGGCGCCCGCCGCCGTCTGGCCGAGCGGGTCGGCGCCGGGGCCGAACATGCCCGAGTCGTCCAGGACGTTCTTCAGCTCGCTGGCCGCGGCCCGGGCGGTGTCGAGACGCTGGGCCCGCGTCGGCGCGGGCCGCTGCGCCCGGGGCGCCGTGGGCTCACGCTCGCTGCCGCTCGGGGTGTCGCTGTCCACCTCGGGGAGCTGATCCCCGCCGCCCTCATCGCCGCGCTCCGGGGTGGTGAAGAGGTCCTTCTCCTGGCTGTCGGTGGGCACCAGCAGGATCGGGATGAAGCGGTCGTTCCCATCGAACCGGTCGATGGAGAGGGCCTCGCGGTTCGGAGGCGCCGCGATGGCGATGAGCACCACCGCCAGGTGCAGCACCGCCGCCCCCGCCAGGCTGCGCAGGTCGCCGAACATGCCGGCGAAGGCGCGGCGGCCGGGGTGGGCGGCGGGCTCGACCCGGGCGAAGTAGAGCGTCAGCGCGCCGGCCTCGGCGCGGACGATGCCCTCCTTGCCCAGCAGCAGCGTGCGGGTCTGGTTGCCGGGGAGGGGGGTGATCTCGGAGCCCGCCTGGTAGTAGCCGCCCACGCCGGGGGGCAGCCAGACGCGGGCGCCCTCGGGCTCCATGCGGGCCAGGACGAGGGTCTGGCCCGGCGGCACGACGTCGTCGACGCCGCCGTAGGGGCTGTCGCCGCCGAGGGCGAAGGCCTCGCCCATGTGCAGGTGGTGGACGTCGAGGATGGTGCGGCCCCAGGCGACGGTGACCTCGAGGAGTGCGTGGCGCATGGCAGGGCCCTCCAGGCGCACCCCTCCCGTGGCGGCGGTGCGCGATTTGTCTTTCGATTTGCGTGGTTGCGGCCGCGGTGGCGGCGGTGCGTGCTCGGGGACTCTGACACGCAGGGCCGGTCGGTGTTCCCCGCGCCGGCGATTTTTTTCGGGGGCAGGCGTGGGCGGCGGCCTCGTGTACCCTGGCTCTGCACACCGACACCGTGGGGGGCGGGATGGGCCAGCTCGACGTCGCCGAGATCGATCAGAAGGAGCTGCGGGCGTTCACCCGCCGCGTCCTCGATGACCTGCAAGCGCTGGAGCAGATGCTCGACCACGGGGTCTTCGAGCGCGACGTGCGGCGCATCGGCGCCGAGCAGGAGATGTTCCTGGTGGACGCCGGCCAGCAGCCGTCGCCCCGGGGCATGGAGGTGCTGGGAGAGCTGGCGGGGGAGCCGTTCACCACGGAGCTGGCCCGGTTCAACCTCGAAGCCAACCTGCCGCCCTATGTGTTCGGGGCGAGCTGCCTGCGCGCCATGGAGACGGATCTGGATCGCTTGCTGGCGAAGGCGCGGGCCGCGGCCGCGAAGCACCAGGCCGATGTGCTGCTCGCTGGCATCCTGCCGACGCTGAAGCTCTCGGATCTGGGGCTGGCCAACATGGCCCCCGTGCCGCGCTACTTCGCCTTGAACAACGCCATCTTGCGGCTGACGCGGGGGCCGTTCCGGGTCAAGCTCAAGGGCACCGACGAGCTGGACATCACCCACGACAACGTGATGCTGGAGTCGTGCAACACGAGCTTCCAGCTGCACTTCCAGGTGGCCGCCGACGAGTTCGTGCGGCTGTACAACGCCGCCCAGGCCATCACGGCCCCGGTGCTGGCCGCTGCGGTCAACTCGCCGATCTTGCTGGAGAAACGCCTCTGGCAAGAGACGCGCATCGCCTTGTTCCAGCACTCGGTGGACGATCGCACGGGGGCCCAGCTCGCCCGCGGCCGCCAGGCGCGGGTGCGGTTCGGGAGCGACTGGCTGCGCCACTCCATCCTCGAGATCTTCCGCGATGACATCGCCCGGTTCCGGGTGCTGCTGGGGACGGACGTGGAGGAGGATCCCCTGGCCGTCCTGCGGGCCGGCGGGGTGCCGCAGCTCGCGGCGCTGCGCCTGCACAACGGGACGGTCTACCGCTGGAACCGGCCCTGCTACGGCATCCACGACGGCAAGCCGCACCTGCGCATCGAGAACCGCGTGCTGCCCGCCGGGCCCACCGTCCTCGACGAGGTGGCCAACGCCGCGTTCTTCTTCGGGTTGATGGCCGCCGTCACCGACGAGTACGGCGACATGGCCCAGGTGATGAGCTTCGATGACGCCAAGAGCAACTTCGTGGCGGCGGCGCGGCTGGGCCTCAAGGCCCAGTTCACCTGGGTGGGCGGCGGCACCTCCACGGCCGCCGAGCTCATCCTCAAGCACCTGCTGCCCCTGGCCCGCAGCGGCCTGGCGGCGCGGGGCATCGACGGCGGCGACATCGATCGCTACCTGGGGACGCTGGAGGAGCGGGTGCAGAGCGGGCAGACGGGGGCCCAGTGGGCGCTCTCGTCGCTGGCCGGCATGCCCCGCGACCGCAGCACGCCCCACGGGCGGCTGTGCTGGCTGACGGCGGGCATGCGGGCGCGGCAGTGGACGGGGCAGCCGGTGCACCGCTGGACGCTGGCGGGCGAGGACGCCACCGAGGACTGGCGCCACGGCTACCGCACCGTCGGCCAGTTCATGCTCCAGGACATCTACACCGTGCAGCCCGACGATCCGGTGGATCTGGTGGTGAACATGATGGACTGGGTGAAGATCCGGAACATCCCGGTGGAGGAGGCCGACGGTCGCTTCGCGGGCATGGTGGATCTGCGCCAGGTGCTGCGGCTGCTGGCCCGCGGGCGGCCCGAGCGCGAGGTGACGGTGCGCGACATCATGGAGGTGAACCCCGAGACGGCCGCGCCGGGGACGCCGACGGTGGAGGCCCTGGAGATCATGCGCGATCACGACCTGGGCTGCCTGCCCGTGGTGCAGGGCGAGATGCTGGTGGGGCTGGTGACGAAGCGGACGCTGCTCGACCTGACCATCCGCCTGATCGACGGCCAGCTGAGAGCACAGGCTTGACCGCAGCAGACGGGCAGATCCGCGATCTTCAACGGGAACTGGGCGATGTGCGGGCCGAGGTGGCCGGCCCGACGGTCATCGTCGTGGCGGCCATCCATGGCAACGAGCCGGCGGGGGTGCGGGCCGCGCAGCAGGTCATCGCCGCCCTCCAGGCCGGGCGCACGCCCCTGCGCCGGGGGCGGCTGGCGGCGCTGGTGGGCAACCTGGGGGCCATGCAGGCCGGCGTGCGGGGCCGCCTGCGCGACCTGAACCGGACGTGGACGCCCGAGCAGGTGGCGGCGCTGCGGGCCCAGCACCCCGCCGCCGACGACTTCGAGCAGGCCGAGCAGCGGGCCCTGCTGGCCCGGCTGGACGCCCTGTTCGCGGCCGCCGAGGGGCCCGTCGTGCTGCTGGATCTGCACACCACGTCGGGGGGCGGGCCGCCGTTCACCGTCCCCCCCGACACCCTGGCCGCCCGACGGCTGGGGCTGGCGCTGCCGTTCCCGCTCATCCTGGGCCTGCTGGAGTCGGTGGAGGGCACCCTGGGGGAGTGGGCGACGCGCCTGGGCCACACGGGCCTGGGGGTGGAGACGGGGCAGCACACCGATCCCCACGCCGTGGCCCTGCACGCGGCGACCATCTGGCGCATCTTGCGGGCCCTGGGCCAGATCGAGGTCGAGCCGCCGGAGGTGGCGGCTGCCTTCGCCCGGGTGCCGGCCGGCCTGCCGCCCGTGGTGGCGCTGGCCCATCGGCACGGGGTCGGCCCCGAGGACGGCTTCCACATGCGGCCCGGGTACGAGGGGTTTCAGCGGGTGCGTCGCGGCGAGGTGCTGGCCTTCGACGCCCGCGGGCCGGTGGTCGCGCCCATGAGCGGGCGCCTGCTGATGCCGCTCTACCAGCGGCAGGGCAGCGATGGCTTCTTCGTGGTGCGCGATGTGCGGCGGCCGTGGCTGGTGGCGTCGTCGGTGCTGCGGCGCGCGGGGGGTCACCTGCTGGCCCGCGCCCTCGGCGCCCGCATGGCCGACGAGGAGCTGCGCTTCGACCGGGCCCCCGGCGCGCCGGCGCGGGCCCTCCTCGATCTGCTGGGCTACCGCCGCCGCCAGCTCGACGGCGAGACGCTGCGCGCCCACCGCATCCGCGAGCCGCGCCGGCGGCCGCGCCGTCGCTAGCAAATGCCTGAAATCATGGGTGAAAGCCTGCATGGGCTGGTGCTGGCCGCTGGGGCCTCCACGCGCATGGGCTGTCCCAAGGCCCTGGCCCTCCTCGACGGCCAGACGTTCGTGGCGGCGGTGGTGCGCCGGCTCCAGGCGGCGGGCTGCGCCACGGTGACGGTGGTGCTGGGGGCCGAGGCCGCGCGGGTGGCGCCGGCCGTGCCCCCGGAGGCCTGCTGGGTGGTGGCGCCGGACTGGGCGGCCGGCATGCGGGCCAGCCTGCGGGCGGGGGTGGCGGCGTGCCCCCCCGGCGACCTGCTCCTGACCCATGTGGACCGCCCGCGGGTGGCGGCCACGACGCTGGCGCTGCTCGTCGCGGCGCCAGCGGGGCGGCCGGTCATCCCGACCTTCGAGGGGCGCGGCGGGCACCCCGTCCGGGTGCCGTCGGCCTTGCGCAGTCGGCTGCTGGAGGCGGACGATGCGCCCTTGAAGACGCTGCTCGGGGACGCCCTCCGCCTGCCGGTGGACGACCCCGATGTGCGCCTGAACATCAACACCCCCGAGGCGCTGCGGGCGCTGGGCGGGTGGCTGCCCGGCGGAGGGCCGACATGAAGTGGTGGATCGTGCTGGGGTTGCTGGCGTCGCCGGCGGCCCGCGCCGAGGACGCGGCCGACTGGTCGCTCCCCGGGGCGGAGGCGGCGGTGGTGTTCCGGGGGGCGGGCCGGCTGGAGACGGCGCTCAAGGCGCTGGACGCCCGGTTCGGCATGACCCGGGATCTGAACGGTCTGGTGCCCCGCATCCTGGCCTTCGAGGCGGGGGGCGTGCACCCGTTCGTGGCCGACTTCGGGCCGGGGCTCGACGCGAAGGCGGGGGTGGCGGCCTTCGGGATCAAGGAGCCCGCCGAGCGCTTCCGCTTCGTGATCGGGATCACCGACGCCGAGCAGGCGAAGGCCAGCCTGGTGAAGCTGGCCCAGGCCATGGGCGACGCGCCGCTGACGGCTACCCCCACCGGCTTCCAGGCGGGGGACAAGGCCATCGCCTGTGGGGCGCGGGGCCGGTTCCTGGTCTGCGACACCGAGGCCGTGCCCGACGCGGCCCCGGGCCGGCCCGAGGGCCTGACCGCGGACGCCCTCTTCGAGGTGCGGCTGCAAGGCAGCGCGGCCGTCGAGGTGGGGGAGGGCGCGCTGGAATCCCTTTCCATTCGATGGGTTGCCGAGGGCGCAGGGGGGCGCGTGCGCGTCGCGGCGGCGGGCCCGGCCGCGGTGGCCGGGGCCCTGAAGGCCTGGCTGCCCGGCACCACGCCGGTGGCGGGCACCGACTGCCTGGACGCCCGGGCCGGCGGCGTGCTGAAGCTCTCCCTCGACGCCCCGCGCCTGCTGCGGGAGGCCGCGACCATGGGGGTGCCCGTCGAGGTGACCAGCGCCCGGCAGGCCGTGGTCGTGGGCTCGACGTGGACGGGGGATCTGGTGGCGTGGCTGGCGGGGGGCTTCCTGCACCCCGTCATCGCCCTGGGCCTCCAGCCGGGGACGGACGGCGAGGCGCTGGTCAAGCTGATGGCCGAGGGCATCCAGGCGGCGGGCGCGACGGCGACGGCGGCGGACGGCACCCTCACCATCGGCATCCCCGATCCGATGGAGGACGGCGCCGCCACCACCATCCGCCTGCGCTACGGCGTGGTGGGCCAGACGCTGGTGCTGGCCGTCTCGGATCGGGACGTGGAGCGCTGCCGGCTCGGGCAGCAGCGGCCCCTCTCGCTCCCCGCGGCGCTGGCCGGCAAGGGCCAGAGCGGCGTGGTGCTGCGCAGCTTCGGCTTCGGCCCCGGCGCCCCGGCGGGCCTCGTCAGCGGCCCGACGAAGTGGCAGGTGCTCAGCGACGTGCTCCAGGTGGCCACCGTGCAGGCCATGCTGCTCAACGAGGTCGGCTTCGTCTTCGCCCCGACGCCCGAGGGCGTGGCGGCCGAGCTGTGGTGGGAGGTGCTGTGATGGGCGCGCGACACATCCTGGGCGCGGCGGCGCTGCTGGTGGGCTGCCAGGGACCCGCGGCGCCGGGCGGCGCGGCGCCGGGCAGCGCGGCGGTGGCCCCGGTGGCGGCGGCCAAGGGGGATCCGGCGGCCCTCTTCGACGAGGCCATCCGCACCGAGCTCAACGGCGACGCCCTCGACGCCCGCGACCAGTGGATCCGGCTGGCGGCGGCCTTCCCCGACACGCCCTACGGTCGCCAGGCCACGGCCCGTATCGGCGGGGGTGACACGGCCATGATCGCCGTGGCGGTGGCCGGCATCGCCAGCGCCATGGCCATCCCCGCCTTCATCGGCTACCAGCGCAAGGCCACCGCCTCGGAGGCGACGCTCAACCTGCGGTTCATCGTGGATGGCGCCATCGCCTTCTACAACGAGCCCGAGGTCAACGCGGCCGGCGAGATCCAGCCGCGGCGCTTCCCCCCGAGCACCACCCTGACGGCGGCGGAGTGCGGTGGCAGCGTGCCCGATCCGGCCACCTGGGAGGCCCCGGGCTGGCAGGGCCTGGGCTTCGCGCCGTCGGAGGCGCTGCGCTTCCGCTACGTCTTCCTGTCGGAGGGGGAGGGGCAGGCGGCTCGCTTCACCGCCCGCGCCATCGGCGATCTGGACTGCGACGGCGTCTTCTCGACCTACGAGCGCACCGGCTCGGTGGCCGACGACGGGCTGGTGATCCTCGACGACCTGCGCATCGAGAACGAGGGCGAGTAGCCCCCCCCGCCCACACCCACGCCCGATTTCTTGATTCAGCTCGCGTACTTGCGGTTGATGGCCATGGCCTCGGCCACGAACCCCTCCCGGTAGAACCGGTCGAACGCCGCCCAGGTGCAGAGGGTGCGGGGGTCCGTGACGCGATCGACGAAGAGCAGCCCGTCCAGGTGATCGAACTCATGCTGGAAGGTGCCGGCGATCAGCCCGCGCGCCTCGATGGTCAGGGGCGCGCCGTGGCGATCCCAGGCGTCCACCCGCACATGCATGGCGCGCTGCACGCGGCCGCGCAGGTCGGGCACGCTCAGGCAGCCCTCGTACACCGACTCCGCTTCGTCGCTGAGGAGCGTGAGCGTGGGGTTCACGAAGACGGTGAGGGGGAAGTCGGGCTTGTAGGGGTAGCGGGGGTTCTGCTGGACGTGGACGGCGCAGATGCGCACGGGCCGGCCCACCTGGGGCGCGGCCAGCCCGGCGCCATGGGCGGCGTGCATGGTCTCCACGAGGTCGTCGATGAAGCCCTGCATCGCCGGGGTGGCCAGCTCTTCGGCCGACACCGCCCGGGAGACCTCGCGCAGCGTGGGATCGCCGATGGACAGGATGGGCAGCACGGCCATGGGGCCTCCGTTCAGCCGGGGGGCAGGGTGGGATCGACGCCGAGCTGGCGCATCCGCACGGCCGCCTGGAACAGGTAGTCATAGCACTCGGCCTGGGTCTTGGCCTGCTGCCAGTCCTTCCCCCAGACATAGACCCCGTGGCGCCGCACCAGCACCGCGTCGGCGGCCGGGTAGTCGGTCATGGCCGTCGCCATCCGGTCGGCCAGGTCGCACTCATGGGCGGTGTTCTCGACGATGGGGACGCGCACCTGATCGTGGTAGCCGACGCCCCGCAGGCCCTTCTGCATCTCGAGGTGCGTCACCTGGAACTCGTCGCCCGGGATGAGGGTGGCCAGCATGGCGTGCACGCTGTGGCTGTGGAGCACCGCCCCCGCGCCCCGCAGCCGATAAGCGTTGAGAAACAACGGGGTACACGCGCTGATGCCGAGCCGGGCGTTGGCCGGGCGCTGGATGATCTCGCCCTCCAGATCGACGACGAACAGGTCGCCGGGCTGGATGCGCTCCTTCTGCACCCCGCTGGGCGCGATGTAGATGCGGTCGCCATCACGGACGCTGATGCCGCCGCCGGTGCCGGTGCACCAGCCCGCGTAGTAGAACTGGCGGCAGAGGTCGACGACGAGCTGGCGCGGAGACTCGCCGCTCAGGCTCTCGAACATGGGGCACTACCCTCGCTGGTTCATGGCCCGCCCGGCGGATCGCCGGCCAGGGGCAGGTACGCTTCGTACAGCAGCGTCTGGAAGCCGAGGCCGGGCCAGAACCGGGCGGCCTCGGGGTTGTCGGGGGCGAAGTTGACCTGGGCGTGGCTGAGGCCCTGCCGGCGGAAGCGCGCCAGGGCCGCCTGGACGAGGGCCCGGCCGATGCCCGCCCGGCGCTCCCCCGGCGCGACCACCAGATCGAAGATCATGCCGATGTCGCGCACCGCCCAGGTGGGGCCGCGCTGGCCCGGCCCGCCCAGCAGGTAGCCGGCGACGGGCTGGTCGGGCAGGCGGGCCACGAGCACCACGCTGCCGCGGCGGTCGAGCAGCCGGCGGACGAAGGCGGCGTAGGTGGCGGCCGCGTGGGGCGCGGGGGTGTAGAGCGCCGCGTCCAGGGCCGTCTCCAGGGCCGCGTGGGTGGCCAGCAGATCGGCCCACCGCTCCACGATGGCCGGCACGTCGGCGGCGGTCGCGGGCTCGATGCGGGCGGGGGGCGCGGCGTCCATCGGCGCAGCATAGCGGGTTGTCCCCGCCCCGACACCGGCCGTGTGCGCCCGCGTGCCGCGATGGTCGAATCGACCGCCCGGGATCGGTACGATGGGCCGTCCCCCTGGAGGTCCGAATGAGGCAGCTCTCTCTCGCCCTGGCGCTCGGCGCGGTCCCGGCCGTGTCGTACGCCCAGCAGTGCTATCCGACCAACACCAGCTTCGCCTGGTCCCAGCCGGCCAACGTGCCCATCGCCGACGACGCAGCGGACCGCTGGCCGACCGACGCCACCATCCGGCTGGCCTACGGCGGGCAGTGGTGCCCCGACGCCGAGCAGTTCGAGCTGCGCAACAAAGACGACGGCAGCACGGTGGCGGCCCAGGTCCGCATCCGCACGCCGGTGACGGTGGTGGAGAACACCGCGCAGGCCCTCACGGTGATCGACATCGATCCCGAGCAGCCCCTGGGCGAGCGCACCGACTACCAGCTCATCGTGCGGCCCCCGAACCCGTCGCTGCCCGCCTTCGCGGAGTACCAGATCGAGTTTCGGACCCGCGCGACCCCCATGGATGACGTCGACGTCAACGCGTTCGAGGGCATCCGGCGCGTGGGCCTGGATGGCGACACCTGCGGGGACAACGCCCCCTACGCCGGCGTGAACGCCAACGTGCCCGCCTGCCTGGTGTCGTCCAAGTTCCGGATGAAGCTGGAGTTTCAGCCCCTCAACCGGTCCGAGATCTCCTACGCCATCTACCGCACCTCGACGACGCCCCTCGACGAGATGACGATGGAGCCCATCGCCCTCGAGGCCGACAACACCCGGGTGCCCATCGACATCCAGCCCGGCGGCCGCGACGTGACCGGCGCGGGCGTGCCCATCCGCCCGGTCATCTTCGAGGTGCTGTACGCGCCCCTCCCGCGGCGCGACTGCTACACCGTCGTGATGCTCGACGAGTATGGCCGCGAGCGCGGCGACTTCGAGAACACCGCCTGCGTGGATCTGGTGGTGCCCGAGCCGTGCCCCCGCGGCTGCGAGGGGGCCCAGTGCATGGTGGTCTTCCCGCCGCCCAACCCCTTCGAGACCAACGAGCCCATCCCGGGCCAGATGTGCCCCAGCGTCGGCCTCAACGGCGGCGATCCCGATCGGCCCATCCCGCCCGTGGGCGAGGAGCCCGATCCGGGGGCGGGCGGCGCGGGCGGTGGCGGCAACACCGACGGCGGCGTGCCCGCCGGGGACGGCGGCCAGAGCGAGGGCGGCGGTGGCGGCAGCGACGGCTGCGGCCAGGCCCCCGGCACCCCCGCCCCCTGGGCCTGGCTGGCCCTGCTGCCCGTGCTGTTCCTGCGCCGGCGCCGCTGACTTTCACAGGGGCGCGCCTTGGTGGCATCCTGCCGCCATGCGCCTCTCACGCCTGCTCGCCCTCCTCGCTGGTGTCACCCTGATCGCGGCCTGCGACGACGGCACGGGCGGCACCGCCTCGCCTCGCCAGGAAGCCCCGCGCCCCGACGCCGGCGCGGCCCCCGCGGACGCCGCTGCCCCGGTCGACGCCCGGGTCGATGCGGCCGTGGACGCCGCCCTGGACGCCGCCCTGGACGCCGCCGTCGATCTCGGCCCGCCCCCATCAGTTGCTGAGTGTTTTCAGCAGTTTGGCGGCGCGGTCGGGCCGCAGTACGCCCCCTTCGACCCCGTGCTCGGCCACCACTGCCTGGGCACCAACCACCAGGACATCCAGGGGGTCGAGCGGGTGGTCTTCCTGGGTGACTCGGTGACGTTCGGCACTCCGCCCACCCAGACCTGGGAGAACTACCGCTGGCTGGTCTCCGAGGGCCTGCGCGCGCGGTTCGGGGCCGACCTCGAGGTGGAGAGCTGCGCGAAGCTGGGGGCGCGCAACGACGACTTCCTGCGCGACGGCGGCCAGATCCCCGACTGCTCCCGGAGGGCGGCAGCCCCAAGCGCACGCTGGTGATCTTCACCATGGGCGGCAACGACATCGCCGCCTGGGCGGGGGATCGCGAGACGCCCGAGCGGGCCCTGGCCCTGGCCGACGCGGCCGCCGCCGACCTGGACGCCGCCGTGGCCTGGCTCAAGGATCCGGCCCGCTTCCCCGCGGGATCCTTCGTGATCTTCGCCAACCCCTACGAGTTCACCGACGCCACGGGCGACCTGGAGTCGTGCGCGCTGGCGGCGACGGCGGGCTTCGAGGGGAGCTGGATCGAGGGCGAGGCGGCCGTCATCCACTTCAACGAGCAATACATGGCCACGGCCGTGCGCCACCAGGCCGACCTCATCTTCACGCTGGAGGCCTTCTGCGGGCATGGCTTCCACCACGACGACCCCGAGAGCCGGTGCTACCGTGGGCCCGACACCGAGATCTGGTTCGACCTGACCTGCATCCACCCCAACCCCACGGGGCACCGGGCCATCGCCGACATGGTCCTCGCCGTCGTGGACGAGTAGCCGAGGTCGCCATGGGCAACGCCACCGTCTTCTTCCGGGTCTTCGACATCGCGTTCTTCGCGCCCGGGCTCGTGATCCTGGTGCCGCTGTGGCGGTGGTGGGACCTGGACCTCGGGCGGGGCGGATCGGCGAGCGTGCTGGACGCCGCCGTGGGGGCCGCCCTGTGGTTCCGGGTGGCCTACGGCGTGGGGATGGTGGTGCAGGGCCTCTCGCGCATCGTCCTCGCCTTCACCGGCAAGGCCCTGCCCGATCCCGACGACGCGCCCATCTGGCTGTCGGTGCTCACGCTCGCCAAGCGCGAGGAATTGTTGTTGTATTTCTGGTACATGCGCGCCACCTGCCTGAACGTGGCCATCGCCACGCCCATCGCGGTGGGCCTCTGGCTGGCCGTGCGCTACGAGGCCGCCTTCGGCCAGGAGGGGCTGGGGGCCCTGGGCGCGCTGGGCTCGGCGTTCGTGCTCTGGAACCTGGGCCGCTCCTTCGAGCGGTCGTGGCGCCGGGCCCGGGATCTGCCGCCGCCGCCCCCGGCGCTGGCCGGCCCGCCCGCGCCCCCCGCGGGAGGTGCGTGATGGCCCAGGCCCCCGATCGGGTGCTGACGCGCCTGCTGCGCCACGGCGGCGCCGGCCTGGCCATGGACGCCGCGGGCTATGTGCCCATCGCCGACATGCTGGCGCGGGTGCGCATCGATCGCCCCACGCTGGACCGGCTGGTGGCCGAGAACGGCAAGCAGCGCCTGCAAGTGGACGGCGATCGCATCCGCTGCTGCCAGGGCCACTCCCTGGAGGGGACGCCGGTCACCCGGGAGGCGCTGGAGGCGAGCTGGGCCCCGTTCACCGGGGCGGGCCCCATCTGGCACGGCACCTCGCTGGACGCCCTGCCGGGCATCGACGCCGAGGGCCTGCTGCCCCAGCGGCGCACCCATGTGCACCTGGCCGAGGGGCTGGCGAGCGTGGTGGGGAAGCGGGCGAACGTGGCGGTGATGCTGGCCGTGGATCCGGGCCGGCTCGCGGCCCACGGGCTCGGGGTCTTCCGGGCCCCGAACGGGGTGCTGCTGGTGCGGCAGGTGCCCCGGGACTGCATCGTGGGGGCGCGGCCCATGACCCGGGCCGCCGAGGCGGCGCGGGCCGGGCTCACGGCGACGTTCGGCGTCGCCTGATTCCCGAAGGAAGACGACGGTTTACGCCAGGTCGAACCGATCCAGCTCCATGACCTTGGCGAAGGCCGCCACGAAGTCGCGCACGAGCTGCTCCCGGGCGTCGTCGCTGGCGTAGACCTCGGCCAGGGCGCGGAGCTGGGAGTTGGAGCCGAACACCAGCTCCACCCGGCTGGCCGTCCACTTGATCTTCCCCGTCGTCCGGTCGCGCCCGTGGAAGAGGTCGGCGTCTTCCGTCACCGGGAACCACGCCGTGCTCATGTCGAGCAGGTGCACGAAGAAGTCGTTGGTCAGGGCGCCGGGGCGCGGGGTGAGCAGGCCCGGGCCGCCGATGCCGATGGCCCGCAGGCCACCCACCAGCACCGTCATCTCGGGGGCCGTCAGCGTCAGGAGCTGGGCCTTGTCGATGAGCAGCTCCTCGGCGGAGACCCGCGCCCGGGCGCGCTGGTAGCCCCGGAACCCGTCCGCGAAGGGCTCGAGCACCGAGAAGGACTCCACATCGGTCTGCGCCTGGGTCGCGTCGGTGCGGCCCGGCGTGAACGGCACCGTCACCTCGAAGCCGGCGGCCCGCGCGGCCTGCTCGACGCCCACCCCGCCCCCCAGCACGATCAGATCGGCCAGGGAGACGCGGGTGCCGTCGGCCTGGGCGGCGTTGAACGCCTGCTGGATGCCCTCCAGCACCCCGAGCACCCGGGCCAGCTCGGCCGGCTCGTTCACGGCCCAGTCCTTCTGCGGCGCCAGGCGGATGCGCGCGCCGTTCGCCCCGCCGCGCTTGTCCGAGCCGCGGAAGGTGGAGGCGGAGGCCCAGGCCGTCCGCACCAGATCCGCGGTGGACAGGCCCGACGCCCCGAGGCGCGCCTTCAGATCCGCGATGCCCTCGGCGCCCACCAGCGGGTGGCCCGCCGCCGGCAGCGGGTCCTGCCAGATCAGCTCTTCAGCCGGCACCTCGGGGCCCAGGTAGCGGGCGCGGGGGCCCATGTCGCGGTGGGTCAGCTTGAACCACGCCCGGGCGAAGGCATCCGCGAAGGCCGCGGGATCCTTGTGGAATCGCCGCGAGATGGCGGTGTAGGCCGGATCGGTGCGCAGCGCCAGGTCGGCCGTCGACATCATGGGCGCGTGCCGCCGCGCCGGGTCGTGGGCGTCGGGCACCGTGGTGGCCGCGGCGGGATCGCTGGGCGTCCACTGCCAGGCCCCCGCGGGGCTCTTGGTGAGCGTCCACTCATAGCCGAAGAGCGTGTCGAAGTAGCTGTTGTCCCACTGGATCGGCGTGGGCGTCCACGCGCCCTCGAGGCCGCTGGTGGTGGTGTGCACGCCCTTGCCGGTGCCCAGGCGGTTGGTCCAGCCCAGGCCCTGCTCCTCGATGCTGGCCCTCGGGCTCGGGGCCGACCAGCGCCGGATCACCGGCGCCGTGGGCCTTGCCGAAGGTGTGGCCGCCGGCCACCAGGGCCACGGTCTCCTCGTCGTCCATGGCCATGCGGGCGAACGTCTCGCGGATGTCGCGGGCCGAGGCCATGGGATCGGGCTTGCCGTTGGGGCCCTCCGGGTTGACGTAGATCAGGCCCATCTGGACGGCGGCCAGCGGGTCGTCCAGCTCGCGCTCCCCGCTGTAGCGCTTGTCGCCCAGCCACTCGGCCTCGGCGCCCCAGTAGATGTCCTCCTCCGGCTCCCACACGTCCTCGCGGCCGCCGCCGAAGCCGAACGTCTGGAAGCCCATGGTCTCGAGGGCCACGTTGCCGGCCAGGATCATGAGGTCGGCCCACGAGATCGCGCGGCCGTACTTGCGCTTGATGGGCCAGAGCAGGCGGCGGGCCTTGTCCAGGTTGCCGTTGTCGGGCCACGAGTTGAGCGGGGCGAAGCGCTGCGTGCCCGAGCCGGCGCCGCCGCGGCCGTCCCCCGTGCGGTAGGTGCCCGCGCTGTGCCACGCCATGCGGATGAAGAGGGGCCCGTAGTGGCCGTAGTCGGCCGGCCACCAGGGCTGCGAGTCGGTCATGAGCGCCGCGAGATCGGCCTTGAGGGCGGCGAAGTCGAGCTTCGCGAACTCCGCGGCGTAGTCGAACCCGGCCGGGGTCGGGCGCCCGGCAGGCGGGTTCTGGTGGAGCATCTTCAGGTTGAGCTGGTTGGGCCACCAGTCGCGGTTGGACCGCGTGCCCTGGGTGGCGTGGGCGTGCATCGGGCACTTGCTCTGGGAATCCATGGTGCGCTCCTCGGCGGTCGGGGGCCTGGCGGCCTCGTCTGGGGAGCAGTCTGACGAGCGCCAGTCTGGAACTCCAAGACATTGTTTTCATCGTATCGATAACGTATGGTTATCGCATGACCCCGACGCTCCGCCAGCTCGAGTACGTCGTCGCCCTGGCCGACTCCGGCCACTTCAGCGAGGCCGCCCGCGCCTGCGCCGTCAGCCAGCCCGCCCTGAGCAAGCAGATCCGCGAGGTCGAGGAGCTGCTGGGGGTCGCGCTCTTCGAGCGGGTGCGCCCGCGCGCGCTGGTGACGCCGGCCGGCGAGGAGGTGGTGGCCCGGGCCCGCCGCCTGCTGGCCGATGCCCGCGAGCTGGCCGACGCCGCCCGGGCCTTCGCCGGCGCGCCTCAGGGCACCATCCGCCTCGGCGTCATCCCCACCATCGCGCCCTACGGCCTGCCGGGCCTGCTGGCCCGCCTGCGCGACCTGCTGCCCGGGGTGGCCTTCGCCATCCGGGAGCTGCAGACCCATATGCTGGTGGAGCAGCTCCGGGCGGGCACCGTCGACCTGGGCCTGCTGGCCCAGCCCTTCGAGGCCCACGGCCTCACCGGGCCGGATCTGGTGGTGGAGCCCTTCGTCCTCATCGCGCCGGCGGGGCACCCCCTGGCCGTGCCGGGGCCCGTGTCCCCCGCCGAGATCGTCGGGGCCAGCCTCATCTTGATGGAAGACGGCCACTGCCTGCGCGATCAGGCCCTCGACGTCTGCGCCGTCGCCGGGCGCCCCCCGCCCACCTCGGTGACCGCCGCCAGCGTGACGACGCTCGTCCGCATGGTCGAGAGCGGCCTGGGGGCCACGTTGCTGCCCGCCAGCGCCCTCCAGCCCGAGGTGCGGGCCGGGCAGGGGCTCGTGGTCCGCAGCTTCGCGGCGCCCCAGCCGGGGCGGACGCTCACCCTCCAGTGGCGCGCCACCTCCCCCCACGCCCCCTGGTTCCTGCGCATCGGCGAGGCCCTGCGCGCCCACTACCTGAGCCTGAACGCGGGGTTGCCGCCCGTCGCCGGCCCGGTGCCCGCGCTGCGCGCCGTCGAGCCCGCCGCGTGACGCCTTGCCGGCCGGGCGCCCCGGGAGGATGCTGAGGCGGCCGAGCCGAGGCGGCCGAGCCGGGAGGGCGCATGATCCACGAGGCCATCAAGTTTCTGACCAGCAAGCTGACCGAAGCGGGCGTCCCGAAGCCCCGGCTGATCGTCGTCCAGGTCGAGCCCGAGGGCATGCCGCTGGTGGCCCTCCAGCCCGGCGATCCCCCCCCGATCCACCTGCGGCTGGTGGTGCTGGCCACCGCGGACGTCCCCCTGCGGGGGCTCTGGCCCACCCTCCAGGCCTTCCACCGGCAGCCCGTGTTCGCGCGGCAGCAGGAGCCGGACCTGCCGGCGCCGCTGGAGCGCATGACCGTCGCGCCCCTGCGCCTGCCGGTCGAGACCCTGACGGCTCTCTGGACGGCGCTGGGCCGCCGCATGGTGGCGTCGCTCGCCTACGAGGTGCGCTTGATGGCGCACCCTGGGGAGCCGGTGGTGCCGGTGGTCTGACCTGCTCGTCGGCAGCGTGGCCCAACCACGCTTGCTCCTCGCGCCTCGCCACCGGCGACCTGGACTTCGCCCGGCTCGGTCCGACCTCTTGTTCACTGCTCTCTACGCGCCCGCCGCGATGGCCTCCAGCCGATCGCAGGCCACCAGGTGGCCGCCCTGGCCCTGGAGCACCGGCGTGGCCTGGGCGCAGGCCGGGGTGGCGTGGCGGCACCGCGTGTGGAACCGGCAGCCGGACGGCGGGTTGACCGGCGTGGGCACGTCCCCCTCCAGCAAGATGCGCTCGCGCCGGGCCTGGGCCTTCACCTGGGGCACCGCCGACAGCAGCGCCTGGGTGTACGGGTGCTGGGGGTTCTCGAAGATGGCGTCCACCGGCCCGATCTCGACGATGCGGCCCAGGTACATCACCGCGACCACATCGCAGAGGTGCCGCACCACGGCCAGATCGTGCGCAATGAACAGGTAGCTCAGCCCCAGCTCGGTGCGCAGATCCGCGAGAAGATTGAGGATCTGGGCCTGCACCGACACATCGAGGGCCGAGACGGGCTCATCGCAGACGATGAACCGCGGCCGCACGGAGAGCGCCCGGGCGATGCCGACGCGCTGCCGCTGCCCGCCGCTGAACTGGTGCGGGTAGCGGTCGCGGTAGTCGGGATCGAGGCCCACCCGCAGCAGCAGCCGGTCCACCTCGGCGCGCAGCTCGTCCGCGCTGCTGCACAGGCCGTGCAGCTTCAGGGGCTCGGCCAGGGTCTGGAACACCGTCCGCCGCGGGTTCAGGCTGCCGAAGGGATCCTGGAAGATGATCTGCATCTCGCGCCGCAGCGCCCGCAGCTCGGCGCGCGGCATCGCCCGCAGATCCCGCCCGTCGAAGTGCATCGTGCCGGCCGTCGGCTCGATGAGCCGCAGGATGCAGCGCCCGGTGGTGGTCTTGCCGCAGCCGCTCTCGCCCACCAGGCCCACCGCCTGCCCGGGCATCACGTCCAGATCCACCCCGTCGACCGCCTGCACATGGCCCACCACCCGGGGCACCAGGCCCCGCCGGATGGGGAAGTGCTTGCCCAGGCCACGCACCTTCAGCAGCGGTTCGGTCACTTCGGGGCCTCCACGGGCGACTCGGTGGGCGGCGCCTCGATGGGCGCCACGATCTCGGGCCCCGCCGACGGCGGCGCCACCACCTGGACCGGCGCCCCCTCCTCCAGCCCGCGCTGCCCGAAGACCACCACCGTGTCCCCCTCGGCCAGCGGCGCCAGCACCTCGACGGCGTCGCGATCGGCGTAGCCCAGCGACAGCCGCCGGCGGCGGGCCTTCCCATCTACGATCTGATACGCAAAGGCGCGATCTTCCTCGAAGATCAGCGCGCGCTTCGGCAGCACCAGGGCCTGGTCGTGCACATCCACGATGAGCCGGGCCCGCACGTACATGCCTGGCCGCAGCCCCGCCACCCGCGCGGCCGCCGGATCGATGCGCACCGTCACCTTCACCGTCCCGCTGCGCGGATCCACCGTCGGCGCGATGCGCTCCACATGCCCCGGCACCACCCGCTCGGCGCCCCCCTCCGCCGCCAGCTCGGCGGGCAGCCCCTGGGCCAGCCGGGGCAGGTGCCGCTCGGGCAGGCGCAGGTGCACCTCCAGCGCCTCCACGTCGGCCACCTCGAAGAGCGGCGCGCCGATGGCCACCGCCTCCCCCGGCTGGACGTGCCGCGCCGTCACCACCCCGGCGATGGGACTCTGCACCGACTGCTGCCCGCGCTCCTTCTCCAGCCGATCCACCTCCAGGCTGGCCTGCTTGAGCTGGAACCGCGCGTCGATGAGCTGCTGCCCCGGCACCAGCCCCTCCCGGGCCAGCTTCTCCAGGGCGGCCACCTCGCGGGCGGCCTTGTCGCGGCTGGCCCGGGCCTGGGCCTGGACCTCGGCGAACACCGGCCGATCGATGGCCGCGAGCTGCCCCTCGGCCACGACCGCGTCCCCCTCCTCGGCCAGCTCGGGGCCGATGGTGCCGGCCACTTGCGCCCGCACCACCGCCCGCTCCCGCGCCTCGACCGTCGCCGTGCCCTCGACGGCATCGCGCACCGTCCCCCGGCCGACGACGACGACCTCGACCGCCGCAGCCCCCGCGTCGGGCGCGGGCGGCGGCCCGCCGGCGGGGCCGGTGCTGCACCCGAAGAGCAGCGCGAGGGGGAGGAGCGTCCGCATGAGCGCCGCAGGATAGCACGTCCACCGGCGGGGCCAAGCGGGGCGTTTGCGCTTCGTTGTCGGCTGCCAGGTGCATTCCCATACTGCGCCCATGGCAGACACCCCACCGCTGTGCGCCTGGCTGATCGGCATCCGCGGTCTCGACGAGCCCGCCCCCGGCATCGGCGCCGACCTGGCCCGGCTGAGCCGGCTGGTGGTGGCGGCCGGCGGGCAGGCCCACGTGCTCGCGGGCGGTCTGGCCCTCGACGAGGCCCGGCAGTACGCCCGGGAAAACGGCTTTGAGTTCGAGCCCTTGGCGCGCGCGGAGGCGCCGCTGGCGGGACCCGCGGTGGTGCAGCTCGGGCGCCCCGAGCTGGCGACGGCGACGACGAGCTACGGGTCACCGACTTCTGGGATGAGGCTCTCGGCCCAGCGGATGAGGCCGCCGAGCGGCGGGAGGACGTCGTCCTCGAGCGTGGCCCGGAAGGCGTCGGGGGCGTCGGCGATGATCAGGCGCGCGAGCGCCCGGGCGAAGCTCGCGCGGGCAGCGACGAGGGCCCGGCGCCAGCCCGGCGCCCGCCAGGCCGGCCAGGAGGGCGGTGGCGATGCTGCCGAGCTGGGTGAGGTCCTTGGTGTGGATCGCGTACCACTTGCGATCGCCCAGCCGACCGGGGTGCACCCCGCGGTGATCTGGCGGGGGGGCCGGGATCTCGGTGGCGATGCCCACCTCGACGAGGTCGCGGAGGACCTCGCGCAGGGCGGGCCGGTCGAGGTGGAGGGGGCGGAGGGCTTCGGCGACCTGCGCGAAGATCTCGCCGTCGAGAGTACCTTGGTGTTCGCCCATGACCGCATCCTGGGCGAGGGGCGGACGGCTGGCAAGCGTCGTGGGCCTTGGGTCCGGTGGGCCGCGCGGGGTAGGATCCGGGCCTGCTGCCCTCGTCACGCTGGAGCTGCCCCTGAACGCCTGGTCCCTGCTCCTGGCCTCGCCGCCCGCGTCCCTCTGGCTGCCGGCCGAGGTGGTCGTGGGTGCGCCGCCGCTGGCCGTGGGTCCGGCGGGGGCGGTGGTGGAGGTGCTGGACGCGGGGCTGCTTGTGGACTGGGGGCTGGGGGTGCTGGCGGCGCCGGCGGCGCCCGCGCTGGTGCGGGCCATCGGCATGGCGGTGATGCAGGGGCTCCACCAGGCGCCGGAGGCGGCGGGGTCCTTCGCGCGGGTGCGCCGTTTCTCGGCGCTGCTGGTGGCGCAGGTTCAGGAAGATCGTCTGCGATTTCGCGAGGTTCTGGCGGGGGTGCCGCCGGAGCGGGATGCGCGCAGCCGGGCGGTGCGCACGGCGGTGCTGGCGGTGGGGCTGGGGCGGCAGCGCGGGCTGGCGCCGGCGTCGCTGGAGCAGCTGGCGCTGGCGGGGCTGTGCCTGGACGTGGGGCAGACGCTGCTGCCCCCCGACGCGCCGCGGGAGCTGCGGGAGCGGCACCCGCACCTGAGCGTGGATCTGCTGGCGGCTCACGGGGGGCTGGGGCCGGTGGCGCGGGCCGGGGTGGCGGGGCACCACGAGCGGATCGACGGGAGCGGGCACCCCCTCGGGCTGCGCGGGGAAGATGTGCCGCTGGGGGCGCGGCTGCTGGGGCTGTGCGACCGCTATGCGGGGCTGACCCAGCCGCCGGTGGTCGGGCCGGCGCGGCCCGGGTACGCGGCCCTGGCCGCTCTGCGACGCCTGGAGGGGGCCGGCTTCGATGGCCGGTTGTTCGCCGAGCTGGAGGCGCTGCTGGCCCGGCGGGACGCCTCGTGGTCGCCCACGCCTTGACCCAAGGCGGCTCCCGTCGTATCAGAATCACCAGTCAAGATCGCTTGATCCCGTGCTTTTCTGCGGACGGTCGGTGCCTGCGCGCTGGCCCATGAAGATTGGAGACACCATGCGTGGGTCCCTGATTCGATGGACTCTCGGCGCCGCCCTGGCGGCGGCCACCCTGCCCGCGTGCGGGGGAGGCGGCGACGACCACATCCTGGAGGGCCGCAAGGCCGTCAAGGTGGGCAACTACGAGCAGGCCATCAAGCACTTCGATGACGCCCTGAAGTCGAACCCGAAGAGCTACGACGCGCTCTGGGGCAAGGCCGATACCTATCGGCGCGACAACAACCTCAAGGGCCAGGCGGAGATGCTCGAGGTCATCGCGGCCGACGCCGACATGATGGAGAAGTTCGCCGCGGTGGTCCGGCCGGCCCTCGAGACGAACTACCGCAAGCAGGCCCAGGCCCTGGCCGACGGCGATGAGGCCAAGGAGGCCCTGCTGCGCAAGGCCATCGATCAGAACAAGAAGAGCGACGCCAACGCCACGCTGGCGGCCCTGCTCTCGAAGAAGGGCGACACGCTGCTGGGCGAGAAGAAGTTCGCCGACGCGGCCAAGGCGTACAAGGCGGCCATCGAGCTGCGCATCCCGCGCAAGCAGCGCAGCCAGCTGCAGGGCAAGACCGAGATCGCCGAGTTCAAGGCGTTCGTGCTCGACTTCATGCCGCGGTTCGACGCGGTGAAGGGCGAGCTGACCCAGGCGGGCGCCTACGATGAGAAGACGCACACCTTCTTCGTGGAGGCCGAGGTCGAGGTCGAGGGCACCCCGAAGGACGAGGGCTACGAGCAGAACGCCGAGCGCGATGGCCTGGTGGCCGTCACCGAGGCCCTCAACGTGCTGTCGTGGAAGGTGGCCGGCAAGGAGCGCCCCGAGGGCGCCAGCGTCGGCTACAGCGAGGCCGTCGTGACCATCGTGGACAAGGGCCTGACCGACAAGAAGCCGGTCACCTACAAGTTCCGCGTCTCGCTGCCCCAGGACGCCGTCTTCGAGCAGGTGCAGCGCATCGATCGGGGCGACTTCCGCAAGCCGGGCGATGCGCCGGCGGCCCCCGAGAGCGCCGCGGCCCCCCCGAGCGGCGGTGACGACGAGCCCGAGGAGCCCGAGGAGGCCCCGAAGGAGGGCGAGGCGGCCCCCGCCAGCGAGGCCCCCGCCAGCGAGGCCCCCGCCGGCGAGTGAGCCGGGCAGGCGTCCAACCCCCCAGAACGCTTACGGATTCAGCTTCAGCAGCACGGTGATGGACTGGGTGAGCTGGCCCCGATCGGGGGCCGGCAACTCCTTGACCGCCAGGTCGTAGCGCACCGCGAGCTGCCGCAGATCCGCCTCGCCCATGGGCCAGTCCTCGGTGAAGTCGGCCGGCAGCTCGATGGCCCCGATCTGCGGATCGGGCACGGCGCAGCTCACCTGCCGGGCCTCGTCGCGCTCGCTGTCGTAGGTGGTCAGGGCCACCACCAGCGGCCCGGTGCCGGCGGGCAGCGCGCTCCACGCCACCCGCAGCGGCTCCCCCGGCGTGATGTCGCGCACATTGGGGGAAGGCTCGGTGATCTGGAAGGGCGGGACGTCCGAGATGGGCTCCAGCCGGCCGCCCTCCTGGATCTGCGTGCGCCGGCCCACCACCATCTCGACGCTGTGGGGACCCAGGGGCAGGCGCACCGTGCGGGCGCGATCCAGGCGGGCCCAGATGGCGCTCTCGGCCACGCCGCCGTCGAAGAAGCCCGCCGGCAGGGACAGCTCGCCGTCGTCGGCCAGGATGGCCTCGAGCTGGTAGTGGCGGATGGAGCGGTAGACCACGTTGGTGGAGACGGGCGCGCTGCCGCCGATGAAGAAGCGGATGTCCCCCTCTTCGCCGGCCGGGGCCGCGGCCCAGCGCAGCTCCAGGGCGCCGTCGTCGGCGCGGGCGCGGGCCAGATCCGCAGCGCGATCAAGGCCTTGCACGCCGTCCAGGGCGGCGGGGGCGGTCAGGGACAGCTCGAAGGGGCCCACGAGCAGGCCGCCGCCGGCCCGGGCGGTGACGGCGTCGCCGGGGCCGTGGACGAGCAGGGGGCCCGTCTCGGGGTTGTTGAGGTAGCGGTGCCCGCCGCGCGCGGCGTCGAAGACGGGGCCCAGGTTGAGGGTGGTCCGGGGCGTCTCGATGCTGACCTGGCCGAGGTGGGCGTCGGCCAGGGTGCCGACCTGGCGGATGACGACGCAGGTGGCGCCCTCGATCTCGCGCTCGCTGAAGCCGATGGCCTGGCCCTGGAGGCCGACGGCCCGATCGGGGTTCATCCGGCCGTCGAGCCCCTCGATGAGGTCGATGCCCCAGGCCTGGCAGCCCTCGGCGGGCAGCCCGCCGCAGCCGCAGCAGACGTTGGCGACGCCCTCATCGATCAGGCCGTCGGCGTCCTCGTCCTGGCCGTTGCAGATCTCGGGCACCGGGGGGGCGGCGTCGGGGAGGAGGGCGTCGGCGGGGGGCACGTCGGCGTCGACGGGGGCCGCGTCGTCGGGGCCCAGGTCGAGGGGGGCGGCGTCGAGGGCCGGGCCGGTGTCGGGGGCGGTGGCGTCGCCGGCGTCGGCGGGGTCGTCCACCCGCTGGCGGGCCGGGTCGTCATCGCAGCCCACGAGCAGGGCGAGGAGGAGGAGGCTTCGAGTGGGGCGCATCATGACCTCGGGGAGACCGGGGAGCCCCACGGTGCCACACCCGCGGGAGCGGATTCACGTCGACGGGGCTGGTCGGCGGGCTCAGTCGGCGGCGGGGGCCTGGAGGACGCGCACGGCGTCGCCCCGGATCTCGAGGGCGGCGGGCTTGCCGCCGTAGTGGGCCGAGAGGCCGACGTCGATGCGCCAGACGCGGCCGTCGCAGTCGCTCGTCGGGCCGTCGGCCTGCACGGAGTGGCCCACCACCATGCGCCGGGCGCCCAGCAGCGCCAGGGCCTCGCCCAGCACGGCGCAGCGCTCCGGGGCGGCCCCCATGGAGAAGAGCCGCGTCCAGATGGGGGCGTCGGGGGTGGCCATGGGCGGGGGCAGGTCGGGGCGCTCGCCGCGCAGCCACGCCGCCGTCTCCTGGTTGAGGCGGTCGAGGCCGTAGCGGGCGTGGGCGGGCAGGACGCCGCCGTGGGCGAAGGCGGTGTCGCCGACGACGGCGATGATGGGCTGGCGGGCGAAGTGCGTGGCCCACTCGCCCCCCGGGACGAGAGCCTGGCGCCGCGCCTCCAGGGCCACCTCGGGGGGCGCGTCGGCGGCCGAGAAGGCCCGCGCCCCGCCCGGGGTCACATAGCGCAAGTCCCCTTGAACATTCATGATCTCGTGGTTGCCGTTCAGCAGCACCACGGCGCCGCCCGCGGCCTGCGCTTCGCCCTGGAGGCGCCAGAGGAGCTGGTAGATGGCCACCTCGTCGTCGCCGCGATCGAGGACGTCGCCGGTCTGGACCAGGGTGGTGGTGCCGCCGCTCCAGGCGTCCGCCTCGTCGATGAGCCCGGCGAGGCGCAGGACGCGGCGGGTGGCGGCCAGGTCGCCGTGCAGATCGCCCACCGCCACCAGGCGGCCCGGCAGGGGCGCGCGGAGCGGTACCGTCGGGGGGGCGGCCGCCGGGGCGGGCGCGGGGGCGACGGGGGTGGCCGGTACGTCGTCGGTGCGCTGGCCGCAGCCGGCGAGCAGGGCGAGGACCGGGGCGAGGACCGGGGCGAGGAGCATCGAGAGGGGCAGGCGCATGGGCGCATGGTGGCCCATCCGCGACCCGCCTGCCAGCGCGCGGGAACGATGATCCCGAGGCCTCGGATGTGGTAGGCAGCGGGATGGACGACACACGAGGGATCTGCCGTGCGCCGGGGACCTGCCGCCCTCCTCTTCGCCACCTCTCTCCTGGCCACGCTGGCCCTCGGGGCCTGTGATGACGACCCCGATGATCCCACGCCGGTGGTGGACGCTGCCGTCCCCGAGCCGTGGGGGCCGGCCTTCGATCCGGGGGATCAGGGGGCCCTGCTGAGCGTGTTCGGCCCGGCCCCCGATGACATCTGGGCCGTGGGCGGTCAGCCCGAGGCCGGCATCGCGTGGCACTTCGACGGGCAGGCCTGGGCCGCGGCCGAGGTGCCCGACGGCGCGCTGCTCAACTGGGTGCACGGCGCGGGCGGCGTGCTGTGGATGGTGGGCAACGAGGGCCGCACGCTGCGCAAGGTCGGCGCGGGGCCCTTCGAGGCGGTGCCCACGCCGGTCACGGCGCCCCTCTGGGGGGTGTGGGCGGCGTCGGCGGACGAGGCCTGGGCGGTGGGCGGCGAGGCCCGCGACGACGGCACCGAGGCGGATCCCGTCATCCTGCACTTCACGGGGGGGGCCTGGGAGCGCGCCGAAATCCCGTCGACGGATCGCGGATTTCGGGCGCTGTTCAAGGTCTTCGGCCTGGGGCCCGGCGAGGTGTACGCCGTGGGCGCCCGGGGCGTCGCCCTGCGCTGGGATGGGGCCGCCTGGGCCCAGATCCCGTCGGGGACGGGGAGGATCTGATCAGCCTGTGGGGCAACTCCGCGACGGATCTGGTGGTGGTCGGGGGCCGCAGCAACGGCGTCATCGGCCGGCTGGTGGACGGCGGCTTCCAGACGCAGGTGGCCGTCGGGCAGCCCGGCTTCAACGGGGTGTTCGTCGAGGCCGACGGGGCGGCCTGGGTGGCGGCCAACCGGGGGGTGCTGCTGCAAGTGGCGCCGGGGGCGTTTGACGGCACGCGCGTTGCGTCAGGTACCCGCGAAGTGCTGCATGGTATCTGGGGAACATCGGGCGGCCACCGCATCGCAGTCGGGGGATCGCTGGACTCGTCGCCGCCCTATGTGGGCGTCGCGCTGGAGGTGGGGAGATGAAGGCACGCAGCCCCTGGTGGGCGCTCGCGCTGGCAGGAGGCCTCTGGGCCTGTGACGACGAGCCGGCCCCCGAAGAGGCGGACGCCGCGGTGGCCGAGGGCATCTTCGCCTCGCCCGGCGCCATCCGGCCGAACGCCACCGCCGAGGAGCGCGCCACGTTCGAGCGTGGCCTGGAGGTGGCGACCCGCCGCTTCGCGCCGGCCGAGGGGCTGGGGCCCCGGTTCAACCTGGTGAGCTGCGCGGGGTGCCACGAAGCCCTGCCGGGCGGCGCCGCCGGCTACTATCGCGACTTCTACATCGCCGCGGTCACGCTGCCCGATGGCAGCTACATCCCGGCGCAGGGCACCATGAGCGGGGTGCTCGACTCGTTCTTCGCGGAGGGCGGGCCCCGCCCGCGGCCCGAGGAGGCCGCCAACACCTTCGGCCTGCGCAACCCCATCCCCTTCTTCGGCGTGGGCCTGCTGGCCGAGCTGCCCGAGGAGGCCATCCTCAAGTACGCCGATCCCGATGACGCCGACGGCGACGGCATCAGCGGTCGCCCCAACTACGACCGCGGCTTCGTGGGCCGCTTCGGCATGAAGTCCCAGACGGTCAGCATCGAGGGCTTCATCCGCGGGCCGCTCAACAACCACCTGGGCCTCACCACGGATCCCCTCACCCCGGACCAGCAGGCGCGCCTGCCGGTGCCGTCGGTGGCGGCCGAGGCCGAGGAGGCGGTGCTGCGCGAGGGGCTCGCCGAGGGGCCGGTGACGAGCGTGACGTTCCACCAGGCCGCCGCCCCCGCGTCGCCGCTGACGGACGACGACGACGTGCCCGATCCCGAGCTCAGCGGCGAGGATCTCTTTGATCTCGTTGCGTTTTCCATGCTGCTCGCGGCCCCGAAGCCGGAGGATCCGACCCCCGAGACCGAGCGTGGGCGGGCGACGTTCGGCCGCATCGGCTGCGCGGCGTGCCACGTCCCGACCCTGGTCGGGCCCCGGGGCGCGCTGCCCGTGTACTCCGACCTGCTGCTGCACGACATGGGCGAGAGCCTGGCCGACGGCATCCAGATGGGCGTCGCGACGGGCTCCGAGTTCCGCACCGCGCCGCTCTGGGGGGTGGCGGCGACGGCGCCCTACCTGCACGACGGCCGGGCGATGACGCTGGGGGCGGCCATCGAGCTGCACGACGGCGAGGGCAAGCGGTCGCGGGACGCCTACGTGGCCCTGGGCGAAGCGGAGCGGGCCGAGGTGCTGGCCTTCCTCGAGTCCCTCGGCGGGCGCGAGGTGTACTCGGCCGGGCTCATCCGGCCGGGCGTGGAGGCCCCCGGGCTGGGCGAGATGGGCGGCCCGCTGCGGCCGCTGAGCGGCGAGGAGGCGAGCCAGTGGGCCCTGGGTCGCTCGCTCTTCGACCGGGATCACGGCTTCGAGGACGGCCTGGGGCCGGTGTTCAACGGAGACTCGTGTCGTGCCTGCCACTTCGATCCCATGATCGGCGGCGCGGGCCCCCTCGACGTCAACGTGATGCGCCACGGAACCTTGACCGACGCCGCCTTCACCGCCCCCGCGCGCGGCACCATCCTGCACCGCTTCAGCGCCCACGGCCCGCGTCCCGAGGCCGACGGCGAGAACGTCTTCGAGCCGCGGCAGACGCCCAGCACCCTGGGCATGGGCCTGCTCGATCAGCTCCCGCCGGAGGCCATCCTGGCCAACGCCGACCCCGAAGACATGGACGGCGACGGCATCCAGGGGGTGGCGCACATTCTGCCGGACGGCCGGCTGGGTCGCTTCGGGTGGAAGGCCCAGGTGCCCTCGACGCTGGAGTTCATCGGCGACGCCATGGCGGCGGAGCTGGGGCTGACGCTCCCGGAGGAGGCCGGCTCGACCTTCGCCCGCACCGAGGACGACGACGACACCCCGGATCCCGAGCTCTCGCTTGAGCAGACCCGGGCCATGGAGCTCTTCCTCAACCAGCAGGCGCCGCCGGCCCCGGTGGCCCGGCACCCCGACGCCGAGGTCCTCTTCATGACCATCGGCTGCGGCGACTGCCACGTCCCGAAGCTGGCGGGGCTGGCGGGCGACATCAACGCCTACACCGATCTGCTGCTGCATGTGGTGGCGGAGGATGGCTCGCCGGGCATCGAGGACGGCATGGCCACCATCCACCACTTCCGCACGCCGCCCCTCTGGGGCCTGCGGTTCACGGCGCCGTACATGCACAGCGGCACCGCGATGACCATCGAGGAGGCCATCCTGGCCCACCACGGCGAGGGCAGCGCCTCGCGCCAGGGCTTCCTGGACCTGGCCGCGGACCAGAAGGCCGCCTTCCTGGGCTTCCTCGGCGATCTGTAGCGCTCTTCTCCACGCCCGGACTGGTGCGGCCCGGCTCGTATGATCCTATGATGCGGGCGAGCGGGCGGGGCGAGGCGACATCCAATGGCCGACAACCTGGGGCGCTGCGTGCAGTGCGACACCGACGGTCCTGTCGGGGCGCCATGCCAGGGCACGCCCCGGTGCAGTCACGACGGCTACCGCTTCATCCCCCTGGCCGACCACGCGGCCCGCTACAGCGGCGGCCGGACCATCCTGCCCGAGATCGGTCGACAGTACGGCGACTTCCTGGTCCTGCGGCGCCTGGGTGAAGGGGGCATCGGGGGGGTGTTTCTGGCCGTGCAGCCCGGGGTGGGGCTGCGGGCGGCCGTGAAGCTCCTGACCACCAAGAACCCCTTGCTGATCGAGAAGTTCCAGCTCGAGGCCCAGGCGCTGGCCCGGCTGGGCCACCCCCACATCGTCCGCTTGCTCGGCTTCGGTGAGGCGCATGGGCAGCAGTACCTGGCCATGGAGCTGGTAGAGGGGCAGACGCTGACGGCGCTGGCGAAGGCGGGGCTGACGGCCGCGGAGGTCCTGGAGCTCTTGCGGCAGCTCGGCGACGGCCTGGTGGCCGCCCACGCGGCCGGCCTCGTGCACCGCGACATCAAGCCCGACAACGTGATGGTCCAGGCCCTGCCGCGGCGCGGGTGGTTCGTGCGCCTGGTCGACTTCGGCCTCGCCAAGGACAGCAGCGACGACAAGACCAACGTCGCCGCGGGCACGCCCCCCTACATGGCCCCCGAGCAGTTCGAGCAGCGCGGCATCGGCCCGTGGACCGACGTCTACGCCGTGGGCGTGCTGGCCTGCGGGCTGCTCACCGGGCACACGCCCTTTCGGGGGATGGGCACCGAAGAGACCTACTTCGCCAAGAAAAACAATGACTTCGAGCCAGTGCCCCCGGGCTCGCTCCCGCTGGCCGCCGAGGACGCTGCGCAGGCCGCCCTGGCGCCGGATCCGGCAGCGCGACCGGGCATGCACGCCTTCCTGGACGCCCTGGAGGCGGGCCTGACGGCCATCCCGCAGCTCCCCTCGGACCTGCTGGAGCCCAGCTTCTCGGAGGAGGTGGAGCGGCCGCGCCGGCCCCTGCCCCTTCCGCTGGTGGTCATCGGGACGCTGCTCCTCACCGGCGCCGCCGCCTTCGGCCTGGTCTGGAGCATCTCGGCGCCCCCCGAGCGCCCGGACGCCGGCGTCCGCGCCCCGGCTGACGTGCGGTGGGACGCAGCGACGCCCCGCGACGCCGCCCTCCCCGACGCCCGGGTGCCCGACGCGGCGCGGCCCGTGGATGCGGCGCGGCCCGTGGATGCGGCCCGCCCTGATGCGGCGCGCCCCGTGGATGCGGCGCGCCCGGACGCGGCGGCTCCCGCGACCGTGGCGGCCCCTGAGACCGCAGGCCCGAAGAGGCCCCCCGTCCGGCCGCCAAAGCGAGGGCTGGCCAGCCAGGCGCCCGCGCCGCCGGCGCCTGCCTCCGATCGGCCGCCGCAGGCCGCGGAAGACGAGGACTCGATGCGCCTCGTCCGCGAGCTCCAGCGGCTCAAGAAGCGGTGTGAGTGCTCCCGGCCCGTGTATGTGCCGACGCTGGAGGCGTTGCGCCGGCGTCCGGGGGGCGAGGCCCTGATTCAGCGCTTCGACGTGAGGTGGGATGACTGCAACGCGGTCGTCTCCCCAGCCGAGGAGGAGTGCAGGGACGGTGAGGTGATCAAGGTGAAGAAGGACGAAACACACTTTCGGAAGCTCTAGGAGGTCATGGTGGGCATGGGCATCCTCACGGTCCTCGTGGCACTCACGTCTCCCGGGGCCCCCGTGGATCCAGAGTGCTCCAGGGCGGCAGCCATCGAGGTCCTCGAGCGCCACCAGAACGACGTCCAGCGGGCGGTCATCGGGCTGGCGGATGCCGGCTGTCGAGGCCGAGCGCAGGAGTTCTTCATCATCGGCCGCGCCCAGCTGCCGCCCTCGGCACGACCGAAGGCTGCGCTGCTCATGGCGGAGAAGGTCGCTCGCTGGTGTGCAGCGGGGTGCTGCGCCGGCTCACGGACCTGGGGCCTCGCGCTCGTCGCGGAGGCTCGAGCAGCAGGCCTCGACGTCGACGCCGCGGCGATGACCATCGAAGGGGCCGCCAGCCAGTGCGAGGTGGAGGTCCTGTCCCCCGTGCCACGACGGCAAGAGACCACTCCTGCTCCCGGCCTACCTGCTGCTCGCCGGCACGCTCGTGGTGGGGGCATTCGTCTACGAGCCTCGAGCTGGCCCGCATCACCGGGCGGACGCAGGGGTCACGAAGGCCGAATATGATGATCTCAAAGAGGAATTCGACCGCACGAACCTCATCGCGAGCATTCTCGGCGGGGTCGCCCTTGTCGGCACCGTCGCGACCACCTGGCTGTTCGTCGATCCTCCGACTCGGGCCACGGCGCACGGAGGAGCTCGGAGTGGCCGGGGGGCGGACTTCTGACCTTCGACTTCTAGGCGAATCCATGATGTTGACCTTCCAGTTCCTCCTGCTCGCGCCTGTGCTGGCTGCTCCCCCCAGCGAGCTCCGCTGCCCCGATGACGTCGCGGCGCGCCTGAGCGCCGAGCCGCCGCGGACGGCGACTTCCTGCAGCATGTCTGGGCCCTGTCCGAGGCAGGCTGTCGCGTGCGGGCCCGGGAGATCTTCGATCCGAGCCTCGCGCTGCTGCCGCCCAACGCCCACGACCGGGCCCGGCTGAAGATGGCCGGGTATGTGGCGGGCTGGTGCGAGGCGGGCTGCTGCCCCGAGACGCGGGCGTGGGGTCAGCGCCTCGCCGAGCAGGCCCAGGCGGCGGATCCGGCGGGGGCGGGGGGGCTGCGGGCGCGGCTGGACCGGGCGGTGATCGCGTGCGGGGAGGCGGCGCCGGCCCCCGTGGTGCGGGTGATCACGCCCGAGCCCCGGGTGGCGCGGTCGGGGCCGAGCTACTGGCCGGCCGGGTTGCTGACGGCGGTCGGCCTGGGGGCGACGGTGACGACGGTGGTCATGGCCCTGGAGGCGAAGGACAGCAGCGACGCGGCGGACGCGCTGGGGGACGCCACCAGCGCCGATCAGTGCGGCGGGCGGACGGAGGATGCCTGCCGGGCCTACCAGAAGTCGCTGAACGAAGACGCCACCACCTACACCTGGCTGGCCGTGGGCTCGGGGGTGGCCGCGGGGGCGGCGCTGGGGGTGGCCATCTGGCTGTACATCGATCCGCCGGGCGGCGAGGCGTCGGTGTCCGTGGCGCCGCTCCTGGCGCCGGGGACGGCGGGGGTCCAGGCGGGCTTTTCTTTCTAGATTCGGTGGGTTGCGGGCGGTCTAGCGCCCGATGAACCCCTCGCTGTAGGCCCCGTCGGCGGCCACGGCCTCGGGGCCCATCCCGTGGAAGCGGTTGATGAACAGGCCGATCTCGTCGGGGCGGACGCAGTCGGCCTGGTAGCGCCACTCCCAGGCCACCACCGCGATGGCGTGCTCCATGTCGGCGTAGGGCGTCAGGATGTAGAGCAGGCCGTCGCCCTCGGGGCGGGCGTGGATGAGGTCGCGCAGGGCCTGCACCATCTCGGGCGGCGTGCAGGGGTGGTAGAGGAACGCGATGCCGCCGTGCTCCAGGTTGTGCAGCCAGCGCTGGGGGGGCAGGGAGACGTACTCACCCCAGCGGGCCCAGCGCGAGCGGTGGGCGCCGGCGGACGGCGGGCTGAGCGGGTAGGGGGGGATCTCGATGTCGTCGGCGATGTGCTGCTGGTTGCCCTCGCCGTCGTTGAACTCGCCGACGCCCGCGACGCAGGCGCCCGGCCGCCAGGCGGGGTCGTGGCAGGTGTAGTCGAAGGTGTCGATGCCGTGGTTCGGCGGGGGCGCCGCGTCGGCCTTGGGGGCGGCGTCCTGCGGCGCGGCGTCGAGGGGCGCGGCGTCCAGCTCGGGGGGAGCGGCGTCGGCGGGCGCGGCGTCGATGGGGGCGGCGTCGGCGGCGGCGTCGGCCGGGCTGGCGTCCGCCGGGGTCGCGTCGGCGGGGGCCGCGTCGGCAGGCGGGGCGGCGTCCGGCGGGGCGGCGTCGACGGGGGCGGCGTCGGGGCGCCGGGCGTCCACGTCGGGGATCCGCGCGTCCGGGCGGGCCGCGTCGGCGGGGGCGGCGTCGACGGGGGCGGCGTCGGCCGTGGCCGCGTCGGCGGTCCCCGCGTCCACGGGCAGGAGGGCGCTGGGCTCGCTGCAGGCGGCCAGGGCCAGGGCGAGGAGGGCGGGGGTCAGCCCGCGGGGTCGGCGATTCCATCGGCTCATGGGCTGATCTTTCCCATGAACGGGGGGTTGGACGCGAGGGCTGAGGGGGCCGCCGGGCGCATTCTTCGTTTTCGATCGTCATGCTTGAAATCGTGTATCGAATCGCGCGACGGCGCGCGGGGGACCGCCTTCCGCGGCGGACGAGGCTCGGCACGGACCTTGCCAAAGAGGTGCGCGACTTCGCTCGGAGGCTTCGATGATCGCCACGCTGCTCGCCCTCTCCGCCCTGACCGCCCCTGCCGCCCCCGCCACCGACGGGGTCTTCTTCGTGGCGCCCGATGGCCAGCATGTGCTCCTCCGCCGCGTCCCCGGCGCCGAGTGCGCCGGCCGCCTGCGGCTCGCCCTCGACGGCGACGCCATCGTCTGCCGGCCACCGCCCCTCGAGGCCGAGCCGCACCAGGTCTGGGTGGGGCGGCACCTCACCCTCCAGGGCGGCGCGCGCACCTGCGAGGCCGAGGTGACGGGTCTGGCGCTGATGGCGTGGCTCGAGCCCGAGGCCGACGCGGGCGGGCGCACCTCGGCCCGCAAGGCCTGGTCGCGCGCGGGCCATGACGATCGCTTCCTGGTGGCCACCGTGAAGCCGCGCTCCGGCTCGACCTGCAAGGGCGCGCGCTGGGCCGAGGCAGGGCCCTCGGCGCTGCATGTGGGTCGCCAGCCCGTCGGCGTGGACGCGGCGGCGGCGATCGACCGGTTCCGGGCCCACCCCGCCTACCAGGCCCTGCAGAAGCGCTTCCGCGCCGAGACGCGCCGGGCGGGGGCGTGGGACGAGGACGAGGGGCAGGGCGTCCTGGTGCGCCAGCTCCCCGCGGGCGAGGACACCTACGTGTATGCAGGCGCCCAGGTGGGCGGCTGCGGCGAGTTCTCCGCCGACTTCTGGGTGATCTGGAAGGTGACGGGCGACACCTGGACGTCGGTGACCGACGCTGATCAGGTGGGCGGGTGGTTCGAGCCCGAGGCCCTCGTCGAGCAGGGCCAGGCGGCCCCGGTCTTCCTGGATCGGCACCTGCGCATCGAGCCTCGCGGTCTGGGCTACGAGGTGGTGGAGGACGTGGCCGTCGAGTCGTGGATCTGCCCCTGCTGATCGCCGCGGCGCGGCCCTCCGCGCGGGGTCGGCCGCGTCTCTGGTGGGCGCGCCCGCTGCTCGACTGTCCCCCGCTCGCGGGGCCGTGGTAGCCTGCTCGTTCGCGTCGTGTCAGCGAGGCCCCGAGGCGCAGTGCTCCCCGAAGACTTTCCCGAAGGCTACGAGCCCATCAAGGAGCTCGGCGAAGGCTCGATGGGGCTGGTCTGGCTGGCGTACAGCCAGCGCGTGCGTGGCCACTGCGCCGTCAAGGTCCTCAGCCTGCACGACGATCGGCGCGGCTCGGCGGAGCGCTCCTTCAACCGCGAGGTCCGCGCCATGGCGCGGCTGTCCCACCCCTCGGTGGTCGAGGTCCACGACTTCGGCCGCACGCCGCTGGGCTCTCCCTTCCTGGCCATGGAGTACGTGCCCGGCGCCAGCCTCAACGCCTATGTGCGCGGGAGCTGGAGCTGGCCGGTGCTCTGGACGCTCCTCGACGGCCTGCTGGCCGGGCTGGGGCATGCCCACGCCCATGAGCTCATCCACCGGGATCTGAAGCCGGGCAACATCCTGGTGCTGCCCCACCAGGCGGGGCCCTCGGCCGTGAAGCTGGTCGACTTCGGCATCGCGCTGGCCGTGCCCGAGGCGGGCCGCGCCGGCCGCCGCATCGAGGGGACGCCGGCCTACATCGCGCCGGAGGCGGCCTCGGGGGAGGTGGCGGCGGTCGGGCCCTGGACCGACCTGTACTCCCTGGGGGTCATCCTCTTCGAGATCCTCACCGGGGACGTCCCCTTCCACGGCAAGCACCTGCTCAGCCACCACCAGCGCTCGCCCCTGCCGGCCATCAAGGTGCGGCCGGAGGTGGAGGCGCCGGGCGGCCTCATCCAGGTGGTGGAGCGCCTGCTGGAGAAGTCGCCGGTGCGGCGCTTCCGGTCGGTGGCGGAGGTGCGCCACGCGCTGGCGCTGCATGTGGGCGAGCCCCCGGCGCCGGCCCCGCTGGGCAACCCGCCCCGGGTGGCGGTCGGCTGGGAGGACGACGAGCCGTCGACCCACGCCAGCAGCATCGTCCCCGCCCGGGGGGCCGCCGGGCCGGCCCTCTTCCACCTGCGCCGCCCACCGCTGGTCGGTCGCCGGTCGGCCCAGCGGGATCTGCGGGCCGCGGCCGAGGCGGTCCTCGCCGGCCAGGGGCCCCGCGTGGTGCTCATCGAGGGGGAGGGCGGCCTGGGCAAGAGCCGCCTGGCGGGCTGGCTGCGGGAGTGGCTCGACGAGCAGGGGCTGATGCGCACGATGACGGTGCGCAGCGAGCCCCAGACGCGCTCGGGGGGCGGGCTGCGGCAGGCCATCCTGCGCTTCGTCGGGGCCCCGACGGCCACCCGTGAGACGGCGGATGCCTTGCTGGCCGAGGCCTTCCCCGACGCGGTGCGCCGCCAGAACGCCCTGGAGGTGCTCTGGCCGGCCCCCGGCATGGACCAGGAGAGCCGCATCAAGAAGGCGGCCTGGCTCATCCGCGATCTGGCCGGCGACGCGCCCTTCATGCTCTGGGCCGACGACGTGCAGTGGTCGCCGGAGGGGCGGGCGCTGCGGCTCGTGCACCGGCTCGCGGCCTGGTCGGAGCGGGCGTCCCAGCTCCTGCTGGTGGTGACGCTGCGGCCCAGCGAGCGCTCGACGGTGCGCAAGGCGCGGCGAGCCCTGATGGGCCTGCCGGTGACGCAGTATCTGCGCCTGCGGCCCCTGCGGCCCCAGGATCTGGGGCCGGCGCTGGCCTCGCTGGCCCCGCTGCCCCAGGGCATCGCCGAGGCCGCCTGCGTGACGTCGGCGGGCAACCCGCTGCTGGCCCTGGAGGCGGTGCGCACCTACCTGGAGGACGAGGGCCTCGCCGCCGCGCCGGCGGATCCGCTGCGCCTGCTGCGGCAGCGCATCGAGCGCGCCACGAGCGGGGACGGCGGGGGCTCGCTGCGCAGCCTGCTGGCCCGCGCGACGCTGCTGGGCCGGGCCTTCACGCTGCGTCCCCTCTCGTATCTCTGCGGAGTTCCAGGGGATCTGGACGCCCCGGATCTGGCGGACGACACCGAGCAGGTGGAGGCGCTGCTGGAGCGGGCGGCGGCGGCGGGCCTCATCCGCGAGAACGGGCCGGGCCGCTGGCGCTTCTCCCATGACCTGGTGCGCGCCGAGCTGCGCGAGCTCTGCCGCAGCCTGCCCAACTGGGGCCCCCTCAACCTGGCCTGCGCGGTGCTGAAGAAGGCGCGGGCGGACGCGGATCACTCGGGCATCGAGGTGGAGGTGGTGTCCCGGCACTTCTGGGAGGGCGGCGAGCGCGATCGCGCCCTGCGCCTGGGGGTGGTGGGCGTCCGGCGCCTCTTCCTGGCCGGCCTGATGGGCCACACCGCGTCGTTCCTGCGGCGCATCCTGGGCTGGGACGAGCGCTGCCACCTGCTGACCCCCGGCGAGCGCGCCGATCTGCTGCTGCTGGGCAGCGAGGCCTGCGAGCACGCGGGCCAGCCCGACGAGGCGGAGCGCCACGGCCAGGCGGCCCTCGGCATCGCCGCCCACGACGAGCTGCCGCTGCACGGGGCCCGCGCCGCGAGCCGCCTGGGGACGCTGCGCCTGCGGGCCGACGACGATCAGGACGCGGAGCGCTGGCTCTGGGAGGCGCTGCGCTTCGCCCGGCAGTGCGAGGAGCCCCTGGCCCGCGCCACCAGCAGCCGGCTGCTCGGCCAGGTCTACCAGCACCGTGAGCAGCTCGATCTGGCCCGCACCGCCTACGAGAAGGCCCTGGAGTCGGCGCGGGAGGGCAGCCTGCTGGCCGATGAGTTCGAGGCGCGCATGGCCATCGCCCGGCTCGATCGGCTGGAGGGGGACACCCCGCGCGCCATCGTGACGTTCGAGGCGGTGGCCGAGGAGGCGCCGGCCGCCGGGCTGGACGTCATCACCCTCAGCGCGCGCCTGGAGCTGGGCCTGTGCGCCTGGACGGACGACGATCCCGCCGGGGCCTGGCGCATCTTCGAGGAGGTGCGGCGCGGCGCGGCCGGCAACCTCTTCGGCCTCGAGTTCTACGCCTCCCTCGGGGCGGCCTGGGCCTTCGCCGCCCAGGGCCGTTGGGCCGAGGCGGAGCGGATGATCATGCAGGTGGAGGAGCTGCGCTTCGATGTGCGGCTGCACGACGCCGAGGCCGAGCGCCTGCGGCGCTCGTTGCGCGACATGGCCGTGGCCCATCGGCGCCCCGACATCGTGGATCGCGTGGATCAGCTCGACGTGATGGTGCGGACGGTGCACTCGACCCACGATGGCGAGAGCTCCCTGTCCTTCGACAGCCTCTCCGAGCTGTCCGGCCTCAGCGACCTGCGCCCTACCACCGACTCGCCGGCGCCCCGCCACTCCGAGGGCCGCCGCTACGATCCCGAGCGCACCACCCTGGAGCCGCCGCCCAAGCCCGGGCGGGATGAGGGCGACTGAGGGGAAATCTCTTTCTTTTCAGGTGGTTGGTCGAAGTCGGGCCCAGCTCGCCAGGAAGTTGCCCCCGAGAGCGCCCCGGATGGCCTCCGGCGTCCAGCCGCGGTCGAGGAGGATCTGGACCAGCCAGGGCCAGGCCTCGGCGGATCGCAGATCCCGGGGCGGCAGGATGGCCCCGTCGTAGTCGCTGCCCACGGCCACCGCCTGGGGGCCGCCGACGCGCACCACATGCTCCAGGTGCTCGGCCACCATCGCCGCGTCGCGCGGGCCACCCCGGCGCCGCAGGAAGGCGGTGTGGAACATGATCCCCACCACGCCCCCCGAGTCGGCGATGGCCTTGATCTGGCGGTCGTCGAGGTTGCGCCAGTGCGGCCGCACCCCGGCCACGCCGGTGTGGGTGACGATGAGGGGCAGGGAGCGGTCGTGGGCGTCCACCGCGTCCCAGAAGGCGTTGGGGTGGATGTGGGCCAGGTCGAGGAAGGCGCGCGCCTGGTCGAGCTGCTCGATCTGGCGCCGCCCGTGGTCTGACAGGCCCCGGTGGCGCCGCAGCCGGGAGGCCGGGGACGACGTCGCGCCGGCCCGGTTGCTCGTCAAGTGGACGAGGGTGACCCGCGTCAGCAGGCGGTCGGCGACGGAGGCGGGGCCGTCGGGGGCGGCGTCGAAGGCGTTGCCGCCCTGGACGGCCAGCAGGACGGCGTGGGCCCCGGCCGCGCGCACCTGGCGGTACTCGGCGGCGTCCCGGGCGAAGGCCAGCCGCCCCTCGGAGCGGTCCACCAGGGCCCCTAGCCGGGCCAGGTTGCGCTGGAACGTCCGCCAGCGCCCGCCCGCCGTGCGCACCGGGTTGGTGGTGATGGACCACATGGCCCCCGACACCTCGCCCGCGTCCATCCGCGGCAGATCGGCGTGGGCGAAGCGGCGCAGGAAGCGCGGCCGGTGGCGCACGAGCGGGTCGTAGCCCCAGAGCCGCGGGGGGATGAAGGTGTCGAGGTGCAGGTCGAGCAGGTCGCTCTCCCGCGCGAGGGCCCGCGCCTCGTCGGACGGGCTCATCCGAGCAGCGCCGCGATCTGCTCCACCCGCGTCAGCAGGCTGCCCCGCGGGTGGTCCGCCAGCCAGGCGGTCTCCCAGGGCGGGGTGAAGGCGTTGGTCATCAAGGCCACCCGCGCGCCGAGGGCGAAGGGCAGCGCCAGATCCAGCTCGAAGATGTCGCCTACCACCAGCACGTCGGCCCACTCGGCCCCCTGGGCGCGGCGCAGGCCGTCGAGGACCTCGAAGTAGTGGCGGCGGCGCAGCAGCACCGGGCGATCGAGCCCCGGCAGCGTCAGCGCCTCGGGCACCGCGTCGAAGGCATCGTCGATGAAGTACTTCTTCGCGCGCCCGTGTACGCGATTCACCAGCCATTCCAGGGAGTTGGAGCCATCGGGCTCGGCCCCCATGGCCCGCACCTTCCGCTGCACGGCGTCGGTGTGGCTGTTGGTGACGATGAACACGGGGGTGTCGGCCAGGCTGCGCAGCAGGTCGCCGGCCCCGGGGCGGGGGGCGTCCTCCGTCTTGCCGTAGTTGTACTTGTAGAGGATGGCGTCGAGCACGCGGCTGCGATCGAGGGGATCGGTCAGGCGGCCGAAGTGGTCGAGGATGCGGCGGGCCACGGGCATGATCCGCAGGTACGGATCCACCGAGGCCGGCGCCACGATGCGATCGAGGAAGAGCCAGCCGTGGGCGCCCGGGTTGGCGGCGACGTCTGCCTCGAAGCCGCGGGCCAGGGCGTCGACCTCGGCGTAGGGCTGGTCCACCAGCGCGGCGATGTCGTCCAGGTAGCCCTGGCGGAAGGGGGCGCCCTCGCGCTCCGCGTCGGTCATGGTCCCGTCGAAGTCGAGGACCAGCAGGCCGGGGGTGTCCACGGGGTTCTCCTTGTCAGAGCCCGAACGCCGTCCGGGCGATGATCTCGTTCATGACCTCGGTCGTGCCGCCGCCGATGGGCAGCAGGCGGGCGTCGCGGCTGAGGCGCTCGACCCGGGTCTCGCGCATGTAGCCCATGCCGCCGAGGATCTGCACCGCATCATGGCAGACCGAGACCGCGACTTCCGCCGCGAAGTTCTTGGCCATGCTGATGGCCGCCACGTCCACCTGGCCCGCCCGGGCCGCCAGGGCGACCTCGTAGGAGAGGGCGCGGGCGGCCCGGACGCGGGTCGCCATGTCGGCGAGCTTGTGGCGGGTGACCTGGAACTTCGCGATGGGGCGGCCGAAGGCCTGGCGATCCCGGGCCCAGGCCAGGGCGTCGTTGAGGGCGATCTCGGCGGTGGCGTGGCCGGTGAACGCGAGGGCCAGGCGCTCCCCCTGGAAGCCCTGCATGAGGGCGTAGAAGCCGGAGCCCTCGGCGCCCAGCCGGTGGGAGGCCGGCACCCGCACCCCGTCGAAGGCGAGCTCGGCGGTGTCGCTGGCGCGCCACCCCGTCTTGTGCAGGGCCCGCGAGACCGAGAACCCCGGCATGTCGCGCTCGACCACGAAGAACGTGAGCCCCCGGTGGGGGTCGTCGCCCGTGCGGGCCAGCACCGTGACCTGGTCGGCCCGCACCCCGCTGGTGATGAAGAGCTTCGAGCCGTCGAGGATGTAGGCATCCCCGTCGCGCCGGGCGCGGGTGCGGATGCCTGCCACGTCGCTGCCGGTGCCGGGCTCGGTGATGGCCAGGGCGGCGATGCGCTCGCCGGCGAGCACCGGCGGCACGAACCGGGCCTGCTGCTCCGGCGTCCCCAGCTTCAGGATGTGCGGCAGCGCGATGCCATGGGAGTAGAGGCCCATGACCACCCCGGTGGAGCCCCCGTGCAGCAGCCCCTCGATGGCCATCAGCGGCTGCATGACGTCCTCGCCGCTGCCCCCGAGGGCCTCGGGGAAGCCGGCGCCCAGGATGCCGACGGCGGCGGCTTCGGTGTAGAGGCTGCGGGGGAAGCTCTCGGCCTCTTCCCAGGCCACGGCGTGGGGGGCGATGTGCGCGTCGGCGAACCGACGGCACGTGGACCGGAGCAGGGCGAGGTCGGCGTCGACGGGGTGGGGCTTGAGCATCAGCGTACCGACAACCTCATGAATAGTATGGGTTTTCCCCCGAGCCGTGGTCGGTGACGTCCACGACGCCCTCGACGCGGGGGAAGGCACGGCGGATGGCCTCCTCGACCCCGTTGCGCAGCGTGGCGGCGGAGGCCGAGCAGCCCTGGCAGCCGCCGGACATGCGCAGGTAGACCGTCTTGTTGGCGTAGTCCACGAGGTCGATGCGGCCGCCGTGGGACGCGACCTGCGGGTTGACCTCATCGTCGAGGAGCTTCTGGATCTGGTGCCGCATGGTGACCTTGGCGTCGGGTACGCCGAATGGATCGTCGGGGGGCAGGAGAGGTTGCGCGGCGCCGAAAGTCAAGGGGCCGGCTGCCGTGGGTCGCGGGGCGTGCTATGGGTGGGGCGGACGGGAGACGGGGTGGGGCGATGCGGTCGCTGCTGGGGATCGTGCTGGTGGGGTGGTGCCTGGGGGCGTGTGACGATGGCGCGGCCAGCGGGGACGGGGCCGACGCCCGCGTGCCGGCGGCCGACACCGGCCCGCGGAGCGACGCGGCGGTGGCGCCCGACGCCTCGCCCCCGCGGGACGCCTCGCCCCCGCGGGACGCCTCGCCACGGGACGCCTCTCCGGGCGACGCGAGCGCGGGCGACGCTCGGCCACCGGCGGACGCGAGCCCCGCCGATGCCCGCGCCGGCGACGCCGCGCCTCCGGTGGACGCCTCGCCCGACGGCGACGCCGCCGCACCCGACGCGGCCTCCCTCGATGCCACCGCGCTCGACGCCGCTCCCCTCGACGCCGCCGCGCCCGACGCCGCGCCCGAGGAGCCGGATCGCAGCGACGAAGCCTTTGATCCCGGGCACTTGCTCGATGTGCACATCGACCTGCCCGCCGAGGAGTGGGAGCGCATGCGGCTGGAGGGCCGCAGCTTCGCGACCATCTTCCAGCCCGGCTGCCTGGATCAGCCCTTCCCCGATCCCTTCACCTGGCACAGCGCCACGGTGACCATCGATGGCGAGCGCTTCGAGAACGTGGGCGTGCGCAAGAAGGGCTTTCTGGGCTCGCTCAGCGACACCCGGCCGTCCATCAAGGTGCACTTCGAGAAGTACGGCGAGACGGCGCGCTTCCGCAGCCTGGAGCGCATGACCTTCAACAACAACCGCCAGGACAACAGCCAGATGCACCAGTGCCTGGCCTACCAGGTCTTCGCGGCGGCCGGGGTGCCGGCCCCTCGGTGCAGCCTGGCGCGGGTGTGGGTCAACGGGGTGTCCCTCGGCGTGTACACGCACGTCGAGTCCATGAAAAAGGCCTTTGTTCGCCGCTACTTCGAGGACACGAGCGGCCCGCTCTTCGAGGGGCAGTTCTCCGACTTCCGCGCTGGCTGGCTGGGCACCTTCGCCCAGAAGATCAACGAGGACGACCCGCAGCCGGCGGCCATCGAAGACCTGACCCGCATCCTGCAGCTCCCCGACGACCAGCTCTTCGCGGCCCTCGGCGGCCGCATCAACCTCGAGAACTTCTACCGGTTCTGGACGATGGAGGCGATCACCGGCCACTGGGATGGCTACGCGGGCAACGCCAACAACTACTACTTCTATGACGACCCCACCTCGGGCCTGGTGAGCTTCATGCCCTGGGGGACGGACGGGACGTTCAGCCGCAGCCCCTTCGGCGGCGGGGCGCTGGCCTCGGTGCAGATCGGCGGCCTGATCAACCGCCGCCTCTACCTGCACCCGGAGGGCGCCGCCATCTACGTGCGGGCCCTGCGCCAGAGCCTCGCCCTCTTCGACGAGGCGGCCCTGTATGCGCGCATGGATCAGATCGCCGCCCTCGTGCGCCCGGCGCTGCACGCCGAGCAGGCGGCCGGCTTCGACCGCGCGGTGGCGGATCTGCGCACCTACATCCAGGCCCAGCGCGGCCGCATCGAGGGCGAGATCGCCAACGGGCCGCCGCGGGTCGGGGGCCAGCTCCGCGCGCCCTTCTGCCAGGCGCAGATCGGCGACGTGGACCTGCGGTTCGACACCACCTGGGGGACGTACCCGGGCGATCCCTTCGCCGGCGGCGGCGGCGCCCTGGCCGGCACGCTCAACGGGGCGGCCATCGGGGGCATGCCGGTGGGCAGCCAGATCGGGCTGGAGGTGGCGGGGGCCGATCGGGGGCAGGTCATCCTGATCGGGGCCGTCCAGGCGGGGGCGGAGCGCCTCCAGGTGCGCGTCCGCGTGGAGCCGGCGGTGCTGGGTGAGCCCGAGCTGGCGGTAGACGACAACCTGGTGTCGGTCCTGGTGCAGCGCGTCAACCGGGGCTTCCCCGTGAATGTGGGCCTGGGCTACCGCGGCACCCTCACCTTCGAGCTGGTGGGCGATCAGCCCGGAGCCCGGGTGGTGGGGCGCCTGACCGCCTCGCTGATGCAGCCGCGCTGATGCAGCCGCGCTGATCGCTCAGCGCTGATCGCTCAGGGCCCCGTGAACCAGGCCTTGATGAGCGCCTCGGCGGGCTTGCCGCGGGGCATGTAGCCGGGGTCGTCGGCGCCGCCGGCGCCGGTCCAGATCCAGATGCAGCCGCCGGCCACGCCGGGCTGGTCGCGCCAGGTCTCGATGAAGGCGGCGTAGGCCCGGGCCTGCTCGGCCAGGTCCACGGCCGTGTCGGCGCCGTAGTGGTAGGGCCGCCGGGCGCCGCCCTCGACGCTGGGGTAGCCGACCTCGGTAAAGAGCAGGGGCTGGGGCAGCCAGCCATGCCAGGCCAGCAGCCAGCGCCGGATGGTCCGCCAGGATCGCGCCAGATCGAGCACGGTGGCGCCATCCCGCGCCGTGACGGGGTGGTAGGCGTTGAGGCCGATGACGTCCAGGGCATCCCAGAAGCCGACGTGGTGGAAGTGGTCCCAGTTGGCCGAGTAGGTCAGGCGGCCCGGGAACCGGCGCGCACGCGGCCGATGAGCTGGCGCCAGTCGGCCTCGTCGGGCTCCATCGTGCCCAGCTCGCTGCCCACCGAGAGCCAGCCCGCGCCGGCCTCGGCGGCCAGGGTGGCGTAGTGCAGGATGAACGCCTCGTAGGCGGCCCACCAGCGGCGGCGGTCGCGGGGGGCCAGGGTGCCGCGCCACCGGCCCGGGAGGATGCGAGCCAGCTTCACGATGGGGAAGACCAGGACGTCGAGGCCGGCCGCCCGGGCCTGCCCGATCAGGGTGCGGACCTCGGCGTCGTCGGTGCCCCACTGGTAGGGCCCCAGGGTGTCGCTGGTGTGATCCACCTGGCCCCACTGCACCACCACCAGCACCAGGTTGGCGCCGATCTCTTTGATTTCGCGCACTTTTTGCTCGAAGTCGGCCGCCGTCGCCTCCCCCTCGAAGTGGGGCGCGAGGGCGACGCAGCGGACGGGGGGCGGCGCGGCGAGCAGGGCGAGGGTCAGCCAGGGGGTGAGCACGGGCACATCCGGCGTGGGCGTCGTCCGCCACCTTATTGACCGCACGCGCCAACGTCCACGGGACCCCTTGAAACGGAGCCCTGCACTCGCAGGATGCCCAGCGCCACCACCGGGAGAGCACCATGTCGAGGCTGAAGATCGGGCCTCCACATCGTCTCGGCGCCGGGCGCGTCCCGCAGGTCTTTGCACCAGGCGGCCGCACGGTCCATACTCCGCCGGCGGAGCCCGGGGGCTCTGTGCGACCCAAGAGAATCGAGAAGGGGAGTCCAATGAGGGAGTTGCAGCAGCTCTTGCTCGGCGCGCTGGTCGTCGTCGGCCTGGCGGGGTGTGACGATGGCGGCGATGACGGCGGCGCGGGCGGCGGTGCCCAGGCCGACGGCGGGGGCATGGGCGGCGCGGGTGGCGCCGGCGGCATGGGCGGCGGTGCTGGTGGCATGGGTGGCATGGGCGGCGGCGCCGGGGGCATGGGCGGCGGCGCTGGCGGCATGGGTGGCATGGGTGGTGCCGGCGGCATGGGCGGCGCCGGTGGCGGTGAGCCCGGGCTGGAAGCCCTCGTCGTCGATCCGGATCCGGTGGAGATCCTGGTGGGCGGCACGGTGCATGTGCGCGTGACCGGGCGGTTTTCCGACGCGACGGAGCTGGACCTCACCGCAGATGCGGAGTGGCAGGTGGCCAACCCGGCCATCGCCGGCGTCGGCCCCCTCGATGACGAGGGGCGCACGCTGATCGGCCTCGGCCAGGGTCGCACGACGGTCATCGCGCGCTTCGGCGGCGTGGTGAGCGCGCCGGGCACGGTGGACGTGGTGGGCGTGCGCGTCGAGCGGCTGGCCATCGAGCCCGCAGAGGTGCAGGTGCCGGCGGGCCGGACGGCCGAGCTGCGCGCCTTCGCGTTCTTCAACGACGGCAACCGCGCGGACGTGACCACGCTGGCGGTCTGGCAGAGCGCCAACCCCGTGGTGGCCGAGGTCTCCAACGAGGCCGGCAGCCAGGGGCGCGTGGCCGGCCGCCTGCCCGGGCGCACGACCGTCACGGCCAGCTACGAGGGCCTGGTGACGCTGCCGACGGCGGTGGAGGTGACGGACGCGGCGCTGCTGGCCCTCGAGGTGAGCCCCGCCGATCCGGTGGTGCCCCTGGGCGAGCAGCTCGCGTTCACGGCGACCGGCGTCTTCGGGGATGGCGCCCGTCGGGACGTGTCCGGCGAGGTGGCCTGGACCTCGAGCCGGCCCGATGTGGCGCGCTTCCTGCCCGCCGGCGCCGCCGTGGAGACGCTGGCGGCCGGCGAGACCCAGATCACGGCCCGGCTGGGCGATGTGGCCAGCCCGGCGGTGACGCTGACGGTGACGGAGGCCCGGGTGGCCTCGCTGGCGGTCCGGCTGGACGCGGCCGAGGTGGTGGTGGGCCGGACGGTCGCCGGCCACGCCGAGGCGACCCTGAGCGACGGGCGCGTGGTGGACGCCACCAACAGCGTGGCCTGGATCTCGTCGGCGCCGGCGGTGGCCACCGTGAGCGCCCAGGGCGTCGTGACCGGGCGGGGGCCGGGCGTGGCGATGATCTCGGCGCGGAGCGGCGGCGTCGACAGCCCCGCCGTCGAGGTGCGCGTCGTGCCGGTGGCCCTCGTGAGCCTGGCCGTGGATCCGGTAGCCGTGTCGGTGGGGGTGGGCGAGGTGGTTCCCCTGGCCGCCACGGGCACCTTCAACGACGGGACGTCGGCCGATGTGACGGCCCAGGCCCGCTGGCAGAGCGCCAACCCCGTCATCGCGCGGGTGGACGACGCGGCCGGCCAGAAGGGCCGCGTGACCGGGCTCGCCGCGGGCCGCACCCGCATCACCGCCTCCCTCGACGGCCAGGCGGCGGGCGCCGACGTGGAGGTGCGGGCGGCGCGCCTCGACCGGGTGGTCGTCACCCCCGACAGCGTGGACCTGGCCCTCGGCCGGACGGCCGCCCTCACGGCGACGGCGTTCTTCGACGATGGCTCCCAGCGCGACGTGACCGCCGAGGCGGCGTGGGCCTCCGACACCCCCGAGGTGGCGACGGTGCAGGCCGATGGTCCCGCTCGCGGCCGGGTGACGGCGGTGGGGGAGGGCGACGCCCAGATCACCGCCACGCTGGCCGGCGTGGAGAGCGCCCCCGCCTCGGTGCATGTGACCGCGCCCGAGCTGGTGGCCGTGCAGATCGATCCCGACGGGGCCAGCGTGGTGGTGGGCGAGACCGTCCAGCTCCGGGCCCTGGGCAGCTACAGCGATGGAACTCTTGAGGATTTGACGGAGCAGGCCCAGTGGGTCTCGAGCGCGGCGGCCACCGCGGCGGTGTCCAACGCCCCCGGCTCGCGGGGCCTCGTCAGCGGCCTCGTCCTCGGCGAGGCGGACATCCGCGCCACGGCCGGCGGCCAGCTCTCGGCCCCCGCCCGCATCACCGTCCTGCCCATCCCCAACCGCGCCCCCGTGGTGCGGCTGACCTGCCCCGAGATCGGGCGGGAGGGCGAGGCGCTCCAGTTCAGCGCTGCCGGCTCCCAGGATCCCGACGGCGAGATCGCCCGGTACACCTGGCGGTTCGGGGACGGCAGCCCGCCGGTGAGCTCGGGCCTGGATCCCGAGATCGCCTACACCTACCAGCAGAGCGGGCCCTTCGTGGTCGAGGTGACGGTCGAGGACGACGGCGGGGCCCGGGCGACGGCGCGGTGCAACGTGGCGATCAGCAGCGCCGACGCCCCCCAGGTGCGGCTCGTGCGCCCCCAGGGGGTGCGGGCGACGACCCAGGGCGAGGTCATCGACGTGCTGGTGGACGCCCGCCCGGGTCCGGGCCGCGACGTGGTCTCCACCGCCATCCTGGTGGATGGCGTCGAGGTGGACACCGATGAGGCGGCGCCCTACGAGATGCAGCTCACCGTCCCCATGGAGGCGGCCACCGGCTCGACCCTGCGCCTCGTGGCCCGGGCGGTGGACTCGCGCGGCGACGTGGGCCTCTCGGAGGCCACGCTGCTCCAGGTCGAGAACGACCTGCCCGTGCCCGCCTTCGTGGCGGTGCCCGTGGATGTGCGCGAGGTCCACGTGGACGCCTCGGCGGTCCGCGACGACACCACCGATCCGGCCGCGCTCCAGGTGCGCTGGGACTTCCAGGACGATGGCGTCTGGGACACCCCGTTCGCCGTCGAGAAGACCGCCGACTTCGTGTACCCGGACGATGGCGAGTACACCATCCGCATGCAGGTCCGCGACAACATCGGCCAGGTGGCGAGCACCACCCGCCAGGTGCGGTTCGTGGACCGGCTGGTGGCCTTCGGCCCCATCGAGTCGCAGGTGTGGTTCGGCACGGTGCTGGTGACGGGAGATGTGCGCGTGCTCCCCGGCCACACGCTGACCATCGCGGCCGGCACGCAGGTGCTCTTCGTCTACCAGGATCAGAACAACGACCAGATCGGCGACCTGACCCTCCAGGTCAACGGCCGCCTGCTGGTCCAGGGCGAGCCCGAGAACCCGGTCGTCTTCACGCCGGCCGAGCCGGGGGCTGCGGCCAACCGCTGGGATCGCATCCTGCTCGCGGGCGATCAGCCGAGCCTCATCGAGCACGCCGTCATCGAGAACGCCAACGTGGGCATCGAGGCGCGGGACGGCTCGGACTTCACGGGCGTGAGCATCCGCAACATGCAGGAGAACTGCATGGTGCTCAACGGCGGCGCCGACGTGGCCCTCACCGACGTGACGCTGAGCGGCTGCCGCGACGGCCTGAGCGTCGAGAACACCCAGCGGGTGGTGGTGACGGACTCTCGCATCCTGGACAACCGGGAGCGCGGCCTCTACGTCCGCGGCAACGGCCTGACGCTGGCCACCAGCCGGATCGCCGGCAACGGCACCATCGGCTGGCACGGCGACGCCGGCGCCCACGTCATCCAGGGCTCGACCATCGAGCGCTCGGGGGGCGACGGGGTGCTGCAGACCCGCGGCAGCCTCCAGGTCCAGGACAGCACCTTCGCCCGCAACGGCGGCCGGGGGCTGAACCTGCGCGGCGACGTCAGCGGCCTCGTCACCCGCTCCCACATCGTCGAGAACACCTTCCAGGGGGTCGAGCTCCTGGATCTGGCCGGCCGCAACCCCACCATCTCGCTGCGGCGCAACAACATCCACTCCAACGGCATCGAGGGCAGCCTGAGCGGGGTCGACGAGACGCCGGTCCTGGTGGCCACCGACACCTCGTCGGGCGCCACGCCCACCGTCTCGGCCGTCTACCGCCCGGGCGTCCGCATCCTCAACGCCATCGTGAGCTGCGAGCTGCTGGGGGCGGCGCAGGGATCCTGCGAGCTGCGCACCAACGGCGGCGCCGTCGCCGCCAACATCTCGGGCGGCGTGACCTCCAACGTGGATCTGTCGGCGACCCGCGTGACCGACCTGTATGTCGCCGCCAACCGGAGCTGCTGCGAGAACGTCACGGCGCGGCTGGTGGGCGTCACCGTCGAGCGGGCCGGCCCGCCCGTGCAGCTCGTGGCCAGCCATGGCGGCACCTCCAACCTGCGCCAGAACTACCTGGGGGCCTACCCGGATCTGCTGTCCGTCGTCTCGCTCTCGCGGCCGCAAGTGGCTGATCTGCAAGGGTTCGTCGGCGTGCCCTTCGACGAGTCCTGGGACACCGGCCCCTACTTCGCGGGCCCGCTGCCGGGCGAGACGACCTGGCGCGACACCGTCTATGTGAGCGGCGATGTGCAGGTGCCCGCCGGATCGACGCTCACCATCGAGCCGGGCACGCGCATCCTCGTCGCCCCCGTGGACCAGGACGCCGACGGCCTGGGCGACTACGTGGTGCGCACCGATGGGGCGCTGGTGGCCCGGGGCACGGCAGTCGCGCCCATCCTCTTCACGGCCGACGACCCCCAGCCCGGCTCCCAGGACTGGGTGGGCCTGGAGGCGGCCGGCCCCGGCTCGACCGTCGAGCGCGTCGTGATCGAGCACGCCGAGACCGGCCTGCTGGCCGTGGGCGCGGGCCTCCAGGTCCTCGACACCACGCTGCGGCGCAACGTGACGGGCCTGCGCGTCACCGGGGGCGGGCCGACCGTCGCCCGCATCCGCATCCAGGACCAGGCGGGCACGGGCGTCGACCTGGCCAGCGCCGTCAACCTCTCCGACGCCCTCATCACCCGCAGCGGCCGCTACGGCATGGAAGTCCGCGGCCCGGGGGTGGTGGTGGATCACACCGAGATCACCGACAACGTGGATCAGGGCGTGGTGGTGCGCCCCCAGGCCAACGCCCGGTTCACGGCCTGCCGCGTGACCTTCAACGGCGGCGCGGGCTTCTACGCCCACGGCCTCGCCGCCACCCACCCGGTCTTGAACATCCAGGGCAGCAACATCTTCGGCAACGCGGCGGGGGAGGGCGGCGTGGGCGCCTGGGTCGCCCGGACGCAGAACATCAACGTGTCGGTCACCGACAGCAGCAGCGGCGCGACCCCGGCGGTGTCCGCAGCCTTCCAGGCCCCCTTCCCCATCGAAGAGGTCTTCGGCACGCTGAACCTCCTGGGGGCGGCCCAGGGCTGGGGCGAGATCCAGACCGCGGGCGGCAGCGCCATCGTGCGCGTCGCGGGCAACGGCCAGTCCACCTGGGCGGCGCTGGATCGGGCCCGGTCCTTCCGGGTCGCCGCCAACCGCAGCTGCTGCGAGAACGTGACCATGACCGCCAGCGTGGCCCGCATGGTGGAGACCGGGGTGGCGGGTGTCGAGCTCAGCGCGGGCATCTACACCGCCAACCGCGTCACCCTCACCAACGACTTCTGGGGCGCCGAGCCGCGCTTTGGCGAGCAGCTGCGCGAGATCCAGGTCGGCTCCATCCAGCTCGTCGGCTTCCAGCCCGCCCAGATCCCCGGCACGGGCCCCCGCCAGCTCCCCTGACCTCGGGGGCCCTTCGATTTCCTAAAGAAAATCGAAGGGATCCACATCGAGCACCACCCGCGTGTCCCCGGGCGTCGGCACGTCGGCCAGGCGGCCGGCGAGCTGGTGCAGCGGGTCGCGCCGCGTCGCGGTGAGCAGCAGCGACCAGCGGTGGCGGCCCCGCAGCAGGCCGATGGGCATGGGCGCCGGGCCGCGCAGGTGCAGGGAGCAGGGCGTGGCTGGCCCCCAGGCCGCGGAGGTGGCGCCCGATGGCCTGGGCGGTGGCGCCCACGGCGGCCTCGTCGGAGCCGTCCACCCGGATGGCGAGCGCGTGGGTGAAGGGGGGGTAGCCCCCGAGGCGCCGCTCGTCGAGGGCCTGCTGGGCGAAGGCCGCGTAGTCATGGGTGGCGACGGCCTGGAGCACCGGGTGGCCAGGGTTGTAGGTCTGGATGAGCACCCGGCCGGGGCGCGTGGCGCGGCCGGCGCCAGCCACCTGCACCAGCAGCTGGGGTGCGCTCGCCGGCCAGTCGGGAACTGGAGGCTGGCGTCCGCCGCCAGCACGCCCACGAGGGTCACGTCGGGGAAGTCATGCCCCTTGGTCACCATCTGGGTGCCCACGAGGACGTCGATCTCGCGGCGGCGCATGCGCTGCTCCAGGGCCTCGAGCTTGCGGCCCCCGGCGGTGTCGCGGTCCAGACGCTCGACGCGGGCGGTGGGCAGGAGCTGGCGGACGGCGTCCTCCACGCGCTCGGTGCCTGGCCCTGCAGCGATGGTGCCGGCCTGCTGGCAGGACGGGCAGCGCGGGGGCAGCGGCTGGCTGTGGTCGGAGTAGTGGCACACGAGGCGGCGCCGGCTGCGGTGCCACGTCAGCGAGATGGCGCACTCGGGGCACTGGAGCACATGGCCGCAGGCCTCGCAGACCACGAAGGTGCTGAAGCCGCGTCGGTTGAGGAACAGGATGGCCTGCTCGCCCCGGGCCACGGTCTCGGTGAGGGCGTCGCGCAGCGGCAGCGACAGGAACGGGGCCCCGTCGGCGGGCGGGCGGTGGATCCACGCAGGTCCAGCAGCTCGACGCGGGGGAGCACCGCCCCCGGGCGATCGGGGAGCACGAGCCGCCGGAGCTTGCCGCGGTCGACGTTGTGGGTGCTCTCCAGCGACGGCGTCGCCGTCCCCAGCACCACCACCGCGCCCGCCACGCGCCGCTGCACTGACCATGTCGCGGGCGTGGTATGCGCACCCCTCGTGCTGCTTGAAGGACGGGTCGTGCTCCTCATCCACCACGATCAAGGCCAGCCGCGCGACCGGGGCGAAGGTGGCGAGCGCGCCCCGATGGCCAGGCGGACGTCGCCGCGGCGCAGGCGCCGCCAGGCGTCGAAGCGCTCCCCGCGGCTGAGGCCGGAGTGCAGCACCGCGATTGCATCGCCCAGCCGCGCGCGGAAGCGCCGGACGAGCTGGGGGGTCAGGGCGATCTCGGGCACCAGGACGAGGGCGCCATCGCCGCGGGCGAGGACGGCCTCGATGGCGTGCAGGTAGACCTCGGTCTTGCCGCTGCCGGTGACGCCCTGGAGCAGGAAGCCGGCGTAGGCCCGTGGGGCGGTGAGGGCGTCGACGGCGCGGCGCTGGGCCGGGGTGAGGGTCGGGGGCGTGTCCCTCGGGACGGCGGCGCCGAGGACGGGATCCCGCAGGACCTCGACCTCCTCCTCCACCACCGACCCCTCCTCCATGAGCTGGCGGATGTGCGCGGAAGGACTGGGGAATTCGTCGGCGATGTCGCGCGCGGGCACGGCCCCTCGCCCCACCAGCCACGCCAGGATGACGTCGCGCTTGAGGGGGCGCCCGCCCGGGCCCCGGGGGCGGGTGGGGGCGGGGGCGACGGCGCGGATGACGCGCTCGTGCTTGACCTGGACCGGCGCGGCCACCGCGGCGGTAGTGGCGCGGACGAGGCCCGCGGCGAGGGCGGCGTCGACGGCCTCGCGCGCCTCGGCGGGCAGGTCGTCCTGGGGGACGGGCCCGGCGGCGAGCGCGGCGAGGAGGGCCCGCGGGCTGGCGTCGGCGGGCGCCGCGCGGCCAGCATCGGTGAGCACCCAGGCGGGGGCGGTCTGCTCGTTGGTCCCCGGCGGGTGGGCCCCGCGGAGCACCTCCCCCACGGGCGCGTGGTAGTAGGTCGCCATCCACCGGACGAAGGCGAGGAGCGCCTCGTCGAAGGTGGGCAGATCATCGTCCAGCACGGCTTCGAGAGACGACAACCGCACACCTGTCGGGGGAGGTGTGTCACGGGCCAGCAGGTAGCCCACCACCAGCCGGCCGCCGAACCGGACGCGGACCCGACAGCCCGGCCGGGCCACCGCCTCCAGCGCCACCGGCACCCGATAGTGGAACGCCCCCTCCACCGGGACGGGGACCGCGATCTCCGCTGTACCGCCTGCCGCCATGCTCTCCGCGTCCGCCATCGTCTCCCGGCGGCCGACCGGTCCCACCGACCAGCCACCCACCGCGGGGCGCAGTGTCGCCCGAACGCGTCGATCTGAGAAGCCAACGTCTGGCTTTCTGCCGGCGTTGGAATCAGCTACGCTCATGCAGAACGAGCAGACCGGCAGCCCGGCAGGCGTCCAATGCTCCAGTGTTTCCACCGCTGTTCGACGCACGGCCCGCGAGAGAGGGAGTCATGTCCGTCCAGGTGACCATCCCCACTTCCGCCCTGAACGACCCCCAGGTCGCCGCCGCCCTGGCGCGCCTCATCGAGGCGCTCGCCGATCCGGCGGTGGCATCCGCCGCCGAGGTGGCGTCCGCGCCTGCTCGCAGCGAGGCGGCGCGCCCCGGCCGGGCGCGCCCTGGGCGCAAGGCCCCCAAGGAGCGCAACCTGGCGCCGGTGCCCCCGATGGCGGCCGCCACGGGCCAGGGGGATCTGTCGGCGTTCCTGGCGGCCCTCCCCGAGCGCTCCCGCGCCTTCCTCGAGCTGGTCCGTGAGCGCGGCGTCCTCGGCATCGACGACGCCATGGCGTCCCTGGACATCCAGGCCGGCAAGGCGGTGGGCGGGCTCACCGGCTCCATCGCGCGGTGGGCCCCCGTCCATGGCGTCGAGGTGCCCTTCGTCGCGATCCAGGGCGTCGACGGCAAGCGCGCCTGGCGGTGGACGGGCGGCTCGAAGGCCGACTGAGGCGCGACCGGCTGGTTGCCGCACATTTTCCTACATGTGTCTACCTGCCCCGGCAGGCACCCGGACCCGCCGGCGACCTCCCTGCGCGGTGTGTCGTCGCGCTAATTCGTGGACCCTGGGACCGCCGTCTGATACACGATGACCATCGAATCAACGGATGACTTCCGAGCCGAGCCGGAAGCCAAGAGGACGAAGAAGAAATGGGTCTGAAGCTGGAGATCGAGCTGGAGCGCCTGCGCGAGCCCGCCGTGGCAGCGGCCGTCGCCCGGTTGATCGAGGTCCTGGGTGGGGCGCTGCCCAGGCGCCGGCGCCGACGCCGCGCGCGTCGCGCCTGTGGCCGCCGCGCCCGCCGCGCCCGTGGCCGCACCGGCGCCGCCGCCGGCGCCGCCGCCCCGCAAGGCCGTCGAGCCCCGCCCGGAGCCGCCCCCGCTGCGGATCCTGCCCGATCCGCCCGAGCTCTCCCCCGCGAGCGGTACCTGGAGTTCGTCGAGCAGCTCCCGAAGCGCTCCCGCGACTTCCTGGATCTCGTGCGGGACCGCAAGCTCCTGAAGATCAGCGATGCCATGCGCGAGCTGGACGTCGATGCCCCCAAGGCGATGGGGGGCCTGACGGGCTCCATCGGCCGCTGGGCGCCCCTGCGGGGCGTGCAGATTCCGTACGAGGCGACCACGCAGGAGGGCGAGCGCGCCTGGCGGTGGGTCGGCGGACCTGGCGCCGACGAGGGCGACGAGGGCGACGAGGGCGGCACGCCCGCGGCTCCTGCCTCGGTGGGGCCGCCCCCCGCGGCTCTCATCGCGGCCCTCAAGGAGGGCGGCCATGACAAGTCGGTGCAGTTCCTCGAGATGCTCTACACGCGCGGCGCTCTCGAGCGCGGCGAGGTGCTCCAGGCCCTGGGGCTCGCCGCCCCCAAGAGCATCGGCGGCGTGACCGAGCCCGTGAACCGGGCCGTCCGCGAGCTCGGCATCGAGCCGGCCTTCCGCGCGGCCAAGGACGCCGACAAGAAGCGCATCTGGCTCGCGCCGGGGGCCGCGGTGCCGGCGGGCGTGACCGTCGACGACTGACGCCGGCGGCCGCCGAGGCGGCCGATCGAGGCAACCATGCCTTGCATCGGTCGGCCTTCGCCTGATAACTTGTGTCGTCACTCGCACCTTGCGCTGAGAGGCCTCGCGCCAGGAACCCTGCTCCCCCCCGAGTGATGGCACCGCCGTGTTGGCATGTAGGCCCAGAGCTTACATTGCGGTCGACACAGGGGAGCGCGCCTCGGTCCGCCGCGGCTGGTTTGCAGTGCTGCTCGTGTACTCGTCCATGGGGTGCTTCCATGTCGGTGACGCTGACCATTCCGACGGCCTTGCTCCGGGTTCCTCGCGTCGCGGATGCGGTCGAGGACTTCATCTTCGTCCTGGCCGGTCTGCCGGCTCGCAGCGCGGCGGTCGCCGCCCCGGTGGAGGCGCCCGTCGAAGCGGCGATGCCGCCCGTGCTGCCCTTCCAGCGCCCGGCCCCGCGGCCTCTCCCGGTCCTCCCGCCGCCCGCGCCGCGGGCGACCCGTCGCAGCCAGCCGGCCGCGCCGAAGGTCGAGAAGGCGGAGAGCTTCGAGGCCTTCGAGGCGGCCCTGCCGGATGCCTCGCGACGGTTCCTGCAGTTCGTCCGGGCGCGGGGGACGGTGGGGGTCCGGGAAGTCATCGCCGAGCTGGACCTGGCCAACGCGAAGGCGGTCGGTGGCATCACCGGTGCCATCGGTCGCTGGGCGCCCGAGCGCGGGGTGGAGCTGCCCTACGAGACATTGACGCTGAATGGAGAGAGAGCCTGGCGCTGGGGCACGTCGGCGGAGGCCACGCCGCCGCCCGCGAAGGCAGCCGGCCGGGCGAAGGCTGCGAAGCCCGCACCCAGGGCGAAGCCAGCTCCGAAGCCCAGGGCTACGACATCAAAGCCAGCCACGACATCGAAGCCAGCCACGGCGTCGAAGCCAGCCACGGCGTCGAAGCCAGCCCGGCATCCAGGGCAGGGACGAAGGCAGCCAGCGCACCGCCGGCGGCCCAGACCCCGCCGCCTGCGCCCCAGGCGGCGCCGGTCGTGGCGCCGCCGACGCTGGACGAAGTCTTTCTGCAGCTCTCCGGTCCGGCCCGCAAGCTCGTCGATGCCATCCGCGGCGCAGGCAGCCTGCCTCTGCAGGAGGCCGTGAACGCGATGGGCTTCAGCCGTGGGCACGATCTCACCCCGCTGCTGGGCGAGATTCGCGCCGTGACCGAGGCCACGGGTCTCAAGTTCTTTGATGACACCGTCGACTACCGCGGCAGCCGGGTGCTCCAGTGGGCCGTCGCGACGCCGCCCGCGGCGGCCTCGGCGGCTGCCCGGGGGCCGAAGAGGCCGATCGCGAGTATGCCACCGATGGTGTGATTCGCCGCCGCCGCAAGTCGAGCTGAGGCCCCGCGTTCCTCGCAAGGGCCTGATAACACAGGGCATTCTCTCTGATGGGCCCGCCCTCGCCCGGGCGGTGGCCTATGGACAGGTCCGCCCCGGGCCGGCGCCGACCAGCAGCGGGCTGCCCTCCACCCGGCCCAGCAGGGCGATGAGGCCGCCGCTGGCTTCAGTCCCTCCCCCCGACACATCGATGCCTGCCCCGGGGCGAACTCGATGACCGGCGCCTCCAGCAGGATCATCCCGCCGCTGCCCGCGCCGCCGCGGCCGCCGTCCCCGGCGCCCGGCCCGCCGGCCTGACCGGGGCCCTGCAGCTCGCTGCCGCCGCCGCCCCGCCCCGCGCCCGGGTGCAGTCGCCGCACGCCGCGCAGGGGGTGCCGGGCGGCGCCCCGCCGCTGGCGGGCGCGGCCTCGCCGCGGGCCGTGAGCATGCCGCGCACGATGATGCGATCGGTCGCCGTGATGACGATGGCGCCGCCACCGGCGCCGCCACGACCGCCGCCACCGCCGCCGCCGCCGACGCACTCCGCCGCCGGCCCCCCAGGCCACCGCCGCCGCCGCCGCCGCCGGCCCCAAGCCGGAACCGGACGGCGCTGACCGAGTCGCAGCCGTCGGAGAAGGTCCCCTCGGCGCCCGGCTGGCCGGCCGGCGTCTCGGGTGTGCCGCCCGCCCCGCCCGGGGCGTTGCCCGGCGCGCTGCCGGGGGCCCCGTCGCCGCCCGTGCCGGGGACGTCCGCGCCCCTGGCCATCCGCCGCGCGCGGCGCGCCCGCCCCCGGGGACGGCCGGATCCTGGGTCGCCTCCGCCGCCGCCGCCGCCGCCGCCGCCGCCGGGGCTGCCGCGCCCGTCGGCGCTCACGCCGCCCGCCACCTCGACCGTGCGGGCCCCCTGGACGAGCGTGGAGGACCGCTCCAGGCTGCTGGCGCGGATCACCACGTCGGCGCCGTCAGCCTCCACCCGAAGCGGGAGATCATCTGTCAATTCGAGGGCTTCAGAGCCCTGGTCGACCGTCGGCGGCCGGCCCCGATCGGCGCCGGGGGGCGCGGCGTCGAGGGCGTCGATGAACTGGCACACCCCCGGCTCGACGCAGATCTGGGCGCGACCGCAGGGCTCGCCCACCCGGGTGCAGGGCGAGAAGTCGTCGGAGGCGAAGCAGCCGGTCTGGACCAGGGCGGCGACGAGGAGCAGGCGCCTCACGGGTCACCTCCATCGAAGAGGTACCAGAGCAGGACGCTGCTGGCGGCGACCACGGCCCCCCCGATCCAGAGGCCATCGGCCAGCTTCGCCCGGCCCTCGGCGGAGGAGAGCTCGGAGGCGCAGCTCCCGGGACACTCGGCCCGCTGCTGGCGGTCGCGGATGTCATCGAGGGTCTGGCGGTTGTCGAAGCCCAGGTAGAGCCCCGTGCCGACCAGCGCGACCCCGGTGCCGGCGGCGGCCCACGCGGGCCAGCGCACCGCGCCCTCCCCGGGGCCGCCGGGGTCGACGGGGTCGACGGGGTCGACGGGGTCGGCGGGCAGGACGCGGAGTGGCCCCGCCTCCTCCATGGGGGCGGCCTCGCCCAGCAGCGCCGTCCAGCTCATGGGGCCGTCGAGCCGCAGGCGGCTCTCCCGAGGCGGCCGCCCGGGGGCCTCGACCACCACACGCAGCTCGCCGAGGGGGAGCCGATCGCCGGGCCGCAGCGGGCCGGCGAAGAGCACCGGCTCCAGCACCACCACCTGGCCGCCGGCGGGCAGGCCGACGATCTCGAGGGGGGCCGTGCTCGCGCGCAGGCCATCCTGGCAGATCAGCTCGCGATCCACGGCGTCGACGCGCTCGTCTTCATCGCAGTCCTTGAAGTGGCCGGCGGCGAGGGCGTGGCGGCCCTCCTGCTGGTAGAGCTGGCCCAGGCGCAGGTTCACCCGGCCGTAGCCGGCGAAGTCGGTGAGCAGGGCCTTCTCGTACCGCGCGATGGCGGCCGTCGGGCCCTGGCTCTGCAGCAGGGCCTCGGCCTCCCGGGCGAGCTGGTTGAAGGCGCGCTGGAGGTCCTCCGGCACGTCATCGGCGCGGGCCGGCAGGGCGGCGAGCAGCAGCAGGGGCAGCAGACGGCGCATCGCGTCATCCTACGCGGCGACGCCCGGAAAGTCAGCGGTCGATGCGCTGCTTGAGGGTCTCGACCCGGTTGCGGACGGCCTCGTACTCCAGGTGGTCGGGGCTCGCGCGCTCGAGGAAGCGCTGGTAGTGCTCGAGGGCGTCGGCGTAGCGGCGCTGCTTGAGGGCGTTACGGCCCCGGCGGAGGAGCTGGTCGAGCTCGCGCTGGGCGCCGGCGTTCTGGGCGGGGGGCGCCGACGCCGCCGACGCGGGCGCGGTGGTGGCGGGCGCGGTGGTGGCGGGCGCGCTGGGTGCAGCGACCGTCCGCGGCGCCGCCGGCCGCTTGCTCGGGGGGGCGGCCGGGGCGGCGTCGGGCGGCGGGGCCGCGTCGGCGACTCCGCCGGCGTCCGCCGGCCGCGTGCCCCCCGCCTCGACGACGACGGGGGCCAGGCCGGCGTCGGCCTCGGTGGGGACCGCCCGGATGATCGTGGCGTCGGGGGTCTGGGCGGCGTCCACCACCACCTCGGCCGGCGCGGGCGGCGTCCCGGGGCGCTGGATCAGCCAGACCACGGCCGCGGACGCGGCCGCCGCACCGACCGCAGCCAGAATCAGCAAGGGAATCCGGCGCTTGCGCGGGAGATGCAGGGGAGGGGGCGGCGGCTCGGGCTGCGGGCGTCCCCGGACGGCCAGGCGCAGCGCGGCCTCGACGGCCGGCTCCAGATCCTCGGTGCGGGCGCCGTCGAAGGCCGGCACCTCCGAGGGCGGGGCCGTGGCGTCGTCGTCCAGGGCGACCGCCGCGGCCAGGCCCGGCACCTCGTTGATCTGGGTGGTGACCGAGGCGTCCTCCAGATCGTCGACCGCATGGCCCCGCAGCGGGTGGTCGAGGACCAGGTCGAACGAGTCGCGCCCGTCCGCCTCCATGGTGGCCACCTCGTCCCCGGGCGGCCCGTCGTCGAAGACATGGGTCGCTTCGAGGTCGATGGAGAGGGCGTCCACCTCGTGGGTGACGTCGGTCAGGGGGCCGCGGCTCCCCATCAAGGGACCCGACACCAGCAGGCCACCGAGGGAGTCCTGGAGGCGGTCGGCGCGGGGCAGAACGAGCGCAGGCCACGAAGTCCGGGAGGCCGTCACGCCCAGGGCCACCGCGTCGAGGCGCTCCAGGAAGTCGGCGGCCGACGCGGGGCGCTTCTCGGGGTCGCGGTTCATCGTCGCCAGGACCAGCTCCGCCAGCCCCGGCCGCAGGCGCACGGGGGGGTGCACGTCGGCCAGGGGGATGGGGTCGCGGGTGCAGCAGTACACGATGATCTGGGTGTTGGAGCCATCGGGGTAGGGCGAGACCCCGGCCAGCATCTCGTAGAAGATCACCCCGAGGGCGTAGATGTCGACCCGGGCGTCCACCAGGCGCTTCTCGCCGTTGGCCAGCACCCCGGCCCCCGACAGCACCCAGGACGGCACCTGCTCGGGGGCGAGGTAGCCGGGCGTCCCCCGCAGCGCGAGGGGGTGGGTGGAGGCGCGGCCGCCCGGACCCGAGAGATCCTTCACCAGCCCCAGATCCACGAGCGTCAGGCGCCCGTCGCCCCGGGGATCGAGGATGACGTTGGCCGGCTTGAGATCCCGGTGGACCAGCCGCCGCTCGTGGAAGGCGTCGAGGGCCTCCGCGATGCGGCGGGCGATGCTGATGGCCTCTTCCTCGCCGAAGCGGCCGCGCTGGCTGAGCACATGGAGGAGCGAGGGCCCCGGCACGTACTCCATGACCAGGAAGGGCAGGCTGTCGTACTCGCCGAAGTCGGTGACCCGCACCACGGAGTCGTGGCGGATCAGGGAGGCGACGCGGGCCTCCTTGATGAAGTCGCGGCGGGTCTCTTCCTTCTGGCGCTTGTCTTGATCGATGAGGGCGTCGATGTCGAGGAACTTCACCGCGAAGAGCTGGCCCAGGTGCATGTGCTGGGCGAGGTACACGGTGCCCAGGCCGCCCTGCCCCAGGCCGCCGATGAGGTGGTAGCGATCGCCCACCACCCGGCCGAGCAGGGGGTAGCGGCTCTTGGTCTGGTGCGCTTGCACCTCGGCCAGAGGGGCCCCGTCGCGCACGCAGTGATCGGCGCGCTCGGGGTACGTGCTACGGCATTCCGGGCAGATCCACACGGGCGGAGCATACCGGGCCGGGGCAGGGAAAGGGAGGGCCTGTGTTCGCCCGGTGACGTCGACGCGAAGGCTCCCGGGGAGGGCGCGCCAACGTGTTGAAACTACGCGGGTTTCCTCAGGCGCGCATCAGCGCGGGCACGGGCGGGACGCGCAGGTCGGGGGCATCACCCAGCCCGATCTCCTCCAGCAGCGTCCGCAGCACGTGCTCGGGCCGCAGGATCTCGCCCTCCGCCGAGGCCTCGCCGGTGCGCAGATCGACCTTCTCGGGGTTGAGGCCCACGTCGGAGGAGCGGCCGATGATGCGCCCGCCGCGGATGCCGCCGCCGCCGATGAAGCAAGCGTTGGTGAGGGAGTGGTCGCGGCCGCCGCGATCGTTGAGCAGCGACGTGCGGCTGAACTCGCTGAAGCCCACCACCACCGTGTGGGCCAGCCAGCTCTCGCCGGTGTCGCGGTACTCGGTGGCGTCGAGGCGCTCCAGCAGGCGGCTGACGGCGTTGAAGCCGCGCTCCTGCCGGGGACCCTGCTCGCGCTCCCACTCGTCGAAGTGGGTGTCGAGGCCCTGGGCCACCTCGATGCTGGCGCACCGGCTCACCCCGCCCATGATGGCCTGGGCGGCGAAGGCGGCCTGCACCTCGGGGGAGGTGTCGGTGCGGGCGAAGCCGAAGTGGTCGCGCAGCTCGGCCATCTGAGGCGTGCGGGCGTCGAAGTCGAAGAGCCCGTCGAGGGACGAGCCCACCATGTCGGCCGCCTTCAGGCGCGACTGCTCGGCCATCCGCCGAAACGCCGACGCGCGGGCCGGCGGGCAGTCGGCGTCGTCGCGCAGGTGGGCGCCCACCTGGCGCGCCGCCGCGCGGGGCAGCAGGGGCTCCTGGGGTCGCAGCGCCCGCAGCAGATCGGGCACCGAGTTGACGCGCAGCGCCGTGGCGAAGCCGGGCTGATCCTTGTTGTACGACTCCACCTGCAGGGAGAGGTTGGGGATGGGCTCGCGCTCGCCCAGGTGGGACGCCAGCCACACCGCGCCGCTGGAGCCGCGGGCCTGCAGCCCCGCCGGGGGCTTCCCCGTCAGGAAGCGCCGCCGCCCCACCTCATGGGTGAGGGTGTCCATGCTCATGCCCCGGATGACGGAGACGTGCCCGGCCTCGAAGTGCCGCTGCAGGTCGCCGATGTGCGGCCCGAAGATGGTGCCGTCGGCGGCCGTGCGGAGCTGGCCGTCGCCGCTCTGCAGCAGCTCGTAGCCGGGCTGAATGCGCGTCACCCGGTAGTTGGTGTTGTTGAAGCGGCGGGGATCACGCGGATCGAGGCCGAGCATGATGTCCCAGCCGCCGTTGAAGTAGCAGAAGATGTAGTAGCGGTCCGGGGCGTCGGGGTTCGCCTGGGCGCTCGCGAGGCGCGAGAAGGCGCCGAACCCGCCGGCCCCCAGGGCGGCCGCCCCACCCAAGGCCACGGAACCCTTGAGGAATCCCCGTCGACTGATGCGATCCATCGGCGCGCTCCTCAGTAGCTGTAGAAGTCGGGGTGGGTGTAGAGGGCGACGCAGACGCTCTGCCAGCTCGCCACGGCGTCCTGGGTCACGAACTCCACGGAGGCGCGCAGCCAGCGCCACGTCGCCAGGCTGCCGGCGTCGAGGGTGTGACCATGGAAGCGACGCACCAGCCGGGTCAGGTTGGCGTCGATGGCTTCCGGGGCGTCACCGCCCTCGGCCAGGACGCCGCGCAGCACGACCCGCTCGTCCTCGGGCCGGTCGAAGTCGGCCTCGACCGTGCGGGCACAGACGGACCGGGCGGCGTCGTCGAGGAACTTCAAGAAGAGGGCCGAGGGATCGAGATCCTCGGTGGTGACCTGCACATAGTCGGGGCGGCCCAGCGTGGCGGCCAGCTCCTCGAACAGGTCCACCTCGGTGGCGCCGCGGGTCTCCGTCCAGCCGGTGCCGCCGCTGGCCTGGATCATGGCGGCCTTGAGCTGGTCGAGATCCATGCGCCGGCGGGGGCGCGCCTGGACCTCCGCCGTGGGCCGAAGGTCGGCGGCCACGGGCTCGCCCACCTCGACGGGGCGGGTGGGGGGCGGGTCGCGCTCGATGACCGGTCGTCCAGGCAGGGCGAGCCGGGGGGTCGGCGGCTGCGCGGCCGGCTCGGCGCCACCGGGGGCCGCGCCAGGGTCACAGGCGGTGAGGGCCAGCAGGCCCGCCAGGGCGAGGTGCGTCTTCATCGGACCCTCCGGTAGCGGGGGCTCTGGACGATGGCCCGGACCAGGTCGCGGTAGTGGTAGCCGCCGGCCACGAAGGCGCGGGTCAGGCCGTCCAGCCACTCGGCGTCTTCTTCGCCGGGGGTGCGGCCGAGCAGCCACTCCGCGGTGCGCCGCGCGACGCAGGCCGGCAGGCGGTTGCTGGCCACCTCCGTCAGCGCGAGCAGCCGGGGGCCGGCCTCGACGTTGCGCGCATGCTCGGGGCGGCGGAACGAGTAGGCCTTCAGCTTGCCGAGGTAGGGCTCCTCCTGGGGCGAGAGCGTCTCGGTCAGGTAGAACCGGCGGCACTCCGTCGAGCACTGCTGGCCGCGCAGCGCGCAGACCTCGCAGTCCTCGCGGGTGGGGGGGAAGCTGGCGGCGCTCAGGTAGCCCATGCCCTGCTCCGTCCAGCGGCCCCAGTGGGAGGCCGACGGCTCCAGCAGGGCGTGGCAGTAGGCGCAGCCGCTGCGCTGCTGCAGGTCGGGGTTGGTCACGTCGGCGTCCACCCCCTCCAGGCCCGCGTCGGGCGGGGTGAAGGGCGAGCAGAGGAAGGCATCGTGGAAGCGGTTGGCCCGGGAGCGGTTCGTCTGGAAGCGCAGCAGCCAGGCCGGCCGGGTGAGGATGCCCGCGTGGGCCTCGGGCAGCGTGACCTCGACCCAGGTGTCCTCATCGGTGAACGCCAGGTCGGGCAGCCGCGCCTTGTCCATGGGCAGGGGCTCGATCTGGAACCGGCTCATGGTGCTCTGGTGCCGGTAGAAGTAGGCGAGGGGCCCGTTGATGAAGGCCCGCCGGGTGGTGAAGAGGTCCGTATATGGGCGATTTTCCTCGAAGATCGCCTGGAGCAGCTTCTCCATGGCGGCGGTCATGGCGCGGTTGACGGCCAGGTGCGTGAGGCCGACGGTGCACCACCGCAGGTCGGGACCGCAGCCGCAGCCGGCGTCCTGGAACCCGGCCGTGGTGGCGCAGTCGGTGCCCTCCACCGAGGTGGCCTCGGCCTGGGCGTCGAAGGCGCAGACCCGGATGGGGTTCTGCGGATCCCAGTCGGGCGCCACCTCGACGTAGCCCTCGATCCGGGCCCCGTCCACCAGGCGCGTGAGGATGGAGCCATCCTCGGCGAACCGCGCCGGCACGTTCTCGCAGGGCACGATGTCGCCCCGGTACATGCGCGCCAGGTTGCGGCGCCAGAACCGGCCCCCCACCCCCTGGAGGCTGGCGTTGACCTGCATCAGCCGCAGGCTCTCCAGGCTGGGCCAGAGCAGCGCCCGGTGGCGTCGGACCACCCGCCCGGCGAACTCGGGCCCCGACAGCCAGGCGTCCAGCACCTCGTCGGGGACGTCGTCCGCCTCGGCGATGGCGGCCAGCTCGTCCTCGGTGGGCAGGTGCCCCCGCAGATCGAGGCTGAGCGCCCGGGCGAAGCGATCTCGGTCCAGCACCGGGTCGTCGGGGGCGCAGCGCAGCGCCTCCGACGGGGTCTGGGCGAAGGCGGTGGTGCTCACGAGCGCCACCAGCGCGAGGGCAAGTCCTCTCAAGGCCACTCCTCCGGCATGCCGGCCGCCCGCCAGGCGTCCAGCAGCTCCACCTCGGCCGCCGTCAGGGGGGCACGCCCGAGCGGCATGCGGCCCGTGCGGACGGCGTCCAGGATGCGATCGATCTGGGGACGCCAGTGCTCGCTGGCGTAGAGCGGGCGCGCGGCGGCGCCCTGGCCGTGGCACATCCCGCACTGCCGCACGGCGATGGGGTGCACGTCCTCGGCCCAGGTGGTGACCTGGCTGGCGAACCGGGCCTCGGCCCGGGCCTCCACGGCGTCGTCCCAGGTGACGGTGACGGCGAGGGTGTGGGCGCCGCGGCTCAGGGCGGCGGGCGACAGCGTCACCTGCCAGGCCCCCCCGACGTCCACAGGCGCGCCGTCCACCGTCGCCGCCACCCGGGCCACCCGCTCGGGCAGGGACGGGCGGATGGTCGCCACGCCGTCGGCCAGCAGCAGGCCCGGGGGCACGTCGACGCTCACGAGGCGGCCGAGCGGCACGCGCCAGAGGCCCGCCGCGCCGGCCAGCAGGGCGCCGCCCTCGACGTCGACGGCGAGGGTGCCGGCGGCGGGGGCGTCCCGGTACTGGCGCAGGTGGCCATCGCGCAGGTGCCAGAGCGCGCCGGGCGCCAGCAGCCAGACCCCGGGCGCCGCGAGGCCCGCCGCCGCCCCCGAGGGCGCGAACGGCAGGTCGACGGGCTGCCACCACAGGTCGTCGCCCAGCCGCCAGAGCGTGTCGTCCACGATGGTCCAGGCCGCATCGCCCCCATCGACGGCCACCGTCCCGGCGGCCGGCAGCCCCGCCGTCTGCAGCGCCACCAGGGGATCGCCGGCGAGCCGGTAGGTGGCGTCCCCCGCGCCGACCCACAGGCCGTCGGCGTCGACGGCCAGCGCGGCCCCCCCCGCGGGGAGGCCGGCCGGGGTCACGGGGCGCAAGCTCCCGTCCTGCCAGAGGAAAAGTCCGTCGGTGGTCGCGAGCCAGAGGGTGTCGTCCACCACGGCCACGTCGACGACCGGGGGCAGCGGATCCCCGAGGGGCGAGGCGACGAGGGTCGCGTCCACCTCGACGTAGAGCCGCCCATCGGCCGCCACGACCAGCGTGTCGTCGATGCGGGCGGCCCCGGTCAGGCCCGTCGCGTCCCCCGCCAGGCGCTGCTCGCCGCGGTAGATGCCGTCGTCGCGCTCGGTGATCAGCGCGGGGCCCACAGCCACCAGGGCGAGGATGGCCGCCCGGCTCAGCGCCTCGGGGGTGGCGGGGACCGGATCGTCGATCACGAGGGGCGGCGGGCCGGCGTCGGGGGCCGCGTCGGGGGCCGGGCCGGCGTCCTCGCCCGCGTCCGGCGCGTCGATGGCGGCGTCGGGGCCCTCGACGGTGGCGTCGGGGCCCGCGGCGTCGGCCGGGCCCCGCTGGGCGTCCGGATCGACCCGCGCATCCGCGGTGGCCCCGCCGGCGGCGTCATCGCAGCCCGACGCGACCACCAGGGCCGCGAGCAGCGCAGGCAGCGCGGCCGCTCTGAGCGCCTGTTCAGCCCGCCGCTGGAGGCGTCCTCCCGTCATTCTACCGCCTTCGACCGTGTTCCCCGTGGCCTGGCAGCGCATCCTGCGCACCCCCGTTCCAGGCCGCTTGCAATCATACCGGCGCCCTGGCCCTCTTGTCATACCTTGATGACCCCTGGAGGCTGGTCGTGCGCCATTTCCGTCTGCTGCTTGCGGCCGGGCTGTCCCTCTCGCTGTGGGGATGCCCCGAGGCCAGCTCGCCCACGGCCCCCGACGCCGGGGATGGCGCGGCGGCCGACGCCGCCCGGGCGGATGCGGCGGGGCCGGACGCCCAGGCCGAGGACGCGGGTCACCCGGCCGATGCGGCCCCGGCCGATGCGGCGGTGGCCGCCGACGTCGGCGCCCCCGAAGACGCCGAGGGGCCGCGGGACGCCAGCCCGCCCCCGCCCGACGCCCAGCCCGTCGATGCGGCCGTCGAGGCCGATCAGGGGCTCCCCGCCTGCGATCCGCCGCTCTCGGTCACCCCCGGCCTCGCGTTCGCCCGGGTCTACGATCTGGTCACGCTCCGAGCCGGCGGCGGCACCGGCGACTGGCGCTTCGAGCTGGTGCAGGACGCCTCGGGGGCGCTGCTCAACCGCGAGACGGGGGCCTACCTGGCCGGCGAGCGGACGGGCGTCTCCGACATCGTGCGCGTGACGGACGAGGGCTGCGTGGGCGAGGTGCGCGCCGAGATCCGCGTCGTCGACGCCCTGTCGGTCGCCCCCCTGGCGGTCGAGGTCGCCCCGCGGGGCCGCTTCACCTTCCGCACCGCGGGGGGCAGCGGCCGCCTCGCCTTCACCCTCGAGGCGAATGCCTCGGGGGCCCAGGTGGCCGACGACGGCCTCTTCGTGGCGGGGGGCGAGGCGGGCCGCGACGTGGTGCGCGTCACCGACGAGGGCACCGGCCAGGTGGTGATCGCGACGGTGGTGGTCACCCCCGAGGCGCGCCTCGTGGCCGATCCGCCGCAGCTCTTCATCCAGGTCGGATCGACGCATCCCATGGAGATCATGGGTGGATCCGGCGAGTTCGACTTCGACGTCATGGGCGACGGCGTCGTGGTCGAGCAGGGCCGCGTGGTGGGGTGAGCCCGGGCCGGGCCACCATCCGGGCCACGGATCGCTTCCTCGGGACGACGGTCGAGCTGCGGGCCACCGCCCTGCGCAGCTTCCAGGCGCCGCTGATCCGGACGGGGGATGCGTCGAGCTGGACCTACGTCCACGCGCCCGGCGATCTGGACGGGGACGGCTTCGCCGATGCCCTCGTCGGCCTCAGCGAGACGGATCTGGGCTGGACGGACGCCGGGGCCGTGTACCTGTACCGGGGCGGGCCCGACGGCCTCGCGCCCGCCCCGGTCCATGTCTGGACGGGCCAGTCGCGCCACGAGCTCTTCGGCCGCGCCATCGCGACGGGGGACGCCGACGGCGACGGCCTCACCGATCTCTTCGTGGGGGCGCACCTCGCCGACGTCGGCTTCGGCGACACGGGCGCCGTGCGCATCTACCGGGGCGTGCCGGGCGGCGACTTCGAGGACGCCCCCACCTGGGAGCTCAGCGGCCCCCGGGGCAGCGACCAGCTCGGCGGCAGCATCGCCGTCTGCGACTTCAACGGGGATGGCTGGCTGGATCTGGCGGCGGGCGCCCCCCTCTACGAGGACCGCGATCTGGGCCCGTCGGGCACCAACCAGGGGGCTGTGCTGGTCTACCTGGGCGGGCCCGACGGCTACCAGGCGCGGGCCGATCAGGAGCTGCTCGGCTCCATGCCCGATGGCCGCGGCGGCATGGAGCCCGCGGCGGATCTGCGCATCGGCGGGACGGTGGCGGCGGGCGACTTCGACGGGGATGGCCTGTGCGATCTGGCGGCGGCGACGCCCCAGTTCAACGTGGGCCCGGGGGCGTCGGACGGCCTCATCCAGATCTTCCGGGGCACCCCCCCCGACGAGCTGAGCGCCGGCGGCCTCACGCGACTGCCGGTGCGGGTGATCGTCAGCGACGATCCGGACAGCAACGGCGGCAACCTGGGCCGCCGGCTGGCCGTGGGCGACGTCAACGGGGACGGCCGCGACGACCTGCTGGCCAGCCACCACGCCTACGATCCGCCCGGCGCCGCCAACGCCGGCGAGGTGGCCCTCTTCCTCGGCGGCGACCTGCCCTCACAGCCGGCCGGCAGCACGATGTCGGCCAGCCAGGCCGACTGGCGCTTCGCCGCCGACAACGCCAGCGACACCCTCGGCATCGGCATCGACGTGGGCGACGTGGACGGCGACGGCGTCGACGACGTCCTGGCCGGGGGCTGGTTCGACGAGATCCCCGGCGAGCCGGCGTCCACGGGCCTGATCCGCATCTCGTACGGGGTGCGGGGCGGCCTGCCGGCGGCCGAGACCGACGTCTACGTGCGCCTCCCGGATCCCGATGTGACCCGCAACCGGCTGTTCGGCGAGGCCGTGGCCGTGCTGGGCGACGTGGACGGCGACGGCGTCAACGACGTCTTCGGCACGGCGAGCCGCGAGGACACGCTGGGCGACGACGTGGGGGTCTTCTACTGGTTCGCCGGCGCCCTCAGCGACGGGGCCCACGCCCTGGAGCTGCCCGGCGGCATCGGTGGCCAGCGGTTCGGCCAGGCGGCGGCGGTCGTGGGCGACGTCAACGGGGACGGCCTGCCCGACGCCGTCATCGGGGCCCCCTACCAGGGCCTGCGCGACAACGCGAAGACGGGCCGCGCCTGGCTCTATCTGGGCGAACCGACTGGGTTTTCTACCGAGCCGGCCCTGGCCTTCGACGACCACCCCGACCACTCCGGCTTCGATCTGATGGGCTGGAACGCCTCGCCGGCCGGCGACTTCGATGGCGACGGCATCGCCGACTTCGCGGTGGCCGCGCGCGACGAAGAGCCCCCCACCAACCTCAACAACCCCGCCCTCTTCCTGCGGGACGGGGACTGCCCGGCCCGGGCCAGCAACCACGGCGCCATCTACATCTACCGCGGCCAGGCGGGCGGGCTCCCGTCGGCGCGGCCGGACTGGGTCTACTACGGCCCCGAGAACAACGCCCAGCAGAGCGAGATCGGCGCGGCCGACGTCAACGGCGACGGCCTCGACGACCTGATCATCGGCAGCCACCTCTGGGACGGCGCCCCCGGCGGCGACTCCGGCGGCGTCGAGGTGGTGCTCGGGCGGCCGCCCACGGGGACGACCGCGTCCGGGTGCTCTGCGATCCGGTCTTCCAGATGCGTGGCAGCCACGGCAGCAGCCACATGGGGCGCAGCGTCATCGGCCTGGGCGACGTGGACGGCGACGGCTGCGACGAGGTGGCGTTCGGGGCCGGCCGGGAGAACATGGACGGCCTCAACGTCCAGGGGCGGTGCGGGTGCTCTTCGGGTTCGGCGGCCCCGGCTGTCCCGCTCGACCCCAGGTGGGGGTGATGGCCCCGGGGAGGCCGCCGCCGAGGCAGGCTTCGCACTCGCCGCGGCCGATGTGGACGGCGATGGCCGGGCCGATCTGGTGGTCGGCGCCCCCAACCACCTCGTGGAGGGCCAGCGCCGCGGCGGCGTCTGGGTCGTGCCGGCCACCTACCTCGCCGGCCTGGCGCGCCGGGATCCCGAGGCCAGCCGCGCCGGGGCCCAGGGCTTCGATCCGCGCGGCGCGGCCTGGCGCGTCGAGGGCCGCTACCCCGGCGAGCGCTTCGGCACCAGCGTCGGGGCGGCCGGCAACGTCATCCTCGCCAGCACCCTCATCGGCAACTACAGCGGCGTACCCGAGGTGGGGCGCCCGCCTCTACCGCGTCGGGCCGGCGGGGGTGGATCGCGCCGCCGTGGGCATGCTGGTGGGCCAGACCAGCCGGCCCGGCGGGCGCCTGGGCGACCGGGCCCACGGCCTGGAGGTGGGCGGGCGCCTGGCCTTCGTCGTCGGCGGCTTCGACGCCCAGGGCATCGAGGGGGACGCGATGTACGATCCGGGCGCCGCCTACGGCTTCTACCTGGAGCGCCCCTGAGGGCCGGAAGTCTTCGACATCACGAAGAAAACCTGAAATCCGGCGGCGCCAGCCGGCCCAGGATGGGCACGTGGGGGATGCCGTCCTCGTCGTACCCGGGGCCGTCCACCGCGAACCCGAGGCCGGCGTACCAGGCGGTGAGGTGGGCCTGGGCCGAGGCGCGCACGGGGCCGGGGCCGAACGTGACCCCCATCCGCCGCAGCCCCTCCCGCATGAGCGCGGTGCCGAGGCCCGCCCCCCGGTGGGTGGGCGCCGTCACGACGCGGCCAAAGACCGCGGCCTCGGGGTGCAGCGCGCCGGGCGGGAAGGCGCGCAGATACGCCACGAGGGTGCCCTCGCCGGTCGTGCCCAGCAGGTGCCAGGCCCGGGCGTCGAGGCCGTCGGGATCGAGGTAGGCGCAGGCCTGCTCCACGACGAAGACCTGGGCTCGCAGGGCCAGGACGGCGTAGACGGCGTCGGCGTCCAGAGCGGACCAGGGCTGCCACGACCAGCGCGGGGTGTCCATCCGGCGACGATAGCGGGGGCGGAGCGGCGGGGCAACGCGCCGATCGGGCGTCGTCAGGCGTCGTCGAGCCGCCAGGATCGCGAGGCTCACCGGATCCTGGACGTAGCCGATGAGCCGCAGGTGTCCGGGGCGGGCCGCCGCGGGGACGAGCAGGGTGGCTTCGCCGCGAGGCTCGGTGAGGGCCAGGCTGCGAAACACCCGTACCACGTTGTCATGACTCAGCTTTTCCCCCGCGTTCTCGCCTCGCTTCACGTCCACGGCGAGGCCGCCCTCCACCAGCGCGAGCTGCAGCACGGCCCCCGCCGGGGCCCCCTCCACCCGCCAGCGCGCCACCCCGGTCCGGGGATCGCCGTCGAGGGTCAGGTGGACGGTGCCCGGCGTGGCGAGGGCCGATGCGACGGCCATCCGGGCTCGGCTGGCGTCGGAGCCCACGAGCTCGCTGCGGCCGTTGACCACGAGCTGCGGGGTGTAGATGCGGCCGCCGCCGAGGGTGGCCGCGTACTTCCGCTGGCGCTCGGTCGCCTCGGGGTGGGCGAAGGGATCCGGCCAGCCGAGCTGATCCCAGTAGTCGACGTGGAAGGCGAGGGTGAAGATCCGCTGGCCGTCGGCCCGGGCGGCGCGGCCCAGGGCGTCGAGGGTGGCGTCGGCGGCGGGGCAGCTCGAGCAGCCCTCGCTCGTGAAGAGCTCGAGGACGGCGAAGCCGGGCGAGAGGGTCGTGCCGGCGGGGACGCGGGCGGGCTCGCCGCGGGCGAGGGTGCCCAGCATGAAGCCGAGGACGAGGCCGGTGGCCAGGGCAGCGGGCCGGAGCGGCAGGCCCGGGCGGGGGAAGAGCGGGCGGCGGGCGCGGCGTTTCATGGGGCCTCCGGGGGGTGGCGATCGGGGCGTGCTACGCTCGGCCTCGGTGCCGGTTACCGCCCCGCCGGCCGGCGCGCTGGACTTCGAGCGCGCGGTCGCGAAGACTCACGGGACCTCGCCTGCCGCGGAGCGCCATGCGTCGCCTGACCTGCCTGCTGCTGTTCGTCCTCCTCGCCCTGCTGGGGGCGGGAGCCGGGCTGGCCGCACCGGTCTGGGAGGCCGCCACGCCGTCGTCGGCGGCGCTGCGGGCGGCCGCGGAGGAGGTCCGGGCCGAGGCCCGGCTGGCCGAGCGCGCCCCCGTCGCGGACGCCCTCAACAAGCGCGCCGGCATGCTCGAGGACCTGGCCGCGGCGGTGGACGACCGGGCGCGCCGCATCTCGGAAGACAAGGCGGCGCGGACCCAGAACGAGGTCGAGCTCAAGCAGCTCGCCGCCGAGGAGCGTGCCCCGGTGGTCGAGCCCGAGGCGCCCACCGCCGCGGGCCTCCGCCAGCTCGAGGGGGAGGTGGAGGCCGGCCGGCGCGCGGTCGAGACGCTCGCGGGCGAGCGGGCCACGCTCGAGACGCGCATGGAGGCCCTGCCGCGCCTGCTGGAGGAGGCCCGGCTGCGGGCCCAGAGCGCGCGCAGCCGGGCGGCCGCGCTGGAGGAACAGCGCGCCAACGCGGCGGATCTGGACGAGCGCGCCCTGGCGGGCGTCCAGGCCGAGAACGCCCGCCTCGAGGCCCGCCTCGCCGAGGAGCAGGTTCTGGCCCTGGCGGCCGAGGGGGCCAACCGATCCGGCGTCGACGTGCTCGACGCCCGCCTCGACATCGCCGAGCGGCGCCAGCGCATCCGCACCACGGCCCTCTCCGCCTACCGCGAGGCCCTCGAGCGCCAGCTCACCGACGAGCTCACGCGCCTGCGCACCGCGGTCGCCGATGCCGAGCAGGCGCTGCGCGAGGCCACCGCTGCAGAGCAGGCGCTGCGCGAGGCCACCGATGCAGAGCGGGCGCTGCGCGAGGCCACCGCTGCCCTGGCCCGGTTCCAGGCGGGCCGTGCGCTCGAGATCGCGAAGAGCCGGCTCGAGGTCGCCGAGATCGATCGCAAGCGGCTCGACCTGGAGCGCGAGCTGGCGGTCCAGCGCGAGCGCCTGGCCGTCGAGCGCAACGAGCTGGAGGGCGTGCGGGCCGCGGTGGAGCGCGATCCCCGCTCCAGCTACACCGCCTCACGGCTCAAAGAGACCTTCCAGCGCCTCCAGCGTCGCCAGCAGGGGCTGGAGGAGGACTCGGCGCCCGGCCTGGCCGACGTGGGGGAGGCCCGGGCCCAGCGGCTGGACATCGGCGACGCCCTCGCGGGCTTCAGCGAGCAGTGGCGCGACCAGGTCGAGCTCTTGCCCTCGGAGGTCGGCATGGGCCCCGCCGAGCGGCTCGAGCGGCGGGCGGCCCTGGACAAGCTGCGGGAGGAACAGCGCCAGGAGCTGCGCCGCCAGAGCGCCTCGCTCACCGCCTACATCGCCGCGGGGGAGGCTCTCCGCAGCGTCCAGCGAGAGCGCGTCGACGTCTTCGCCGATCTGGATCGCCTTGTTCGGACTCGGATTTTCTGGATTCAGGACGCCCCGCCGCTCTGGGCGGACCTGCGGGCGCACGTCGGCGCCGAGCTGTCGCGGCTGGCCGACTGGAGCATCGAGCTGCAGGGGCCCAAGACGGTCGCGGCGTTGACGGCCCTGACCGAGGATCCGCTTGAGCTCGGCCTGGCGGTGCTGGTGCTGCTGGTCCTGCCGGTCGCGCTCCTGCTGACGCGGCGGCGGCTCGGGCGGCTCGTCCACCGGGAGGCCCGGACCCGGGGCGGCCAGGTGCGCCGGGTGCTCCTCGGCATCCTGCTGTCGAGCCTGGGGCCGCTCACGCTGCTGCTGGCCGAGCTCATCGTCGGGCGCACCGGCCTGCCCGATGGCATCCGGCCGACGCTCCAGGCCCTGCTGGAGCATGCTGCGGTGAGCCTGTGGGCGTGGTCGCTGACGCACCTCTTCCTCGGGCGCGACGGCGTCCTGGTGGAGCACTTCGGGGTGGCGGCAGATCGCGCCCATGAGGCGGCGGGCGTGCTGAGCCTCATCGTCACCGGCTACGCCGTCTGCCTGCTGCCCGAGCGCCTCCTCTCGGGGCCGCCGGTCCGGGGCGTGGTGCTCGCGCGGGTGGGGTGGATCGCCCTCGGGGCCGTCAGCCTGCTGGCCGGCGCCCGGGCGCTGCGGCGTCGGGGGCCCCTCATGGCGGCGCTGGCCAGGGCCTTTGGTGACCGCCCGGAGCGTGCATCGCTGGCGCCGCCGTTCCGGGCGATGATCCTCCTGGCCATCGTCGCGGTCATCGCCATGGACGTCGCCGGCTACCGCTACGGGGCGGGCCGGCTGGCCCGGGGCATGGTGCTCTCGCTGCTGGTCGTGGTGCCCCTGGCGCTGACGCGCATCATGGTGACGGAGGCCTGGCGCCGGGCCCACACCGCCGAGGACGGCGAGACGCCGCGGGCGCCGCGGTGGATCCGGCCTGTCTTCGTCACCACCGGCGCGCTCCTGCTCGCGCTCGTCTGGGGCGTGGACCAGGGGGCGGTGCGGCTGCTCGACGCCATTCACCTCTACGCCTTCGCGGATGGGACCCACATCAGCCTGCTGGACGTCGTCGGCGCGCTGGTGGCGCTCGCGGTGGTCATCTGGCTGGTCCGCGCCCTGCCCAACATCATGAAAGCTATTGTTTTTCCTTACTTTTCCCTCGATGATGGCGTGCAGTACGCCATCACCACCATCGCCCGCTACCTGCTCTTCTTCGTCGGCCTCTTCGCCGCCCTGTCCGCGCTGCACCTCGATCTCGGCAAGCTCTCCTGGCTCATGGCGGCCCTCGGCGTCGGGATCGGCTTCGGCCTCCAGGAGATCGTCTCCAACTTCATCAGCGGGGTGATCTTGCTGGTGGAGCGGCCGATCCGGGTCGGGGACTTCGTGTCCGTGGGGGCGCTGGAGGGGCGCGTCCTGCACATCAACATCCGCGCCACGGCCATCCTGAGCCTGGACCGGCGCGAGATCATCATGCCCAACAAAGACCTGATCACGAAGGAGGTCACCAACTGGACGCGGGGTGACCGGATGATCCGCATCACCGTGCCCATCGGCGTGGCCTACGGCTCTGACGTCGGCAAGGTGACCAGCCTGCTGCTCCAGGTGGCCGCCGACGATCCCGTCGTGCTGGTGGCCCCGGCGCCCGAGGTGATCTTCAGCCGGCACGGCGACAGCTCCCTCGACTTCGAGCTGCGGGTGCACCTGCCCGACCCCTGGGTGCGCTTCCAGACCATCCACCGGCTCAACGCCGCCATCAACCGGGCCTTCGTGGACAATGGCGTGAAGATCCCGTTCCCGCAGCGGGATCTGCACATCCGCAGCGTCGCGGGGGCGGTCTCGCTGCCGCCGCCCACGAAGTCGCAGCCCGATTGACGCCGGGAACGCAACAGTCCGTCCTGCCAGCCCCCGCGACCAGGGGCGGGTGGGGAGGCATCTGATCGCCGTTCCCTCCCCGGCGCGCTCTTCGACCCTACTCCCCCACTCCATCGAAGAGCGCGCCGGTTCCCCTTTTTCAGCCCCTCGAGCCGCCCCTCGATCCGGTCAGTCCCACCACCCGCGCAGCACGAAGCCCTCGTCCGCCTCCTTCGAGATCCAGAGCACCTGACCCAGGACCGCCACGCGCCAGTCCTCGCGGGCCCACCCGCCCTCCCACCACTGGCCGGAGAGGCGCTCGGGACCATGGGCCTGGACGTGGCGCCAGCGGCCGCCGAGCTTTGCCGCCACGGGCCGGCCCGCCGGATCGGTCCGCACCTCCAGCGGCTCGGGCCGGGGGAGGGCACGGTGCAAGGCGCATGGCGGCTGGGCCACCGGGGGGGCGTGGACCTCGGCCGGCCGGATGGGGGCCTCGATGACGGGCTCCCAGCGACCGGCGGCGTCGGGGCGATGATCATCGACGGCCCGGGGCACGACCACCACGTTCGCCCCGAAGCGACCGCGCAGCCGGTTGAGCGCGCCGTCCAGGGCGACCGGATCGAAGCGGCCCGCGTCCAGGTGGACCTGCTCGGGCACGATGGCCTGGGCGGCCAGCACCCGGACGCGCAGCTCCACGGCGGGCGAGTCGAGGGACAGCCGCTCCAGCCGATCGCGCAGCAGCTCGAAGAGACCCGCGGGGTGATGCAGGGGCCGCACGGGATCCAGCACCTCGGTGCGCTCGGTGCCGTCATCGAGCGAGAAGATCATCGCCAGCCGTTGAGCCGCCAGGCCGCGCGCCACCAGCTTCGAGGCCAGCGGATCGAGCAGCCCCCGCAGCCCGAAGATGAGCGGAGCGGTCTGATCCACCGGCTGCTCCAGCACCAGCACGGCCTCGGGCAGCGGCTCTCGCAGGCTGCCCCGGGGCCGGCGCGCATCCTGGGCCAGCGCGCGCTCCACGGCGGCCCGGCCGGCAGGCCCGAAGCGACCCTCCAGGCTACCGGTGGGCAGCGCGCGCAGGGCAGCGACCGTCTGCACCCCGAGCTGCTGAAGCACCGCACCCACCTCGTCATCCAGCTCCAGGGCCTCCAGCGGCAGCTGGCCCAGGAAGGCGGCGTCTCCCCCGGGCGGGATGATGGGGGGCTCGGGGGGATGAGGGTGGCGACCCAGCGCGCGCGCCGCGCTGGCGGTGTCGGCGAGGCCCAGCCGCACCCGGGGGTGGCCCAGCTCGGCGAGGAGGTCACGCGCCCGGGCCACGAACCCCACCTCCCCCCCGATCAACCCCAGGCCCCGTGCATCGAGCCACCACGCCCCCTGCTCGCCCTCCACGGGCAGGACCAGGGGGGAGAGCACCTGCAGAGCGGCGGTCAGCTCCGCCGTCGCGTCGATCAGGCGTGCAGGATCCCAGGGCAGACAACGCAGCGTCGGGCAGCGAGTCCGGGCGTGGCTGGCCGTCTGGCCCAGGGTCACACCAGCGGCGGCGGCGGCGCGGTTCAAGGCCGCCACATGCGCCGCCTGCGATCCCTCGGCCACCAGGGCCACGGGCAGCCCCCGCGCGTCGGGGTGATCGAGCAGCGCCTGGGCCATGGAGAAGTGAGGAATCGCCAGGTATGCGATTCTCCAGCGATTTTCAGACATGGTGGGCCTCACGCGCGCTCATCGGAGCACCACCCCTGTCTTCGGGCCCTCGCGCTCCGGTCCTCGCCCCGGCTCGGTCCGCCCGCACGCGAGAGCATCGATCAAAAGGCCTCCCGTCGCCTGCCTGGCCCAGGTCGCCCAACCACGCTTTCTCCTCGCGCCTCGCCATCGGCGACCTGGTCTTCGCCCGGCTCGGTCCGACCTTTTGTCCACTGCTCTAGACCCCATAGCGCGCGCCTGGCCGTGTGCGGCTCTGCGGCCGATCCGGGCAAGCGGCATGCACCGCGAGCCGGGCCACTCGCTGGCTGGACAGCCACACCCGACCCTCACCGGCGGCCGACTCGAGGGCGACCTGCCAGACGGGCTCCAGGCGACCATCGAGCCAGGCGGCCCGCCCCGCCGTCTCGGACGGCTGGACCGTGGACGCGACCTGCACCCGACGGTGCACGCGGTGCCCGGCCGGCTGCTGCGTCAGCACCGCGACGCTGCTGCCGGTCTGCCGAGCCAGACGCTGGAGGCGAAGCAGCGCCTCACGCCGCAGCGCCGGCGCCTCATCCAGCACCACCAGCCGGAAGCATCCCGTCCGCAGCATCACCTCCGCACAGAACGCCCCCTCCTCAGGTGCCGGGGGCCGCACCATCCACAGCAGCCCCGGCCCGGCGTCCGCCCACTCCCCCGCCAGCAGCTGGCAGCGTGCATCGACCCAGGCCACGGCCAGCCCCCGCCGCAGCGCCGCCCGCGCATGGCAGGCCACCAGCGCCGCCTTGCCCGACGACGCCTCCCCCACCCATTCCGTCACCTGCCCAGCCGCGAGCACCCCCGCCGCCAGCGGCCCATCCAGCGCCCGTACCTCGGCCTCGAAGGGCGACTCCAGCGGCTCGGGACGAACGAGGGGAAAGGAGAGGGTTTTGCTGATCATGTGTTCAGTATGCCGATTCGCAGAAGCTCGCGCACGCGGGTCGTGATCGGTGCTTGGAAGTCAGGCACTTGCACCCCACCACCCCGCGCCCCTGCCCGGCCACGGAGACCTACTGGGTTCGTCGGCCTGGGGGTGTCGCGCTGTCGTGTGACTGGAATGCGGGGGAGTCGCTCTACCGGGTTTGTCGGGACGAAGGTGTAGCGCTGCGGTGTGACTGAACGGCGGGGGGGCGGATGGCCCGCAATCACTCCTGCGAGGGGGGGCGTGGCATGGGGTCGAGGGCCGGATGAGGCGATGTGGAGGCTGGTCGCGACGCGGGCGGCGGGTTCAGCGCGTACTTCGCCCGTGGCACCTCGCCTCGGTGCTCGTTCTGTCGTCTTTTCGGATACTTGCGGCTGTGGGTCAGCCGCTCTCGGCCAGCGCCCTGAGCTTCTTCCGCGCATGCGACGGCGGAATCGTGTTCGCCGGGAACGGGATCAGCGGCAACGTCGGGTCCGCCAGCCACTTCCAGTAGGCGATGTGCGCCGTCGTGTAGGCGTCCTTGAGCTCGGCGTGGAGCTTGCGCCACTCCTCCTGGTGCTCGGGCGGCCCATGCACCACCGGCGCGGGGCTGCGGTCGCGCTCCTTCGGCCGCGTCATCGGGTCCACCCGCCGCACCGCCTCGGGGTCGGGCACCGGCAGGCCCGCCTTCTTGCGCCGCGGGCGGGCTTCGGCGGCGATGCCGTCGGCCAGCTGCCACATCAGCGCCCGGTGCTCCTTCTCCGTCAGGTCGCCCAGGCCCGGCAGGCGGTCGATGCGGACGGTCGTCTCCTCCCGCCGGCCGTCGGCGTGGACGAAGACGCCGTGCAGCTTCTCGCCCCGCAACAAGGCCGGGTTGGAGCAGGCGAAGACGTCGTCCGCCGGGTGGCGCGACTTCATGGCCGCCGTGCCCTGGCCCATGACGTACCGCAGCCGGTCCAGGGCCTTCTCCAGCGTCGTGATCTGGATCGCCGTGCTGGGGACCAGCGCCTGGCCGCTCCGGTCGTGGAACTTGTTGATTCGCCGGGCGATCTCCCGGTTGACCCACTCCAGCACGATGCTCTTGTGGACCAGCGTGTCCACGCCGATGAGCCAGTGCAGGTGGTTGGACATGAAGAAGTAGCCGTAGAGGTCGAAGTCGAAGCCGAAGCCGCCCTCCTCGTGGCAGCGCGCCTGGGCGCGGCCGATGATGCCGTTGAGGATGGCGACGACGACTTCCAGCGGGACGAAGAGGAAGAGGTCGTTGGAGGTCTTGGACGTGACCTCGGAGACGAGCACCCAGCGCTTGAGCCGGGGGCTGTAGAGCAGCCGGTCGGGCACCTGGATGATGAGCGTGTCGGCCATGGGAGAGTCCTCCGCGTGGTGGGGGCCTCTCACTCCTTCGGTCAGTCGCGGCGCGTGTCGCAGGCTATTTTGCAATCTATCGATAATATTGAGAAAAAAGTTCCCGGCTCCGGGCGTGCCCCCTCGCCGCCGGGGCGAGGGCTTGCGCCCTGGGGTAGCCGGGCCGGACGCTGGCGCAGGAGGTGTCCATGGGCGTTGACCGGATCGGCGAGGCCGAGGCTGCGTCCTCTCGGGACCGCCGTGTGCTCCTGGCCGGCCTCGCGCTGGGCGGGGCGCTCCTCGTCACGGGCTTCGTCGTGGGCGGGGCGCTGGCCGATGTCGCCGAGGCGGGGGTGCTGGCGGCCCCCTTGATCGTCGTGGGCGTGCTGGCCCAGCTGGGCCGTCGCCGGCCGGAGGCGGCGCACGCGGCCTGGACCATCGCCGCGCTGCTCGCCCTGGTCACGGTGGCCTGGCTGGCCGCCGTCGCCCGGCGGACGTGGCCGCTGGATGCCCAGGCGGTCGGGGTGGGGCTGACCCTGGCGGCCACGCTCGCCGCCTGCACCGCCTCTCCCCCGGCCGCAGGTCTCATCCGTGCCCTCGGCCTCCACGCCCAGGATCCCGTACACCGCCTGGCGGTGGCGCTCTGCACCTGCCTCAGCCTCGCCTGCCTGGCCCCCCTCATCGCGAGCGGCGGGCGCGCTCTGCTGCTCGACGTCATGCAGGCCGAGGGCGTCGCCAGCGTAGAGTCGGCCGCCGATCAGCTCCTGCCCCTGCTGTGGATCATCCCCGGGTCGTTCGCCCTGGCCGGCTTCGGGTCCGTCCGCAACGCCCGGGCGACCTGCCGGCGCCTGGGTCTGGAGCTGCCGTCCGCCCGGGGCCTGGGCCTCGGGGTCGGCGCGGCCCTGGCCCTCGTGCCCGCCGCGCTGGTGCTGGGCACACTCCTGGAGCGTGGGCTGGCGGCCGTCGGCGTGCCGGTGACCCACAGCGACGCCATGGAGCAGCTCTTCGGATTGTCGACGCTCACAGCAGGCTCGGGCCTGGCGCTGGCGATCGCCGCCGGGGTGGGCGAGGAGCTGGCCATCCGGGGGCTGCTCCAGCCTCGTCTCGGCCTCGTGGGCGCCAATGTGGTCTTCGCGGCGTTGCACGCCCTGCAGTACTGCCTGGATGGCGTGCTGGTGGTCTTCGCGCTGGGTCTGGCCTTCGGCGTGCTCCGCCAGCGCACGAGCACCACGGTCAGCATCGTCAGCCACGTCGCCTACGACTTCACCCTTATCGCGCTGGCGCTCCTCGGCGTCGACGTCTAGGGCGCCACCGCTGCAAGCTGTTGTTTTTACTGGCTTCTAGCCGGCGTGTGCCGCGTCCAGGCGGCGCAGCGCCAGGGTGAGCGCGGCCTCCCGCGCGCTGCGCCCGGCGGTGGTGGCCTCCTCCCACACCGAGCGGATGGCGCGCTCGACGGCAGCCGCGAGGGCGTTGCGGACGGCCTCGGCGTCCAGGCGGGGGAACGCGGGGACGAGCTCCAGCGCGGCGGCGACGGCCTCGCCGCCGCGGACGAGGAAGTCGGGCAGCACGGGGACGGCAGCCTGCATCAGCGCCTCGTCCAGCGCCTCGGCCACGCCGCCGACGGCCAGCTCGACCACCAGCCGCGGCGCGACCTTGCCGGCGTTGCCCGGGTGCAGCCCATGGGGGATCGCGACGACCAGCACCTCGGCGTCCTCGGCGCCGGGCGCGAGCGGCGGCGGGGCGGGCTCGTCGCGCGGCGGCGGGCTCCACGGTGGAGAGACCTCGTAGCCGGCCTGGGCGAGCAGGCCACCGAGCAGCACCGCCTCGGGGCTGTGGCCCTGGGTGACGACCCGCGGGCCCCGCCGCAGCCGCGTGCGCCGCGCGAAGGCCTGGATGGCCAGGAAGGCCCCGCGGGCGAGCGCCGTGTCCCGCTCGGGCAGGCCGCCGCGGGTCAGCGGCAGGTTGCTGAAGACGCCCGGCTCCGCGTGCGGGTGGGCCTCGGCGAGCAGGGCCGCGAACGCCGGGGGTGCCCCCAGCACCAGCCGGCCCGGCCCGGGGCCGAGGGCGCCGTGCCAGGCCCGGGCGAGCTCCGGCGTCGCGGTGGCTGCCGCGACGGCGCCGGCAGCCGCACCCAGGGGCACCTCGAAGAGCGCGCACCCCAGGGCCAGGCTCACCGCTCGCGCCTCGACTTCATCGGCCGTGGCGGCTGGATCGAGGGTGGCCAGGCTCAGCACCGGCCCCCGCCGTCGCTCGGCCACACAGTGCCACGCGGGCACCCGATCCGCGCCCAGGTGCAGCCGGCTGAGGCTCGGCGGGGCGGCGAGTCGCCGCGCTGCGCCGGCGAGGCCGGGCTCGACGCCGGCGAGGCGCCGGTGCAGGTCGGCCACCCGCGGCGGCGACCAGGGGACGTCATCGCGCTTCACGGATCCTCGCAGGCGGCCTGCAGGCGGGCCACCATCGCGTCGGCCAGCGCCTGCGCCCGGGGCGGGCTGACCGCGGGGGCCATGGCCGACAGGTTCAGGTGCAGGGCACCCCCGAACGACGCCGCCGTCCCCACCAGGTCGCCCAGGGCGGAGGGGTGCACGAAGAACATCTGCGAGCGCACGGCGAGGGGGCCGTAGCGATCGGGCAGGCTCAGCCGGCCCAGGTTCGTGATGCCCGCGCAGGCCGGGACGAAGTGGTACAGCCGCCGCGCCACCGTCCGCGCGTCCGCCCCGCCCCGTCGCCACCAGCGGTCCAGCCAGCCCATCAGCCCGTGGAAGAGCACCGCGAGGCCACGATCCGCGTCCCGCTTCACATCGGCCCTCAGCCGCCGCGCGAGGCTCCAGAGCTCGCCGGCCGGATCAATGCGGCTGGCCGAGGCGACCATGCCGACGAACAGCCCCACCGCCTCGCCCGCCGGCGGCTCCAGGCGCGGCCGCAGATCCACCGGCGAGCCGAGCGCCAGCGTGACCGGCCGCCCGCGCTCGGCCGCCAGGGCCTGCCCGAGCGCCGCGAGCAGGGCGCCGTGGACGGTCGTCTGCTCGCGCCGCGCCCGGGCCTCCAGGCGGCGGGTGCTCTCCGCATCCAGGGTGCGCGCCACCACATGCAGCGTCCGGTTGCCGACATCGCAGGGCGCCTCGGGCACGAGGCCCCGCGCGTGCCCCTGCCGGATCAGGCGGCCCAGGTCGCGCAGGGCGACGGAGAGCAGGGGCCAGACGGCTCGCAAGCCTTTGATTCTGCGAGGAATTCTGGCGGTGATGGGCGGAGGTAGCGGCAGGCTGGTCGCGGCGACGGCCTGGCCGGCCAGCTCGGCTGCGGCGGCCGAGAGCAGATCGCGCAGGGCGTACATGCCGCCGTGGCCGTCGTTGATGGCGTGGTGGAACGTCAGCACGACCCGGCTGCGGGCATCGCCGTGGCGAATCCAGAGCAGGTGGGCCAGCGGCCCCTCGCCGAACCGGCGCTTGAGCTCGTCCACGATGGCGCCCGTCCAGGCGGGCTCCGGCTGCACGCAGACGTCGAACGGCAGGGGCTGGTCGAGGGGCACGAAGGCGGGGACCGGCTCGGTCGAGAACCCCACCCGCAGCAGGGGGTGGCGCGCTTGCAGCGCCTTGAGGCCGACGCGCAGGGCCCGATCCGTCAGGGGACCCTCCACCTCGGCCACCACGCAGAAGTTCAGGGGAACCGCCTGGTCGATCCGGCGCAGGAAGTCTTCCGGGCCGGCGAGCGGGCGGCCGTCAGGGGGCGTGTGCATCGCCCCCACGATGCCGCCCCTTGACGCCGGCGTCCAGACGGCCGACAGGTGGGCCATGCAGCCCTTCCTGGAACGACTGGCCGGCCTCTGGGCCCGGGAGCGCGCCACGGTCACCGCCCGGGCCGTGGCCGCCCGCCGCGAGAGCACCCTGGCGGAGCGCGTGGCGCGGGGCGACGCCCTGCAGAGCGTCGAGGTGGACGAGGTGGAGGTGGCCCCGGGCGACCGCACGCGCCTCTGGCTGCGCCGCCCCCCCGGCGGCGAGCTGCGCCTGCGCCCCGGCACCCCCGTGCGCCTGTGGTGGACCGACCCCGACGACCGCGACGCCGTGCGCGGCCTCGCCGATCGCGTGCGCGGCGACCGCGTGGCCATCACCGTGGACGGCGAGGTCCCAGATCGCATCCTGCACGGGCACTTCCATGTGGATCTGGACGACCCGCAGACGGTCTTCACCATCGGCGCCGGCGCCATCCGCTGGTTCCAGAACGCCCGCCCCCGGGAGCCCGAGGCCCGGCTCGGCGCGGTGCTCTGGGGGGACGAGGCGCCCACGTTCCAGGCCCCCGCCCCCTGGCTGCCGGCGGACGCCGGCCTCAACGCCACCCAGCGCGCCGCCGTCGATCGCGCCCTCGGCGCCGAGCGCCTGGCCCTCATCCATGGCCCCCCGGGCACGGGCAAGACGCGCACGCTGGTGGAGGTCATCGTCCAGGCCGTGCGCCGCGGCCAGCGCGTCCTCGCCTGCGCCATGAGCAACACCGCCACCGACCACCTGGCCGCGGGCCTCCTCGCCGCCGGCCTGCCCATCGTGCGCCTGGGCCACCCCACCCGCGTCGCCGCCGCCGTGGAGGCCCGCAGCCTCGACGCCCTGCTCGACGCCTCCGACGCCCGCCGCCTGGCCAACGGCTGGACGAGCGAGGCGCGCCGCCTGCGCGACCGGGCCTACGTCCGCCGCGACCGGGGCAGCCTGGACCGCGGCGCCTTCCGCGACGCCCTCGCCGAGGCCCGCCGCCTCGAGCGCGACGCCCGCGACCATGTGCGCCGCGCCCAGGGCGCCATCCTCCAGAGCGCCCCCGTCCTCTGCGCCACCGCCACCGGCGCCCAGACGGCCGTGCCCCGCGACCTGACCTTCGACGTCGTCGTCCTCGACGAGGCCACCCAGGCCCCCGATCCCCTGGCCCTCGCGGCGTTCGGCCGGGCGCCCATCGCCATCCTGGCCGGCGACCCCGAGCAGCTCCCCCCCACCGTCATCGACCCCGACGTCGAGCGAGAGGGCCTCGGCTCCACCTTCTTCGAGCGCGTCGCCCAGCGCTGGCCCGAGGCCGTCGCCCTGCTCGCGGTTCAGTACCGTATGCATGCGGATCTCATGGCTTTTCCGGCGCGCACCCGCTACAGCGGCCGCCTCACGGCCCCCCCGGACGTCGCCGCCCGCACCCTCGCTGACCTGGGCGTGCGCCCCGACGAGAGCCGCCCCACGCCCCTCGTCCTCGTCGACATGGCGGGCAAGGGCTGCGAGGACGCCACCGACCTGGAGGGCAGCGCGTACAACGACGGCCAGGCCGACCGCACCGTCGCCGAGGTCCGCCGCCTGCTCAGCCGCGGCCTCGCGCCCGCCGACCTCGCCGTCATCACCCCCTACAACGCCCAGCGGCGCCGCCTGCGCGACGCCCTCGCCCCCGAGCTCGCCGCCGGCCTCGAGATCGGCACCGTCGACGGCTTCCAGGGCCGCGAGAAGGAGGCCATCGTCGTCGACCTCGTGCGCAGCAACGACCAGGGCCAGGTCGGCTTCGTCGCCGACCACCGCCGCCTCAACGTCGCCTTCACCCGCGCGAAGCGCCTGCTGCTCGTCATCGCCGACACCGCCACCCTCGGCCAGGACGCCGGCTTCGCCGACTTCCTGGAGGAGGTCGAAGCCCGCGGCACCTGGCTGAGCGCCTGGACCGACGAGGCCGAGCCCCTGGAGGTCTGACAGCCCCAGGCTGCTCGGCGGCCGGCGATGGCCTGACGCGGGCAACGCGATCCTCGGGGACCCCGGGGCGGTTCACTCGTCGATGCCGGGGGCGGCGCTGAGCAGGTGCGGCGGCCGAAGGGGGTGTACGCGAGGACCCAGGCGCCGGCGTCGTCGACGAGGCCGAGGATGCGGTCGACCTGGTCGGTGACGAAGCGGTAGCGGGCGGTCTGGAGGCCGGCGGCGTCGTAGGTGATGACGTGGTCGGGGGCGTGGCCGGTGCCGTAGACGAAGACCTTGCGCAGGCGGAAGTCGGCGTCGTATTCGGCGACCGGGGTGAGGCTGCCCGCGTAGAGCCACCAGGTCCAGGGGCCGCCGTTGACGCGGCGGCCGATGCGCTGGTGCTCGGCGTTGGTGATGTACTAAACGGACAGCCTCGCTGGCAGGCCGTTGAAGGCGGCGTTGCCGCTCAGCGGGCTTCATGTTGCGCCCCTGTGGGCGGTGGCCACCGAAGAGCGTGCTTCGGGGTCGCCCTGTCCCCAGCCATGGCGCAGAGCGATGACGCCGGGCATGAGGGCGGCCGTGCGCTCGCCGAGGCCGGCCGTCGAGCAGGAGGGCCCCACCTTCCTGAGCTCGCGGCCCCGTCGGACGTGGCACCCTCGCCGACCCGGGTGTGCGCCCCGAGGAGAGCCGACTTCCTGCAGGAGGTCGAGCCGCCGTGAGCCCTACCAGCGCGCCCCGAGCGCTGCGCCGGTTGTGGTGAGCACGAGGCCCAGCAGGCTGCTGGTCAGCGCGCCCGCGTCGGCGTCCCGCTCGGCGACGACGAGGCCCGCGCCCAGGGCCACGGCGGCGCCGAGGCCGGCGCCGAGCGCGGCGCCGGCCACCGAGGGTGGGTCGTCGTCGCCAGCGCCCGGGACGACGGCCCCGAGGAGCGCGCCGGGCGCGGCGAGGAGCGGCACCGTCCAGGTCATGCCCGTGATGGCGCCGTCCGGCCCGCCGACGTCGTTGCCGATGTTCGCCCCCGCGATGAGGCCCGCCGCGCTGCCGCCGAGGGCGCCGCCGAAGGTGATGAACGCCCGCACCCAGCCCGGCGGCTCGTCGGCAGGGGGCGTCGCCAGCAGCAGCAGGCCGAGCAGCGCGCCCGTCACGGCGTCACGGACAGCCGAACGGGCAGGCCGTTGAAGGCGGCGTTGCCGCTCACCGCGTCCACCGCCCGCGGATCCGAGACCAGGTTGACGTTCACGCCGGCGTGAGCGGCCGCCACCGATAGCCGCGCGTGGGGGTCGTCATGCCCCCAGCCATGGGGCAGCGAGACGACGCCGGGCAGGAGATCCGCAGTGATCTCGACGGGCGCGACGACGGCCCCGGCGTCGCTCTCGACGCGGACGCTGCCCCCCGCCGCCACGCCGATCCGGGCGGCGTCGTCGGGGTGAATCTGCAGTGTACACGGGGACTTGCCCTTCACCAGCGCGGGCAGGTTGTGCATCCAGGAGTTGTTGGAGCGCAGGCCGCGGCGGCCGATGAGCACGAAGTCGGGCGCCGGGGCGTCGAGGTGGGCCCGCAGGCGATCGAGGTCGGCCACGATGAGGGCGGGCGCCAGGTCGATGCGGCCGCCGGGGGTGCCCAGGCCGTCGGGCACCTGGGGCTTGAGAGGGCCCAGGTCGACGCCATGGGGGGCGGCGCGCAGGGCGGCCAGGCTCAGGCCCTCGCCGCCGCCGAAGCCATCGCCGTAGGGCCCGAGCCGCAGCAGCAGATCGAGCAGGCGATCGGGGCCGCCGCCGGGGTGGTCCGCGTCCAGGCGGGCCAGCACCGCCTTCAGCTCCAGCTCCGGCCAGCGGCGCCGGGCCTCGGCCACCTCCCGCTCGGCGAGCTGGCGCAGGACGAACGCGTCGGCCATGGCCAGTGGGGCTTTGCCCATGCCCATCAGCGCCTTGGCCAGCGTCAGCAGGATCTCCCACTCCTCGGGCTGCCCGGCCGGGCGCGGCAGGGTGGGCGCCGAGTAGCGGGCCACGTCGCGGATGGCGAGCTGGTAGAACGCCAGGTCGTAGCCGCCCCGCTCCAGGGGCGAGGGCGGCGGCAGGATGACGTGGGCGTGGCGCGTGGTCTCGTTGAGGTAGAAGTCGATGGCCACGTAGAAGTCGAGGTCGGCGAAGGCAGCGGCCATCCGGGCCGAGCCCGGGGCGCTCAGTGCGGGGTTGCCGGCCACCGTGATCATCGCGCGGATGCGGCCCTCGCCGGGGGTGAGGATCTCGTCGGCCAGGGTGCACACCGGCAGCTCGCCGAAGCGCTCGGGCCAGCCGGCGACGCGGCTCTTCCACCGGCCGAGGCGGGTGGGGCGCCGCGCGTCGGGCGCCCGGTTGGCCCCGCGGTTGGCGGCGGGGGTCGCGAACATGGCGCCGCCGGGCCGATCCAGGTTGCCCGACAGGATGTTGAGCAGGTCGACGGCCCAGCTCGCGAGGGTGCCGAAGGCCTGGCAGGTGGTGCCGATGCGGCCGTAGCACGCGGCCGAGGGGGCCGCGCAGAACGACCGCGCCAGGCGGCGGATGGCCTCGGCCTCCAGGCCGCAGGCGGCCGCGACGCGCTCGGGCGGGAAGTCGGCGACGAGGGCCCGCGCGGTCTCCAGCCCGTCCAGGTGGGCGAGCGCGGCGGGCGTGGCCAGGTCCTCCGCCACCACCACCTGGCAGAGCGCCAGCAGCAGCAGCGCGTCGGTGCCGGGCCGGATGCGCAGGTGCTCCGAGGCCATCTGCGCCGTCGCGCTGCGGCGCGGATCCACGACGACGAGGGTGCCGCGGTCGCGGATGGCGGCGAGGCGGTGCTTCACGTCGGGGGCCGTCATGAGGCTGCCGTTGGACACCATCGGGTCGGCCCCGAGCACCAGCAGGAAGTCCGTGCGGTCCAGGTCGGGGACCGGAATCTTCAAGGATCCCCCGAACATGAGCGCCGAGGAGATCATCTTGGGGAGCTGGTCGGCGGAGCTGGCGCTGTAGAGCTGGCGCGAGCCCAGGGCCTTGAGCAGGGCGGGTCCGTAGAGCAGGGTCTGCACGTTGTGCACGACGGGGTTGCCGAGGTAGACGCCCACCGCGTCCTTGCCCCCGGCCGCCTGGGCGCGCTGCAGGCCCTCGACGACCAGGGCGAACGCCTCGTCCCAGCCGATGGGCTCGAAGCCGGCCGCCGTCCGGCGGAGCGGCTGGCGCAGCCGGTCGGGATCTTCCTGCAACCCCTTGAGACCATAGGCCTTTGGGCAGAGATAGCCGCGGCTGAACGTGTCGGCGGCGTCCCCCCGGATGGTCTCGACGCGGTCGCCATCGAGGATCACCTCGATGCCGCAGGTGGCCTCGCAGAGCGGACAGACGCGGGTGGTGATCATCGCGGCCCCCGGTGGCGGTGAGGGGGTCAGCCTACCGCAGCGGGGGGCCGGTCGCCCGGCCTATCGAGGGGGCGTCCCGGCGACCCGGGCGGCGGGCGGGCGGTGGCTGGCGGCGCTCAGGTACCGGACGATCAGATCCTGATCCGCCGGGGTCAGCCGTGAGCGCTCGGCCATGGTCGCCACGTGGTGGGGCCAGCGGGCGGGGGGGTAGGCCTCGGGCAGATACAGCCCGTGGCAGCCGGCGCAGCGGCGCACGTAGCGCTCGCGGCCGGTCTGCAGATCCTGCAGCGTGGTGCCGGGCCACTGGCCGCTGGCCCAGGCGACGTCCTCGGCGTCGGGGCGGACCAGGGCCGCCGTGCAGCCCGCGAGGCCGAGGGCCAGCGGCGCCAGCCAGCGCAGAGTCATGCCG